>JAJRZK010000012.1 GCA_024275315.1 Nitrospirota bacterium
ACGTCAGCGACATGCCTGACAGGTCTGCTCACCGTCAACGTGGCGGAATCGTTCACAACGTTCGGGCAGGTGGTGATCATGGTCCTGATTGAGCTGGGGGCCATTGGCATAATCACCGTTTCCACCGGGTTCGCGCTTATGCTTGGCAAGTCGATATCCATAACCCAATCATCGATGATCCATGACACGTTCACAGCTTCCAATAATATCGATGTGCGCAAGCTCTTAAAATCGGTGCTGATATTCCTGTTTACCTTCGAGCTTGCGGGAGCTCTGGCGTTCGCCGTTCTGTGGGCGCCGGAGCAGGGGATACAAAGCGCCCTGTTCCACGGGGCTTTCCTGTCCATCTCCGCGTTTTGCAACGCTGGCATCTCATCATACACAGACGGTCTTGCCGGCTACATGGAGGATATTCCCACCATGACGGTGTTTATAATCCTGATAGTGGCGGGGGGGATAGGCTTTCTTACCATCGCGGAGACACATGACAGGGCGAAGATGCGCCTGGCCAACACCGGATCCCCGGTTCATCCGAGAACAAATTGGTCGTTCCAGACCAGGATAGTCTTTTTCGTCACCGCCGTGTCTTTACTGGTAGGGTCCGTTCTCCTGTTTGTTCTGGAATACACAGGCGCCCACAAGGGGATGCCGGTTATGACACAGGTAATGAGCTCGCTGTTTCACATTGCGTCATCACGCACGGCGGGGTTCGCCACCATCGATATAGCGGCTTACGGCGCTCCCACGGTCTACATCTTTATGATACTGATGTTTATCGGCGGCGCCCCCGTCTCCACGGCGGGGGGAATAAAGGTCACCACCTTTGCACTGCTTGGGGGGATGGCGATGTCGAGGTTCAAGGGCGTGTCGAATGTGCAACTGCTCAACCGGTCTGTGCCCGAAGAGGTGATATCACGGGCTATCTCCATCGTGTTTATCGCCATAACCGTGCTGGTGGTGGCGATGTTCGTTCTGCTGATGACAGAATCGACCCACGTGGCCGCGAGGGAGGCTGGCTCCGGTTTTCTGCCGATCCTTTTCGAGGCGGTGTCCGCGTTCGGTACGGTGGGGCTTTCCCTGGGGATCACTCCGAAGCTTACCGTCGGCGGGAAGATCGTGATCATGTTGTTGATGCTACTGGGAAGGCTTGGCCCGCTGACCATCGCCATGGCCGTCGCCGGGGAAAAGGGAAGATCGTCCTACCGGTACGCCGAGGAGACGATGATGGTCGGATAATTTTGTCGTGTGGTGCGCGCGGCAGGCGCCTCTCCCCCTTGATCATACAACCGCTATCGCGCTTGATCGAGTTCTATGTTTTAATGGGCCAATACTCTATGAGCCAGAATGGTTTACTGAATCGTGATTTTCATCTGAATTAGCAGTCTTTTCGGATTTCTTTTCGCTTTCATACTCATCTATCACAGCTTTAAGTTCGTCTGCATATTTATAAATATCGTTCAGGTTATCAATATGAATTTTTTCTCTTTTCTTGCTTCGGAATATTCCAAGATATTTCCGGGATGAGTTAAAGTGTAATCTGCAAATAGGCTTCCTGTTAGTGTTATCCAGCAGTATACCGCAATAGTTTTTCGTGTCTCGCATTGTTATTCGATTAACGTCTATCGTCTCTCTTAATATCGCTTTGACCATAAGAAAGCCCTCTACTTCCTCTTTTGTTGTTATAATCCCATCATCCATTGCCTGCGGTTCCGGAGCTTCTTTACTTTCCTCCGTTTCTTCTTTGGGCGAGGATACACTGGCTTTCAAAGCGGACTTAAGACGCTCGTTGATCTTTTCGTTTATGAATTGCGTACGAGCTTCTTGAACAATTTTAGTGAACTGTTCCATAACAGATTGGGTAAGCTTTCCATCGTAAATCTGTCTTGCGAAAAACCGAACGAAATTTTCTGAGGGCTGATCCAATTCCTGGATAAGAATCTTCTTTATTGATCCTGTGTATTTAAGTTTGCTGGCGGTTGTCAGGATTTCATCAAGTGAAAAAGATGTTTTTGTAAATTTTTTTAATTCATTAACCTGATGATCTTCAAAATCAAGGAAGTTGAATTCAAAAAACGGTTTTGTATCCATTTTATTTTTTTCGTCGATATCCGAATAGAATTCGTACTTAATTCCATTTGTCAGAATAGCGAAACGCGCTTCTGTAGCCGTGAAGTATCTGTGCAATTGCGACATATGGTCTTGCCTTAAATCGGAATGGGCGCTTTTACATTCAATTAAGATAATAATCTTGCCGTCTTTTTTTATCGCATAATCGACCTTCTCTCCTTTTTTCGTGCCTATGTCTGCTGTAAATTCCGGGATGACCTCTAAAGGATTAAAAACGTCGTAGCCGAGTGCGCTTATAAGAGGCATAATAAAAGCGTTTTTTGTCGCCTCTTCAGTTTGTATATACTCCTTTTGTTTTAGGATTCGTGCAGACAACTCCTTTATATGATCAATTAGATCCATGATTCCTTGCCCTCCTGATTATTTCCACCCCAACGGAATATCTTTAAATATTGTATCTAACATATTTATACTTTTGAATCAATTACCGCTACTGCTTTTGTAGACTGTATTTTGATTGTGATTTGAGAAGGATGACGTTGGAATTACGCTGAGTTGGCCGGAGCTTCGGCGCTGTTTCGCAATGACTCAATCCCGTCCTCTTAGAGGAAATGGGGCTTGCGTAGCCGGGGTGGCTATATAAGGTGGCTTACGATGTAATGGTCGCCATATTTTTCTATGTTGTCGAGCGTGGTCTCGCTGTCGTCGAGGTGCCGCTCCTCGTCTTGCAGAATACTTTCAAGCAACAGCCTGGAGCCGTTGTCCATTTCCTCGTAGCAAAGCCGGATACCCTGGTTGAGCCGTTCGATGGCCCTGATTTCGATATCTATGTTCAGCTTCAGGATATCGACGATCTCCGTCATCGGAGGCGCCGGGACATCGTGCTTGTCATACCGGACGGTGGCGCCGAGGAACAGAATCCGCTCTGCCAGCGATTCGGCGTGTTTCATCTCCTCCAGCGCGTCCTGCTTGAGCTTTTCGGCAAACTTGCCCACACCGGCGTCGGCCATCTTGGTGTGCTGGTCCATGTATATGCCTACAGCCCCTATTTCGCTGGTGTAAACAGAAGTTAGCAACTCTACAACCTTATCGCTCGATTTTATGGGCATGAGTGAATTTCCTTAATTTACCTGGTTACAATTCCTGTGAAGGCCATGAACTGGCGCTTTTCAACTCATTATGGTATTGTACAACTCTGGAAAGTATCAGGCAATGCCTGCAGGCCCCAAAGCCTACAGGCAAAGCCTGGAGGGGGCGTTAGGTCTGGATATGGACCGCGAAGGCCACGAGCTCTTCCGTTGCGCGGATGCCTCTGGTCTGGTCCTTATCCACGAAAATCATGCTTCCGGCGGAGACTTCGCGTTCTTCTCCTTCGACGGTCATTACCCCTTTGCCGCTTACGATATAGAACACACCGGTGCCGCTGGCGTGGGGCGGTATGAACTGTCCCTCTTTCATACAGATCAACGGTGTTTTGTACACTCCGTTGGCCCGCATGATCTGGGGAATGAACATTTCGTTAAATTTAACCTTTTCGTTCAGGTCGATTACTTCCAATTTCCTTTTTTCCTTGTTCATCCAGCAATTATTTACTTGAATTATGTACTAAGCAAGTATCGGGCCAAAATGGTGATGAGCGATAAAAATGTTCGTGCGGCGTTCTGCGTGTTGTCAGGGACGACAAAAAAAGGATTGCGCCCGGCTGGGACCCGGGATCGGGCCAGCGTCCGGGATCGGGCCAGCGTCCGGGATCGGGTCGGCGCCCGGGATCGGGTCAGCGGGTCAGTTTTGTTATCACTTCCGGCAGGATATCCAGCAGGTCCGTGGGGATAAGGCTACGGGGATCATGCTTTTCTGCGTATATGTCGGCGCACATGCCATGCATGAAAACCGAAGCGATGGCCGCGTCCTCCGGGTGAGCCCCCTGGCAAAGCACCCCGGCGATCATCCCTGCCAGCACGTCTCCGGAACCTCCTGTGGCAAGGCCGTTGTTGCCGGTATGGTTGATATACGCTTCGCCGTTTGGCGTGGCTATGACAGTCCCGGCGCCCTTGAGCGCCACCACCGCCCCGGTGAGCCTGGAGTAGGCCGAGGCCACGCCGATCCTGTCCGCCTGGACATCGGCCGTAGCCATTCCCGCCAGGGTACCCATCTCGCCCGGGTGTGGCGTGATTATGGTCGGGGCGTTACGGTTTTTTATCAGGTCATTGTCTGTTCCGACACAGTTGAGCCCGTCTGCGTCGATGACCATGGGCAGGTCAAGAGAGCTGATTACGGTGTGGACGAATTCGCGGGTTGATTCATTCCTGGTCAGGCCCGGCCCTATCAACACTGCGGTTTTGTCCTTTGCGAACCCGATGAACTTTTCAGCCGCTTCGCTCGCGACGCTTCCCGCTTCTGTCTGGGGCAGGGGGATGGCCATCATTTCCGGGAGACCGGTTTCAAAAGCTACGACCAGGCTTTCCGGAACACACGCCGTCACCAGGCCTGATCCCATGCGTATGGCCCCGGCCCCCGCCATGGCCACGGCGCCACCCATACCGGTCGATCCGCAGGCCATCGCCAGGTGGCCGAACTGGCCCTTGTGCCAGTCCCAGTGCCGTGGCGGCAGGATCAGGGGTATGTCCCCGTTTTCGACCAAGTATGCGGCGCAGGGTGAATCCTTACTCACCGTTTCCGGTATGGAGATGTCGGCGATAATAAGGTTCCCGACGAAATTTCTAGCAGGCGATGTGACAAGACCAAGCTTGGGCAAGCCGAACGTGACCGTTACATCGGCCTTGAAACATACCCCCGGCGTCACGCCGGAATCGGAGTCGACCCCGGACGGCACATCCACGGCCACCTTGAAAGACCCGTACTGGTTCATAAGCTCGATGAGATCCGTCAATACGCCACTGGGAGCGGAGTTCAGGCCTGTCCCCAAAAGAGCGTCGACCACAACCGTGGTGTGCATGATTTTCAGTTTGAAATTCTGGAGATGTTTTCGTTCGGTAATTTCTTTGACCCGGCCGCCCATGTTTATAAAAGCGTCCATGTTTATCCTGGCGTCTCCCGCGACGTCGGATTTTTTGGCCGCGAGAAACACCGTCGGGTCGGCGCCCATGTTGTAAAGATGGCGCGCTGTCACAAACCCGTCACCGCCGTTGTTCCCCTTTCCCGCAAAAACGCTGACCTTCAGACCGGCCATGTCCTGATAATTTTCCTGGATCGCGCGTGTAACCGCCAGCCCGGCGTTTTCCATCAGCGCAATTGATGGTACCCCGATTTTTTCGATGGTGATCTTGTCGATGCGGCGCATCTGTTCGGATGTTACGATTTTTATCAAGGTCGCACCTTTTTGGCGGTTGAGGCGCGGTTTCGATTCGCCGCGCCGTCGGGGTTAGTCGGAGTTTTTCAGGTTGAAATATTCGCTGAGCTTTTTTTCTATCTCCCCGAGCAGAAATTTAAGCTCGACCACCTGTTCCCCGGCTTTTTCGATCGTTTTTTCCTCATCGGTAAGAGCCGCCACCTTCGCGCTGATGTCTTCGGCCATGACGTCGAGGTCTGCAAGTCTTTTTTCCGTGCGGGTGATGATGGTCATGCGGGAGGTAAGCTCGTCGATCTTCGATTCTCGTTCCTCGATCATTTCGTTGACACTGTTGATCCTGCCGATGATGTTTTTGAATCCTTCCTTGTCCTGCTCCATCTGCTGGCGGTACGCGTGGACCTCCTGCATCACCGACCGAAGGCCCGCCACCTCTTCGGATGATTGCTTGATGTAGTCCTCCTTTTCCTTGAAAGCGATGATTTTTTCATCAATGGAGCTGTGGAGAGAAGAGAGGAACGTGAGTTTTTTCTCTATTTCAGTGATACGGTCCTCCTGTTCCCTGATTCCGTTGATTCGTTTCTCCACATTTTCGATTTTCCGGTCGAGCTCGTCGTATCGCTTCACGATCATGTCGCTTTTTTCGGAGATGGAATCGGCCTTGGCGAGCTGGTCCTGTATCAGATCGAGAGCGGGGTTGATTTCTTTACGGATGTCGTTGATCTGTTCCAGCACCCGGTGGCCATGTTCTATGTCTTTTAGTTTTGTGTTTATTTTTTCTTCTGTCCTGGTGATGGAGCCGAACAGCGAGTTGAGCCGCTCCTCGATGGCGTCTACCTCCGCCTTTTCCTTGGCGATGTCCAGTATTCTGTTATCCACCGATTGGGCCATCTGGCGGAAGCTTTCTATTTTCTTGTCCAGCTCCTCGACGAAGTTTACCTTTTTGGACAGCTTGTCTATCTTTATGTCCGCGTCTTCGATGAAATAGTTCAGGCCATCCAGTTTTTTCTCAAGTTTTTCGACCAGCCCTCTTCGTTCGAGCTGGCTTTCCATCTTCACATCGAGGTTGAGCACCATGTCGTTTATATCGTTAATTTTCTTTTCAACCTGGTCCACCATGCCCTTGCGATGACCCAACTCCTCCATCCGTGCGGAGATGGCGTCTTGCATCTGCCGCATCTGGGAAAGCCGCGACTCCACCTCGTCGGCTATTTTCAGGTCTTCTTTGAAGGTTTTTAGCTTCTTGTCTATTTCCTCGTGGGACTCGTAGAACTTGTCGATATTTTCCAGGGCGGAGTCTATCGACACCAGGTTGTCCTGGGCCATGCGCATCTTGGCTTCGATGGTTTCGCTTATAAAAATGTTGAGCTCGTTGACCTTCGCTTCGATCCGCTCGACATTGGATTTCTCTTCCGACAGACGGGCGATGTTTCCCTCTATATCGGAGGACAGCTTGTCCAGCTTTGCAAGCCTTTCAGTCAGCTCTTTTATCTGGCCTTCCTTGGATATGACATTTCGCGATTCTACTTTCAGTTCGTTAACGCTTTTCAAAAGCCCGGAAACCTCGGCCCTGGTTTCGGTCACCATCGCGCTCTGGTTGATCAGGTTTTCCATGGAGTCCTGCATCGACTGGATCATGTCGTGGCTGCGCCTGGCCTCGGAGGTGAGAGTCTCCACCGCACGCTTGTGAGCGCCGAGAGATTGCATCTTATCCTCGGTGTCGCGGAGCATCCTGGTGAACGATTCTGATTTTTCATCGGTTTCCGACATGAGCTTCTTGAATTGCGTTATGCTCTCCATCCTGTCGGATATCTTGTCGAGCATGCTTTCAAGCCGTAGTATGTTTTTTTCCGATTTTTTGACGAGCTTGTTTTCTTCGTGGAGTCTTTTAACCCGCGATTCCATATCCCAGAACAGGACGTTGAGCTTGCCCGCTTCTTCGTTGGCGCGTTCTACCAGCACCCGTTGGAGTGACAGGTTTTTTATCTTGGAGTTGATCCTTTCGACGAGCAGGTGGACAGAGTCGATGTCTTTTTTGTATTGATCGATCCGGCTGATCGCGTCTTCAGAACTGGCGCTGATCTCGTTTATGGATTGGCCGATTTTTTTCAGTTCCGCTATTTCGTCGCTGATGCGGGAAGATTCCTCGCGCAGGCCGGGAAGTTTTTTTTCTATATCTTTGAACAACTCGACATTGTTGGCGAGGGTCTCCTGGTTCTTGGTGAGATATTCGACGAGGAGTTGCATGCTTTTGCGCTCCTTGGCCGCCTCGGCGAGCATCTCCTTCATGTCGTCGATTTCCTTTTTGGAGTAGTCATGGCTCTCCTGGTTCGCTTGTTGCCTGTTGTCTTGCTTTTGCATGGGGTCGGCCATGAAAACCCTCCTGGATACCGTTGGTTGTTAAAGAGTCAACTTGTTGGATTGTTGCGCGTTTCTTTTTTGTAATTAAATCGGGATATCCATAAAAAGTCAAGGTTAAATGGGGACGCCGGAAGCCTGTGGCGGATGAATTGTTTCATTTTGAACCTTCTCTTCTCGTTCACCGGATTTTGTTGTGGTGGATGTTTCGCCGCGATAGAGTAAAACATGATTTTGGCTTTGCGCACCGGTGGTTTGTTGTGACGCGAAACATTACAGACGCAGGCTTCTGTAAAGCGGTTGGCGTGGGTTGGCCGCGTTGACCGGTCCAAAATGAGCGCGTTTTTTTGTTGAATTGAATTTAAAACTCTGGTTAAATCTTGCAACCTTTTAAGTTATCTGAGTACGAAATCAATCTAACGCTCTAGGGGGAGTAACAAGATGGCAAAAAAACCGATGACCAAATCACAGATTGCAGATCACATCGCATCCAACGCTGATATTACGAAAAAACTGGCTGTGCAGATCCTAGAGGATATAGCGCAATTGGCTTATAAAGAAGCGAAGGTTGGTTTTACGCTGCCAGGTCTGGGCAAGCTGGTGCTGGTTAACCGCAAGGCGCGCAAAGGGCGCAATCCGCAGACTGGCGAAGAGATAAAAATTCCGGCCAAAAAAGTTGTCAAGTTCCGTGTGGCGAAAGCCTGCAAGGACGCCGTGATCGCCCCGAAGAAGAAATAACCGGGTATCGTAATCTTCTACTCGCCGCAGATGTGTTGACTGGGCTTTCCCGCAGTTTGATCGTTTGGTAATGGTAAGAATGTGGGGAAACCCGGTCAAATCTTCCGCCAGTTAATCGGAGGGTCCCGGACAGGGGGTCGGCCCCGGGTGCGTTCCTTTTGCGACCGGAATTGTAAAGCCTGAGTTTATGTTTGCGCTCGGCTTGTGGTGTTGTTCGCACCGCAAGCCAAAGGTTGCGCGGTTATTTCCCTTTTTTCCTGGTGGTGCTTTTCCTGGCCGATGGCCTGCATATTTTTTCCAGGATACCCTCGATAAGCTCTATATCCTTGTCGTTGCGTGACGCGAATATGCTTTTGACATCGTCGATCGCGTTGGCCCGGCGCAGGTTCATGGTCCCATACACGGGGTTGGTCTCGCGGACCATGGGGAGATCCTCTATCTGGTCTATGGCGATAGCTTTGCCGGTGAGAAGCCAGTCGAGAGAACAGCCTGTGTATCTATGGATTTTTAACAGATTTTCGTATGTGGGAATCTTCTCTTTTTGCCAGTAATACTGGAAAAGCCCCTTTTCTATCCCCACCTTCCTGGCCCATGTATATGGCCTTTCGCCTTTCATGAGCAGTTGCAACCTGTCCTTGAATTTATGTTTCATTTCGTTCCTCCTGTATACTGCCTTTTAAGGAAATTCAGCTTGTCCGGGCGACGCTGTTTTACTCGATACCGTTGTGCTTTACTGCGCTATATTATTGTTAAATCTGAACAATAAGACGGACGTTTGGGTGTTGCCAGCACACGTTATATATTAAGAGCATTTTAGATTGCGGTTTGCAATTTTACAATCTAAAACTGCCCTGGAGTGTACGTTGAAACAGTTTTATCGTGTATGTGGACAGGCTAGTCTGTCACCGTCCCGGTTATTATGTCCTGGTCAAAATAGTTGATCCCCATGCCGGCGTCCACGATGATTTTCTGCGCCGTTATACCGCTGGAGGCGTCACTCAGAAGGAAAAGGGCGGTTTTTGCGGCTTCTTCCGTTTTTACCGCTTTTTTTCTCAAGGTTACCTTCTCTGCGTATATATACGAGTCGATATACCCCGGGATTCCCGCCGATGCGGATGTTTTCAGGAGGCTGGGGGCGACAGCGTTGAACCGCACCTCTGAAAACTCACTGAAACTTTTCGCCAAAAACGCGAGGGTGGAATCCAGGGCGGCCTTGATCGGGGCCATGTATCCATAGTTTTGGGCGGCCATTGTAGTGGTGGATATCGATATGGTCACCACCGAGCCCCTTTTATACAGCAGTGACTTGAAGGCGTTGGATATGGATATCAGGGAGAAACACGATATGTCCATCGCCTCCATGAAATCGCCCCTGTTCGTCTCGTGAAACGGTTTGACGCCTTCGGAATAGTTGGCGTAGGCGATGGAGTGGACTATGCCGTGTATGATTGGATGCCTTGCGGCGGTCTCCCTGGCCAGTTTTTCTATGTCCTCGTTGCGGGAAACATCGCATATGTGCGTTTCGGCTCCGGGAAACAGCTTTTCCACCTCCGATTTTTTCTCTTCGTTGAGCACCGCGAAAACCACCTGTCCGCCTTCCTTGCGTATCATGTCGGCGATGAAATAGGCCACGGACTTCCGGTTGGCCACACCGAACACCAGGTATGTTTTGTTGTCAAATCCGAGATAGCTCATTTATTCACCTGTCGGCAGGCGCATAGCGCATGTGAACGTAACACTGACAACCAGTTTATCATTTACCTTCGCAGACCCTTTCATGTAAAACGCCGGATCGACCCGCTCCTTGATCTCCACCTCCAGGGTCAACGTGTCCCCAGGCCTTACCATAGCTCTGAATTTTGCGTCCCTGATGCGGGTGAGCACCGGCACACCCTGCGCGTCCGCTCCCACATGGCCAGATAGCAGTATCGCCCCGGCCTGGAAGACGCTTTCGCAGGTTAGCACACCTGGCATAATAGGAAAATCGGGATAATGCCCCCGAAAAAAATCGAGACCTGGATCCAGCGTCTTTTCCGCCACGATCCTGGATTCGTCCATCTCCACCACCCTGTCTACAAACAGAAACGGCGGCCTGTGGGGTATGGCTCTTAATATGATGTCATCCATGAAACCTCTGGTGATACGCATGGTGCAATTTCGAATATGGCCGCAGATTGTAGCACGACCGGATCATTATTTAAACCGGCCCGGGACAGGCTCTTGCCCGGGACAGGCTCTTGCCCGGGACAGGCCCGCTTTTTTACGGGGGCTGGCGGGTGAGCGCGGTTTTTACCGATGGTCATTAAGAGCTCCGCCGGGCCGATTCTCGGGCCGATTCTGCCTGACGTTGGCTATATTTCCTCGGCGAATGTCTCTTTGCTTATGTCGAATCGGTAAAAACCGATCAGCGTGCAACAGACGCCCAGGGCGAAAATCAGGAGCATGGAAAACAGGTCCGGCGTTTTGGCGTAGATGAAAATGTCATGATAGCTCATCGTCAGCACAGCCATGGGATTAAGGTAGAAAGTGAACCGGTACGCTTCAGGGGTCACGGAGACCGGGTATATGATCGGGCACATGAAAAACCACAGGACGATGAAGTTGTTCAGGATATGCTGGATGTCCCGGAAGCGCACGTTTAGCGAGGAGAGAAAATAGACCAGCCCGGTGGTGAACAAAAGCTGGGCGAAAGCCACCACCGGCAACCATAACAGCTTGGATGTAAACTCTATATCGAACCAGAGCATGAAGGCGAAAAGGAGGGGAAGGCTGAAAACGTAATTGGCCAGGTTCGACAATATTTTCACCATCGGCAGGATTTCCGCCGGGAACATCGACTTTGTAATCAGCGCGCCGGACGCGGTTACCGAGTTCACCCCCTCCATCATCGAGGTGGAGAACCATATCCACGGCAACAGCCCCGTGAACATGAACACAGTATAGTTTTCCATCTCCATCCGCATGTATACCGAGAAAACCAGGGCGTAAACCAGAAGAAGTAACAGAGGATTCAGGAAAGTCCAGAGCATGCCGAGAGCGGAGCCGCGGTACCGGGCCTTGAGCTCTTTGGACACAAGGCTGATTACAAGCTCTCTGTATCGCAAAAGCGTTTTGATGTTGTCGGTGAAGGAGCGGAGCATTACCCTGGGTTTTTAGCGGCGGACGCGCACAGATCCGGTTTTTGTTTTCATCGGGCGATTATAGGCAATACCGGTCCGTCGATCAACAAATCCCGGGGGACCGGATTATGGCGCCCCTGATTTTCGCCCTGTCTATCCACCGATCAGGCTGGAATGCTCTATCTTCATGCATCGGTCCTGGACGACGGTGACACCCCCGTCACGCAGTCTGGCCGCGGCTTCGTTGTTGACTATCCCGAGTTGGAACCAGGCGCACGCCGGTTTACAGGCGAGAATATCGTCCACCATTTCGTTTATCGCTTCAGGCTTGCGAAAGATATCCACTACATCCACCCGCCCGGGGATATCGGCCGGGCTGTCGTACGCCTTCAACCCTTCCCATTGGGAGATGGCGGGGTTTACCGGGATAACATTGTAACCATGGTCATTAAGGTATCTCCCCACATCTCCCGACGCTCTGCCCGGTTTTTGTGAGACGCCGACTATGGCTATATTCTTTGATGTCTCTAAGATGGCCTTGATCTGTTCCGGTTCCGGGTTCTGGTCCGGGGCCGGAGGCCTGTTCGTTATGTCGCATGCTTCGGTCATTGGTTTGGTCCTGTGATCAGGGGTTGCGGATTATTTTTTCTTTCAGGAACGCGTTGAGCTTGTCAGACACATCCGGCGGGATTTCGGGCGTTACATGTTTAACCCCCCCGAACAACTCGACGGTTCTTCTCAAGGTGTTGATAAACGCCACGCATGGCTCACAATCCTCGATGTGCCTTTCGATCTCATCGCACAAGGATGGGTCTACTTCCTTGTCGATATACTCGCTTAGCTTTTCAAGTATTTCCTGGCATTTCATTTGACCGAACCTGTTTTGGTATGTTCTAAAGCTCCTTCGAAATAGACTGACAACTCGTCCCTTACAAAAATCCTGGCCCTGTGAAGCCGGGATTTTACCGCCGCC
The DNA here is from genome assembly GCA_024275315.1 of Nitrospirota bacterium. Lineage (GTDB taxonomy): Bacteria > Nitrospinota_A > UBA7883 > UBA7883 > UBA7883 > JAJRZK01. The sequence continues at coordinate 12,563 of JAJRZK010000012.1, forward strand.
ACGGTCATGCCCATCATCTGGCTGATCTCGATATTGCTATACCCTTCCACGTCCTTGAGAATCAACACCGCGCGCTTGTCTTCCGGCAGTTTTGCGATGGTATTGTCCAAAACCATGCGGATTTCGTCGTTGCTGTATTGTAACGACGGATTTTTCGACCAGTCGACAATTTCCCTGGTGAGCTTGGATCCGTTGAATTCAATCGGTTTGTCTATGGAGACCGCGATCATTTTTTTTCGTTTTCTGAGCCTCATCAGACAGTTGTTGGTGGCTATTTTCAACAACCAGGTGGAAAACGCGGCCTCGCCCCTGAATTTATCCAGGGATTTGTGAACTTGCAAAAACGTTTCCTGCAATATATCCTCCGCGTCCTCTTTACTATTGAGGAACTTGAGGCCGTGACTGTATACCCTGGCTTGGTATTTGCGGACAAGCTCCTCGAAAGCGCTGTAGTCGCCGTTTTTTATCCGAACGATCAGCGCTTCGTCTTTTTCCTTTTCAGAGACGTGGCAGGCCGTCTGCTTGTCACTGCGTTGCGCTCCTGCCATATTACGATGCTTGGCTTTTCAAAAAGGTTCAGTTGCTTCTGTAAGGTTGATCGTACCAGTTATCGCATCATTGCTCAAGCCGGGCCGAACCGGCAAAATCTGGGTGTTTCATATTAATACGATTCCCGCGTTGATATAGTGATGAATTGTGTTTAGAATAGCCAAATCAAAACGCCGGGATTAGTTACCTTCAGGGGGAAGATCGCAACAGATATGAAGATGGACAGCAAACTGAAAATCCTGGTGGTCGACGACATGCCCAACATGCGCAAAACCATCAAGAACATGCTTCGTTCCATAGGATACACATCCGTTTCCGAAGCCTCGGATGGGGGGGAGGCGTTTGAGAAAATACAGTCCGGCAATTTCAATTTGGTTATCTCGGACTGGAACATGCCGGTGATGAACGGGATACAACTCCTGAAAAAGACCAGGCGGGATATCGACCTCAAATCGGTGCTGTTCATCATGGTGACCGCGGAAATAAGCGAAGAACAGATCGCCCACGCCGCCGAAACCGAAGTGGATGGATATATCATCAAGCCTTTCAACTCCACCACGTTAAAGAAAAAGATCGAAAGCGTGCTGGAGCGACAGTCGAAGCCGTCGCCGATCGACGCGATTATAAACCTCAGCAGGGCCATGGTGGAATCGGGCGAACACGAAAAGGCGCTTGCCGCTCTTAAGCAGGCGCGGGTGCAGTTTCCGAAATCGGCGAGGTTGTTCGTCTCGATCGGCGAAACGCTGGAGGCCATGGGTAAGACGCACAGGGCGGTCGAGGCTTATGAACAGGCCAAAGACGTAAATCCCCAGTTTGTAAAAGCCTCCCAGAAGCTGGGGGAGCTTTATCTGAAAAATAACGACACCAAAAGCGCAATGATCCACCTGGAAGAGGCGACAAAGATATCGCCTTATGATTCCCAAAGGCAATTGTCGCTGGGAAAACTCTATCTGGAGAATGGAGAGGCCAACAAGGCGCGACAGGCGTTTAAGAACGCCCAGAAAACCGACGAGTCGGACACTGATATCCACAAGGAGATTGGCGAAGCGTATATGGAAGCGGGGATGGAAGAGTTCGCCGTTCAGGCGTTCAAGCGAGCCATTGATTCTGACCCGAGTATGATCCATCTGTATAATCGTCTCGGTATTGCGTTGAGGCGCAAAGGGAGATACCAGGAAGCGATAGAAGAATATATGCGCGCGCTGGAGGTGGCCCCTGACGACGAGGCGCTATACTTCAACCTGACCAAGGCGTACCTGGAGATGGGCAGGAAAAACGAGGCTAAAGAAACGATTCTCAAGGCGCTCCAGATAGACCAGGATTTCGAAGAGGCCAAGCAGTTGCTCGCCATTATCGAAAAGAAATAGCCCCTGGTTTCGCTATTCGTAGAATGATTTCATGTAATCCATGATAAGACCCGCCGCGCGGCTTGATCCGCCTGGTTCACCCAACGTCGCGGCTACTTTTCCCAGCTCTTTTCTCATCGATTTGCGCCTGGACGGATCATGCAGAAACGATAGCGCTGTTTTGGCGATGTTCGAGGGGGTCATCTCTCCCTGGATAAGCTCCGGGACAATCTCCTTTTGCGCCAGCAGGTTCGGCAACCCGGCCCATTTGACATGAGAGATGGATTTCGCGAGGAGGTAGGAGAACCAGTCCGACTTGTAAACGATCACCATGGGCGTGCCGGCTATGGTGGCCTGGAGCGTCGAGGTGCCCGACTTGCAAATGAGAAAATCGCACGCGTTGATTATCTCCCATGTCTTGCCGCTGACGACGGCCGCCTCTTCGCCCATATCACCGACGATACGTCTTACCAGCGCCGGGTCGATCGAATCCGCGCACGGGATCACCACCTTTACCGGCTTGGACGCTCGTATGATTTTTACGGCGTCTACCATGGCTGGAAGAATCCGGACCACCTCGCCGTTCCTGGAGCCGGGCATAAGGCCGAGCATCGTATGGCGCCGGTCGATTCCCAGTTCTTCACGTATCGCGCCGGGGTCGGCCACCGGTGGCAATTCGTCGAGCAGGGGATGGCCGACGAAATGCGCCCTGACTCCGTTTTTTTCGTACAGCCTCTCCTCGAACGGGAATACGACGATCATCATGTCCACCAGCCTGCCTACAGACTTTATCCTGTATCTGCGCCACGCCCAGAACTGGGGGCACACATAATAAAAAACCGGGATGCCGGCGGCGTCGCAGGCCTTGGCGATACGCACATTGAAATCGGGATAATCTATGAGTATCGCCGCGTCATACTCCGATGCGGCTATCCTGCTCCTGAAATCGTCCAGCACGCCTTTTATAAACCGCAGTTTGCCAACCATGGACGCCACACCCACAGAGGAGACTTTTGATATGTCGTAAAGGGTTGCGCCTCCCGCCCGACGCAACCGCTCGCCGCCGAGTCCCTCGATCCTGATGTCCGGCGCAAGTTTCAGGATGTGGCGGCATATCCTGCCGGCGTACAGGTCGCCCGATTCCTCGCCTGCCACTAAAAGAAGTTTTCTCTGTTTCATTGCCGCCTAGCGCACGGAGAACAAAATTTGCCAGACCCGGACAACGGCTTCCAAAAATATCCTACGGGACATCTTCGATTTGCCGCCGGCCCTCTCGGTGAACACGATGGGTATCTCCCTGATCCTGAGGTTTTTCTTATAGGCCCGGTATGTCATCTCTATCTGAAACGAGTACCCTTCGGAATAGACGGAATCCAGGTCGATCGCTTCGAGCGTTTCGCGGCGGAAACATTTGAACCCGCCGGTAAGGTCTCTTATGGGAACAGACAGGATTGTGCGGGCGTAAAAACTGCCGCCCATGGAGATCATCTTGCGCAGGAACGACCAGTTTTCCACTCCTCCTCCATCGACATAGCGCGAGCCTATGACCAGGTCCGCGTCCTCGATGGCTTCCAGAAACCGGGGAAGGTATTCCGGGTTGTGGGAAAAATCGGCGTCCATTTCGAAAATATAGTCGAAATCCTTTTCCAGCGCGTATCTAAAGCCTGAAATATAGGCTGTGCCCAGGCCCAGTTTCCCCGACCTCTTTAACAGGTGCAACCGGCTGTTGCTGTGCATGAGCCGCTCCACAACGGCTCCGGTGCCGTCGGGAGAGTTGTCGTCGACCACCAGAATGGACGTATCCGGCAGATGAGAGCCGATCAGTCCGATCAGTCTTTCTATATTTTCGACCTCGTTGTAGGTCGGGATGATAACCAGGCTCTTGGAATTCATAGTTGGGCATTCTAATGGATGGGGTTTGTGCAAGTAAAGGACAGCTTCGGTCCCGGGACCAAAAAGGCTGGTTTGGTTGATTACTTACCATGATTGTTACGGTCCGGGACAGGCGGTTAACCGGCTCTGATTTTTCCCGGATTTCCAGTTAAAACAAATAACAGCTTGATTTACTTTAATATTTACTCAAGTTTTGATAGGAAAGTGACGAAAATTACTATATAACTAAACATACTTTGGCGGTAATGTGTGGAAATCGTGTGGTTATTTCCATATATTTGGTTAAAATGAACCATATTTTACAGCAGGTCCCTATGGTTTACCGGGCTCTTTTTCGATCTACCTTGGTTTTGGCTCTTCTCTTTCTTTCCGCCTGTGTTGTCATGCCTGTAAAAGACGAAGGCGCGGTGAGGAATGCGATTGAAAAAATAGACGAGCAAATACAGGTGATCGCCATAGAGCTGAGCCATCGCATGAGGGAGTTCGATCCAAACAACAAATCCCTTGCGGTGACCACTTTTGTCGATCTGGACAACTTGTCCGAATCATCGTCTTTCGGCAGGTTTCTTGGCGAACAGCTATCGACCGAGTTGCACAAGCTCGGTTTCAACATAAGAGAGTTGCGGCAGCGAAAAACCATAGAAATCGTTCAGGACAAGGGCGAATTCGCGCTGACCAGGGAAGCGTCGGAGCTTATGAAGAAGTTCCAGGTAGACGCTGTCCTGGCCGGAACATACATGGTTGTCGGAGACGAGGTGGTCGTAAACGCGCGGGTTATAGATGTGGATTCGTCCCGGGTCATATCTGTCGGCCAGATGATCACAAACCTCAGGGGGCTGGATCAGATCCGGGCGCTTCTGTCCCGAAGGTCACGTGGGTCGACTCCCATAGTAAAAGTTGTCAATCCTGAAAAGAGTTAGGCGCGTTATGAAAATCAGCATGGTGGTTTTTTTGTCAGTCATGATTATTTCGATCGCTGGTTGCGTCCGGTATCAAAAAGAGCCGGGGTTTCAAAGCGAGCTTGCAAGAGACCAGTACAGCCGATCGGCTTATGGTTATCATCCGGATAACTGGATTCCATACCATGAGCGGTATACGCAACGGTTCAAATGGAAGATGCAGTATATCGCAAAACAGCTCGGGTCAAAGATGCTGACTCCTGAATCAAACGGTTCCACCGTGCTGATGACCACCATCGTGCCGGCGGACAACCTGTACAAGGCCACCAGCTTCGGCAGGTTGTGCACGGAACAGCTTATCACCGAGCTGTCCAAACAGGGGTTCAAGGTTATAGAGGCCAGAAAAACGGATGTTTTTCTCATTCGTGACAACGAGGGGGAGTTTTCCCTGTCAAGGGACGCATACTGGCTCTCCCGGGAGTTCAAGGCGGATGCGGTGCTGGTGGGGGTCTATTCCAAATCGGGGGGGCAGGCGCTGGTAAACGTCCGGCTGGTGGATAGCCGGGATTCTCATATACTCGGAACGGCCAGCGCTCATATGAATCTCAAGGGCGACAGGTTTCTTAATGAAATATTCCTCAAGGAGGCGAACGCGTCCAATACCGGAGGGGGGGGCTCGGGCGAGATGCGTATCAGAAAAAAGGTGGATGTCGAAAAGGATTCTCACGCCGAGGTGCTCGAGTACAAGCTGGGGAACATGGCTGGTGAAATAAAGGAGACTTCGGAGAAAAAAATAGGAAATGTGAAAACCATCGCCGTAACCACGTTCGTCGATGTGGACAACTTCTACCGGGCAACGACTTTCGGACGGTACATGACGGAGCAGCTCATGTACGAGCTTTACGAACTGGGGTATAACGTTCTTGAAATACGTAATGCGCCTGATCTTTTCGTCGATCTGAGAATCGGGGAACTGGGGTTGAGCCGCGAGATGAGCCAGATCATGAGGAATCAAAAGGCGGACGCTGTTGTGGTGGGCACGTATACCAAGGGGGGGGATAGCATAGCGGTCAACTCCCGCCTGGTGATAGGAAAAACCCAGGAGGTTATCGGTATCGGCCAGATCATCGTTGATAGCAGTCCCAGAAACAAGTTCGTGACGGCTATGCTGAAAAACGAGGTTACAACGGTTATGCCAACAGAAATGGTCGAAGGGTTTTAGTTGCGATGTTCAACGAAAACAAGCTTCGTACATCGTCGCAAACGCCAGACACGGTTGACGGTTCGCGTGGTTCTATGGTGATGTTCAACGAAAACACGCTTCGTACATCGTCGCAAACGCCAGACACGGCTGACGGTTCGCGTGGTTCTATGGTGATGTTCAACGAAAACACGCTTCGTACATTGTCGCAAACGCCAGACGCCGCTGACGGTTCGAGTGGTTCTATGGTGATGTTCAACGAAAACACGCTTCGTACATCGTCGCAAACGCCAGACGCCGCTGATGGTTCGCGTGGTTCTATGGTGATGTTCAACGAAAACACGCTTCGTACATCGTCGCAAACGCCAGACACGGCTGATGGTTCGCGTGGTTCTATGGTGATGTTCAACGAAAACACGCTTCGTACATTGTCGCAAACGCCAGACACGGCTGATGGTTCGCGTGGTTCTATGGCAATGCTCGAAAGGTCCGATCGTGTATAGGTATTTGCTTTGGGTGATGGTAGCCGGGTCTGTTCTGGCGGTTTCATGCGTCACTCCCACAAACATGGGACCGCACAACTCCGACCAGTTCGGGGCCGGGTATATGGTAAGCATAATCCGTGACCAGCTCCGGCATCCGGAGGTTCTCAATCAGCCGATTATCGTGACTACTTTCGTTGACCTGAACAACCTCGACAAATCGTCGATCTTTGGCCGGGTGCTGGCGGAGGAGCTGTTAAACGAGCTTCACCAGGCCGGGTTTACCGTGTCGGAAATAAGAAAAGGCAGGGACATCTTCATCCGCAAAGAACTGGGGGAGATGATTCTTTCGCGTAACGCCAGGGAGATATTGGGCAAGTCGAGCGCCCGCGCGATCCTGGCGGGCACATACGTGGCCACGGCGAAAACGATAATCATCAACGCAAGGTTGATAGACATAAACAGTCCGCTGATACTTTCGTCGTGTTCCTACTCCTTGAAAATGAACAAGGAGCTTCAGAACATGATAACCGGCGAGTCGCCTTTTTAGGAGCGTCATACAATGAGGAAAAGGTTACTTTTTCTGATCATCATCGCCACCGCGGTCGGGTTTGCGCCGGTACAGGCGTCTGCCAAGAAGGGGGCCAATATCATAAGTTCGCCCGACGTTCCTACCGCGTCGGGACCGGTTACTGCAGGGGGCGCGAAAGTCCCCAAGGGTATGGGGCCTGACACCGTGGAGAGCGAAAAGGCGGTCATCACCACGACTCCCATGCCACTGGTCATACGTAAAGTGACGGTGCTGATAGAGTCGACGCCCACCAATTCCGGCATCGAGGTCAACGGTGTTTATATCGGGACCACACCTTTGCAGGTAACCCTGAAAGAGGGGGTGCATCACATGAAGGTGCGAAAAGAGGGGTATTTGCCCTGGGTGCGGACTGTCAAGGCGTATAACGGGCTATATGTCAGCGCAGACCTGGTCAAGGAATCCACCATCAAACGGGACGTCACGCAAAGCGCCACGGCCACCCAATAGTTCTCGTTGGGCGCGCCTCCCGCCCGATATCCTGTGGCAGGGCGCCACCTCATCGATCAGGCTTGTTGTGGAGTTTCGTTACGGCGGGGTTTACAATAGCCTACCTATAATGAAAACAGGCGATGAACTTGTGGCGGGAACCTCCATAAAACTCGACTCACCGATCATGTATCTCAAAGGCGTCGGCCCGAAAAGGGCCGAACTGCTCGGGAAATTGGGGATTTTCACCGTCCAGGATCTGTTGTTCCACTTCCCGGTCCGTTACGAGGACAGGACCAGGGTTATGACCATATCGGAAGTGGAGGTGGACAACGTGGCCGTGGTCCGGGCGAGGGTAAAATCGACCTCCGTCGCGCCAAGGGGGAGGGGGCGGAGGCGTGTGTTCGAGGTGGCGTTTGCGGACAAGACAGGCGTTTTGCGGGCGTCGTGGTTCAACTTTTCTGAAAAGGCGCTCAAAAGCAGGTTCTCAATCGGCTCGGAATGGATAGTCTCCGGCAAGGTCACCATCAACAGGTATCGCGGGTCGAAGATCATCGTCCATCCTGACACTGAAAAAGTGGAGAAGGTGGAGGATGGGGAATCGTTAAGCCTTGGCTGTGTAGCGCCCGTATATCCCCTGACCGATGGATTGAGCCAGAAAGCGGTCAGGAAAATCGTCCGCACGGCTCTCGATCTTGCGGAGAGCATAGAAGATTTCGTCCCCCGATACCTAAACGAAAAATACAATCTGCCGCCGCTGAACGAAAGTGTCAGGCGCGTGCATTGGCCGGACAGTTCAAGCGATCTGTCCAGGCTTGGCAGGTTCCAGGCGCCGGAACAGAAAAAACTGATATTCAACGAGTTTTTCCTGGTCCAGTCCGGACTGGCCCTAAAACGCAATATCGCGCGCAAAGAGCAAAAAGGCTCCGCTCTTAAAGCAGGGCCGGAACTGATGGGAAAAATCAAATCCATCTTCCCGTTCAGGCTTACCGATGCGCAGGAGAGGGTATTGATGGAAATCGCCGGGGACGTGGGCAAGGACCGGCCCATGAACCGGCTTCTCCAGGGGGATGTGGGGTCCGGCAAAACCGCGGTTGCGCTCGGGGCGGCCCTGATCGCCGTGTGGAACAGGAAACAGGCGGCCATCATGGCCCCGACGGAGATACTGGCCACCCAGCATTACAGGAATATCACCCAATTGCTTAGGAAAACAAAAGTGGAGGTGGTGTTGCTGACTTCAGGTTCCGCGGGCAGGAAGGAGGCGTATGCGAACATAGCCGATGGAACAACCCACATCGCCATAGGCACCCACGCCCTGATCCAGTCGGATGTAAAGTTTCACGATCTCGGGCTGGTCGTGGTCGACGAACAACACCGGTTCGGCGTGATGCAACGGGCGGAGCTGATGAAAAAGGGGATCCGTCCACACACTCTCATTATGACCGCCACACCAATTCCGCGCACACTGGCCATGACGTTGTATGGCGACCTGGACGTGTCGGTTATAGACCAGCAACCGCCGGGACGCGCGCCGATAACCACTACCATTATCGGACCAGCGCAACGATCTGCGGCCATATCGATCATACAGGACCAGGTGGCCATGGGACGGCAGGCGTATATCGTCTACCCGCTGGTGGAGGAGAGCGAAAAGCTGGAGCTTAAGGCCGCGACAACCATGTTTGAGCGTTTTTCCACCGGGGATTTCGCCGGACTGCGTGTTGGCCTTTCCCACGGTCGCATGAAGAGTTCGGAAAAAGAGGAGGTGATGGAGCGGTTCTCCAAAGGCGAGGTGGACATCCTGGTTTCGACAACGGTGATAGAGGTGGGCGTGGACCAGCCAAACGCGACCGTGATGATGGTCGAGCACGCCGACAGGTTCGGACTGAGCCAGCTCCACCAGCTACGGGGCAGGGTGGGGCGAAGCCATCATCGGTCATACTGTCTGCTGATGGCGGACACCTATCCCGGCTCGCCCGCGTGGGAGCGGTTGCGGGTCATGGAAAAGACCATGGACGGGTTTACGATAGCGGAGGCGGATCTGGACCAGAGGGGCGCCGGGGATTTTTTCGGATCAAGACAGTCAGGCCTGCCGGAGTTCAGGATCGGCGATATTCTGCGTGATTACAAAATATTGGCGGAAGCCAGAAAAGCGGCTTTTAAACTGGTCGACAACGACCCTCACCTGGGAAAGCCGGAACACTCCATTCTTCGGCGTGCGCTGAAAGAGCGCTGGAAACACAAGTTCGAACTCGGTGACATAGGGTAACCCCGCCTGTGTTTGCGTGGACTTACTCTCCCCAAACCCTTGTATCCGGGTTGAAGGCGTACCAGGCGAACCAGAAACCGACGGTGGCGGGGAGTTGGGCTCCGTCGGTGTCGGTGATGTAGGCGGTGGACGAGTCCTCGTCGAAATGGACCAGTATGGACACGCCGCCAACGGTGTCTTTAACCGGCGTTTCCGCTTTTTTCAACCTTGAGAATAAATACGCCATTGCGTCTCCGTTTCGCCTGATCCCGATAACCGTCTCCTTGTTGTCGAACCGCTGATTTTTTTCCGTCACGGGGAACATCAACCTGTCGGTGGCGTTATACCTGTCGAATGGATCTGTGTCGTAGTCCCTTTTGTATCCGGTGTCGGGGGTCAGAGCCACGGTGTCAGGCCGTTCCCGTTTCCAGCGTCCCCATGTTGTGTTCACCACCGGCAGAAGTTTCAGTTTCGTTCCGCTCATTTTTCCCGTCACCGCCTTACCGGCGATCTGGGACCATAACGATCCTGTCTGGTGGTCGTACAACAGCATGTCGCTTTCGTATAACAGGCCCGACACGCCGAAAGTATATTCCCTGCCGTCGATTGACCTGTCGAACATCATGCCGGTTCCGCACAGGGGACAGAATGTTATGATCACCGGGCGGCCGTTGACATGGTCGTTTACCAGCTCGTGCCAGTTCAGGATTTTCACGGGATAGGCCCGGCTGACGCCGTCGAGGGTGAACGCGAGCACACGGTCGGTCTCTTTCAGAAAAGAGCCGGCGTTTTCCACGGTCGCAAACTTCGGTTTCAGGATGGCCGGTATACCGTCTTTGGGCGGGCCGCCGCTCATGATCTTGTGTTTTGGAACGAGGCTGTTTTTCAGGTCAAAACCGGCGGTGGAAGCGCAGGACAGGCTCCACGACACACCAATGATGGCGCACAGCAAAACCGCGCCCGCCACCGGCGATGAAAGATTTGACCGCATATTAAAAGTGATTCGTCACAAATGAGGCCAATGCCCGTTTCACGCTTGTAAAAACATCCCCGGCGCCACCTGTCGAAACCGGTCCCGACGGGGTGACCATACGTTTCTCAACATTTACATGTTTCTCAACAACATTCACATGTTGCTCAACATTCACATGTTTTGCGACATCCGTGGGTTTATGGCCCATAAAATGATCCAGCCTCCGCTTTCCGTCCTTTCCAGACACACGAGGGAGCACGTGTCAAACATGACTATATCCCAGGTGTCGCCGCCGGTGACAAGTTCGGACGCCAGCTTGCTCATAAAAGGCATGTGACCCACCAGCATGGTGTCTTTCGACAACCGGCCAACCAGATCCGCAACGCCCCTCACCGGATCCATCGGGCGCAGACCTTCCATACGCTCAATTTCCTGACCCGGCGCCACAACCCCCGCCATTATCCGGGCTGTCTGGGCGGCCCTGGTTTTGCCGCTGTGGTTGATCCGGGCGATCCGGACGCCGCAATCACCCAGAAACCTGGCGACTGTTTCCGCTTCTTTGCGGCCCCGTCCGCTCAGCGGACAATCAGGATTCAATTCTTTTGGCTCTGCCTCTCCATGCCGGACCAGGTATAATTTCATGGATAAAATCTTTCGTATTCGCGACAATCAGGGGAAATTCCGCAATATTTTAATTGGTTCGGGTTATTTTCATAGTAACATTTAACATTATGAATACAAAACACAAGCCACGACTATTGGTGGTGGACGACGAGGAAGACAACCTGAAGGTTGTTCAAAGCAGGTTGAACAGTAACATTTAACATTATGAATACGAAACGCAAGCCACGACTATTGGTGGTGGACGACGAGGAAGACAACCTGAAGGTTGTTCAAAGCAGGTTGAACAGGCGCGGTTACGAGGTGATCTGCGCCTCTTCGGGCCCCGAGGCGCTCGAGATGCTGGATAAAATCTCTCCGGACCTTGTGTTGCTCGATTACATGATGCCGGAGATGGATGGCCTGGAAACCCTGGCGAAAATCAAGGAATCTGTCAACAACGAGTTTCTTCCCATAATCATGCTCACCGCTAAGGATGACAAGGAATCGATGATCTTGGGGTTTGAAACGGGCGCGGACGACTATGTCCACAAACCTTTCGACGTAGACGAGCTTAACGCCAGGATACAGGCGATGCTCCGTATCCGCTCGCTCAAACTGGCCCTTTCCAACAGTGAGCAGGAGATCAAGAGGCTCACCGACGAGTTGAAAGGGCAGTTTCAATACAAAAACATCATCGGCTCCTCGGAAGTCATGCGGGAGGTGTTCGAGAGGATCAAAGGCGCCGCTACCATCACCAGCCCGGTGATCATAACCGGAGAGTCCGGCACCGGCAAGGAGCTGATCGCCAGGGGTATCCATTTCTCCAGCCCGAAGGCGGCGAAACCGTTCGTGCCGGTTAACTGCGCCGCTTTGCCCGGCGAGCTTATAGAGTCAGAGCTTTTCGGCCACAAGAAAGGAGCCTTCACAGGCGCCGTGGGTGATTACAAGGGACTGTTCAAGCGGGCCCATGAAGGCACGATATTCCTGGATGAAATCGGCGAGCTACCCAAAGAGGCGCAAGCCAAGCTGTTGCGTGTTCTGCAGGAAGGGGCGGTGCGTCCTGTTGGCGGCACAGAAGAAATAAAGGTAAACACCAGGATTATCGCCGCTACAAACATAGACCTCGACGAGGCTGTGGAAGATGGCAGGTTCCGGGAGGATCTTTATTACCGCATCTCCGTGCTAACCATAGAAGCCCCGCCCCTGCGCCACAGGAAATCCGACATCAGCCTGCTGGTGAAGCATTTTATCGAAAAGCTGAACAAGGATTTTAACCGTTCCGTAAAGGGTGTGGACGATTCCGCCATGAAAGCCCTGACGGCCTACGACTGGCCAGGAAATGTGCGGGAGATGATCAACGTCATCGAAAGTTGCTATGTTTATCCCGACCTGGAATGGATAAGTGAAAAACACCTCAGGCTTAGAAAAAACCTGAAGAAAAAGACAGCCATCCACCATGACAGAGACAATCCGGAAGAGTTCCTGGAACTTGAGGAAATGGAAAAAGCGCATATCGAAAGGGCGATGGTGCTCGCCGACAACAACAAGGCCAAGGCGGCGCGGTTGCTGGGGATTCACCGGTCCCGGCTGTACAAAAAGCTCGAAAGTTACGATATCGGCCTGTGACAATTGTCAGGCCGTCGCCCGATAAAAATGTTATTCTATGCTGTCCGGAATGGGTTATCATTCAAGATCGGGGTTGTTATTGTAACCGCCTATTGATGCAATTATGACAACATGAAGGGGTTGGGGTGGAATGAATGAAATAAAAAACGACCTGGTCACCAAGTTAATCAAGCAAATCCGCGCCGGAGACAATCTTTCCTCCATCCTGCCGAAGGTAAAGGACTCCATATTACAGGCCCTTGGCGCACAGGGGTTTATTGTGTACGAGCGTAAAAGCTCAGGCGAGGCCATAGTATCCATTTTCGCCACCGCCTCTGTCAGCGGCGACACCCGAATACCGCTGTCGACTCACTCCATACCGGGGATCGTAGCCCTGGCGCAAAAGCCGCTGGCGATAAAAGACGTTCACAACGCCGATACCCTGACGAAAATTCACCATAACCTCAAGTACGACGCCTCCTTCGAAAAAGGGGCGGGGTTGAAAATCAAATCCATGCTGGCCGCCCCGATCAAGCCTGGGGCCGTGACTCTCGGCGTCATGCAGGTGTTCAACAAAAAAGGGGGCGGCGTGTTCAGCAAGCAGGACATGCAGGTCGCCACCGCGATAGGCGAGGCCATCGGGGAGAAATTCCAGGTCGAGTTGAAGGCGACCAAGGCCCCGTACGAGCACCTGATCCAGACAGGCAGGCTTACGGCCATGGATCTGGAAAAATACGAGAGGAGCGCGAGGAAAACCGGTGTGTCCGTACCCAGCATACTGATGAAAAGCGCGGGGATTTCGATAGAAGAGATCGGAATATCTCTGGAGCGGTTTTACCTGACCCCCTTCATGGCGTATGACACGTATGTGCGCATACCCGGCGAGCTGGTGGAAAACATAAAAAACAGCTATATGATTTCCAATTGCTGGGTGCCCGTCTCCGGCGATCGGGACAAGGCGTTTGTGTTGATAGACGACCCGACGGATATTCACCGGGTGATGGAGGTGGAGAGCCTGCTGGGCGCCAAGCACCTGACTTTCATGGTGGGAGTGCCGGAGGATATCGTCCGCTATATAGAGCGCTCTCCCCGGTCGGAGCCTGGTGAGAAACGGGGACCATCTGTCATCCTGGAGGACGATGCGTCTGTTGGTGAAAAAACCGGCGCAGGGGTTATGACGATAGGAAAACAGGCGGCGGATAAAAAAGAGAGTGACGATGTCGGAAAAGACGTCATCCAACTGGTCGACAAGATCATCGCGCTTGGATTGAAATCGGGCGCGTCGGACATCCATTTGCAAACGGCCAAAGGGGGGGCGGACTGTATCGTGCGGTTCCGCATTGACGGGGCGTGCCGTCAGGCCATGAAGATTCCGTCGGACAAGGCCAGGTCTGTTGTGGCGAGAATCAAGATCATGGCCAAGCTCGATATCTCGGAACGGAGAAAACCGCAGGACGGGAAATGTTATTCAACCGTCAACGATAAATCCCTGGAGTTGCGCGTGGCCACCGTGCCGACCGTCAACGGGGAAAACGTGGTGCTCCGGATCCTTACGTCCAGCAAGCCTCTGCCCATCGCGAAACTGAACATGTCCAACAGGAATATGAAAGAGACGATCAACATAGTGTCCCACCCGCACGGGATATTCCTGGTGGTGGGACCCACAGGTAGCGGCAAAACCACGACGTTACACGCTGTTCTGGGCCATATCAATACGCCGGAACGGGTCATATGGACAGCGGAGGATCCGGTGGAAATCACCCAGGAGGGGCTCAACCAGGTGCAGACGCATTCTAAAATCGGGCTCAATTTCGCCTCTGCGCTCCGGTCTTTTTTACGGGCCGATCCGGATGTGATCATGATCGGCGAGATGCGGGACAATGAGACCGCCCAAATCGCCGTCGAAGCTTCGCTTACAGGTCACCTGGTCATGTCCACGCTGCACACCAACTCCGCCGCCGACACCATCATCCGTCTTCTGGACTTTGGAATAGACCCCATAAACTTTTCCGATGCGCTTTTGGGCATTCTCGCCCAGCGTCTCGTCCGCACCCTTTGCCCGAAATGCAAAAAGTCGTATGACGCGAACCAGGAAGAGTACCAGTTGTTGCGCAAATATTATGGCGACGAGCATTTTGACGAGCTTGGGGTGAAAAACGAAGGCCTGAGGCTGTATGTGTCCTCCGGTTGCGAAGAGTGCGGCGGGACGGGCTACAAGGGCCGCACCGGGTTGCACGAGCTTCTTGTGGCGACGCCGGAGATCAAGAATCTGATATACAAAAGAGCCAGTGTGTCGCAGATCCGTGATCTTTCCGTCAGCCAGGGGATGCGCACTATCATGCAGGATGGCATATTAAAGGTGATAAAAGGGCAGACAGATATAACGCAGGTTCGCAAGGTGGCTGTATAGCGCCAAAAGCTCCGGAGCCAGCGTGATAATCGGCCGAAAGCCGGGCGGGGCGCGGATCGGCCGGAGGTGTTATAAAAACAGGCCCTCGCATAGCGGCCTTGGTTTTCGTAATTTAATATGGGCGTTAACTCGATAGGAGGCCAGATGGCTACAAAAGTTATGGTCGTCGATGATTCGATGATGATGAGAAAAATGATCAAGGATATTATCAGCAGTCACCCTGATATTGAACTGGTGGGCGACGCGCCCAACGGCGAGGTGGCGCTGGAAAAGGCCAAGGAGATGAAACCGGACGTTGTCCTGCTCGACATCGAAATGCCGGTTATGGACGGGATCGAGTTTCTCAAACATTACAAGCTTATCGGTTCCGGTAAAGTGGTTGTGCTGTCGTCGGTCGCCCAGGCGGGGTCGTCTTCGGCTATGGAGGCGCGTCAACTCGGGGCGGTGGATATCATACCTAAACCTTCCGGCGGCATCAGCCTTGATCTGGAACAGAAAAAGGGGCATGAGATAATAAAGGCGATTTTTAAAGCAGCCGGTATGTGACACCAATCGGTGCGTAACACCAGCCGGTGGTGACATCACCACGCCCGGCGTCGTTTTTCGTGGATAATAAGGGGGCGGGGGTGTTCATCCTGTGTCGTGGGCACGATGTGTCATGGACACTGTGTGTCACGGACACTGTGTGTCACGGACACTGTGTGTCATGGATACTGTGTGTCGCCGGGCCAGTGCAAGACAATAATAATCAACAGGAGATAAAAGTGGCAACGAAGGTTCTGATAATTGACGACTCGATGATGATGCGTAAAATCATCAAGGATATCGTGACTAGCGATCCTGATCTGGTCGTCGTAGGCGACGCCAGCAACGGTGAGCAGGGCCTGCAAAAGACGAAAGAGCTCCAACCCGACGTTGTTCTGCTTGACATAGAGATGCCGGTTATGGACGGGATCGAGTTTATGAAAATGTTCAAGCTGGTCAGTAGCGCCAAGGTGATTGTGTTGTCCAAGCTTGCGCAGGCGGGGGCGCAAACCTCGTTTGACGCGCGCCGGCTTGGGGCTGTGGATGTCATCGCAAAACCCTCGGGAGCCGTCAGCCTCGACCTGGAAAACAAGAAAGCTCACGAAATAGTCAACGCTATCCGCAAGGCGGTCGCCTGAGCGGCTGGCATGAATCATGATCCTGTTCGTGGCCATGAGGAGCGAAACACGCAGAGCCGCCGAATCCACCCGTAAACATTTCCGGTCGTTTCATGGATGATCTTGTTGACAAACTCTGGATTCATTTTGCAGAGGAAACCCGGAGCCACCTGTCCAACCTTGAATCCCTGCTCGCCGATCCCGCCGCCGACACAGAAAACATCAACCAGCTTTTTCGCGGTATGCACTCTGTCAAGGGGCTGGCCAGGGCCATGGATATGCGGTCGATGGAGGATATCGCGTATGGCTGCGAAAATATCCTCGGACTGATAAGGGAAGGCAAGGCCGGGCTTGAAACTTCGATCGTGGAACTGCTTGCAAGCGCGGTGACGGAGCTCAAACGGCTGAGGGAAATAGCCGTCAGCCAACACGAAAACTCCGCGCCTGAGCATGATCTGCTGGAGCGTATCGCTAGGGAGTTTGTCGCGATGGCGGGCCAGGTCGAAGAGCCGGAAGAAAAGGAACCCGAAAACAGGCGTAAACGAAAAAGGCGTATTCACGATGACCAGGGCCTGCTCGATTTTTTCGCTTCGATAACCAAGGATTATATACCCGTGCTGACAAACGTGCTCGACCCAGGCTACGAAGGGAACGGGCGGGAGGCCGACAGAATATCGGGGGCGCTCCATGGGATGCAACAGGCGAGCGAGGGGATCTCGTTTTTCAGAATGATGGAAAATGTAGGGCGGATGGAAGAGGTCATTCCCTCGTCCGGGCCGTTGGACCAGGATTCGAAAACAAAGCTGGTCAACCTATTTATAGAGCTGAAATCGATGATCAACCATATCGAGACCGAGGGAGAGGTGGACGCGGGAAGCGGGGATTTCTCCCCCGTGGTGGAGAGCATGGTTCGAGACATGCTGGACGAAAAATTCTACGAGACGCTTGTGTTGCTCGATCATCTGGAAAAACAGGGGCAAGACGCGCATATGGAGGAGGGCAACCTGCTGGCTTGTGAAAGAATCTCCGTCTTGGCCAAATCGATCAAGGATTGCATGGGGTTCGTTCTGCCGGCCCCGGGCAGTTTTGTCATGCCTGTGCTGGAGGATGTCTATAACAGGATCGGCAGGGGCGAGCTTCCTGTCAACCGCGAGTTTATAGGGTTGTCCAGAGAAGCCGTGACGCTGGAGAAATCGCTGGCTGAAAGCCCCGATCCGAACAAGCTTAGCGACAGCGAGGAGACGATCAAAAACCTGCTGGAAAGAATAAACGAAAACATATTCCAGTTTGACCATCAACACAGCGTGAAGATTGAAGAGTCCATGGCCAGGGACCTGCTGTCCGAGGTTCATATCAAGCAGGAGCTCAGGGACGTGATCGCCCCGGAGAACATGAAAGACCTGTTAGAAGCGCTGGGCAAGGGATGGAACGTCTTCGAGATAACGACGCACCTCGAATCCTCCGAGGAGGTGGCGGTGGCTTTTTCCGACTGGGCGCAGAACCGGGCGAAGGTAATTACAAACAGGACGATGATTATCGACGATGAAAGCTGGTTCGAGTTTTTGGTGGTGACCGAATCCCCGCCCGAAGTTGTCATAAAGGAAATTTCCGATATTGATCCGGAAGGGCTTCTTTTGCAGGCCCGCCAGTGCCCCAGAGCCGAAAGTTCCCGCTAGCTGGCGTTTTGGCCGGTGAACTTTCCGGAGCCTGACGCGCTATAGACATATTCTATGGTATAGCACGCCGGCGCTACGCCGCAGTAGTAGCTTTTTATCCTGAATTTGGCGTAACCACCGTCTGACGTACGCAACAGGTAGACGTTGTTTTTCGGTTTGAGCGTATGTCGCCAGAAGTCGTAAATGTACCACTTGTCGAGGACCGGGTTCATAGTTTCCGTCAAGTCGTCCGTAGCTTGATCTACGAGATATCCCTTCCCGGGAGCTTTTACGACTGAATCGATCGAAGCTCCTTCAATGGCCGCCACGGACACGGAACCATCTTTTGCCGTGGCTCCGCCGTTGGTGACTATTTTCGCCCTGTGAAACGCGATGTCCCAGTCGCGGGAATCCTTCGCGATTTTTTCCGACCGTGTCAGGCGACCGTCGGCGAACCTGAAATGGACCCACTCGTCGATTCTCGAAGAGTCTATGGTGTAAGCGATTTTGGGGCTCAATCCGCCGGTATAGTCAAACCCCTCCGGGTTTCGTTTCAGCGCCTCGTGTATGTCCGACACCGCCTGACGCTGGAGCTGTTCTTTTTTCTCATCGCTTTTCATGAGCGACGATCCCACCTCGAACAGGATAAACAACCCCAGCGCCGCGAGGTTGAATCCCAGGAAAAGCTTGATCCACAGGGGTCTGCCCCGGGGGTTGTCGCTGGTCTGGTCTTTGTCGGTCACCTACAGCTCCGTGTAAAAAATCCCGCCATGCACGGGGGAGCCGGTATTGGCGCCAGAACCGGTCATTCATACAGCTCCGTCGCGTCGTCACGCATAAGCGACAGGAGTATCGCCTTTTGGACATGCAACCTGTTCTCCGCCTCGTCCCACACCACCGAGTTGGGGCCATCCAGCGTTTCGCCGGATATCTCCTCGTCCCGGTGGGCTGGCAGACAATGCATCACCATCACGTCCGGGTTGGCCACGGCGACAAGGGAGTTGTCCACGCAAAATCCCATAAAGTCCCTTTTACGTTGTTCGGCCTGGCTGTCCTGCCCCATGCTTATCCATGTGTCGGTGTATAACACGTCCGCGCCTCGGGCGACCTCCTCCGGGTCGTGACACAAAGATATTTCGGCGCCGGTGCTTTTGGCGATAGAACAAGCTTCGGCAATTACGCCGGAATCCGGCTCGTATCCTTTCGGCGTGGCCATGCCGATATCGATCCCCATTATAGACGCGCCTAACAGCCAGGAGTTGGCCACGTTGTTTCCGTCCCCGATATAGGCGACCTTGACACCTTCGAGGGTTCCCCGCTTTTCTACGATAGTGAAGATATCCGCCAGAATCTGGCACGGGTGGAACTTGTCGGTGAGCGCGTTTATCACGGGGATAGCCGCTTGTGTCGCAAGCTCCTCTACTTCGGCGTGATCGAAAGTCCTTATAACGAGCCCGTCGAGGTACCTGGAGAATATCCTGGCCGAATCCGCCACGGTTTCGCCTCTGCCCATTTGAAGTTGCTGGCCGGTAAGGAAAACAGGATGACCCCCAAGCTGGAACATCCCCACTTCAAAAGAAATGCGGGTGCGTGTGGATGATTTGTTGAAGATCATGCCGAGCGATTTCCCCGCGAGATGATGGTGCGGTACGCCTTGCGAACGCTCCTGTTTCATTCGTCCCGCCGTCCGCAATATCCAGTCTACCTCGTCCCGGCCAAGGTCCTTGAGCCGGAGAAGGTCTTTTTTAGGCGCCAAGTAATTTGCCCAGTATGTTAAGCGCCTTGTCCACCTCCGCTCTGGTCACATTAAGCGGAGGAAGGAATCTCAGCGTGTTTTTGTTTGTACAGTTTACCAGCAACCCGCTTTTCGCGCATTTTTCCACCAGGTACGAGCAGGGCACGGCCATCTCCACCCCGATCATAAGGCCAAGCCCGCGCACATGGTTTATCACGGGAGCGGCGCTTTTCATTCCGGTGAGCCTGATGATCATATACCGCCCCATGCTCCGGACGTTTTCAAGCAACTCCTCGCTGGACAGGGTCTGAAGCGCAACCAGGGCCCCGGCGCAGGCGGCGGGCGATCCGCCGAACGTGGCGGCGTGGGTTCCGGGGGTGAAGCTTTTGGCGATTTCAGGCTTGGCGAACATGGCTCCCATGGGATACCCGTTGGCGATGGCCTTGGCCATGGTGATAATGTCCGGTTTTACCTTGAAATGCCGAAAGGCGAACAGAGCGCCCGTTCGGCCGAACCCGGTCTGCACTTCATCGAAAATCAGTAAAATTTTCTTTGACGAGCAGAGCCTGGCCAGTTTTTGTACGAATGTTATCGTCGGCACATGGACCCCGCTTTCTCCCTGTACGGGTTCTATGATAACCGCGCATGTTTTCTCGGTGATGGCTTTTTCCACCGCCTTAAGATCACCGTAAGGAACGTGTTTTACACCCGGGAGCATGCTCCCGAATCCTTCCCTGTATTTTTCGCCATGGGTGAGTGAAAGAGACCCCATCGTCCTGCCGTGAAAAGAGCCTTCAAAAGCTATGATCTCCCTGCAGGCTTTCCCCTTTTTCTCCATGGAGTAACGCCTGGCCAGCTTCAGCGCGGCCTCGTTGGCCTCTGTCCCGCTGTTGCAGAAGAAAACCTTGCCCTTGTAGATTTTCTCAACCAGGGCCTTGGCGTACAGCGCCTGGGGCTCTGTATAGTATAGGTTCGATGTGCGGCCCAGCCTGGACATCTGCTTGCTGATAGCCTTGTTTACAGGAGCGTAGCTGTGCCCCAGATTGTTCGCCGCCAGACCGTTGACAAAATCCAGATATTTCTTGCCGTCTGCGCTCCAGACCGAGGCTCCTTTGCCTTTTACAATGGCGATGCGGTGCCGATTATAGGTAGGGATAATGTATGTATTCGCCAAATCTATTATCTCTTTATCATTCATAAGGCTATCCTTGTCAATTAGGAAAAGACTGCAATTTTGCCCGGCAACTGCTTAATTATCTGTATCAAACACAATAAAACGCTAGATTTTAACCGTTATGCCTTTAAATTTCAATAAAAACCGACTTTCAGACCGTAAAACGGATAAAAGTGTGGCTGGAAAAGTGACACTTTTACGCCATGAACAATTGGAATCACTATTCAATTGCGCGGCGATAATTCACCTGTAAACAACGGTTTACAGGTGATCTTCACACTGTGGCCGGTTGCAAAAATATTACCAGCCGTGTCTGGTCCCCTCCCGGCTGGTGGTGAGAACCTCTGGTAATGTTATCCGCTATCTTTCAGTTTTTTCATGGATTGCGGCAAGGGTGGATAGGCGACCCCCCTTTCGGTAATAACGCCGCTTATCAGATCGTTCGGTGTCACGTCAAAGGCGGGGTTGAAGACGCCCACACCATCGGGCGCAATCTGGTGGACGCCCATGATATGGGTGACTTCCGCCGTGTCGCGCTCTTCTATGGGAATAAGGTCGCCCGATTCGAGCTCGAAGTCGATAGTGGACAAAGGAGCGGTGACATAGAACGGGATGTTGTGCCGTTTTGCCAGCACTGCCAGGGTATAGGTGCCGATCTTGTTGGCGGTGTCCCCGTTTGCGGCGATTCTGTCCGCGCCGACGACTATTTTGGTGATTTTTCCTGTTTTCATGCAATGTCCCGCCATATTGTCCGAGATCAGGGTGACAGGGATACCCTCTTTCATAAGCTCCCAGGCGGTAAGACGCGCCCCTTGCAACCATGGCCTGGTTTCGTCCGCGAACACCGATATTTTTTTGCCCTCCAGATGCGCGGCCTTTATCACCCCAAGGGCCGTGCCATACCCCCCGGCGGTGGCCAGCGCGCCTGCGTTGCAATGGGTCAGCACCGTGTCCCCGTCGTCCAGCAGGCTGGCGCCGTTTTCTCCCATGGTTTTGTTTATGACCAGGTCTTCTTCATACACCGCCACAGCTTCGGCCACCAGCTTGTCTTTGAGCGATTCCAGGGGCAGGTCACTGTTCTCCATGGCGCAGTCCCGCATCCGTTGAATAGCCCAGAACAGGTTTACGGCGGTGGGCCTGGTGGACTCCAGTGTTTTAAGAGCCGTTTCGAACTCCCTGAAAAAGGCGTCACGGTTGCTGGTTTCTATGTTTTTTGCGGCCAGCGCCGCGCCCATGGCGGCGGTGACGCCTATGGCCGGAGCGCCGCGCACCACCATCCGCTTGATAGCCGAGGCGACTTGTTCGTATGTCGTAAATTCCGTGTATTCCTCATCCATGGGGAGCTTGCCCTGTTCGATCAACCTTACGGCGTCCCCTCTCCATTCAACAGTCTTGAACACTATTATTACCCATCATAAAAATTATTAACAACTCGCCATTCAACGATCCGCGCAAGCGTAAATTGGCATGGTGACGACAACGGACATATTTTTGCGTGACATCGACACAACGGCTACTCCGGTCCGTAACACCTGTATGGATGGTCTATGGAGTAATCGGAAATCACCTCGTCATAATCGTCGAGCCAATAAGCCTCCGGGTTGCTTTTGTACACCATGAACCTCGCCTTTTTCTGCGGGTCCGCGGCCCTGTGATACCTTATATAAACATGGTCGCTGGTTCTGCCCACGATCTCCAGTTTTCCCGTCGCGTGGGACATGACGAACCTGGCCCGTTTGGCGGTGCCGGAGCATAGCATCCTGGCCTGTTCGAAAATCTCGAAACCCTTTTCCAGCGGTATCGAAAACATCTTGTTTCCCATGGTGGGCCTGCACTGGAACAGGTAGTAGGGTGGAACGCCAATATACGCAAGCTCGTTGAAAAGCTCTCCGAGCACTCCCGGGTCGTCGTTTACGCCCTTGAGAAGAGGGGTCTGGTTCACCGTCACCACGCCGGCCTTCATCAGCGTCGTCATGGCCTGCCGCGCTTGCCGTGTCAACTCTCTTGGATGATTGAAATGGGCCATCAGATATATTTTCCGGTCGTCGTCGCTATATTTACCGAGCATCTGCGTCAGACCCGGATCGTTTATTATCCTGTAGGGGTTGAACGCGGGTATCTTGCTGCCTATGCGAATGATCTTGACATGGTCGATACTGCGAAGCTCTCTTATCACTTTTTCCAGCCTGTCGGTGGAGAGCAACAGGGGATCGCCGCCGGTAAGCAGGATGTTGTTGAGATTACTGTTCCGGCGGATATACTCCAGCCCCTCGGACACGTCGCGCGGCACTTCGTCGGCGGAGTTCATAAAAAGCCGCTTCCTGAAACAGAACCGGCAATATCCGCCGCAGACATCGTTGACCAGGAGCAGGGCGGTGTACGTATATTTATGTTGCAGCCCCTGCGCCATGGTGTAGGACTCCTCGTGTGAAGCGTCCAGGCGGCCTCCCTCATCCAGCTCTTCAACATCCGGGATGACAATCCTGCGAATGGGATCGGCCGGATCATCCCAATTTATCAACGAGTTGTAGTAATCATTAGTGCGGAACGCGAACTTGGCGCCGACGGGCGCCAGTTTTTCCCGCTCGGCTTGGGTCAACTCGTCGATCTTGTCGAGCTTTGTTATATATTTTTGCTTGTTCAATTCACCACCGGATAGAAAAGGAAGAATATACTATAGCCCACTATTGGTTTTGTGTGAAATAATCTTCTCACGGTAAATCGCGGCCGCGTGACAGACGCCGGGAAACCGGCCCCGTGATCGACTTGGCGATCTGCGCTCTGCTACTTTCCGCCGTCGATGAGGTTAAACGTTTTGTTGTGCGGAGCCTGGTGACCCGGCGATATGCAGAGTTTCGGTGACCACATCGTCGTTCTTCGGAAACCCCTCGCACTCCAGAAAGATACGCTCCCCGCACCTGGCGCAGATGGACATGTCCAGACGCTCCGTAATCGATTTTATCGCCTCGACTTTCGAGCAAAAGATATTCTTTTTTCCGATCTTCTCCAGGTAGGAGCTGTTGCGCAAAATCCTGATCACCTCTTCTTTTACACCACAAAAGAAAAGGCCGCCCCCCTTCTCCTGTCGTCGTCTGGCTTCGTGCAACAGCGCCTGGGCCCCGGCCACGTCGATAAAATTGACACCGCTGCACACCATCAGCACGTTGATCTGGCCCGGGTCCTCCTCGTCGATTCGTTGTAAAACCTCATCGACGTGGTTGACCGACCCGAAATAGATGGACCCGTCGACCCGGATGATTTTAAGTTGTGGACATTCGGGCAGGTCCGGATCAGTGTAGAAGGGCCGCCCCGGCTGGGTGGGGTGGGGCACGCGGCTTACGATGCGCGGTTTCGAGGTTCGGTTCAGGTAGAGGGCCAGGGAAAGCATTATACCAACGTAGATGGCGAATTCCAGCTCCACGAAGAGAGTCGAAAGGAATGTCACGATCAGGACCGCGGCCTCGCTCTGGCTTGTTTTCAGTATCACCCTGATATGGTGGAGGTCGATCAGGTTGTACGCGACAAGCAACACGATCCCCCCCATGGCCGGAATGGGCAGATATGCCGCAAGTGGCGCCACCATCAGCAAAATAGCCGCCAGCGACCCCGCGGCGAATATGGCGGCCATGGGTGTTTTGGCGCCACTTTCGTAGTTCAGCCCGCTCCTGGTAAACGAGCCGGAGGAAGAGTAGCATGAAACAAAGCTCCCCACCACGTTAGCCAGTCCCTGTCCGATAAACTCCTGGTTGCCGTCTATGCGCTGGCGTGATTTCGTGGCGATCGATCGGGCGATGGAGACCGCCTCTATGAGACCCAGCATCGCCACCGCCAGCGCTCCGGATGTCATCTCCCTTATGGCCGCTGCGGAAAAATCGGGAACTGACAGGGGCGGAAGAGACGCAGGCAGCGACCCCACCAGCTTGATGTTATGAGCCTCGGCGCCGAAAACCGACGCCACAACACTGCCGGCTAATATGCCCAAAAGCATTGCGGGCCATTTTTGTCTGAAACGCTTTATAACGATAGCCGTAACAAGCGTGATCATCGAGACAGCAAGGACCGCCGGGTTGGTCGCTCCCAAATTGCCGGCGATATCTATCCATGTGTGGACAAACGAAGCCCCGGAGGATACGGAGATCCCCAAAACGTGTTTGATCTGGCTTGTGGCTATCAGAATGGCCGCGCCAGCCGTGAAGCCTACTACTACGGAGTGGGATATGAAATTGACCAGGGTTCCCATCCTGGCGATCCCGAGACCCAGCTGAATCAGCCCGGAGAGAAAGGTAAGTGTGAACGCCAGCGATACAAACTCTGCGCTACCGGCTTGGGCGTACGGTGAAATAGTGCTGAAGACAACTATGGAAATGGCGGTTGTCGGGCCGGAGATAAGGTGGCGCGAGGAGCCGAACAGCCCGGCCATGATCGGGGGGACGATGGCGGTGTACAGGCCATAGACCGGAGGAAGACCGGCTATCATGGCAAAAGCCACCCCTTGGGGCAAAACCACCACGGCGTTGGTCAGTCCTGCGAAAAAATCGGCCTTGATAGTCTCCCGGTTGACGCTGGGCATCCACAAAAGGAAAGGCGCCCAGGCGCTGATGTGTTGTCTCTTTTTCAATATGGGCATATCGACGGATGGATAAGATACACACTCGCTGTTATTACTTCTGTCATGGTCGCGCAGGCGGCCACGCCAACGCTACCGCATAAAGTTTATCACAACATCGTCCCGAATGTTGACAGCTATTTGCGCGCGAATCACCGCTTCGGTGAAATTCAGCGCCGGAAGATCGGCGCGAAAACTCCCGGCTTCAGATATTTCTCTATATGTTCAGATATTCCTCTATAATGTGTAAAATCAGTTATGCGTGTAATTACTCGTGGAATGCAATGTCGACAAGGCTTCTGGACCGACACAGCCGCGTTGTAGAATATCTCCGGGTGTCGGTGACCGACAGGTGCAACATGCGGTGCGCCTATTGTTCCCCCTCACCAGCCGTCGCTTATCGCATGTGCGATATTCTTCGATACGAGGACCTGCTCCGGTTGCTGGGGATTTTCGCGTCGATGGGGGTGCGCAAGGTGCGGCTTACGGGGGGCGAGCCTCTGATTCGCAGTGGGATAATAGGCTTCATCCACCAGGTAAGCGCCATACCGGGGATTGAAAAAATAGCGCTTACAACCAATGGCGTTAAACTGGAACAGATGGCGCCGAAACTTAAGCGGGCCGGTGTGTCCGGTGTCAATATCAGCCTGGATACGCTAAAGAGGGACAAGTTCATCTCGATAACCGGCCGTGACGGGTTGGCGTCGACGCTGGCCGGGATAGAGTCTGCCTTGTCGGCCGGTATCGGGTCGGTGAAAATAAACATGGTGGTGATGCGGGGTGTGAACGACGACGAGGTGGTCCGCTTCGCTCTCAGGTTCCGCGACCGGAGAATACAGGTCAGGTTTTTAGAATTCATGCCAGCGACGCCCGAAGTGTGGGATGAGAGCATGTTTGTCCCCATGAGCGACGTGAAAAGCCGCATTGAAAAGCTGGGAAGGCTGGTCGAGTGTGAAAAGGCGCAATGGGGCGGGCCGGCGAAGATATACAGGCTTGAAGGGTTCCGTAGTGAAATCGGTTTTATCTCCCCGGTCTCACGACATTTCTGCGGTGAGTGCAACCGGCTGCGTCTTACTTCGGCGGGTATATTGTTGACATGCCTGTTTGCAGGCTCCAGCGCCGACCTGGGCGGGATCATTCGATCGGGGGGAACCGATGTCGAGCTGGAGGAGGCTATATTAGAGGCGTTGAACGATAAAAACGCCGTGCGGAACATGAGCCGGAAAAATATGGCGCCGGGGGCGTTATTTCCCATGTCCCGCGTGGGCGGATAATAATTCTGGAGATTTATAAAATGACCGAATCAGGTGATGTTGAATGGACCGAAGAGACCCTGGAGATATTGGGCAGGGTACCGGAGTTCGCCCGGGAAATGGCGAGGCAGATGATAGAAGATTTCACCCGGGACCAGGGGGAGAAACAGATTACACCCGATATCGTCAAACGCGCCAGGGCGAAATTCGGTATGTAAGAGCCGGTTGGCGTGGCGTCCGAACCCCGCCTTTACCGGAGCCGACGGCGCCGCTAAAGGCTCGGCCTTTGTATTCACACGCCCGCGTATTCACACACGCCCGCGTATTCACACACGCCCGCGTGTTAATACGCCCTCGCTTCCGCCGCTGGAGCGTGGCTGACGCAGGACATCACAGCCAGGTGTTGGTCTTGTGTTGCGCCACCAGATCGACGAACCCGTCGTAGTCGACCAGTTTTACACCTTCTGCGACGGAACCCACTCCCCGGGCCTTCATGTCCGGCTCCAGTGCGTATACATCGTTGCGGCTCATGATTTCTTTCAGGGCGGGTTCGTGTTTCGATCCGGATCTGGCGGCCAGCGTCCCGTCTTCTATCAGCAGTATCACCGATCCTTTCGTTGCGAACCTGGCGGCTTCGGTGAGCGTGTTGTGTGTGAATGGCGACTTGTTTACGGTGTGTAACACGGGCTGGACAGCTCCTTTTCGTTAATAGGGTATGATAGCGTGCTGGTTTTCCATGATCGCCGCTATTTCCTCGGCTTCCTTCACTTCGATATCGATGGCGAAATCTTCGGGTACCAGGCCACGCTCCTCCATCGATATTCGGTCGACATAAATTTTCTCCACCTCGTAATCGTCCAGCACCCCATAGGTCTTGATAAATCCCTTGATACCGATGTCGTCGGTCATCTGGTCTTTCACCAGGGCGAACAGACCGTCGCCGATGAAGACCATGGTCAAATCCTGCTCGAACGCGGCCATGATGAGCACAGTCTCAAGCCCTTCATAGCTGTATATGGTTCCATGCGGGGCGCTCCGCATTACGAACATGATTTTTTTCACGTTTTGGTCGTTTTCCGTCTCGTCGACGTTTCCAGTGCCGTCGTTCATACAGGTGTCCCCTTGACCTAGCCGAATGTGATGAGCCTATCGGCTTCGATTGTCATTTCCGTAAGCTGGCCCAGACCGGATATGCGCGTGCCTTCGATGATATGGCCCTCTTTTACGCCACGACGCTTCGAGGCGGCGATACAGGCCACGATGTCTATACCGTGATCCTTGCCAAGCTCGGTCCATCGGGCGAATATGTTTCTGTCGTCCTGGGGCGGTTCCGCCAGGTTGTTTACGTTTATCACGCCGTCATGATAAAAGAATATCCGGACAATCTCGTGTCCTTTGGACAGGGCGGCTTTTACGAAATTGTACGCGGTGTCGGAGGCCTGGTTGTTATACGGTCCTCTTAAAACCTGGACGGCGAATTTCATATATTAATTTTTCTCCGTTATTGTTGTATCTAAAGCCTTCAGGTTGCTCCGGGCAACCTGCGTTGATAGATAGATGCAGGTTTGGTTGTAAAGATTCAGATTAAACCAGATGGGAGAAGACAGGTTCGGGTTTTGGGATACGCGTCGGTGTCGGGCGGGTTTGTTATTCCAGCGCTTTTTTGAGTTTATCCATCCCCTCGGTAATGGTTTTTTTCGCCGTGTCTATTTTTTTCTCAGCCAGGTACTTTCTAACAGGTTTCGGTAGCGTAAGGTAGGAGACCGGGTTTGCGCCCCGGGCGTCCACGTATGTCCCGTCAAACGCGGGACTCTCTTTCATCACCGCCGCCACACCTCCGTCGTGCACGATGATATGCACGTTGAGCAGTGTCAGAATTGTGATGGCGCAAGCGATAATGGCGATGAACAGGTTTTTCATTTTGTCAATTCCCGTTTATTTTGGATATAGTCAGTTCAACCTCCAGTTTTTCTCTATACGGCTGATCTCTTCTTCCAGCGATTCGTGGCTTATATGAGCTTCCCGTAAAAGCTTTTCGCGCAGGCGTTTGACATAGCGCTGTTTTTCTTCATGGAACGATTTTTCCAGCTCCGCTTTTTTGTTCATGATTTCAGAAATAAGCTCCTGACGGAGTTTGTACTCCTCGGTTTTTATCTCCATGTTCAGCAGATCGAGCTTTTTCCTTTTTTCCACCTCGATCTCCCTGGTCAGAGCCTCCAGCCGGTTCTTTTCCTCTTTTTCCATTTCAGCGTCAAGCAGTTTGATACGGTCGGCCTGCGCGGTGGCAAGCTCGGCGTCGAGCTCGTCCCGTTTTCTGGCGACCTGGGCTTCGACACCGGCCAGCATTTTTTGAAGCTCTGCGCTTCTGGAGCGCTCCAGCTCAGACCTGTATTCCCGCTCGATTCTCATCTTTTCAAATTTCGATTCGCTTTGGGCCTGTTTGATTATCTGTTCGGCTTCATAAGAGACGGAATCCTCCATCTTGCGGCGGCGCCGGTCCCGCTCGATCTGCAGTTCCATGGTCATCTTTTCCCTTAACTCCAGGCGCAACCGCTCTGTTTCATATTGCACCCATTCCTTTTGCCGCTCCCAAAGCTGTTCCCGCCTCTGCTCCATCTGCTTGCTCGCGGCCGCCTCGGCTTTTTCGTTTTCCTGCTTGATTTTTTCGAACAGGATCGCCTTCTCCTCGGCGATCTCTATGGCCAGCTGGCGTTTCAGGTCTATCCGCTCTGTCTCGATTTCCTGCTCGATTCCGGCCCGGCGCACGGCTTTTTCCTCGGATAGTTTCGCCATCATCTCGCGTGTTTTTTCCTCTCGCTCCCTGGCGATCTCCTCTCTCGCTTCCGCGGCCATTTTCTCTCTTTGGATGGCCATGTCCCTGCGTATGCTGTGGATCAGCTCGGATCGCTTCATGTTCAGCTCGTTTTTCAGGGCTTCTATGGCTTTTGTTTTTTCTTTTTTCAGCTTTTCGTGGATCAGCTCAAGCGCGCTTTGTCTCTTCGCCTCCATCCTGTTTTCCAGCAGGGCGTTTAGGGTCTCCTCCTCTTCGGCTATGCGAGCCCTGGCGGCGGATAACAGCCTTTCTCTTTCCTCGCTTTCCAGTCGCCGGTTTTTTTCGACGCTCTGTTTTCGCATGAGGTCCATCTCCGCGGCGAGCCTGGCCTGTTCATCATGTTTTTGCGCCTCGATCTGGTTGCGCATCTCCATCTCCTGGTGGATGATCCTGGGGCGCATCTCGGCCTTGAGCTCGGCCTGGATTTCCCTGCGTTCCACCTCCAATTGCCCGATCAGGCGTTTTCGGGCCGCCTCTTCCTCGGCGATTATCCGATCTGTCATCTGGTCGCGCAGTATCTTTTCTTCGTTGGCGATAGATGTTTCCAGATGCGCAATGCGCTGGTTACGATCCTTCGCGACCTCTTCTTTGACCTTTTTAATGAGGCCGGCCTTGTATTGCTCCACCTGCGCCCGGGTCTTTTCGAGCCATTTGCTGCGCGCGCTGGCAAGCTCCTGCTCCATCGATTCATTCAGCGCAGACCGTCTCCTGTCGATTTCATCGGCCAGGGATTTTATGCGTTCTTGTTTCTCCGCCGCGAGGGCGTTGTCGAACGCTTTGAGCTTTTCTGCGCGAATGGCGCTGATCTCGTTTTCCAGCGACATGAGCAATTCACGTTTTTCCGCGTCAACCCGCTCCCTGGTTTCCGCGCAGAGCTTTTCATAGAGTTTGCGCGATTCTATCTTGGCCGCCTGTACCTGGCCGGACTTGTAACTGATAATCTGTTTTTGGGCTTCATATTTCAGGTCGTCGTATTCAAGCTCTATCTTTCTTTTTTCTTTTTTAGCGTACTTGGACAACGCGCTGGTGATCTTGGCTTTTTTGGACTCCATATCCCGCTTGAGCGCGGCGTTGGTTCTGGTTTTCGCTTTTTTTGCAAAGACGGCCAGTTCGCGTTCATGCCGGGCGATTCGCTCCTTTTTTTCCGCGGCGAGGGTGTCAATCAATTCCTTGGTTTTGGCCTGGCGTGTCATGTCCAGCTCTTTGTTCATCGAAGCGATGATCCGTTGCGCCTCGAAGTCCTGTTTCTTTTCCAGGATCGATTTCATGCGCTTGCTCTGGAGCTCGTGTTCCGTGTCGAAATGTGATGTCAGGAGCATCACTTCACGGTATATGTCATCCATGAGCATCTGCCGTCTGGCGTCGATCTCTACTTTTACTTCGGATTTTAGTAGCGACCGCAGTTTGTTTATTTCACTGCGTACCATATCCTTTTCAGTTTCGTGGAAGCGACTGATCTCCTCTTTTATGGAGTTGATTTTTTTCTCCCGATCCTCTTCGAGCTCCTGCCAGACCATTTCGCGGATATTTCCCATTTCCTTGTTGGCGCTGGCGCGCATCTCGTAGCGACGCCGCTCGGAGATTTCCTCTATGGATTGCTCCAGTCTCTCCATCATTTTGCTTCTGGCCTGCTCGATCTCTTCGTCAACCTGTTTTTGACGCTCCGCTTTTTGCTCCTCAAGTTCCTGGTTCATCCTGGAGTTTTCAAGATCGCGCAAGGAGGCGATATCCCTTTCCATGTTGTCCAGTTTCTGGCGTTCAATTCTGCGCAGGCTTTCCTCTATCTGGCTGGTGCGGGTGCTCTCATAATTCGCCGCTTCGGCCTCCGCCTGGTCCATCAGGATTTTGCGTTCTTTCTCCACTTCCTCGATGATCCGGCCCAGTTCCGCTTCGCGTTCCACCTGGAGCTTGTTTTCTATTTCCAGTTCGCGTTCCCGGACCAGCGTCTCCAACTCCGTTTCGACCCTGGCCCGAAGCTCGCGTTTTTCAGATTCTATCTCTTCGTCGATATGGGCGCGGCGCGTGGCGCGATATTCCATCAGCCCGGATTCGATGTGTCCGATCTGCGCCTGTTTAGTCTCTTCTATCCGCTCGCGAAGTTTTAACAGCGCGTTTTTGTGGATTGTTATCCCGTCCAGACCGGAGACGCTTTTCGATACGTTTCTGTACGCTTCGGCAAGGGGCGATTCCGGGTCGAGCATTGTTGCCGGGACCTTGTCCAGAGTGGATCGGACCAATGCGTCGTCTTTCGGGATAAAACCTGCGTAATGAACCGGAAATCCCGTTATATTCTCCAGCGTTTTTTTTGTTTCCGGTCCGAAATCGAGGTCATCGAAGGTTTCGGCCTTGTTCACCAGCAGGTGTAGCAAAGGTTTTCCTTTTCGCAGATAATCGATTTTTCTCAACAGCGCGGGGTCGTCCCCACAGCTATCGCCAAGCTCGTCCAGTAGTGATTCGTTATCGACGCCAAAGGGATGGCCGCTTCGCAGTCTGGCCGCTCTGTCCTTGATTTTCCGCGTCTTGCGGAACTCCGTTTCGACCGCCCGGGTGGCGAGGTTCAGGGCGAGAGACCTGGTGTGCTTTACGGTCGACCTGTCCGGCTCCAGAACCAGCATGGAAACATCCGCCTCGAGCAGGTAATCCAGCTTTATATGGTCCGAGACAAGGCCAAGATCGAGGACCACGAATTCCGTGTTGAGGTTGGAGAATTTTTTTACAAGGTTTTTTTTGAGCCGCTGGGTCCTGTCTGTAAAATTGTAATATTCAATACCGCTCTCCATGAGCGCGAGGTTGCTGTACCGGGTGGGGATCATCGCCTTGTTAAGGGTTTTTATCTTTCCGGAAAGATAGTCCCGGATCGTATGGGTTCCCTCGCCTGTATCAATTTGGTCTCTTAACGGTTTCGACCCGAAAGCAAGATCCACCAGCAATGTTTTCCTGCCGGCAAGGGCGAGAATCGATGCGATATTCGCCGCGGTTACAGATTTCCCGCCACCGCCCGATATGCCTGTGACAGCGATTGTTTTTACAACTGTTCCGGGAACGGTCGCCCCCGGCTCCTGGCAAATAACGGAATAAAGGTCACTTCCATCATTTTCCTTGCCACCTGCGCTGGTATCTGCCGCCATGACGCAATACCCCCAATATTCAGTAGACCCACCATAAACCATTTCATTATAATGGGTTATATCGCATGTGTCAACAAACAGGATTAAACTCCCGTTTACAGGATTGAAACTTTATATAACATATCAACCCTGCTGATCCCCCTGGACCCGATTGCGCCTATTGCCATGACCGACTCTGCGGGAGATGTTACCCTCGACAGCCGCTCCGGCAGCCTGTCGGCGTATATTTTTAACAACCAGATAGAGGTTGTGTTTCGTGGAAAAACTGAGAGGACTGGCAACAATCAACCCCGGTATTGCCGGGGGCGCACACCCATGCGGATATTTATCGACGATCTGGATTAATATCAGCGGTTTGTCGTTAAAAATGAACTGGAAGAAACCTGAACTGTATAGTAATCTTAAAATATTAGACCGGAAGGCCGGTTGTAAGCGCAATATTGTTCGAAATATCTTAACCGAGAAGATATATGCCATGCCTTCAGGTGTCATGTCATGCTTTAGTTAAATATACCAGGTGCTTCATAATATGCGACGTTTTGTGGTCGGTTTGTCCATGCCGGTTATTGTTGCGCTTTTACTCATATTTGTTGCCCCTCCATACGCTCACTGCATGACGGCAACCAAAAATCCAAACGATGTCTACTCGCAGGTAATGATTCTCCGGGATCAGGTGATAGCTCTCCGGAAGAATTCCGGCGTCAAGGACAAATTCCCCTCTATTAAAAAACAGGAATGCAAAGCGCCGCGCCACGTTTTGCAAAAGGCGATGGAAGTGCTGGACAAAATAAACAGGTTGCGGCGAATAAGAAATATGGGGGCGATAACCGTCCCCCCATATCCATCACGCGAAATAAGCCCAAACGAAGTTTATGGTATGGTCAGGCGGCTCGTGGGCGAGATGCAGCTTTTTCTTCCGGGCGACAAACCGGCCGCTCCAAAGACTTTCAGCGGAAAAACGCCCAACGACGTTTATCGTGAGTTGTGGGGCATATCCCGCGCTCTCGATCCTGTGCTGGGCATACGCGGCCTGATGCCGGCCGATGTTTATAATAAAAGCCTCGAAGCGCTGGAGACAATACGCTTCCTGCGACTATCGCAGAACAAGCCTTACATACATATTAAAAAGCCGGAACGCACCGAAGGAAACCATCCCAACCACAGCCTCAAAATGGTTTACAATCTGCTGGGTAAAATAGCCGTGGCGGAGAGGAACCTCTGGATTGAGCCCATAACCCTCCCGAAAGTTTCTATGCGTGTAATAGAGCCGCAGGAGGTTTACGACGCGCTTAACATCGTCATAGCCGAACTGCAAAGAATAAAATATCGCCTGGGGCTGGAGCGTTACATAAAAACGCCTGAAACGCAGGGGGAAAAAACACCGGACGACGTGGTGCAGATTCTGAAATACGCCATTGCGACAATGCCCGATTTTTCCAACAAACCTCTCATCCAGTACAACCCGGCTCATCTCGCCAAAACTCCTGACCATGTGTTTGCGGTAGCCGAGCATATCTTAGAAGAACTCAAGGCATACAAAAACTATCGTGGCATAAAGGCCCCTTCCAGGAAACCTCCCGAGCAGGTTGGCCTGGAACCGCAACATGTTTTTGGCAAAACCCTTGAGAACCTGGACAAGGTAAGCCGGCTGAGGAGGCAGGTAGGTTTCGGCGAGCTGGTGGTTCCGGAGTTTCCTTTAAGGCGGGTAACGCCAACCGAAGTGTACGACATGGCTATTCGGTTGGATGCGGAGATAGGCATCATTTACGACGCGGTTGGGATGAGTTCTGTCCTGTTTTACGAAACTGTGGGGCAGCCCGAATTTACTGGTAAAACCTCCTCGGACGTATTTGAAAAAATGTGGGAGATATCATTTTTGCTGGATACGATTATCGGTTCGGAGGGTTATACTCCATCGGATGTTTATGTTCAGGCCTTGCAGGTTGTGAGCGAAATAGAGCTTATAGCCAAGCGGGTCAAAAAGGGGATCCAGAAAATAGAGCCACCTTTAAGTAAGGGGAAAAGGCCGTCCGACGTAATTGTGATGGCGAGGAATGTGCGCAAACTGCTTAAGATGGCGAAGAAACACGCCGGCATGTTTGAACCTGCGGCGATACAGGAACCGACGTCTATCGTATCGGGCCGCATATCGCCAGACGACGTGTTTAACGAGGTGGGGCTGATTTTCGCCGAAATAGTGGAGCTTAAAATACATCTCGGCATTGCCGAAACAACGAAACTTCCCATAAAAGCTGAAGGCAAAACCCCTTCGGACGTGTACCAACAGCTTGAATCCGCGCAGGCGATGCTGGAAGGGATTCTGGATATATAACAAATGAACCTTTCAATTACCCTGAAAATGGGGCTTTTGACGATGTTGTGCTCCTGTATTGGAGTCCTGAGCGTTAGTTTTTTTGCGTTAAGGGACGCAGGCAAACTGCTTCAGCAACAGTCGATTGGAAATATTTCGAACGATCTGCTTCGGGAAAGCGACCTTCTCGAGGAAAAGCTACGCATACTGCGCCAGGACGTGCTGTTTTTAAACAAAGCCCCTCCTGTGTCCGGTATCATCCGGGCTTCAAAAACCGGCGGGTACGACCCCGACCAGAACACCACCGGCAGGGCCTGGGAACAACGGCTTTCTGATATATTCACAAACGTTTTGAGACAACGCGGGTCATATTTCCAGATACGCTTTATAGGTGTGGCCGATAACGGGAAAGAGCTTGTGCGGGTAGAGCGCAAAGAGGGCCGAATATCCGCCAAGAAAAAAGAAGCGTTGCAACGAAAGGGAGATAGATATTATTTCCGTGAAATCATAAAACTGTCTCCCGGCGAAGTCTATTATTCAAAAATCGACCTGAACGTGGAAGGTGGGGAAATAGAGGAGCCGTACCGTACCACGATACGAGCCGGATCGCCGGTATACGATGAGGCGACCGGCGATGTTTTCGGGATCGTGGTAATAAACGCCGATTTTAATAAAATGGCGGCCGGATTGCTGTCTCCCCCAAACAACACGTTCTATTTTTTGGCGAATAACGACGGCGAATACCTGATACATCCCAACAGGAAAAAACGGTACGCTCTCATGTTCGACCGCACCGCCAAATATACGAACGATTATCCGTTAACAAAGGAAAATCTTGAGAAATTGCACCGGGGTGGTTTTGAAGCCATAGACCTGCCCGAACAAAGCGCAGGGGTGGTTTTGCGCCACTCCCATTTCGATCCATCCAGTCCTGATCGTTTTCTTGCAATAGGAGCCGTGGTCGATCACTCCGTTATCGAGGCCACAACGATGAACCTGCAACATAGGCTGATTGCGATAGCTTTTTTTGTGGCTCTACTGCTTGGCGCAATTGTGGCTTTCGGGGTGAGCGTTCTTACAAGACCCATAAACAAGCTGAAAAAAGCGGTCGATCTCATAAGCGAGGGGCGTGAAGATGTCGAAATACCGCACCTGGGGAATGACGAGATAGGCAAATTCGCCGATTCAATGCGCGATATGCTGAAGAAGAAAGCGTCATCGCAAAAGGCGCTGAAAGAACTGGCCGGGTCGCTGGAAGAGCAGGTGAAGGAACGCACCCAGAAACTGCGCAAGTCGGAGCAACATATCAGAACAATAGTAAAAACCGTTGGGGAGGGGATAGTAGTTGTTGATTCGGGTTCGCGGATACTGCTTGTCAACGAGGAGATATCGAGCATATTCGGATATTCCGAAGATGAGCTTCTGGGGAAAAATATCAGGGTGCTGATGCCGGAAAAGTACCGCGCCGACTATGAAGACGGAATAAGAAATTACCTGGGTATGGGAAAGGTTGCGGCGCCGGGGAAAAGGATGGAGCTGGAGGGACTGCGCAAAAACGGAACCGTTTTCCCTATAGAACTGAGAGTGGAAGAAACCGCAGGTGATGGGGAAGAGAGGTTGTTCACCGGATCAATAAGGGACATCACCGAGCGTAAGAAGGGGGAGGAGGAACTGAAGAAAGTTCACGCCGATTTGATAGAAAGAAACAAGCGCCTTGAGAGGTTCCACAAAATTACCGTCGACAGAGAGATGGAAATGATCAAACTGAAAAAAGAGGTGAACGCTCTTCTCAAGGAGGCTGGCAGGGCGGGGAAATATGAAATCCGGTTAGGGAAAATATGAAAATCATCGTTATAGATCAAAACGACAAGGTGATAGGTAAAATCCATGGATATTTCAGAAGGCTCCACTTTGAATATTACGACAAAACTCACACTATGGAGTTTCACGGGGTTGGTTCGGGCCGGGCGGCCCTGGAGCGGATAATCAGTGATTACCAGCAAGAAGCTCCGTGTGATCTTATCATAACCACCCGGGATACAGGCGATCTTTCCGGCCTGGAGCTTGGTAAAAGGCTGATGGCCCTTGAAATCGCGCCTGCGGTTCCGATTGTCCTGTATGTCGACGACCCGGAGAAATTCCTGAAAGACAAAGATGTGGGAAGTGAAATTACTCTTTGTTGCAAGCCTTTCGACAGCTATGAATCTTGTGAGAAGATTATGGAAAAAGTGTGCGCGGTCCTTATATCGCGGGAGGTGGAATCCAGGATAGAAAAAGTCGACGCTCTGATGGAAAAACAGGGCACAGATGACTTCATCGCAACCCTGGAAAACTATTATATGCACTCCGCCAGGAATATCAGCGTTTACAAATCCTACGCCCCCTGGTCCGAGTTGCCCTATAAAAGCCTGGCGGATATCTATATCGGATCCAATAAACATCGTGATGCGATTCCGTATTTAAAGACCGCTCTGAAAATAAATTATCATAATTACGAAACCCATAAAAACCTGGCGCTTTGCTACAGGAAAATCGGTTTGTCTTTCGAGGAGCTCGAAGAGCTTAGAACCACCTTGTGTAAATTTCCCCATTCATCTCCAACGCTGTTGAAGATCGGGGAGGCGTTGCTTCGTGAAGGGGACTATCTGAGCGCCGCCGAGCATTTTAAGCAGGCGATAGCCTTCCATAAACCCGCCGACACCTATCGACTGAAGGCCCGCTCCCACG
Organism: Nitrospirota bacterium; assembly: GCA_024275315.1. Taxonomy (GTDB): domain Bacteria; phylum Nitrospinota_A; class UBA7883; order UBA7883; family UBA7883; genus JAJRZK01. The sequence goes on from JAJRZK010000012.1 coordinate 50,354, forward strand.
TGGGCCTCGGAAAAGCCTATATGGCCGATGGTGACGAGAACAACGATTCATCGAAGCACGAAATGGCGAAGGACGAATTCAAAAACGCGGTGCACGTCGACCCGATGCTGTTGGCCGCGTATAACAACCTGATCATCGTTTATAACAAGCTGGGGATGGTCGAGGAAGCGGCTGAGACGATGGCGCGAGCCGTGAAGCTGTTGCCAGATGATTCCGACGGATGGCTGAACCTGTTTGAGATTTATCTTCGCGAGGGCGAAGAGAGAAAAGCGAAACACGCTCTTCGAAAAATCATACGTTCGGAACCGGAAAACCAGATAATACTCTGCACGGCCGCCGAAACCTACATGCGCCAGGAGATGTTCTCTGACGCGATCGAGCTTTTCAAAAACGCGCTGAAGGTAAATCCTTCCGGTATCCGTATTCACAATTTCATGGGTATATGCTTCAGGCGGCTTGGCGAGTATGAGGAGGCGATTTCCCATTATCGCAAGGCGCTCCAGATAGACCCTTCCGATTGCAACATCCACTTCAACCTCGGCCAGGCGTACTGGAGCGCGAAGAAGCTGGCTTCGGCTGAAAAATGTTTTAAAACCGCGGTCCAACTGGATCCGGAATTTGACGAAGCGAAAAAGGCGCTGTTGATGATTGCAGATCATCCAGACCCGGATGACAACCGAAGGGCGGGCATTCGCTGAAAAAGGGTAGCTGGTGAAAAACAATAAAGAAAAAGAAAAGTCGACAGGCGGGTATGGACGTCCTAATCCATTAAGTGTTTCCATTATTCTTGTAGTGATAATTTTCGCCTCCGAGGCGTTGCTCATGGCTTTTCTGTCCATCCTGCCCCCTTTGCCAGCGATGACGGCCACACTTATCGATTCCGTATTGCTTGTGGCGCTGATCGTTCCATTTATGTATTTCCTCATTTACCGCCCCATGGCAGAGCAGATCTCCAAACTCAGGAGTAAGGACGAAGAGCTTGGAGAAATGGCCATCTCCATCGAGGAAATCAAAACCAGGTTCATCGAGTACGATCTGATATTGAGAACAACCTCCGAAAGCATTCTGCGAATAGATACGGAAGGAACGATCCACGCCATAAACGACGTCGGCGTCAGAATGTTCGGCTATGAAAACGGCGAGCTCGAGGGAAAGAACCTTTCGGTGATACTGCCTCACGACAGCCCCGAAGCGTTGCTTCGCGGTTACGAATTGTTTCTTGATGGCTGGGATGAGGCAGTGAGTCCGGAGCCGCACGCCATGGAAGGGCAGGCTCTTACCAGAGACGGCCGTAGCATACAGGTAGAGCTGTCAATTTCCGACTGCATGATTGATTTAAAAACCTATTACATAATTATCATCCGAGAGATCACCAAGCGAAAACTCGTGGAAAACGCGCTACGGGAAAGTGAGGAAAAGTACCGCTCTCTGTTCGTGAACATGCTTTCCGGTTATACATATTGCAAAATGATATTCGACGAAAATAATCAGCCCGTTGACTGGATTTATCTGGAGGTTAACGACGCTTTTGAAAAGCTTACCGGGCTGAGCAGGAAAGATGTCGTAGGCAAAAGGGCGACCGATGCGATACCTGGCATTAAGAATTTCAAACCCGATTTGTTTGAAATCTACGGCAAAGTCGCGGCAACCTGCGAAGGGACCAGCATCACCGTATTTTTCGACACCCTGGATCTCTGGTTAACCATCTCCCTGTATTGTCCCCAAAAAGGTTATTTTGTCGCTGTATTTGAGGATATCACCGAGCGCAAACAGGCGGAAGAGACGCTTAAGAAAGCCAATGCAGAGCTTAAGCAGTCGCAGGCGGCCTACTTGAACATCATGGACGATTTCGAGAGGCAGAACAGGGAATTGCAGAAAAGCAGGGAAAGCCTCGCCAAGGCGCAGGAAATGGCTCAACTTGGGAACTGGGACTGGGACGTAGTAAGTGACGAAATGTACTGGTCCGGCCAGGTATACCGTATTTTCGGATATTTGCCGAAAGAGCTTATGGCGACATATGAAAACCTGATAAAAAGAGCGCACAAGGATGATACGGAGTTTGTCAAACATTCGTTTTTTCAGGCTCTTTTTGAAAAAAAAGAGCTGTCGATCGATTATCGCGTTGTTCTGCCTGATGGAACAGAGAAGATAGTTCATTTGCAGGGGGAAGTCACCTTTAACGATAAAAACGAATCCATTCGACTGTTCGGGACAATACAGGACATTACGGAGCGTAAGAAGAGTGAAGAAGTTCTCAAAAGGGCCAAGGAAGAGGCGGAAGAAGCGACTAGGCTGAAAGATAAATTCGTTAATCTTGTGGCGCATGATCTGCGTTCGCCGTTTGCGTCGATAACGGGGGCGCTAAAATTATTGAGCGATGATCCGGAGTTAAAGCTGAACCCCGATCAGCGTAAACTGATAAATTCTGTTTTGAAAAGCGGTGACCGGATGGTCTCGATGATTGACGAAATGTTGGATATCAGCAGGCTCCAGACCGGGAAAATCCAGTTGAAACCAAGGTTCTTCGACGGGCGAATGGTGGTTGGCGCGGTGTTGGGAAGCATTATCTTCAGAGCAGATGAAAAGGGTATCGAAGTCGTCAACGAGGTTCCCGAAGGCGCAAGATTACACGCAGACATAACGCTCTTTTCCGAGACGATATCCAACCTGGTTTCCAACGCGGTCAAGTTCTGTGACAAGGGCGATACCGTCACCCTGTTTATTCCGCCAGAGCGCCCCACTACTATCGCGGTAAAGGACACAGGCTCCGGCATCAAGGAGAGCATTTTACCTGACCTTTTCAAGAGCGAAGTGAAAACCACCACCGCTGGCTCTTCAGGTGAGCTTGGAACGGGTCTGGGGCTTCCCTATAGCTATGAGATAATGCAGGCGCATGGCGGGGACATCACTGTTGAGAGCGTGAAAGGGGAAGGGAGCGTATTCTACGTCGAATTGCCATATGTAAAACCGCGGGTTATGATCGTTGATGATGAAAAAGTCACTCGTCAGCTGTTAACAGTATTTCTTGACGATCTGGATGTGGAGATCATCGAAGCCGAGAATGGTCGGGAGGCCCTCAAAGCGATTGAAGATCACCCCCCGCACGTGATCCTCAGCGATATCGAGATGCCGGTTATGGATGGCTTCGCTTTTCTTAAGGAAATCATGGGTAATGACAAAACGAATTCCATTCCGGTAATTATCGTCACTGGAAACACGAAGATGAAAATTCGCGAGAAATTCATTTGGATGGGAGCGAGCGATTTCATCACAAAACCGATCAGGGAAGAAGAATTTATCCCTCGGATAAGGAGATACATCATTTAATTTACAGTCCATCCTGCGGGTTCCGATCAGCCTGCCGGTCTACGTGCGCGTCATAGCCTTTGCGCAGGTCTCGCAAAAAGGGGGCAAGCTCTTTGTTTTGGCGTCTTGTTGAAGTGCGATAACGCCACTCACCATGAGTATGGTGGCGTCACTCATCATGTCAGGCTGTTCTGGGATCGGGTTTCCGAACGCTTTTTTATCCGTCGCATTGCGAGTGACGGGATTTGGTGGAGCTGAGGGGGATCGAACCCCTGACCTCTTGAATGCCATTCAAGCGCGCTCCCAGCTGCGCCACAGCCCCATGAAGACAACATAACCAAAATCATACGCTCCAGTCAAGGAGCCATTCAACATCGGTCGATAAAAATGTGGAGTTTTCCCGTCTCTCCTTAAATCATAACTCTTTTCGGGTTGATCGTCCCGAACGGGAATCCCGCGATGGGTGGTCCGCTTAGCTCGCCGACACCCAGCAGGCTCCCATCTTTGCTGACGATGCGGGTCAGGCTCGCGCCTTCCACGTTTTCGAAATCCACCACGTCAGACACCCCCAGAGGCTGGCCGTTGACCAGTCGTCCGCGGGTATGGGATAGCACGACCGCTTTGGACAGGTGGTTCAACCCGTCAACAAGGGATACCAGGTTTTTTCTGGCCGTATCGTGGTCGATTTCGTCGAGGGCAATGGCGTCCTCCACCCTGAACAGGCCGGATGAGAGCCGTGTCAACGCCGACAGGTGGCCGTACACACCCAGGGCGTTCCCTATATCGTTGCAGATCGTGCGCATATACGTCCCCGTAGACACCTTGGCCACGAACCTGATATCCGGTCCGTTTTTTCCCAGAACGTCGAGGCTGTAAACTGTTGTACGGACAGGTTTGCGCTCCACTTCCTTGCCCTGCCGCGCCAGGCTGTACAGCCGTTTACCATCAACCTTTTTCGCGGAGAACATGGGGGGGATCTGCTCAATTTCGCCGACATACTTCACCGCCGCCTGCTTGACCATATCCTCGGTGATTGCGGATGGGTCCGCCTCGTTGACAACCGTTCCGGTCCGATCCTGTGTGTCGGTTTGCGCGCCCAGTGTCAGCACCGTGTCATACACCTTGTCCTGCCGCTCCAGGAACGGTATCAGCTTGGTCGCCTTGCCCAGCGCCATCACCAGCACCCCCTTGGCGATCGGGTCCAGGGTGCCGATATATCCTATTTTCTTCGGTTTGATCGCTTGCTTTATATTCCGCACAACTTGGGCCGATGTGATCCCATCTGGCTTGTCGATGTTTAAAAATCCGTCCATACCGCAAAACACCTGCTGTTAAATGACAGTGCCACCGCACTAATCTTTTTCAGTTTCCTCTTTTTCCGCGCCATCGTTTTCGGGCAATACCTCTCTGAGGATGGAGCTGATCCGTGAGCCGCGCTCGATGGAGTCGTCCAGCCTGAAATCTATCTCCGGTGACATCCTGATCCGCATCCGTTTGCCCACCAGAGAACGGATGAAACCGGCTCCATGACGTAACGCCTCCATCGTCCCCGGTTTGCTCTTGTCATCGCCATACACGGAAACAAAGACGGTCGCGTGCCGAAGGTCCTTGCTGGTTTCGACCCTGGTCAACGATATCATGCCGCTGATACGCGGGTCTTTCATCTCTGTATGGATGATATTGGAAATCTCCCGAAGCAACTCTTCGGACACCCGTTCAGACCTGTGAAAACGTTTCATCGCACACACACCGTACAAACCTGCTACAGGTTTATAAATTCCATTGAAAAATCCGACACAACAGCCTGGCTGGAGATCAAGTCAAGCGTTTTGTTAAGCTGGCTGTCGGCGTGAGCGCACTCCGTCGATACGACGCATATCCCCAGTTGGGCCGTCTGGTGATTATCAAGACTGCCCACTTCAGCTATGGAGACGTTGAATTTACTCTTCACCCTGTCCTTTACGCTTCTTACCACCCGCCGTTTGTCTTTTAAAGATCGGGCGCCTTCCATATAGAGGGATACTTTCAGAATACCGACCACCATAAAGCCCGCCTAACAGGATCAATCCCCACAAAAAACCTGGTAAAACCCCGCCCGTTTTTTTAGCGAAAAGCTAATATGGCCCCGGTCTTGCCCGGCGTGAGAAGGTGGATGGATATATATGCCCGGGAATAGCGCGCCAGAGACCGGCGCCGCTAATAATGTCAGCCTTGAAATCTCTGGGCTTTCCTGCGTTTTTTTACAGCCTCTTTTTGTTTTCTCTTACGTTTGGCCGAAGGCTTCTCATATGCCCTTCTTTTCTTGAGCTCTTTCCAGAGACCATCCTTCAAAAGCTGTCTCTTCAAAGCCTTAAGGGCGGAATCGACCTGTTGGTTTATAACTTTAACTTGCAATATATAGCTCCATGAAAAAGCTTGTCCATAACGCCGTCACGGATATTCTCCACCGGCTCCGCATATTAATAGATACACTTTGCGCAAAAAAGACGGAGTTGACAATAACAGCTTAGCATAGCCCGGGTCAAGCAAAACTATTGAAAGATTTCATGACGGACTCCACAAACCAGGCCAGCCCGGATGGCTGTTCAATCCGAAACCACTTTTGAAAGAATGTCGAGCAGGGTCTTTTTCACCTGTTTTATGCTTTTCACCCCATGGGTTTTCTGAAAAATCTCCAGGGGGAAAATCGCCTTTGCCATGGTTCGGTGGCCTCCGGCGGAGCCCATACCGGAAAATAATGTGGCGGCAAGCTTGCCGGCGTCGGTTTTGTTGCCGTTGTTCCTGAGCGATATTATAATATTATCCTGGTACACACCGCATACCGCGGAAAACGAGGTATCGCCGATCTGGAGCGAAAAATCCGCCAGGCGTGGTATTATGTCGTCCCGCTTGACATAACCGAGCCATACAAAAAGAAAATCTCCCACCATTCTCCTGTTGTGAATGGCTCTCACGAAATAGTTCAACTCTTCCGGGTTGAGCCTGGGGCGCGACATGCTGGAAAGCATCTGGTGATTCGCCAGTGGCCAGAGGTGGCTGAACGCCTCGAAATCTTTGGAGGACGATTCTCTCGCCAATAGCATTGTGTCTGTAATGACTCCATACAACAGCGCCGTGGCCAACTTTTCTGTTATCCTTATTCCCCCCGCGATCAGGTATTCGCTCATCATTGTAGATGTCGCGCCGTAGGACACGTTTATATCCATGAACTCCGCCTCGTAACCGGGCGGGTAGGGGTGGTGGTCTATGACCACCGCCACGTTTTCAAACAGTCCCTCGTCGAAATATGGCGGCTGTACATCGACCATGACAACCTTCTCGAACTGGCCGATCTCCTCCGGGCTGATGGTTCGCACGCTGGTGTCCAGAAGGCGAAGCATGGCGATGTTCTCGTTCCTGATGACCTGTCCCAGTGTGGCGATAGGCGAGGAATCCGGATCGCCGCCGATCAACGCCTGTATGGCCATGCCGGAGGCGATGGCGTCCGGGTCCGGGTCGTCCTGGGTCATGATAAGCACGCTCGAAGCGCTCGACAAGGTTCGCCACAACCGATAGGCCTTTTCACGTATGCCGATCAGCCTCCATTCGTTGGCGAGATGCAGACCCACCATCGATGGGACGTTGACCACTGATATGTTTGGCAACGCCCCCGTCGAAATGGCCATGGCCTTGTCCGTGAGAAAAAGAATGGGAGGTGGTGAATCGCTTTTTGACATATGGTCAATCAGCAGGTCGAAACGTTTGGGATCCTGGGCCATGATCAATACCCTGTCCTCCCGGGAGATGTTCAGCCTGGCCAGCCAGTCGGGGCTGATATTTTCCCGTTCAAACAGCCTGCCGGGAAATTTGATGTTGTTATCATGTGTAAAACCGCCGACCTTGATGACGGTCATGTCATCAGTTATATCCACCAGCCCGGATATAAAAGGCATAAACCCGAAATGGTCGGCGAACAGGAAATATCTCATGGCTACGAAATTGTTAAATTATAATCCTATTTTACACGGTTGGTCGCGCAGGTGGGAATTTTGGACGCTGGATGGTTGTCGATAGTGGCTTCCGAACATCGGGCCGGTCATGCTCCGGGCAAATACGCCACGCCGGGCTGGCTATACATTTTTTACCAAATTTGGTAGGATTCTGGCCATGGGATCCGTAAGGTGAGATTATACGGGAATGTCGGCGCCGGGAGCGGCGTGGACGCATATAACATACAGGGAGACGGTTATGACGGAACTTGACAATTATATTGAGCGGTTCGATGTGGTGGTTAGACACCTGGCCGAGGTGGCGCGTATCATTCCGGAAGACAAGCAGATGTTCAAACCGTCGGAAGATTCCCTGCCGTGGCTTTACCTGGTTTCGCACACGGCCACGCATCGGACGGTTTGCATGAAATTTTTTGAAGGTGACAAGGACCACGGGTTTCCGTCCGTTTACAGGGCCCCGGAGAACCAGCCCGCCAACGGAGCCGAAGCGGCGCAGAAGATAGTTGACACGTGGGAAGATCTGAAAACCTACCTGAAAGAAAAACCGGACGATTTTGTGCAACAGGTGGTGGATCCGCCATGGGGTCCCCCGGAGCGGATAATGGATAACCTCTGGTGGTTGTTCGAGGAGGGGGTCCATCATCGCGGACAGGCGATCGTTTATTGCCGGATGAACGGAGTTAAACCTCCTGTCGTCTGGGGAACCTGACCAGCGCTTTTCCACTCGCGTTCCCGGAGCCGGATCGGGCGGGGGCGTGCGTGCGCGCAAAATGATTTCCGGCCCAACGGATAACGGGGCCTCTTTTGTAATCCTGGACGCTGGATGGTTTCGGTTGGAAAGGGAAGGAAGCATACAGGACACTTCCTTGCCAAACCAAGGTCACTTAAGAATGGGAATTCCGAACGCTTTCGGAAAACGGAGCCGAGGGCTCCCATATACGAATACCCCTGTTATGACTTTGAACTGACCAGACAGATCACCAACCTTTCGATTGAATAACCGGGGCGCCTGGTTATGGGTACCTCTAAAAATTGGTTTCGTAACGAAAATTGCACGGCTGGCTTATTGCCGGGTGTAATAGCCAGCAAGGTCCAGGGTGGTGGGTCGTTCGCCTGCGGTCGCGCCTGCCCGCCCTTCGCCCTCATATAATCTGTCCCCCTCTATCGCGATGATATCGTAGAACATTATCGGGGTGGACCCGCTACTCATAGTTACTCCATTTTGTGAGAGGATCCAGGAATTTTGCGTTACGTCAATTTGATAGGCGTTTTTACCGCTGGCGGTGAGGTTGGCGCCAAAGGAATAAGCGCTCTGATTAATTTTCATAAGGCCTGTGGGCGAAGCGCAAGCGGGATCTGTGTGCCAAATGACTGTTTCTACCGTACTACCGCCATCGCTATAGGTTATTGTAATAGTAATATAGGGCTCTGGGCCTCCGATATTGATACAGACAGATTTCCATGTTCCCACCATTAATGATTCTATGCTCGAGCCTGAACCGGACGAGTCAGACGACCCGCCACCTCCGCCACACGCAACCAGAAATAAGATAAACGCGATGGTAAGAATATTGGTAGCGCGTTTCATGGTTTCTTCTATATCTGTTTTTCGAAAATGGTAATACGACAGAATTGAAAAGTCAAAAATTTTCTAATATTAGTTGGTGACAGTCCACATTTTGTACCTACCTGTTTTTGCTGATCGGTCCCTTTTTTCAGCTTTTTACAAATTTCCCGCGACGAGGTGACAGCTTGTCACGTGTTTCCCGGTAGGCGATTCGAGACAGGAATTCTTCCATAGAATGTCATGCCCAACGATCAGCGCCCATGAGAAATCAATCATGTCTGCGCCATTTCAGCCGACGGGGACATCGCCGCTTGACAAACGGGGAAGGAAACACGATACTTATTATAAGGCACCCCGGGTGGGGTGGGGCCGACGCGGAGGCGGTTTGCCGACTAAATCGCGGCAATGTGCCGTGTTGTGACAACACGCCGTATTGCGACAATACGCCGCCCGATTGATATTGGAACTGTAGTGATAGGAAATACGCCATGAAAAAAACCATAAATATCGAAGGTATGAGTTGCCAGAGTTGTGTCAATCATGTAACCGAAGCGCTGGAAAAAGTGGCCGGGTCCGTGGAAGTCGACCTGGAGGCGAAACAGGCGACGGTGGAAGTGGCTGGCGATGTGACCAGCGAGACGCTGTCACAGGCTGTCGCCGGCGCGGGTTACACGGTTGTCTCTATCTCGTGAGGTTTCCGAATGCTTGCTGACGTGAAAAAGGAGGCGTTGTTAAGCCTGAAGACCGCGAAGGGACAGATAGAGGGTATCGTCAGGATGATAGAAGATGATCGCTATTGCGTGGATGTCTCCAAACAGATTCTTTCCGCCCAGTCGCTCTTGAGAAAGGCGAACCTGGAGATATTGCGGGGTCATATCAAGACCTGCGTGACCGACGCGGTTCGGGCGGGGCGGGGGGATGAGAAAATTGAGGAAATTTTCGACATCATACAAAGATACGCGGCCCCCGGGCGATAGGCCGGGAGCCGCCGCGCCGGTCAGACGCTGGCGGAGGGAGCGAATATGGAAAATGTGGAGATAGGAGTTGGCGGAATGACATGCGCCTCCTGCGTGCGTAGGGTGGAAAACCACCTCAAAGGTGGTGATGGCGTGCTGGACGCTTCGGTGAACCTGGCGACAGAGTCGGCCACCATCAGCTACGACCCGACAGCCATCGGATATGAAAAACTCAAGGAGCTTGTAACGGAGGCTGGATACAAACCCTATGACGTGCGAACCGATTCCGCGCAGGAGGATGTCGAGCGGCGCAGGGACGAGTTTCGCAAATCACTGGTCCGTTTCGTCGTATCCGCGTTATTGACCGCGCCCATTTTGATCATCTCCATGAAGGATATGCTCGGAATACTTTCCGGGATACCCTCGCAGGTGGAGAAAGGGGCCCTGTTTGTTCTGACATCGCTGGTTATGTTCACTGTCGGCGCTCCTTTCATGACCGGCGCGTGGAAAGCGTTCAGGAACCACGCGGCGGACATGAACACGTTGATAGCTGTCGGGACCCTGGCCGCATATTCCTATTCCACCGTGTCGGCGTTCGCGCCGGAGCTGATATCCACGTCGGGTGAAACGCCACCTGTCTATTTCGAGACCGCCGCCATGATAATCACCCTGATCCTTATGGGCAAATATCTGGAGGCGCGAGCCAAGGGGAAGGCGTCCGACGCCATATCAAAACTGATGGGACTGCGCCCGAAGACAGCCATGGTGATACGTGACGGGGAGCAGGTCCAGATCGAAATAGAAAAAGTGGTCGTGGGAGACCGGGTGGTCGTGCGCCCGGGGGAGTCTGTTCCCGTTGACGGCACGCTCGTCGACGGAGCCTCCTCCGTGGACGAGTCGATGATCACCGGGGAGTCCATCCCCGTGGAGAAACACGCGGGAGACAAGGTGGTGGGGGGCTCTGTAAACACCACCGGCTCTTTTACATTTACCGCGACAGGAGTCGGGGCCCAGACCACGCTGGCCAGGATAGTGCGGATGGTTCGTCAGGCGCAGGGGAGCAAGGCTCCGGCCCAGAAGCTCGCGGATCTGGTGGCGTCATATTTCGTTCCGGCTGTGATGATCGTGGCGGTTGTAACGTTTGTCGTCTGGTATGATTTCGGCCCGGAACCGCGCCATGTGCACGCCCTGGTGAACTTTGTCGCGGTGATGATAATCGCCTGTCCATGCGCGCTGGGGCTGGCCACTCCGACGGCGATAATGGTGAGCGCCGGAAAGGGGGCGCAATGCGGCGTATTGATAAAAAATGGCGAGGCTCTGGAAAAGGCGGCGGTTATCGACACCATTATCCTGGACAAAACCGGAACCGTGACGACTGGTAAACCGTCTGTGGTCGATGTGATCGTATCGGACGGATTCAGGCGTGACGACCTGATCTCACTCGCCGCCTCGGTGGAAAAACGGTCCGAACATCCGCTGGCAGAGGCGGTGGTGCGGTATGCCGGGGAGCAGGGGATTGACACCATGGATATCGATGGTTTTCAATCGGAGACCGGGTCTGGTGTCGAGGCTGTTGTGGATAGCGCCAGGATTCTGGTCGGGTCCGAAGGGTACATGTCCGGACAGGGCGTCGATGTGTCTGGTTTTGCCGGCGAGAGCGGCGGTATTTCCTCCAGGGGAATAACGCCTCTTTATGTGGCCAGGGATGGTGAGTGCGTTGGGGTGATAGGTGTGTCGGACACTGTCAAGCCAGGTATCGACAAAACCATCAGGCTGTTCAATACGATGGGACTGGACGTGGTGATGATCACCGGAGACCACCAGGCCACAGCGGACGCCATAGCAAGGCAGGTGGGCATAAACAATGTGATCGCAGGCGCCAAACCGGAAGACAAGGCCAAAGAGGCCAGACGTCTGCAGAAAAAAGGGCGGGTTGTTGCCATGGTGGGAGACGGGATCAACGACGCTCCCGCCCTCGCGGCGGCCGATGTCGGGTTCGCCATAGGCGCGGGGACCGATATCGCCATGGAATCGGCCGAGATCACGCTGATGAAAGACAGTGTCGACGGGGTGGCGACGGCGATATCGCTGGGAAAAGCCACGTTAAGGACGATCAAGCAGAATCTTTTTTGGGCGTTCGCCTATAACACAGCCCTCATACCTGTTGCCGCGGGTGTGTTGTATCCCATATGGTCGGTGACCATGGACCCGATGTTCGCCGCGTTGGCGATGGCTTTTTCGTCGGTGACGGTTGTGACCAATTCGTTACGCTTGAAAACGTTCAGGGCGAATGTATGAAGGGTGGATAATTATGGATGACAAAGTGGCGGTGACGCTGGCGGGGTTGGCGGTTATCGCCTGGATCGTATGGTATTTCTATATTACACCAGGCGGGAAACACGAAAGCTGAAGCGGAATCAAATGATACGGTGTGATGACTAGAAAATCTTGCTCTTGTCTTCCACTTTCAGGTTTAAAGCTTCGAGAATTTTTCGCTGTGTGTCGACCCGGCAAGCTTCACCCTTCTCGATCCTGTTGAGGGTTTGAACTGAAATTCCGGCCTTACGAGCCAATTCAGCCTTGGACATCATCAGGTTGTCGCGGTATTCCTTTACCTTGTTCCGGGATTTCATATTTTTGCTCTTAGCTTCCGTCTCAGACATCTTGCGAAAAAACCTTTCGTCACATGCGTGATTAAAAACCCCCCACGACTATAAGCTTATACAATTACGATACAAAATCAAGATAATTAAAAGATACTTTCACTATCTAAAGGATACAATTATCGGCTAATTAGATGCAATGACAGATTTTCGGAGAGCTTTTGGCATTAATAATCAATATCTTATTCTGATATAGTTAAAGTTATATATTGGTAAATATAATATAACGCATTGTATTAACATATGGTATATGGGCGTTGATCTTATTTTATTGGTGGTTTTCACGCCAAATTGCTAGACTTGTTTCCTTCTTATTCGAATAATTTAAAGAGAAGCGAATAACAACATGAAAATAGCGGTATTTCCCGGCGACGGTATTGGTGGAGAGGTTGTAGACGAGGCGCTACGTGTTCTGGAGAGGGTAGGCGGCAAATATGGCTTGAAAATCGAGACCGAAAAGGCTCTTGTCGGAGGCGGGGCGTATGACGAATACGGTGTCCCGTTGCCGGAGAAGTCGTTGTCGCTGGCCAAGCAGGCCGACGCGGTTCTTTTGGGAGCGGTCGGGGGTCCGAAATGGGAGCCTCTCGATTATGAGTTTCGGCCCGAGAGAGCTCTTCTGGGGTTGCGGTCGGAGCTGGACCTTTTCGCGAACCTTCGACCGGCGAAGATATATCCCGCCCTGGCCGATTCTTCTTCCCTGAAACGGGAAGTTGTCGAGGGTATCGACATAATGGTTGTCCGGGAGCTGGTTGGTGGAATATATTTCGGGCGACCCAAAGGGGTGGAGAAGCTCGCCGATGGAACCGAACGGGGCGTCAACACCCTGGTCTACACCACGCCGGAAATAGAGCGCATTGCGCGGATCGCTTTTGAGATAGCCATGAAACGCGGCAAACGGGTCTGTTCCGTGGACAAGGCCAATGTGCTCGAATGCACCGAGCTTTGGCGCAGGGTGGTAACGAAGAGCCACGCCGGCTATCCCGAAGTGGAGCTGTCCCACATGTACGTTGACAACTGCGCCATGCAGTTGGTCCGTTATCCGGGCCAGTTCGATGTTATAGTGACCACAAACATGTTCGGTGATATCCTGTCCGACATATCGGCCATGCTCACCGGAAGCATCGGCATGTTGCCATCGGCCTCGCTTGGCGCCACCAGCGGCATGTACGAACCGGTGCACGGGTCCGCGCCGGATATCGCGGGGCAGGACAAGGCAAACCCGATTGCGACGATATTGTCGGTGGCCATGATGCTCCACTATACGCTGGACGCCGCCGAGGCCGCCCGTGATATCGAACAGGCGGTGCAGAAAGTCCTCGACGCGGGTTACAGGACGCCGGACATAGCGGCCGACGGCGTGAAACCGGTCGGGACGAAACAGATGGGGCAGCTGATAGTGGACGCGATAGAAACCTGAGGAATGTATAAAGGAAACCGACGATGATCGGCAAATTGTATAACGTGGCCGTGGTTGGCGCGACCGGCGTGGTCGGCCAGGAGATGATGAAAATCCTGGAGCAAAGAAATTTCCCGGTAAACGATCTGCGCCCGCTGGCCTCGATCCGGTCCGAGGGGGTGGAAATAGCGTTTAAAGACGATACGTGGACGGTCGAAGAGCTTACCCGCGAATCGTTCGAAGGGATTGACATCGCCCTGTTTTCCGCAGGCGCCGATCGAAGCGTGGAGTTCGCCCCCGCCGCCGTGGAATCGGGGGCGGTGGTGATAGACAACTCCTCCGCGTTTCGTATGGATCCGGATACGCCGCTTGTGGCGCCGGAGGTGAACCCGGGAGCCATTGACAGGCACAACGGCATAATCGCGAACCCGAACTGTTCCACCATCCAGTTGGTGGTGGCGTTAAAGCCGTTGCATGACGCCGCCAGGATCAGGAGGGTTGTGGTGAGCACATACCAGTCCGTCTCCGGTGGCGGCAGGGCGGCGATGGAGGATCTGAGCCGGCAGACGCGGGATATTTTCAATTTCAGCCCGGTCGAACCCGAAAAGTTTCCGCACCAGATAGCGTTCAACTGCATACCTCATATCGACGTGTTCATGGACGGCGGTTATACGAAAGAAGAGATCAAGATGATCAACGAGACCAAAAAGATCATGGAAGACGACACCATCAAGTTGACGGTGACCAGCGTGCGTGTTCCGGTGTTCTATGGCCACAGCGAATCGGTGAACATCGAGTTTGAACGGCGTATTTCCGCGCAACAGGCGCGGGATATCCTGGCGTCGGCGCCCGGGGTGGAAGTCGTGGACGACCCGGACGAGGCGAAATATCCCATGGCCATCGACGCGGCTGGCAAGGACCCGGTGTATGTCGGCAGGATTCGCGAGGATGACACCGTGGACCATGGGCTGAACTTGTGGATAGTGTCCGACAACATACGCAAAGGCGCCGCGCTCAACGCCGTTCAGATCGCCGAGAAACTTGTGGAGGAATAAAAACATACTGCTCCACAAAATATCAAAATAGAAGACCAGACCCCTTATTTGGATCCCTTTTTCGGCGGACCCCCTATTTCGGAGCGTCTGCTTGATAGACTTGTTAATCTAGCATGTTCGTCGTATACCAGCTTGCCTTCTTCCAGATAATCCTCATAGAATGTTGACGCCTTCTTCGGCGCATCGACAAAGAAGTTACCTTCATCCTCATAGGTACGTAGATAGTCATATAGATAAGACACACTATTTTGCGCCACTTCCAGTTTGGGGATGTGCATAGTCTCCTTTGAGTCTAGATGCGCAACAAATTTGTCTCGATACGACCGCATCTCCGTTATGTAGTTCTCAAATTCAGTCTCAGTTGTCTTGAGTTCCTGCAACACACCATTGAAAAAGCCTTCTTGATCTCGGATGACATTTTGCCAAGAGTGTTTGCCACTGGAATCTGCAAAAAGCTTGCACCACTCCATTACAAAGATGTCTAAAAAATTTCCGTTAGCATTCACCCAAAACTGTTTTTCGAATACCGGGATATTTCTCCGGCTACCCGCCCTATAGAATGCTAAGTTCCGAAGGCAATGGCAACAGAGAGTAGCCACCCGACGAAGACGTTGCTTACGTGTCATTGAGCGCCATAACAAAAAAGGGACCTGATCTTGTATTTTGACATTTTGTTAAGTGAAGTGCGTGATACTTTTCATCCTGCTAAGACCTTTGAGGATCGGGTTTCCCGACGCTGTTTATCCGTTCCACCGCGGGGCGTTGGGGTTGGTGGAGCTAAGGGGGGGATCGAACCCCTGACCTCTTGAATGCCATTAAAGGCGCGCTCCCGGCTGCGCCACAGCCCCACGGGACAACACCATAATCAAAATCACACGCTCCGGTCAAGGAACCATTCGACATCAGGGCGCCTGGCGTGGATCGGGAATTTCGTAAATGCGGGGGTAGGGTAGGCTAATTATTACTGACATTATCTTTAGTCGGGGCGTGAATGGCTGGTGGCCATCGTGAATGGCTTGCCATCGTGGATGGCTGGAGGGCCATTTGTTCCGGTTTGGTAAAAGTAAAGTTGCGGCAGGTTTAGTAGGCGTTTTTTGACAACAGCACGAAAAACGTCCTGGCCAGGATTTTCAGATCCAGCGTGATCGACCAGTTGTTGATATATTCCATATCCAGCTCCACACGTTTTTCCATCTTGTCGATCGTCTCGGTTTCTCCCCTGTATCCCGACACCTGGGCAAGCCCCGTGATACCTGGCTTGATCCGGTGACGGGCGAAATAGGTGTTTATCACACGCGAGTACTGGTTGTCGTGTTCGACAGCGTGCGGCCTGGGGCCCACCATGGACATGGTCCCCTGCAAAACGTTGAAAAGCTGGGGCAGTTCGTCCAGGCTCGTCCTGCGCAGGAATTTCCCGACAGGGGTAACCCTCGGGTCGTTACGTGTGGCCTGGGTGACCACGCCCTCTTTTTCGCTGGTTACGCGCATGCTCCGGAACTTCCATATTTCAAAAACCGCCCCGTTCAATCCCAGCCGTTTTTGCTTGAACAGTATCGGGCCCGGAGACGAAAGCTTCACCGCCAGCGCGGCGGCGAGCATTATGGGGCTGGTCAGGATAATCGCGATTAACGCCAGGGTTTTGTCCA
>JAJRZK010000013.1 GCA_024275315.1 Nitrospirota bacterium
AGATTTAGCTGCCGTGGGCAGACCAGATTTCGCTGCCGTGGGCAGACCAGATTTCACTGCCGTGGGCAGACCAGATTTCGCTGCCGTGGGCAGACCAGATTTCACTGCCGTGGGCAGACCAGATTTCGCTGCCGTGGGCAGACCAGATTTCGCTGCCGTGGACAGACCAAATTGCCTGCCGGGCAATCCGGCGCCGCCTTCAGGTAGGGGGTCAGGAGAGTTCCAAGTTTGCTCAACTGAGGGCGCATTGTTTCAACTTCAACGAGAGTCTCCTTACCAGGTGTGGTTAATCCCGCGCCCCTTTTTTTATGGGTTCACGCCACCCGCCGATGGGCGGGTATCGTTTTGCGCCGGCACTTGGGGTACAAGCCCGATTGAAATTCGCGAAATCCGACCAAACCTCGCACGCAACGTGGGAAGCGCCAGATAACTCCCGCGGGGGCATCTTTACGTATGCACCTCAGGCGTTCCGGTCGCGCAACCTGCAAATATTCGTGGAAAAATGGATAAAAGACCCCTCTGGCTATTGACATATCCGGATATCCGGATACATATTGTGGTATGAGCGAAATACAAATGGTTTCCAAGGTTTTTTCCGAGAACTTGCGGCTCCGGTTGCTGATGTTGCTGTGGGGGTCGTCTATCTGCGTGAAATGTCTGGCGCAAACTCTCGATATGCCGCAGTCTACTATTTCCCGCCACCTCGCGGTTTTACGTAATGTCGGCATTATCAGGAGTGAACGTAAAAACAAGCATGTGTACTACAGAATAGACATAAGCGGAGACCACGCTACGCTGAAACAGGACCTGCTTGCGGTCTACCAGAGGCAGTTAATTACCATGGACCCGTACAGATCGGATATGAAAGCTTTGATAGAACAATCACATTTTTGCGGTTCCGGTTGCGTTATCGGTAAAAAAACGCACAAAGGCGACACAGGAGAAGAAGCAGACGCCCATGGTAACGCGAAGAATTAATCTTAATCATTGAGGAGAGCGTTATGAGTGAGTCCGCGGTTAAGAAAAACGAGCCATTATCGCCAGGCGCACACTCGCTGGCCGGCAAGTATCTGACCTTTGTTCTCGGCGACGAGGAGTATGGGCTCGACATCGGAATGGTCAGGGAAATTATCAAGATCATGGATATTACAAAGATCCCGAACGCCCCCGAATCGATCAAGGGAGTTGTCAACCTTCGTGACAAAGTAATCTCTGTTATGGATCTGCGTATAAAATTTTGCATGGAACCGATTGAATACACAGAGGAGACCTGCATCATCGTAGTGGATTATAACTCCACCATGATGGGCGTGATAGTGGACACCGTTTCGGAGGTGCTGGACATCTCCGGGGATGAAATAGAGCCTCCTCCCTCTTTCGGGACCGGGATCGACGTGAATTTCATCATCGGCATAGGAAAGATAAAGGGCAAAGTAATAATCCTGCTTGATATCCGGAAGGTCTTGTCGCAGGGGAACACGGGTATGCAAGCATGACGATCGCTTTGTAATAATTGACCTAAACCGTGCTATTATCACAGGACGGGGATATGTGGTGAATATGTATTGATCCAATGCAAACCTGTTTTGCTTGTTTCTTTTGAAGTGGAGGTAAAAAAATGTTTAGCAACTTGAAGTTGTCGGTAAAAATATCCCTAGGATTTGGGGTTATTTTATTGCTGGCGGTTATCCTGGGCGGAATAGCCACATTCAATATGGAGAAAGTCAAGACCCATTCCGTCGATCTTGACGAGGAATTCGTGCCGGAAGCAAAGGTGGGCAACCAGGTGGAGCGGCACTCCCTGCTGACCATGTACGCCGTCCGCGGCTACGCCCTGAGCGAGGAGGAGCATTACCTGCAAACCGGTGAGCAGGAATTTGCGCTGGTTGGCAAGTATATGAAAGAAGCGGATGATCTGGCGAATAAGCATAACTTGGCAGGGCTCAAGGAGCAGGTTCGCATCGCCATGCCGCATGTGGACAGGTATGGCGAGTTGATGAAAAAGACAACCGAGAAGATAAACGCGATCCAGAAAGCCAGGGCCAAGCTTAACAAAAATGCCCGCGTATACGTAAATACATCCATCGATTTCCTGGAGGATCACAGGAATGAGATGCGGGAAAACATACAAAACGGAGCCCCCCCGGAAAAATTAAGGGAAACGATGGAGAGCATAATCCTTGCCACCGAAATTCTCAACCTTGGTAACGATACGCGTATAAAAACATACAAATCCCAGGTGCTTCGTGACCCTCAGACGATGAAAGACGGGCTGGCCAATTTTGTAAAAATATACAAAACGCTGGACGGTCTAAAAGAATTGGCCAGCGATCAGGTTGACTTTGATGCCATTGCCAGAACAAGAGAAGCCGCGTCCAACTATGAAAAAGCGATGCAAAACCTTCTTGAGAACTGGATTCAGCTCCAGGAAGTGGGAAGACAGATAAACAAAACCGCGGACAGTGTTTTGAAAGCCGCGCAGGATACGGCCATGGATGGAATACAAAACACGGAAAAGATAGCCGGGGAAGCTGTCGATTCTTTGTCTGCGGCGTCCATGATCATGGTAGTCGGGCTTATCATAACGATTATCCTGGGTGTGGCGGTGTCGTGGTTCCTGGTGACAAGCATTACCAAGCCCATAAACAATATAGTCGTCAGCTTAAGAGAAGGCAGTCGGCAGGTTTCCTCCGCGTCGAACCAGATATCCCAGTCGAGCCAGTCGCTGGCCGAGGGCGCGACGGAGCAGGCGGCTTCCATAGAGGAGACGTCCGCTTCGCTCGAAGAGATGACATCCATGACCAGGCAAAATACCGAAAACTCCGACCAGGCCAACACGCTTGCACGTGAAGCCCGCAACAGCGCCGAAAAGGGTAATAAAGCGATGGAGGAGATGGTCGCGGCCATGAAAGCCATTAACACATCGTCGGAGGAGATTTCCAAGATCATCAAGGTGATAGAGGAGATTGCCTTCCAGACGAACCTGCTGGCGCTGAACGCCGCGGTGGAGGCCGCGAGAGCGGGCGAGCATGGGAAGGGGTTTGCCGTGGTGGCCGAGGAAGTGCGCAACCTGGCGCAACGTTCCGCTACCGCAGCCAAGGACACTGCGGCCCTGATAGAAGACGCTGTCGACAAGGCGAAGCACGGCAACGAGCTGGCTGAAAACGCCGGCAAATACCTGCACGAGATCGTCACCGGTGTAAAGAAAGTCTCCGATCTCATAGCGGAGGTCAATAGCGCTTCCGGAGAGCAGTCGACAGGTATAGACCAGATAAACACCGCGGTGACCCAGATGGACACCGTCACCCAGCAAAACGCCTCCAACGCGGAAGAGGCCGCGGCGGCGTCTGAAGAGCTCAACGCGCAGGCGGGAGCCCTGGACGACATGGTCACGAGCCTTGCCAGTCTTGTGCATGGAGGAAACAACAACAACCTCGGCGGCGGATATGGAGCAGGGTCCGGCAGTAGTGTTGCGCAACAAAAGCTGTTGACCGGAGCCCATAAAACAGCGCCAGCGCCCCACGCCGGTGCGATAAAAGGTGGCGGTGGGCGCCTTGCTAAAAAGGAAGAAAGCAAAAGCGACGCCGCGATTCCTTTTGATGACGATTTCGAGGACTTTTAGCTAGCCGGTCGCCGAATACCTGGAGGATGGAGCGACTTGGTCTTGAATGTGGCTCCATCCTTTTCGGGCCGGGAATTAGATATCGATTCCGGCGTGTAGAGTGACAGGCCGTGCGAATAGCTTCGGATTTTACCTGTATGCCGTAACGCCGCTCCAGATAAATCACCTTTTCCGCCGCAGGCCCTTTCCTTAATCTTGGCTTGTTGGTGGCATGCTATTTCTGTAAAATCAAGCATACTTACATCTGTAAAGGCCCCAACGTGAGAATGCGATTCGAGCATGGGATGGCAGGCGAAACAGACGCCGAAAACCGGTTTGGCGAACGCTGGTGGATCCGCCCGAACAAATGACTGGCAGCGAACGCGCAGATATCTACCACATGGATCATCCGGAAAAAATGAATAATACGCGGCATAAAGGGCTCCCGGCGCTGTCCGACGATCAATTCAGCAGGATAAGCTCCATCCTGTACAAAAACGCCGGCATCGTCCTGAAAGATGACAAACGCACTCTCATGGTCAGCCGGCTGAAAAAAATCCTCAGGGGCAGGGGGTTTGCGTCATTTGACGAGTATTGCGACCATCTCGTCACGGACAAGACAGGCGCCGCGTTGTCGGAGCTTGTCGACAGCATGTCCACAAGTTTCACTTTTTTCAACCGCGAGAAAGAGCATTTTGATTTCTTTTATAACAAAGCCCTGCCAGACATAAAAAACAGCGTTTCGGACACCTCCGCCATGGATTTCAGAATCTGGTGCGCCGCCGCCGCTACCGGGGAAGAGCCATATATGCTAGCCATGCTGTCGCTGAAATATTCAGAAAACGCCGACACGCAGTGGGGAATAAAACTTCTGGCCACCGACATTTCCAGCGTCGCCCTCCAGAAGGCCAAGCAGGGCGTTTATTGCGAAGAATGTGTCAGCAAACTGCCTCAACACCTCAAGGAAAAGTATTTCGTTAAAGACGGAAACGATTGGCGTGTTACAGACCGGCTGAAGGAATATGTCCATTACAAGAGGCTTAACCTTGTGAACATGCCGTTTCCTTTCAAGAAAAAATTCCATGTCATCTTTTGCAGAAACGTGATGATATATTTCGACAGGGAAACCAGGCTACGTCTGGTCCGGGAAATGCACCGCGTCACGGAGCCGGGCGGATACCTGTTCGTCGGCCATTCAGAAGCCGTCAACCAGCCGGAAAACCCCTATGAATACATCATGCCAGCCGTTTATCGCAAACATACCGATTGATGACGAAAAAAATCAGGGCTCTGATAGTGGAACACTCTCCCGATCTTCGGGATATCCTGGCCAGATGGCTGGGGATGGACCCGGATCTGGAGGTTGCGGGGACCGCGGCGGATACATACGAAGCCAGGGAAAAAATCGTCAGGCTGAAGCCGGACGTGATCACGTTGAACGTCGAATTGCCTGTAACCATCTGTGTGGATTTTCTCAGATCCCTCATGCCGAATTATCCCTTGCCGGTGGTGATGATCAGTTCCGATAGGCAAAACGGTGCGAAAACCGTTCTTGAGGCCCTCAAGGCCGGGGCCGTGGATTTTATAACTCTGGCGCCGCCATCCGGGTCTGTTTCGCAAATGAGCAATATCATGGTGGAACTGAGGTCGAAAATAAAGCTGGCCTCCACAGTGAACCTGTCCCACTGGAAAAGAAAACGACGGCGGGTTACGATCCGTGTGTTAGGTAACCACGACGCTCTGGACACGTTCGGCCGAAAAGTTATCGCCATAGGAGCCTCCACCGGCGGAACGGAGGCGCTCAAGGCCGTGCTGGAGGGATTTTTCGCCAACTCTCCCGCGGTGGTGGTCCAGCATCTGCCAAGCGGGTTTACGGAAATGTTCGCCCAGAGCCTGGACATGATAACCGGTATGACCGTCAGGGAGGCCAAAACAGGAGACCAGACGCGAAAAGGGCTGGTCCTCATAGCGCCAGCCGACAGCCACATGACACTCGAGAGGGCGGGATCCGGATACATGGTTACTTGCCACAAGGGCCAAAAAGTAAATGGTCATCGGCCTTCCGTGGATGTGCTGATGAAATCTGTGGCGCAGAACGTGGACAGGGGAGACGCCATCGGTGTCTTGCTTACGGAGATGGGTTCGGACGGAGCGGAGGGGATGCTGGCCATGCGAAATTCCGGGGCCGGCGCCATAGCCCAGGACGAGGCTTCAAGCCTTGTGTTCGGGATGCCCAAACAGGCCTATGAAAAGGGGGCGGTTGAGGCTCTTGCTCCGTTGGAAAAAATCGCTTCTGCGGTTTTTGGCCTTGTGACCGGTCGGGAGGCGCCTTGATTAATTTCTTGTAGCTCCCGGGCTCCCCTCAACAGCCGGGGTTGCCCTCAACTAAAACACCAACAACGAGAGGTTGCAGATGTCTGGCATGACGAAAAAACCGCCCAGCAGAAGACATGACGACGTGTTTCCCGAGGTCCAGGATCTCGACAAGGTCGCAATAACCGTGCTCTCCCACAAGCTGTTAAAACAGTTGCTCAGGGAAAACCCGGAACTCGACGAGATAATGCGCAATTCCAGCAACGAAATCGAGGCGCTTTATGGCGTGAAAAACTGGATAACACCCATCCTGGAAACCAGCCCCGCCGCGGTAAAGTTTTACAAAAGCGATAAACATGACCGCAAAACTTTCGAATCACTGAGTTGGCGTGACTACGCGGCCATACGACTGCTCGATTATGTGGACAACGCCGGCAGAAGTTTTGAAGATCTCAACCTGAGAGGGCAGATCGCCGTAAGCAATCCCATAAAGATGATATGGCTGGCCGCAAAATATGGGACCGGCGGCGCAAAACCATATTTTTTCGAAGACACGCTACATCTTTTCCGGCAGTTGCGAGGCGAAAACGATCGCACGAAGGTGTCATACGAGCAGTTCGAGAAATGGATGAACCGTTGGCCCACCGGGCTTGACCCTCGCATCGAAAAGCTTCGGGAGGAGAACAAGGAGCGAATATTAAAAATCATAATCGACCATATCGACACCGGCAAAATATCCAGTTCCAGGTTCAGGTTCGACGAGGGTATGTCCGGCGCGGATAAATATTCGACAGCGCTCAAATGGTGGGACGATTACCGGTTTCATCTCAACTTCGCGGTCCGATCGCCCGAGACGCTCAACGAGATGCTCGGCCACTCCCTCGACCCGGATACCATGAAGCTGCTCTACAGCGCCAGGAAGGCCGGGATACCTTTCTTTGTCAATCCTTATTACCTGTCGTTACTGCACGTTCGGGCGCCATATTTCGCCATCGGAGCCGACCTTGCCATAAGAGACTATGTCATATACTCCAAAAGCCTCATCGAAGAATTCGGCCATATCGTGGCATGGGAAAAAGAAGACCAGGTGGAGCCGGGCAAGCCAAACGCGGCAGGCTGGCTCCTGCCCACCAGAGACAACCTGCACCGCCGGTATCCGGACGTGGCCATACTCATACCCGACACCGTCGGACGGGCCTGCGGGGGATTGTGCGCCTCTTGCCAGCGCATGTACGATTTCCAGAGAGGCCATCTGAACTTTGACCTGGACAAGCTCAGGCCCGGCGAGACATGGGCCCAAAAGCTCGATCGGCTGATGGAATATTTCGAGAACGACTCGCAACTCAGGGATATTCTTATCACCGGCGGAGATGGCCTGATGAGCTCTGACAGTTCCCTGAAAAAAATCCTGAACGCGATTCTCGAAATGGCGATCAGGAAAACCGAGGCCAACAAGTCGAGAAAAGATGGCGAAAAATACGCCGAAATATCACGTGTGAGGATCGGGACACGCCTGCCCGTATATATCCCGCAAAGGATTACGGGAGACATTGTAAGGATACTGGCAGACTTCAAGACCAGGGCGACCGGGGCGGGCATACGGCAATTCGTGATCCAGACCCATTTCATTTCGCCCATGGAGGTGACGCCTGAGGCGCGCGACGGGGTGAAAAAGCTCATATCGGCGGGATGGACGGTTACAAACCAGCATGTGCTAACCGCCGCTTCGTCCCGCAGGGGGCATACGGCAAAGCTACGAAAGGCCCTGAACGAAATTGGTGTGCTCTGCTATTACACATTCACCGTAAAAGGATATATGGAAAACCAGCGCAATTTTTCCACAAACGCCCGCGCTGTCCAGGAACAGTTGGAAGAAAAAATATTCGGAACGATACCGGAAAAATATCATGGCCGGATGAGGCAGTTTCCGCTGGAGGCGGAGAGTATGGTGGAAAACATACAAGAGCTGGCACAATCGGCCGACGTGCCGTTCCTGGCTACGGACCGGAACGTGCTGAACCTGCCCGGGGTCGGAAAAAGCCTGACCTTCAGGGTGATAGGCGTCACCCGCTACGGCCGGCGCATCCTGGAGTTCGATCACGATCCCACCAGGGTTCACAGCCCGATAATAAACAAGATGGGCAAGGTGGTGATAATCGAATCCAAATCGATCAGCGAATATTTAAACCAGCTTCAGCAGATGGGCGAGGATCCGGAGGAGTACGAAAGCATATGGGGCTATTCCCTTGGCGAAACGGAACCGAGGGCTCCCATATACGAATATCCCGGATACGACTTTGAAGTGACAAAACAGATCACCAACCTTTCGATCGCGTAACCGGAGCCAGGTGTCCGGGTTATATTGCAAAAGAGGCAAAGGCGCGGTAAGATTTCTATGCACGGTGCTTGGGGTGGGTACTCAGTCGATGCTGTTTGGCGATCAACTATAAACCAGCGACAGGCGTAGCGCGACATGGCGGATTATTACGTGATCTTTACCGGCAAACTCGAGCCGGGGTTCGAGCGGGCGCAGGTTATCGCCAATATCAGCAAGCTGGTGAAGCTGGACAGCAAAACAGTCGAGGGCAGGCTCTTTTCCGGCAAACCCACGGTGATAAAGAAGCTGGCCGATCCTGGCAAAGCCAAAAAGTTTCTGGCCGCATTTAAAAAAGCCGGAGCGGTCGTCGTTATAAAAAAAGTTGAAAAGAATAAAAAACCGTCTGCGCCAGCGCCGCCCGGTGATGGCAAGAAGGCCGCAGTCTCCCCCCCTCCCGTAAAAAGCGAAAGCCCCGAAAGGCGATCGGATCCGCGTCCACCGGCGCCCAAACCTGGCCCGATTCATCAGACAGCCAAAAACCGGTCCACGAAAAAAGCAACCGCGCTGAAGGTGGCCGGAGCGCTGGTTCTGGTCGTGCTTATAGCCGCCGGAGCCGGGTTGGCCTGGGTCAAGCTGGTTTTGCTGGATATGAAAGTTCCGGAAAAAGTGGAAAAGGCTGAACAGGCGCTGGCGATGGAGGGGCTGATAATGCTGGCCCACGTTAACGTCGGGAAAATAGCGAAAATCCAGGAGGCGTACTTAAAACTTCAGGCAGGTGACGAACTGGCCGACCCCACCGGCGTCGGGTTGAATGATGAGCTGATGAAAGCCGGGATATCCATCCATGACTTGGTGGAGCAGGCGCTGGCAGGTTTTTACAAGGACGATCAGGGGTCTGGCTGGATGAGCTTTGCGCTTTTCGGATCGTTCCCCGTGGAGAAGGTCAGGGCTTTTGTCATGCGCAGGTATGATGGAGAGGAAATTACCGTAGACCGGAGCAGATATATAACGTTTAAAGAGCGCGACATAAAAACATGTGAATATGGTCCTGTTCGGGCCATATCCATTTCCCCGGACCGGATAGTGATCAGCGATCCGGATCATATAAACGAGGTGACCGGCAGGCTCGACTCCAACGCGAGCGCTTCGGTGGATCTGGGAAGATTGAAGGAATACCGAAGCTCGCGCCTGTTCAGCCTGGCGTTGTTCAAACCACAGGATTCAGACAAGATAGCGACCGGTGTCGCCGGGATGATGCTGTCAGGAGCGAAGAGCAAGATGGATCCGGTCAGCTCCCTGTTCGCAGGCGGGTCGGTGGAGCTTTTGCCCCCCAGCCTGGAGGTTGATCTTGCCCTGAACAGCGACCAGCAGGCATGGGTGGACAAGACCTCGCAAGAGTGGATTACGGCGGTTGCGAAAAACAGGGGAAAAATGGCGAAGATGGTTCCATCGTCGGCGAGTCTTTTTAACAGCCTGGTAATAGAACCAAACCCGGGATGGTTGAAGGCCCGGTTCAGGCTGGACAAAAACCTGATAGATAACGCCAGGACAGTGTTCGGCGACATTTTAGGGGAACTGCTGAGTTTTACCCCATCTCCGGGAAAACGGGGCGGCGGTCCTGTCAAGGATGAGATCGACCGGTACGCCAAAAAATATGTTTCCAGGTTTTCGTTAAACAACCTGACCAATTTCAATTTTTCGTCCGGTATGGGAAACGAGCCGCTATGGACCGGAGGTCCCTTTGCGATCGACGTGGAGAGGGTGGCTCTGAACGATGACGGTCTTGTTGAGATCACCCTGAGCGCCCAGGGGCTTGACCTTGTCAACAACACCAGCGACGCTCCCGCCGTCATGTTGTATGTCACCAAGGCGCTGGACGGAGAGGGAAAGGACGTTTTGCGAAAAGAGCCCTGCGGACGTGTGCGCAACGATGAGGGAGCGCCGTTCAGCGAGGGGTTTGAAAGTGTAACCTACGTAAACAACAAACCGGTGAAATACAGCAAATCGAGCGCGAACAAAACCATTCGCCTGGCCCGGGGGGTCCGGGTCGACGACCTTAAAACCCTGCATGGCCGGATCAGCATGAACCTGCCCACGAAAGTGGAGACAGTTACGCTCAAGGTTCCACTGGAGAATCTGTCGCTTGACCGTGACGGTGTCAGGATAAAGTTCAAGCCGATCGGAAAATCGTCTGTCGAATACACCGTAAGCGGGGACAAGTCCCGCTTGCTGGAGGTGAGGGCGTTGAACAAGGAGAAGAAGCCTTTGCAGTCGGGCGGCGGCATGTCGATGGATTCGTTTTTCGGTTCCGGGAAATTTGTTTCGAAAGAATACCGGGGAGAAGTGCGGTTTGTAGAGGTGATATTGGTCGCCGAGAAGAAAAGCCGGGATTACCTGTTCACGCTCAGCCGGCTGTTCCATGACACGGGGCGGGAATACGTGGTGGAAACGGAACCTGTCAAATTGTCCAGCGGGAAAAAATTCAGGGCTCGGTTCGGCAGGTCGAAATCCATGAGCCCCGTGGCTGACGATGATTTTCTGAAAGACAGTGCGGCGGAATTTCATTCCGGCCCGGTAAACCTTGGTGTGTACAACCTATCCGCCGGAAAATTCTTTGGCGCCTCGTTCACGGTTTCCGTCCGGACACCAATAATACCTGTGGTGGAAAACAACCACTCTTCTGTGGAGCTTGTCATATCCGGCCTGAAAAACGGAGCGGGCGAGGAGACCTCCTTAGACTATGTCAATTACATCGACCTGAAGAGGCATTACCTGTCCAAAAAGGAGAAGTCGAAACGCTACATGACCGGCAAGGCGAATATCTCGCTCGACTACAAGCAGGATTCGGTGTCGCACATAAAGGGCGAGATCCGGATTCGTATACCAAAGGCGTTGTCATCGCTTGACCTTACCAGCCTGTCGCTGGGAAGCCAGGCTTCCGACGATCTTATCAGCGTCAAGGTTGTCGAGCTGAAAGGTGATGGTGTGAAACTGCTCGTGGAAGGAGACAGGGGCAGGATAATAAGGTTCAGGGTTTACAACGCCGACGGAAAGGAGATTACCGCCAGCGAAAGTCTTGACCTAGATCCGGAAAAATCACGCTGGGTGGCGAATATCAGCTACCTTGGCCACGCCATGCGGATCGAGACGGTATACGCGAAGTTGCAGGATGTGGTGAAATATCCTTTCTCCATGCCCGTCAGCTCGCGGTGAACTGCTTATCCGGGCCATTTCCCAGTGACTTTTTCCACTTTGCAGGGAGTGGCGGCGGTTTCCGAGGTGAGGGTGAACGAGAAAAGGGAGTTTTCTATATTCACGTCGCATTCCCCGGCTGTTCCCGAGGCGATGGTGACTCCTGATGTATCGATGGCCGCCGCTAAAGTAGCGCAATCGGTGATGGCGGCGGGGGGTGTGGATTTGGTTTGCCGCGCCGCGTAGTTGATGGCGCACGCGCTGGCGGCGGCGCCGAGAACTCCGCTGGCGGCGGAGGCTTTGGCTTCGGCCTGGAGATCCACATATTTCGGTATTGCCACGGCGCTGAGCACGCCGAGAATTATTATCACCATGATGAGCTCTATGAGCGTAAACCCGTCATGGCCGCCGGTAGAATCAAACCCCCTGTTCATGCCGACGATTTTATCACAACCGGGCGCGTGGCCGGTGGAAAGGTCAGCCACGCCGTATCCGGCAGGTCATTTCTTTTTGTATTGGCAATTGCAAAGATGGCGAAGATATTTGACAAGCCCATGAATCTGCTTCTTTGACAGGATAGTGCTGTGCGGAGGCATGTCCTCGGCTTTGCCGACCGACGCACCGCCTCCGCTGATTGCGTTGAACAGGTCTTCGTCCGTTTTTGAGCTCATATATGTAGCGTCGGTATGGTTGCGGGGGGGCACACTCAAGCTGTCGGCCAGATCGCCTTTTCCGTCGCCGTTTTCACCGTGGCACATACTGCAATTGAGCATATAATCTCCCTTGGCCTTTTCCAGATCCTCACCGCCGGAGGCATGTTTCGCGGGATTCAGCCAATCCGCCGCTCCCGCGTACGCGGCGGGAACCAGAAAAATCGTCACGAGAAAAAACAATATGGCAATCGCCGTTGACCTGTTACCCATATGACCCTCACATCTTTCGCCTGTATTGTTTGTGCTGTCAAGCCGTGCCGCCACCTGCGTACGCCCCGATTTTTGGGAGTGTTTCAGGCCCGGCCCGGTTATTCCAACTTCGCGCTGACCGATATTATATGACCTGCGTTCGCGGACTTCAACGCCCGTAATGAAAAGCTTGTCTTTCGGGGAACGGGAAGTATATCATCAAAGAATCTATCAACGCGAAACAACATGAAGTTCTTGTTGATATTGTGTACAGTATATGATGCAAAGCAATCGGTGTGCGTGGTCGCCGATTGTGTAACGGATTTGTTTTATGCTAGGTGGCGAGCGGTTTCCGGAGCAATCCAAGCGGGTAAGGCATTTTGCGATCCTGTTGTGTCTGGCATGGACCACTTTGCTTGTTTTTATTTTTTTTTACGAGATAGGAGGAGATCGCCACTATTATATGGACCTGGCCAGGAATGAAGCCAGGCTCCATTTCAAATGGATGGCCACGTTCCGATCGTGGGTGGCCTTTCACGGGGGGGTATACGCCCCGATTTCAGAAAACACACCTCCCAACGAATATCTCGACGTTCCTGAAAGGGATATAACCACACCATCCGGCAAGGGGCTGACTCTCATCAACCCTGCGTATATGACCTGCCAGGTGTACGAAATGTACAGCCGGAAGATGGGGATCAAAGGCCATATAACCAGCCTGAAACCTATCAGGCCCGCCAATGAGCCGGATGACTGGGAGCGCTCCGCTCTCGAATCGTTCGAGAAAGGCGACACCGAGCGGGTGGAACTGAGCGAAATCGGAGGAGAGCGGTATCTGCGTCTCATGCGGCCCTTGCTCGTAGAACAAACCTGTTTGAAATGTCACGCGGCCCAAGGGTATAAACTGGGCGATATTCGCGGGGGGATAAGCGTCTCTGTGCCCATGACCAAATATCTGGAGTATGAGCGGCAGGAAACGATCGACCATGTGGTCGCCCAGGGGCTGGTATGGGTTATGGGGATCGTTGCTGTCATACTGGGCGCGATGCGGATATCCAGGCAACTTGTCATGAATGAAAAATCTGAAGAGGAGATAAAGTTTCTCTTCACGGCCATGGAACACGCCTGCGATATAATCGTTATCACGGATGTGGAAGGCTCGATCAAATATGTCAACCCCATGTTCGAACAGGTGACCGGATATTCGAGCGACGAGGTTATTGGCCAAAATCCCAGAATACTGAAAAGCGGCAGGCAACCGGACGAATATTACAAGGAGTTGTGGGAAACCATAACCAGGGGCGGGGTTTGGAAGGGGCGTTTTATAAACAAATGCAAGGACGGCAGAATTGTCGAGGAAGACACCACCATCTCACCCGTATTCAATTCCAAAGGGAGGATCACGGAATTTGTGGCCATCAAGAGGGACGTTTCCAGGGAAGCCCTGCTTGGCAGGGCGAAAGAGTTCTTCACGCATGCGGCGTCCCACGAGCTCCGGACACCTCTTACCAAGCTGACACTGGCGCAACTCCTTCTCCGTAGAGTCGCTGAAAGTGTTCCACCGTCCGATCAACTGAACAAGAGCATGGAAGTTATCGGCGAAGTGTCGTCAGGTATCCGCCGGATAGTCACTTCGACGACTATGCTGATAGACTTCACCTCCAAGCTGGAAATGGCCATGCATCCTGTCAAGATATATCCCATCCTCAACCTGCAACTGGAATACGCCAGAATAGGCTCCGTCGCCGAAGGGAGGCAGGTTGATCTGTCACTCGACCTAAGCTCGTTGCCGGAGGAAATATCGATACCAGGCAACCAGGAGATGATCGAAAAAGCTCTTGATGAGGTTTTGTCCAATGCGGTCAAATATACGCCGGATCGACGCTCGGTGAGCGTCACAGGAAGAATTGACGGCAACTTCGTGATTATCGAGGTAAGAGATAACGGTACCGGTGTCTCCATAGCGAACCCGGACAGGTTGTTCGAGCCCTTTTTCTCCATGGAAAACGTACTCGAGCACAATACGGGCAAATACAAGTTCAAAAGCGGAGGTATGGGGCTGGGGTTGACCATATCCCGCATGATTATGGATTATCACCACGGATATATTGATCTGCAAAGCGATGGCGAAGGCGAGGGCGCGCTGGTGATTATCAAGTTGCCGTTATCATCGGTGGAGAAGTTTTAAACGTCGATCGACGATCCGGCGCAGATTCCGGTGGCGGTAAACCCATGCGGACGAATACTTAATATGCCTGTATCGGTTTGCTACTGCGGGGGTGAGCTGGTCGGGCGCCGTCAGGCGTGGAAACGGAAATTGACTTTTTCATGACCGTGTAATAGCATTGTCCGCAAATAGCACCTTTTGATTGATTCATATGCGCCGCACATCGTCCGATCCGCTTGTTTACTCTCTCGTTTTCGAAGCCGGAAAGGAAAAAGAGGGCGGAGATTGCACCGGCGCTGATTTATATTCTGTGGCGAACCCGGGGCCGGGTTTTATACCGATTCATTCGCCAACGATTCGGAAAACGTATCCTGCGAGGCCGTCTCCTTTTGTTGTTCTGTAAGACCTCTCGTTCAGCTCTTTTATATTTTACTGAAGCTTCCCCTGTTGTGCGGGGAGCGAATTATTTGCTACAAACTTTCTGATCTGGAACCATCGGTAAATGCGTGAAAGCCATTATAACTCTGCAAGCAAAGCAGGTCCCGCGCAGGGCAAGAGACTGAAAATCGCCCACCTGACAGTGCTGATGTTTTACGGCATCATCATTTTCGGGACGGTTCTGCTGATGTTGCCTGCCGCCCAGAAACAACCTGTCGCGTTTATCGACGCGCTGTTCACAGCAACGTCAGCGACATGCCTGACAGGTCTGCTCACCGTCAACGTGGCGGAATCGTTCACAACGTTCGGGCAGGTGGTGATCATGGTCCTGATTGAGCTGGGGGCCATTGGCATAATCACCGTTTCCACCGGGTTCGCGCTTATG
>JAJRZK010000014.1 GCA_024275315.1 Nitrospirota bacterium
GCACAATTGGATTTTTGTATGGGGAAATGCGGCGCTTATCGCCTCTGGAAAACCGCTCAGACCATCTACGCAGGCGATGAAAATATCCTTAACGCCTCTGGTTTGAAGTTCGGTCAATATCGACAGCCAGAACTTCGCCCCCTCGGCCCGGGCGATCCACAGGCCCAGAACCCTCTTTAACGCCATACATGGTCACGCCCAGAGCCACGTAGAACGCCTTGTTGACGATATGGCCGTTGTCTCCCATCTTCGTGTGCAACGCGTCGAGGTAAACGATGGGATACACCGAATCGAGCGGGCGGGTTTGCCACGCCACCTCCTCCTCCTTCACAGAATCGGTCACCGTCGAGATGAACTCCGCCGACACCTCGACGCCGTACATGTCCAGCAGGTGACCCTGGATATCGCGAGTCGTCATGCCACGGGCGTACATCGATAGAATCTTCGCGTCAAACCCCTCGAATCGCGTCTGGCCCTTCTTGATCAGCCGAGGTTCGAAGTCGCCGTTGCGGTCGCGGGGAGTCTCGATCTCCACTTCGCCCATGTCGGTCTTGACACGCTTGGAGCTCTTGCCGTTGCGCGAGGCGCCGGTGTTGCGGCCTTTGGGGGAATGTTTCTCGTAACCCAAATGGTGGGTCAGCTCGCCGTCCAGCGCACGTTCAAGCAACGCCTTCTTCAACTCGTTAAGGAGCCCCTTCTCGCCGAGAAGGTCCTCAGGCTTGCCGTAATCTTTGAGAAACTCGTCCAGTAGCTCTCTTTTAATCGCCATAATTGAGACTCCATGATTTTACTCATTAAATATCGATTATGGCCATTTACACAAAATCTAGGATAGACCCTCCGTTTATCGAGCCAGCTCTTCGAGATTCTGAACAATCATATCCACCCTGTGTCCATACGTGTGATTTTCCAGGGCGAGTTTACGTCCATTTTCTGCGATGGCCTCCCCCCTGTCCGGATGGTCCAGGTAATACCGAGCCAGTCCGGAGATGTTGTCATCATCGTAAATAACCAGGCTCTCCTTGTCCCTGAAAAACTCGTCCAATCCATCCGCCCGATCTGTCATGAGCAGCGAGCCGGAGCATAACACCTCGAAAACGCGCATGTTCAAATCGTTGCGTATGGCGTTGTTGAACACTATCCTCGACTTGCAGAAAAAATCCGCCATATCCCGCATGAACAGACGATCGTACCGCACGTCCATTTTTTCCGCCAGTTTCAGCAACAGGTCAACTCTTCTCGAATCGGTCAACGATCCTATGAAACCGACATCATGCTCCTTTTCGAGCCCGGCTTTTTTACCGTGGATATCGGGATCGCACGCAAGCGGAAGCCAGTATACGCGCTCTAAGCCAGCCGCGTTGAACCTTGGGATATAAGACCTCTGGGCCAGAAATGTAATATCGAACATCGACGCTGTCTCCATATGCCTGTCCGTGTGGATATGGGTGTCGATGAGGTAGGCCACCGTGGGAACACCAAGTTTATCCAATCCCACGGGAGGGCCGCCAAGGCCGGTTTCTATCCAGATAAAAAAATCGGGTTCAAAACCTTTCGGCATTTCATCAATCAACTGATCGATGTCGACCGTGAACCCGTCACAATGGATATCGTGCGTTTTCGCTTTATCCTTCATGGCTCCAAGGTTCCAGGTGTCGATGACATATTGTGTGATCTTTCCGCCAAACGAAAGGGTGTTGTGCTTTTCCCTGAACGCCCGTTCGATATAGGCGCCGGTGGTCGCTGGATAGGAGGTGTATGACACAACCACGTTTTTCCTGCCCGCCCGTATTTTGCCCAGTGATTTTGAGTGGACAGTTCTCGGCGCCATACGTTCCTTCGCCTCGTTGATGGCTCTTTCCCATTTGTCGACAAAGCCGGACACGGGAAATTTCCGTTCCACCATTTTTTTGCCAGCGGCGCCGATTTTTATGGCCAGATCATGGTCATCAAGCAGTTTTATAACCTTCTCCCTTAATACCATGGCATCTTCCGCAACGAACCCGTCCACCCCGTCGGTGATGGGGGAGGTCGGATTCGAGGTCGAAACCACTGGCATCCCGGACGCCATCGCTTCTAACACACCAAGGTTGTATCCATCTTCCCATGGGGGCATGGTGGTGTTCAAAAAAAGCCTGTTCTCCCGATACGCCCGCTTTAGCCCGTCCCATCCACCTGACACCCTGGATTCGGGTATGTCCGGATTCTCCCCCACAAGGATGTTGGGAAGATTTTTGACAACCTCTTCACCAAAACTGTAGCCTGTCATCAGGTCGCGGGGTTTGACACTGTTGCCCACCCTCAGGACGCGACGGATTTCGCCGGTATATCCCCCGTATAGCGAGGTGTCGATACCGGGGGTTATAATCACCCCGTCGACACCCCAGTCTTTTTTTTTGGATTCGGAGATAAAAACGCAATAGACCCTCGAGACCAGCGCTCGGACACGCTCCCTGTACGCATCGATTATGTTCCCCTGCCCCCCCAGCCTCGCCTCGGTAGTCAGTTTATTGTGAAACACCAGGATTTTGGGGGTCACTATGCCCTGGGCCATCATGATATCCTTGACGTTGTGAGCCAGGATAAGGTCATAATACCCGGGCTTTGCGATCGAGGCCCGCATTGCCTGGCGGTCAATAGTTGTTACGTTAGGCGGAACGGGGCGCATGGCCTCATCCCATACTTTGACCATATCGGAGTCGATGTTCGGCGGGGCGATCTCGAACTGGTGATCCAGCCGAGCCAGCATCGACAGGTATGGCGTGTGCCAGTTGAACGAAAGAATTCTCATCCCGCACTCCTGACACCTGCCCGGCCGATGGCTCTGGCGTCCTGCAAACTTCTGATAATCGTTTTCCACCTGCTCTCGAGAGAATGACGCTCGAGCGTGGCCCGGTATCCGGATTCGGCTATGGACTCGCGCTCTTTCGGGTGGTTCAGGTAATATTCGGCCAACTCGCCAACTTCCCTGACGGATTCAAAGCAAACCAGGTCCTTTCCAGGTTCGTAACATTGTTCATACGCCACTCGGTATTCGGCGAGGAGAAACCCGCGACAGGCGAGGATATCGAACAGGCGCAACGGAGCCACGTCTTCATGATATATGCGATTCGTATGGATATTGATTTTGCTGGACGAGTAAATCTCCGGAACTTCTGAATGATAATCGCACGGGCCGCGATAAACAGCGCCACGGCTTTCGTATGCCCGCCACCAGTTGTCGCCCCAAAGATGGACACCGAACCGGCAAAGCTCGTTTACAATCATCGCGCGCTGGTTCGCGGTCACCTGGTCTCCCAGCGCAAACAGGATAGACTCCTTTGAAACATCATCAAGACCGGGCGGGACACTCTCGCCGGCGATTTCGCCGTATATCCCCGGGCCATTCCACTTAACCAGGTTGTCAGCCTGGCGTTCGATTATTTTTCCGAATTTGCGGGCCCACCCGAACAATTCGTTTTTTCCCGCCACGGAGGTATCCTTGCTCACCAACTTTTTATGGAGTTTTTTCACCAGATCCGTATATCCGTTAACCATCGCCGAAGTCCCGACAAAACTTATGTCGCAGGAATATTCGGCGTTTGTTTCAAACGGCCTGAATCGGGCCAGGTTGGCGGCAAGCGGCAACCATGTCACGTTTTGGAAACCGACGCTACGGAACTTTTCGACATTAATTTTTGAAAAGTGGAACATATGGGTGTTATCCGACACCAGGTCCCGCCGCCAATAGCTGTCCAGCGCAAAAGTGTCTATCGCCCAGCAGACATACGGGATGTTATATAAACCCATCGCCTGGCCGACATATGGCCTGTAATTGGCCGACACCACGAAATCAGGATCAAACTCCTTGATCCTTTTCTCAAGCGGCAGGTTCATCTCCTGCCTGTGGCCAAAGGGGATTTCCAGGACGGTGTGCCCCATTTTTTCCAGAGTATACGCCCAGTCCTTTGCACAGATGGAATATTGCAAAACCACAATGCGAAAGCTCCCATCTCCCCGCGTCCGGATATGCCCGCCACCCTTGAACGGACAGGGATGCAAGGACTCCGGATCGACGGCGATCCGCGCGTCAGGGCGAAGCTCCACAAGTTTTTTAAGAGCGGCGGCGGCCACGTCGTTTCTTCGGGCCGTCATGGCCATCGTCGCCCGGCTCTCCGCCTGGGAGGCCTTATACTCGTTGACCTTTTCCCTATATGGAAACGAAGGCTTTGATCCCGGGCGAACCTTTTCTACGATAGCGTAAAATGACCACCCCTTTTCCGCCACACCAATCTCCACTATCCCAAGCTCCGGCAACAGCGTGATCATGTTTCGAAGCGAATCCGGGGTGAAGGTGTGCGTGTGGGTGTCATCAGCGTGAATCGTGTCGAAAGCCGAATCGTCCGGCAATACCAGCCCGATCACGCCTCCTGGTTTAAGCGTCCGCGCCCATTCCTGAAGGGTCCTGATGGGGTCAACGTAGTGCTCGAGGTTGTGGCGCGCTATCACGTAGTCGAGCTCACCATCTTTGAACATGGTCAGATTGTCCCCGCTGGCCCGGATATCCGCGGTCGATACCCGGCCGGCCTCCCCCCCTTGCGTCCCTTCCGAGCCTCCGGCGGTGAGGTCTACACCTATAGCGTCCGGATGGGTTTTGCGGGCGCCGCATCCCACGTCGATCCCCCTGCCGGAGACTATGGGCAAAATCACCGCCGCTTCGTTATGCAGAAACGGGTGGCCATGGTCTACCATCACGTTTAAAAGCCTGGTCATCAGCTTGGCGTCCTCATGGTTTTCGTTGACGCGCAACGCCATGCCCCAATCAAGAAACGCCTCGGTATACAGCCCCATCTGGTAATCGGTGATTCCCTTGTGAAACCAAATTTCGCCATACCCGTCAAACCGCAAAAGCGCCTCTGCAAATGCGTGTGACGCTTCGTAGAAGCACCTCGAGCCGAACAGGATCTTGCCCAGAAGATAATAAAACTCGTATGACGACCAGGCGGAACCGGAGACAAGATCATAAGCCTTCACAGCTTCGCCATCCGCCGCCATGGAGACCGCTTCTTTTAAAAACGACAGCGACCGGCCGTCCAGCTTGTCCGGCTCCACCGGAATATCGGAATAGTCGACGGGGATGGAGCAGAACTGATCCACCAGGTTCGCCAGGATATCCGGCGCGTCTTCCGGGTTAATAGAAATTTCATCCATCATCATTAGCCCTGGCCTCCCTGGCCAGCCTTTCCGACTCCATCTGACATTGGTCCGCCATTTTCATATTCCCCTCCGCCAGATACTCCTCTCCCCTGGCCAGGCACCGGTCGCTTTCGCGCTGGTTGTAACGGGCGAGATAGTCATAGCCCCCATCCGCCGGGGTTTTGCGGGCTATCGCCATAACAGACCATCGCCCGGCCGCTATCCCCACATGCGCGGTCTCTATCTCCGGCAAGAGGCCAAAAAGGCGCGCCAGGCTCTTTTTTGTGAATACATGGTAATGGGTGGAATCGAGACGAATGGTGTCCACCCAGTCGTGGTCCGGTGTTATCACGCCAATCAGTCCCCCAGGTTTCAACACCCGTATCCATTCCAGCAGAGCCTTTACATGATCCTGATAATGCTCCAGGTTGTGCCTGGCGATAACAAAATCGATCTGGCCTGTTTCAAACATCGGCAGGTAATCTCCTGAAGCTACAATATCCGCTTGCGAGGTGACATTGGCCTGTCCCCCTGCGCTTCCCTCCACCCCTCAAGCGGTCAGGTCGACCCCTATCGCCTGGGGGCAGGTTTTGAATCCACCGCACCCGACATCTATCCCCACCCCACGGCACAGCAGGCTCATGTAATCCGCCTCCAGGCTCATGGACCGGTCGGATTTGACCAGCCATCTGCCCAAATTGGCCAGCGACCAGTACAGGCTCAACCCGCTGTCCTGAGGGATGATTCTCGATATTATGTCGAAGTGTCCTATGGCGTAATGCCTGCGGCCCAGCGCAAAGGAAATAATCCCGACCAGGGCGGCGGCGTGCGGATGCCGGCTGGCGACAGGCTCCAAAATGGCCCCTGCCCTGCTGATTTCACCATCGACCAGCGCCTTTTGCCCGGACTCAAGCCTGTCAAGCGTCCCGTCAGCTTCATTCTCACAAGAAACTTTCAACGCTGAACCGTCCAGCACAGGCGGATCGGACACGAGAAGCGCAGATGTATTGTCGAAATAGTCTATGGCGCTTTCCACGAACTCGGGAAACTCGATAGCGGGAGGATACCACGAAACCGGGTTCCGCTCAAAGTTCCCATCGGTGTCTGTTTGGGTCATAACCACCAGTTGTCTAGTTCGCCGGGAAAACCGATCAGGACCAATGGATAAAACCTGGCTCTATCCTGTCGAACATGTCTGGATGAGATGGGGTGGCCCGTATCGCAAACCCGTGTCTGCCACTTTCGATCAACGGTATCGAACCTTTGAACAACGCTCTTCCATCATTGATTTTCTCGAAAGTCATCGGCGCCACCGCGCCGTTTGTTATGGAGTCGCTGGCGTCCATGCCGCCATAAAAGATTTCCAGCTTGATATCCTCCGGCTCCAGGCTCCCGTTATTCACATACGCCGACACTTCCAGCATCTGCCCCACACGCAGGTCCCCTGTTGTAACCTGCCGAATCTCATCTATCCTTATCTGCGGCCACTGGTTGGTGATTTTCTCTTTCCACCGAGCCAGCGCCTTGAGCCGGCTACGGTCATTTTCGCGCAAGGCCTTGACGTGGGACATGCATGGAAGATAGGAAAAAGCGGTGTAGTTGCGCACCATCCTGTTGGTGTTGAACACGGAGTTCAGCTTGGACATGGATGATTTCATCAAGGCGATCCATCCCCTTGGCGTGTCATCTTGCCCACGATCATAAAATAATGGAACCAACTCCTTTTCCAGCAGGTCGTAGATCGCCTTGCTCTCGATCATGTCCTGCTCTTCTTCACCCCCGGGAAAGTCGTCCGCCTCTTCGCCCCTGCCGATAGCCCAGCCGGTGTTGGTGTCGTACCCCTCGCACCACCATCCGTCTAGCACGGAGAAATTCAGGGCGCCATTGGCGGAAGCTTTCATGCCGGACGTGCCGGAAGCCTCCATGGGCCTGCGCGGGTTGTTCAGCCACACATCCACCCCCTGCACCATGTATCTTGCTATGTTGATGTCATAGTTTTCTATGAATATGACATTGTTTCGCAGTTCTTCTTCACGGGCCCAATGGATAATATTTTTAATTAACGTCTTTCCCTCGTGGTCGCGCGGATGAGCCTTGCCGGCGATCACCAGTTGGACAGGCCGCTCCTTGTCGCATAATATTTGCCTTAGCCTGTCCAGGTCTTTGAAAATCAGATTGCCTCTTTTGTACGTGGCAAACCGCCTGGCAAAGCCTATGGTGAGCGCGTCCGGACGCAATACCTCCTCTGCCAGTTGAAGCTCACGGTGTGTAGCTCCACGCTTTTGCAGTTGCTCTTTCAACAGATTTCTGGCGAACCCGACCATCCGTTCGCGCCTTCTTTCATGAGTGCGCCACAACTCCGCGTCCGGGATATCGTATATTCTCTGCCACACGCTGTCATTGGCCGGCTCATGCACCCACCTTTCGCCGAGATACCGGTCGTACAGCCCCCACAAATCGTCGGAAATCCATGACCGGATGTGGATCCCGTTGGTGATCGCTTTTATGGGAACGTCATGGATGTCCAGTCCGCCGTATATTCCCACCCACATTTTTTTGGACACTTCACTGTGCAGTTTCGACACGCCGTTGATAAAATACGAAAGCCTCATCGCGGCGACCGTCATGCAAAACCCTTCGTTGTCGTTATCCGGATTTTGCCTGCCCAACCCAAGAAACGCCTTGTCGTCCAACCCCAGTTTCCACTGGAACTCGGAGAAATATTTTTTCATCAGCTGCGGGCTGAACACATCGTTGCCGGCCGGAACGGGTGTGTGTGTGGTAAAAACCGAAGACGCGATCACTTCTTCCTTGGCTTCGCTGTAGGCCAGTCCATCATTTTCCATCAGGTGGCGTATTCTTTCCAGCGCCAGGAAAGCCGAATGCCCTTCGTTCATATGATATACGTCGGGCTCCATCCCTATGGCGTGAAGAGCGCGCACACCGCCGATTCCAAGCAGTATCTCCTGCTCTATGCGAGTTGTGATGTCACCACCGTACAGTTGGTTGGTTATGGCCCGGTCCTCCGGAGAGTTGTCTTTTATGTTCGTATCCAGCAATATAAGAGGGGTGCGACCCACCTGGACGCGCCATAGCCTGGCCCATACGGTTCTGCCGGGGTATTGCACGCTTATTTTGATATCCTGCCCGTTATCGTCACGCAACTGGAACACAGGCATGTTGTAGAAATCGTTGTTGGGATAGAACTCCTGTTGCCATCCGTCCTGGTTGAGATACTGCCTGAAATAACCCTGGGAATAAAGCAACCCGACACCAACCAGCGGCAAGCCCAGGTCGGACGCGGATTTGAGATGGTCTCCTGCCAGGATGCCAAGTCCACCGGAATAAATGGGGAGCGATTCGGAGATGCCGAATTCGGCGGAAAAATACGCGATGCGGCTGTCGCCCACCTTGTCCTGATACGTTTTCTGGAACCAGAAGGAAGATTCCATATAGTCGTTAAGGCTGTATATGACCCGGTCAAGATGGGTGATAAAACCGTCGTCTTCAGAAAGCTGATCAAGACGCGACTGGCTGATGAGGCCAAGCATTTTCACCGGGTTATGAAAAGTCTCCTCCCACAACTTGGGATCGAGGCGGCGCAGCAGGTTTACAGCGTCCGGGTGCCATACCCACCAAAGATTGTTGGCGAGCCCCGCCAGCGGCCTCAGCCGCTCCGGCAAGGATGGGTGGATCATATATTCCACTATGTTACGCATTCGCCAATCTCCTTCTGTAAAAAGCAGGTTGCGTTCTTCCCATGGTCGATACTAGCCCAACGCCGACCTGTTGAGCCATAAAAAAATGCCGGTTGTGAAAAGCGGTTTAACTACACAAGAAAACCTAACAGGTCGTTGAAAAACCGACGTTACAAGTGGTTTTCTTCGTGTTTCCGCGATATTTCCCTGTTTCCCGGCCCTTTACCGGCACTTGCCATCCAGCCATGGCGGGCTTAACGCCTCTTCTATTCCTCGTTCTCACATCACCA
>JAJRZK010000015.1 GCA_024275315.1 Nitrospirota bacterium
AAATCATGGCCAAGGAGAAATTTGACAGGAGCAAGCCTCACGTCAACGTGGGAACGATAGGTCACGTGGATCATGGCAAGACGACGTTGACAGCCGCGATCACGGAGGTTTTGAGCCGTAAGGGTCTGGCGGATTATGTTCCGTTTGACCAGATAGACAAGGCTCCGGAGGAGCGTGAGCGCGGTATAACCATAGCGACGGCGCACGTGGAGTACCAGACGGATAACCGTCATTACGCCCATGTGGATTGTCCTGGTCACGCGGATTACGTCAAGAACATGATCACCGGCGCGGCCCAGATGGATGGTGCGATACTGGTTGTTTCCGCGGCGGACGGTCCGATGCCTCAGACGCGCGAGCATATACTCCTTGCCCGCCAGGTTGGAGTTCCTTACATAGTGGTGTTTTTGAACAAGGCGGACATGGTTGACGACCCCGAGTTGCTCGAGCTGGTTGAGCTTGAGGTTCGCGAGCTTCTGGACAAGTACGAGTTCCCCGGATCGGACACACCGATCATCACCGGCTCTGCGTTGAAGGCCCTTGAGAACCCTGAGGACGATGAGTCGAACAAGTGCATAATGGAGTTGATGTCCGCGATAGACAGCTACATACCCGAGCCTGAGCGTGATATAGACAAGCCGTTTTTGATGCCTGTGGAGGATGTGTTCACGATATCTGGCCGCGGTACGGTTGTGACGGGTCGCATTGAACGCGGTCAGGTCCGGACCGGCGAAGAGGTAGAGATAGTGGGTATCCGCGATACTCAAAAGACGGTGGTCACGGGAGTTGAGATGTTCCGCAAGGTGCTGGATCACGGTATGGCTGGCGACAATGTCGGGTTGCTTCTTCGTGGCACGAAACGCGACGAGGTGGAGCGCGGGCAGGTGTG
Organism: Nitrospirota bacterium; assembly: GCA_024275315.1. GTDB lineage: Bacteria > Nitrospinota_A > UBA7883 > UBA7883 > UBA7883 > JAJRZK01. Next base: position 890 of record JAJRZK010000015.1, read on the forward strand.
CTCCAAGCCCGGTTCGATCACGCCGCACCTTAAGTTCAAGGCGGAGGCTTATATATTGACGAAGGAAGAGGGAGGTCGTCACACCCCTTTTTTCAAGGGTTACCGTCCACAGTTTTATTTTCGAACGACGGACGTGACCGGTGTGATGGAGTTGCCGGAAGGAGTTGAGATGGTGATGCCGGGAGACAATGTGAGCATAACGGCGGAGCTGATCACGCCTATAGCGATGGAGAAAGAGCTTCGATTCGCGATACGTGAAGGAGGCCGCACGGTCGGCGCGGGTGTCGTGTCGGAAGTGATAGAATAGGCCGGCGGTAGATATGCGAGTCATAATTCATCTGCAATGCGTTGATTGCAAAAGGAAAAATTACAGTACAACGAAGAACAAGAAGAACACTCCTGACAGGCTGGAGTTTCGAAAATATTGCAGATTTTGCAGGAAACACACATCGCATAAGGAAACCAAATAGATTGGTCGTCTTTTGACAGGCCAGTAGCTCTAATGGCTAGAGCACCGCGCTCCAAACGCGGGTGTTGGGGGTTCGAATCCCTCCTGGCCTGCCATATATATAGAGAATTCAGATGAACAAGATTCAGCAGTTAGGTCAATTTTTAAAAGAGGCGAGAACAGAAACCCGCAAGGTGACTTTTCCCACCAGGAGAGATACCATGGTCACGACAATGGCTGTGATAGTGGTTGTCATGATCATTGGATTTTATCTTGGAATTGTGGACCTGGTTCTTTCCAAACTTGTAGGGATCGTGCTTAATTAAATGGAAACGGAAAACATACCGAGCCCGGAAGAGGTGAAATCCGAAAACGAAGGCACCGTGAGTGAGACGGCTCCGGATGAAGCCGGAACCGACCCGGAGGGCTCCCGCCCGGAGGACCAGACGTCCGCAGAGGGCCAAGCGCCCGCAGTTGAAGCGGAGGAGCCGACCACTTCTTCCAATCCTAATATGAAGTGGTATGTCCTTCACACGTATTCTGGCTACGAGAAGAAAGTTCGCGATCAGCTCCACGATCGATTGAAGCAAAGCGGTCTCGCCGAATATGTGGGCAAGGTTTTAGTTCCCGAGGAAGACGTTGTGGAGATAAAAAGCGGGAAAAAGCGCATCTCCACCAGAAAGTTTTTCCCCGGGTACGTGATGATCGAGATGGAGATGAACGAGAAGGTCTGGTACGTCGTCAAGGAGACCCCCAGGATCACGGGGTTTCTGGGCGACGCAAACGTTCCGCTTGCGCTGTCGGCCGATGAGGTTTCCAGGATCATGGAGCAGATGACCGGTGTGGCGGACAAGCCCAGGCCCAAATTTCCTTATAGTTTCGGAGAGTCGGTCCGGGTTATTGACGGTCCCTTCGCCAATTTTACCGGGGTGCTTGACGAGGTGAACATGGAACGGGGCAAGGTCAAGGTCATGGTCAGTATTTTCGGCCGGTCGACCCCTGTGGAACTGGAATTTTCACAGATTGAAAAGATATAGAAACGAGGATCAAAGATGGCCAAGGAAGAAATCGGGAAAATAAAGCTCCAGGTGCCCGCAGGAGCCGCCAACCCCTCCCCGCCGGTGGGACCTGCCCTGGGACAGCACGGGGTGAACATAATGGAGTTTTGCAAGGCTTTCAACGCCCAGACCCAGGGGCAGGAAGGGCTGATAATCCCCGTGATCATTACCGTGTACGCCGACAGGAGTTTCAGTTTCATTTTGAAATCGCCGCCTGCCGCGGTTTTGTTGAAGAGGGCGGCCGGGGTTGCAAAAGGGTCTGCGGAGCCTAACAAGACCAAGGTGGGCAAGGTCACCTGGGCCCAGGTGCTTGAGATAGCCAAAACCAAGCAGGCCGACCTTAACGCCGCCAGCGAGGAAGCGGCAGGCAGGATAGTCGCCGGGACCGCCAGGTCTATAGGAATAGTAGTCGAATAACGGCTGCGGATTGAAGGGAGCTAGGAGAAAATGCCCAAGATAAGCAAACGCCGCAAGGCGGCTTCGGAAAAGCTGGAGCATCTGAGAAAATACCAGCTTTTGGAAGCTTTGAAGATAGCCAAATCCACGGCGAGCGCCAAGTTTGACGAGACGGTTGATATCGCTGTGCGGCTCGGTGTGAACCCGACCAAGGCGGACCAGATGGTTCGAGGGTCGGTCGCCCTGCCCAAGGGGACCGGCAAAAAACGGACTATCGCTGTGTTCGCCAAGGGGGACAAGACCAAAGAAGCCGAACAGGCGGGTGCGGATATTGTGGGAGCTGATGATCTGGTCAAAAAAATCCAGGATGGCTGGATGGAGTTTGACATAGCCGTCGCCACGCCGGACATGATGGGCCAGGTGGGAAAGCTTGGCAAGGTATTGGGTCCCCGGGGGCTGATGCCGAACCCGAAATCGGGCACGGTCACGTTCGATCTTGCCAGGGCGGTAAAGGAGATTCAGGCCGGGAAAGTGGAGTTTCGGGTGGAAAAGGCCGGCATAGTCCATGCGCCTGTAGGCAAGGTCAGTTTTTCCGCCGAGGATCTTTTTGAGAACGCGAAAGCCTTGATAGAGCAGTTGCAGAAAATGAAGCCTGCCAGCGTCAAGGGAACGTATATACGCTCAATAAGCGTTTCGACAACCATGGGCCCTGGTGTTCGGGTGGATAACACGAACATGGGCCTGGACGATCTGAACGCGGCATAAGGAAGAAAACCATGGTGACACAAGCCAACATAGACGAGGTCTCCCGGTTAAAGGAGGATTTTACCAAAGCTACCAGCGCTGTGTTCGCGAATTTCAGCGGAGTTAACGCAGTTGACATGACCCTGTTGCGAAAAGAGTTGCGGGATTCTGACACCCGGTTGAAGGTGGTCAAGAATACGCTGGCGAAAATTGCGGCCGAAGGGACGGATTTTCAGGCGGCGACCGATTTTTTCGAAGGGCCTGTGTCTGTTGCGCTGGGATTTGGTGAGGACATATCGGCCCCCGCCAAGACTTTGCTGGAGTTTGCCAAGAAGAACAAGGATCTGGATATCATAGGTGGGCTGGTGGATGGCTCGCTGATGGACAAGGCTGGCGTGAAGAGCCTTGCGGACATGCCCCCAAAACCTGTGGTGCAATCGATGTTGCTGAATGTCTTGCAGGCGCCTGCACGCAATTTCGTGGGTGTGCTGGAGGGATCGGCGAGGAAATTTATGTATGTGTTGAGCGCGATTGCGGAAAAGAGAAAAGAAGAAAACCGGGGTTAATCCCGGAGATATATGCAATATAGTTTGTAAAGGAGCTAATGAAATGTCGGCCACTAAAAATGATGTAAAAGAGTTTTTGAGGAACCTGCCGGTTCACGAACTGCTCGGTTTTGTAAAAGAGCTCGAGGAAGAATGGGGTGTGACAGCCGCCGCTCCCGCGGCCGTGGCGGTCGCCGGTCCGAGCGCTTCAGCGGACGCTGATGAAGGTCCCAGCGTTGTGTCGGTTGTGCTTTCCAGCGTAGGTGACAAGAAAATCCAGGTGATCAAGGTCGTCCGTGAAATCACAGGACTCGGACTCAAAGAAGCCAAAGAGCTTGTTGACAACGCCCCGAAAGCTGTAAAAGAGGGTATCGAGAAGGAAGAAGCCGAAAAGGTCAAGGCCCAGCTTGAAGATGTTGGCGCCATTATAGAAATAAAATAGTATTGGAGCGCTATCACATGGCCGCTCCGGTTACGGGCGCCCGTATTTTACCGAATCGAGGATCATTGGCGTGTGTCCACATGCCTGTTCCCAGCTCGTCCGGCCGAGCCAGTGGAATGGGGCTGGTCTGCGCGCCGATTGGAGGTTGATGAATGAAAAAAGCGGCTACTTTCAGGGTTGGCAAAGAGCCTTATAAACGGAAGAATTTTTCCAAGATTCCATCGATTATCGATATTCCGAATCTGTTGAAAATTCAGACAAGCTCCTATGAAAGGTTTTTGCAGAAAAAGGCGCATCCCAACAAGCGGCGGAACATAGGGCTCCAGGAGGTCTTTTCCAGGACGTTCCCCATATCTGATTACAACGGCACGGCCACGCTTGAGTTCAAGGGGTACGAGCTAGGTATATGGGAATGCAAATGCGGCGAATACATGGACCTAGGCGGATACGGCGTAAGTTGCGCCAAATGCGGCAGGGACGTTGTATATAAAGAGAAGTTCTATGTGGACGAATGCCGTCAGCGGGGCCTGACATACGCCGATCCCCTGAAAATCCTGGTACAGCTTATTGTCCAGAACAAGGACGAGGAGACAGGAGAGACGGTTATCCGCGAAGTCAAGGAACAGAAGATATACCTTGGCGAAATACCCCTGATGACAGAAACGGGCACTTTCATCATCAACGGCACGGAGCGGGTGGCGGTAAGCCAGATGCACAGGTCGCCAGGGGCCTTTTTCACCAGTGAAAAGGGCAAAGGTGTCCACGCGGGCCAGTTGACCTATTCCGCCAGGCTCATCCCCTACAGGGGTTCATGGCTTGATTTCGAATTCGACATCAAAGACATTCTTCATGTCCGGATCGACAGGCGTCGCAAGTTTCCCGTGACCATCCTTCTCAAGGCGCTGGGATACAGCGGCGAGGACTTGCTCTCGTTTTTCTACAAGTTCGCCCAGGTCCAGTACAACGCGACGAAGGATGAGTTCGACATCGAAGTGAAAAGGGACACGATGACCATCGGTGTAAGGCCGGTGTCGGACATCAAGGACCCGAAGACAGGCAACCTGATCATCAAGGCTGGCAGAAAACTTACGAAAAAAAGCGTAAAGCTCATGGAGGCCGCCGGTATCAAGACGATGAAAATACGCGATGAGGATCTTGTGGGCAAGTTTTGCGCGGAAGACATCGTCGACGAGGAGACCGGCGAGATTCTCATAGAGATAAACAGCGTGGTGTCGGCCGAGACCCTGGAAGTTATCAGGGACAGAAAGATCGAGAGTTTTCCCATACTCGTCATAGACGAGCAGTTCAACGACACCTCCATGCGTGACACGATAGCGATGGACAAGGTGAAAACCCAGGAGGACGCTCTCAAGGAAATCTATAAACGCATGCGGCCCGGTGACCCGCCTACGTTGGAAACGGCCAAGGCGCTGTTTGAAAATCTGTTTTTCAATCCGAAACGCTATGATCTTTCGGAAGTGGGCAGGCTCAAGCTCAACAATAAACTGGGGCACTCTGAAGAGGAGTTTCCGTTAAGCCAGCGTCTGCTTACAAAAGACGACATCATTCACACTGTCCGGGTTCTGTTCAACCTTCGTCGTGGAACAGGGCAGACGGATGATATCGACCATTTGGGTAACCGCCGGGTTCGGTCGGTCGGCGAGTCTGTGGAGAACCAGTTCCGGATCGGGCTGGTGCGCATGGAAAAGGCGATTATAGAGCGCATGAACATAATGGATCTTACTTCATGCATGCCACACGACCTGATAAACGCCAAACCTGTGACAGCGGCTATAAAGGAGTTTTTCGGATCCAGCCAGCTTTCGCAGTTTATGGATCAGACCAACCCGCTGTCGTCCATCACGCACAAACGCCGGCTGTCGGCGCTTGGTCCCGGCGGCCTGACCCGTGAGCGGGCCGGGTTCGAGGTGCGCGACGTGCACCCCAGCCATTATGGCAGGATATGCCCGATCGAGACCCCTGAAGGACCCAACATCGGCCTGATATCGTCCCTGTCCACGTTCGCCCAGGTGAACGATTTTGGGTTTATCGAAACACCATACCGGAAAGTGAACAATGGTGTGGTGAGTAACGAGATCGTCTATCTTTCCGCGATGGAGGAGGACAAATACACCATAGCCCAGGCCAACGCACTGCTTGACGAGAATGGGAGGTTCGTCAAGGACCTGATCCAGACCAGGAGAAGCGGGGACTATCTTATGGCTCCCCCCAACGAAATAGATTTTATGGATGTATCTCCGAAACAGCTGGTGTCTGTCGCCGCCGCGCTGATACCGTTTCTGGAAAACGACGACGCCAACCGCGCCCTGATGGGCTCTAACATGCAACGCCAGGCGGTTCCCCTGCTCCACACCGAGGCGCCTCTTGTGGGCACCGGCATAGAAGCCGTGGCGGCGCGCGATTCCGGGGCGGTGGTAGTGGCGAAAAATCCGGGTGAAGTAATCAGCCTCGACGCCAGCAGGGTGGTTGTGCGCACCGATGCGCATCGCCGGGAGCATTCGCAGGTCGATATCTACAACCTGACCAAGTATGAACGCTCTAACCAGAACACATGTATAAACCAGGTTCCGCTTGTAACGCTTGGCCAGAGGCTCAAGGAGGGGGACGTAATCGCCGATGGCCAGTCGACCGATTGCGGAGAGCTCGCCCTGGGCCGCAATGTTTTGGTGGCGTTTATGCCATGGAACGGCTACAACTTCGAAGATGCGATTATCGTGTCCGAAAAGCTGGTAAAAGAAGATGTCTACACATCGATCCATATCGAGGAATTCGAGGTGGAGGCTCGCGACACCAGGCAGGGCAAAGAGGACATCACGCGGGATATCCCCAATATATCCGAAGAAGCCCTAAAAAACCTGGACGACTCCGGGATAATCAGGGTCGGCGCCAAAGTCAAGGCTGGCGACATCCTGGTCGGCAAGGTCACCCCGAAAGGGGAGACCCTTCTCTCGCCGGAAGAGAAACTGCTAAAGGCGATATTCGGCGAGAAAGCCGGTGATGTGCGGGACACATCGTTGACGGTTCCTCCGGGTAACGAGGGCACCGTTATAAACGTAAAGGTTTTCTCGCGCCGCGGCTCCGACAAGGACTCCCGCACTATAGCTATCGAGGAAGAGGAAAAAGCCCGGCTGGGAAAGGACATGAACGAGGAGATCGCCATAGTTTTGCAGGAGCGCGACGCCAAGATAAGGTCTTTGCTCAAAGGCAAAACGTGCTCCGGTGAAATCACCAAGGGTTCAAAGGCGCTGGTGGCGGATAATGAGGCTCTGACAGAAGAGGTCCTCCAGGGAATCTCCGGCAAAAACCTTTTGAAAATCGAAGTCAAGGATGACGATGGTATAGCGGAGAAAATCACCAGGATCGATGAGGAGAGCAAATACCTGGTGGCCGGACTCAAGTCGGAGTATGATGACCGGATGGAGAAATTCTCCAGAGGGGACGAGCTGGCCCCGGGTGTGATAAAGATGGTCAAGGTGTACGTGGCCATCAAACGCAAGTTGCAGGTTGGAGACAAAATGGCCGGCCGTCACGGCAACAAGGGCGTTGTTTCCGTTATAGTGCCGGAAGAGGACATGCCCTTTACCGACACCGGCGAGCCCATAGAAATAATTCTCAATCCGCTGGGGGTGCCCTCCCGGATGAACGTGGGGCAAATCATGGAGACCAACCTGGGCATGGCCGCCAAACGGCTTGGTCAGCATATGATTACTCCGGTGTTCGATGGCGCCCGTGAGAGCGATATACTTGAATTGCTGGAACAGGCCAATTATCCGAAAAACGGCAAGATACCCCTGTGCGACGGCAGAGGAGGAGAAAAATTCGACCAGGATGTGCTTGTGGGATACATCTACATGATGAAACTCCACCACCTGGTAGACGATAAAATTCACGCCAGATCAACAGGTCCATACTCCCTTGTGACGCAACAACCTTTGGGAGGAAAGGCGCAGTTTGGAGGTCAGAGGCTGGGAGAAATGGAGGTGTGGGCGCTGGAGGCTTATGGAGCCGCCTACACACTACAGGAGATGCTTACAGTCAAGTCAGATGACGTGGAAGGCAGAAAACGGATGTATGAATCGATCGTAAAGGGCGATCATTCGTTGCATCCTGGATTGCCGGAATCGTTCAACGTGCTGGTAAAGGAGCTTCAGGCGCTCGCTCTCGACGTTGAACTTATGCAACAGCCATAGATTTACAGGTCGCCTCGCATGGCGAAAACCGAACGATAGTCGCTAGACTTAAACCATATATAAGTGGGAGACAAATCATTGGATACCTACGGTAACTCTTTCGTGGAAAAGCCTAAAGATCCGATAATGTTCAACGCGATCAGGATCCGGTTGGCTTCACCGGAGAAAATCCGATCCTGGTCTTTCGGTGAAGTTAAAAAACCGGAGACAATCAACTACAGAACGTTCAAACCCGAAAGGGATGGGCTGTTCTGCGCGAAAATTTTCGGACCGGTAAAGGACTGGGAGTGCAACTGCGGCAAATACAAGCGCATGAAGCACAAAGGGATTATCTGCGAAAAATGCGGCGTCGAAGTGATTCTGTCGAAGGTGCGGCGGGAGCGCATGGGGCACATCGAGCTGGCGAGCCCTGTGGCTCACATATGGTTTTTCAAGGGGTTGCCCAGCCGGATCGGAAACTTTATCGACCTGACGCTTCGCGAACTGGAAAAGGTGATCTATTTCGAAAGCTATATTGTCATCGATCCTGGTGACACGGACCTGAAATATAAGCAGCCTCTGTCGGAGGAGGGATACCGCCAGGCCCAGGAAAAGTACGGCGAAATGAACTTCAAGGCAGGCATAGGGGCCGAAGCCATCGACGAGTTGATCCGGGGCATAGATATAGAAGAGCTGGCCGAAGAGCTTCGGGAGGCTTTAAAAGAGACAAAATCCCAGCAAACCCGGCGCAAGCTGGCCAAGCGGCTTAAGGTGGTGGAGGCGTTTCGCAAGTCCGGCAACAAACCAGAGTGGATGATCCTTAAGGTTGTGCCGGTTATACCCCCGGAGCTTCGTCCGCTGGTGCCTCTCGATGGCGGCAGGTTCGCTACGTCCGATCTGAACGACCTGTATCGTCGCGCTATCAACAGAAACAACCGGCTCAAGAGAATTCAGGAGTTGAGGGCGCCGGATATCATAATTCGAAACGAAAAACGCATGCTTCAGGAAGCTGTGGCGGCGTTGTTCGACAACGGCCGACGCGGCCGCACCCTTAAAGGCCCGAACAAACGTCCGCTCAAGTCGTTGTCTGACATGCTCAAGGGGAAACAGGGCCGGTTCCGTCAGAACCTGCTGGGTAAACGTGTGGATTATTCGGGCCGATCGGTCATCGTTGTCGGGCCGGACCTCAAGTTCAACCAATGCGGTCTGCCCAAGAAGATGGCCGTAGAGATGTTTAAGCCTTTTATTTATAACAAGCTGGAGCAAAAAGGTTACGCTACCACCATAAAAAGCGCGAAAAAAATGGTGGAGCAGGAACGGCCGGAGGTGTGGGAGGTGCTCGAAGAGGTGGTAGAAGACCATCCTGTAATGCTCAATCGCGCCCCGACGCTTCACAGGCTTGGCATACAGGCGTTTATGCCCGTGCTGGTGGAAGGAAAGGCTATCAAGCTCCATCCATTGGTGTGCGCAGCGTTTAACGCCGATTTCGACGGAGACCAGATGGCGGTGCATGTGCCTTTGTCGATGGAGGCGCAGATAGAAGCGAAGTTCTTCATGATGTCCACGAACAACATATTGTCGCCGGCGAATGGCAAGCCTATCGCCGTTCCCTCGCAGGACATTGTCCTGGGGTGCTATTACCTGACCAAGGAGCGGGGTGGGTCGAAAGGTGAGAACAAATCTTTCTCCCATCCAAAAGAGGTGCGTTGCGCCTATGACAATGGCGAACTGGGTATCAACGCGAAGATACGTGTCAGGATTGATGACAAGATATACGAGACAACCACGGGGCGTGTGCTGTTTTACGAGATTCTTCCGGATGGGATATCGTATGACAGGGTTAACTGCCTGATGGTAAAGAAAGCTTTGCAGGACCTGGTCCACGAAGTTTTCATCACCGACGGGCGCGACACCACCGTGAAATTTCTGGACGATTTGAAAGATATCGGTTTTCATATCGCCACCCAGGCGGGTATTTCGATCGCCATGGATGACATGATTATACCGGAGGATAAGGACAGCCTTGTGGACAAGGCCGCCAAGGAAGTGGCCAAGGTCAACGACCAGTACCATAACGGTCTGATAACCCAGGGTGAAAGGTACAACAAGATCATAGACATCTGGGCGCAGGTGACTGACCAGGTTTCTACTGAGATGTTCAAAGAGCTCCAGAAACAAGATGACGACATCGTCACGGGCCAGGCTGAAAACACGGATTTTAATTCGATATTTATCATGGCCGAATCGGGCGCCAGGGGGTCCGGCCAGCAGATACGCCAGTTGGCGGGGATGCGCGGCCTGATGGCCAAACCGTCCGGTGAAATCATGGAAACCCCTATCACCGCGAATTTCCGGGAAGGCCTGAGCGTATTGCAGTATTTTATCTCCACCCACGGAGCGCGTAAAGGATTGGCCGACACCGCTCTTAAGACGGCCAACTCCGGCTATCTGACCCGGCGTCTTGTGGATGTCGCGCAGGACATCATTATCCTGGAGGAAGACTGCGGCACTCTCAACGGCACCGAGGTGACAGCGCTGGTGGAAGGTGGCGAGGTTATCCAGGAGATCGGAGAACGCATCCTGGGCCGTATCGCCCTCGAGGATATAGTCGACCCCTTCAACAAGGAGGTTTTGCTTGAAGCGAACCAGATGATCGACGAGGCGGCGACAAAGCTGTTCGAAGAGCGTGGTATTGAACGTGTCAAGATACGTTCCACTCTTACATGCGAATCAAAAGACGGCGTATGCATGATGTGTTATGGCAGAAATCTCGCCTCGGGCAAGCTGGTGGAAATCGGCGAGGCGGTCGGTGTTATCGCGGCCCAGTCCATAGGCGAACCCGGAACCCAGCTTACGATGCGCACATTCCATATCGGTGGTACGGCGTCCAGGGTGGCGGAGCAGGCCTCCCTCCACGCCAAAAAAGAGGGTATCGTCAAGTATGTGGACATAAAATGCATCACGATCAATGACAAGGAAAACGTCGTTATGAACCGTAACGGCGGTCTTATTATCCAGAACAACCAGGGCAGGGAACTGGAGCGGCACAAGATTGTATACTCCGCCAAGGTGCACGTGAAAGATGGCGATCGTGTAAAGGAAGGCGACATCCTCGCTGAATGGGATCCTTATACCATGTCGATCCTGACGGAATGGAAGGGAACCGTGGCTTTTGGGGATATCATCGAAAATCTCACCATGCGTGAGGAGATCGACGACACCACGGGTCACTCTGAAAAGGTCATACTGGATCACCGCGAGGAGAAAAAACAGCCAAGGATTTCCATCAAGGACAGCAAGAACAAAACGATTGCAAGGTATCTGCTTCCCGCCGGAGCGCACCTGGCCGTTCATGAAGGGCAGGCTGTAGAAGCTGGCGACATTCTGGCGAAGATACCAAGAGAGACGATGAAAACCAAGGATATCACTGGCGGTCTGCCGAGGGTGGCCGAGCTGTTCGAGGCGAGAAAGCCCCATGAACAGGCCACTATCACCGAAGTGAACGGGAAGATTTCATTTGGCGGGATTGTCAAGGGCATGCGCAAGATCATAGTCACCGCCGACAATGGCGAAGAGCGCGAGTATCTTCTGCCCCGGGGCAAGCATGTCAACGTTCATGAAGGGGACTATGTCCGGGCAGGTGAGGCGCTCATGGATGGCGCGTCGAATCCTCATGATATTTTGGCTGTTCTTGGTGAAAAAGAGCTTCAGAAATATCTGGTGAACGAAGTCCAGGAGGTGTACCGTCTGCAAGGCGTGCATATCAACGACAAGCATATCGAGATAATCGTCAGGCAAATGCTCAAGCATCTGGTCATAGAAGACTCCGGAGACACCGATATGATGATAGGAGAGATGGTGGCGAAATCGGTGTTCGCCGAGAAGGTCCGGGCGGTTCTGGATTCCAACGGAACGCCCGCTAAAGGCAGGCCGATACTGCTGGGTATTACCAAGTCCTCCCTTTCCACGGAAAGCTTTATTTCCGCCGCTTCATTCCAGGAGACAACCCGTGTTCTCACGGAGGTCTCCGTGTCGGGCAAGGTGGATACGTTAAAGGGCCTCAAAGAGAACGTGATTATGGGACGGTTGATTCCGGCTGGAACCGGCGCCCGCAGATATTCCGGGTATGGGCTCAAGATCGCGGACCTGCCCCAGTTCAGGAACATGCAGGAAGAAGATGCGGAGGTGGACGCCGAGACAGGTGTGGAGGAAGTAACCGAGGACGCCAGCTTGCACGAGGAAGAATAGAATACATTTTTTTGCCTAGACACAACCAGAAAAGCCGGTGACACTTAACCACCGGCTTTTTTGATTTGTGTGCAGTTACCTATTATGTCGTCAAAGTGTTTTTTTAGTAATGCCAAGCAATGAAAGCCTGAAGGATTTTCACAAATCCTTCACGGGCGCGATCCGGTCATGGGCTTCCCACGAGCATTCTTTCCTTATATTTATCGCAGGCGCTCTTGGGATTGTCTGTGGTCTGCTGGCGGTTTTGTTTGATATCCTCCTGGAATGGTCACACGAGATTTTTTTCGGTCACACCGGAAGTTACCTTGGCGCCGATTCCCTGATCTACCTGTACGTGGCCATTCCGATTATTCCAGCCGCGGGTGGGCTGATCACAGGGTTTATCACCTGGTATTTCAAGATGGATTACGAGACCGCCTCGGCGGCGGAGGTGATGAAATGGGCGGCGGTCGACGGGGGCCAGGTAAGACCCAGAACGGTGTGGTTCCGGATGCTGGCAACTTCCATTTTTCTTGGCTCGGGAGGGTCCGGGGGGCGTGAAGGGCCGATAGCGCAAATCTGCGGCGCCATGGGTTCGGTGATGGGCCAATTCTTCAAGATGTCCACGGACCGGCTTCGCCTGCTGGTGGGATGTGGAGCGGCGGCTGGTATCGCGGCCACCTTCAACGCCCCCATAGCGGGGGTCATTTTCACAGTGGAGCTTATCCTGGGCGACTTTAACGTGATTTCGTTTTTGCCCATTGTAATAAGCTCTGTCATGGCCACCACCACCAAGCGGTTGTTGCTCGGTGATGTGCCTGCGTTTGTGGCTCCGTCGTATTCGCTGGTTTCGTACTGGGAGATAATTTTATATTTTTTTCTGGGAATAATCTGCGGGTTGGTGTGCCGCCTGTTTTTTGTCTCGTATTTCTGGGCGGAGAGTTATTTTAAAGATGATTTGAAAATTCATCCCATACTTAAGCCGGCGATCGGCGGGATTGTGGTAGGGGTGATCGGAGTGTTTCTGCCCCAGGTTTTCGGCGGCGGTTACGAGGTTATGGGCGAGATGCTAAATGGGGATATAATCTGGTACATCGCAATTGCGTTGATATTCCTCAAGATAATAGCCACATCCATTGCTTTGGGATCCGGCGGGTCCGGTGGTATGTTCGCCCCCGCGCTTTTCATTGGGTGCATGACAGGTGGCGTGTTCGGGACGTTGGCGCACGCCCTGTTTCCGGAGATGACCGCCACAGCAGGCGCATACGCGATGGTGGGTGTGGGAGCCGTGATGGCCGCAGCGGCCCACGCTCCTCTTACCAACATACTCATGGGGTACGAGCTTACAGGCAATTACCTGATTATCCTTCCGGTAATGACAGCGTGCATCATGTCCACGTATGTGATGACGCGCTTTACCGACATGTCCTTGTACACCGAAAAGCTCAGGCGCAGGGGAATCCAGCTTTGGCGCGGCCGTGACCGGTCTGTTATGGACAATATAAAGGTGGCCGATGTGATGAGGCGCAAAGTGACCACGATCCCTGAAAATCTTCCGTTTGGAACAATCATGGAGCTGATCGCAAATTCCAGGGACAACTACTACCCCGTGGTGGACACCGACGGCAAGCTTACCGGTGTCGTCTCCATGCAGAACGTGCGTGAAATCATGCTCGATTCCGACGACCTGTGCAACCTGGTGGTGGCCAAGGAAATAGCCACGGAGGATGTGATAACTGTCCACGGGGAAAACAATCTGAACGAGGCCATGGAAAAATTCAGCGTCATCGACATCGAACAGCTTCCGGTGGTAAGCGTGACCGATCCCAGGGCTATCGTTGGTATGTTAAGCAGGATGGATGTTATAGCGGCGTATAAAAAAGAGGTGCTGAAGAAAAGCACAAAACCTCCGGAAACAGATAAACAGCCCTAGCGGCTCCAGATTTTTTTCACCGCGGCTTCCTCCACCTCTTCGACCGTTATAGCAGTCATGCACAGGTGGTCCCCAGGGCACTGGCGTAGCCAGCATGGCGCGCAATCAGAGCAGTGGTGGATGACCTGGGCGTTGTCACCAGCCGGTTTTGTCTCTTTTGGTGAAGTGGGGCCGAACAACCCGATCACCGGAACGCCTAGCGCCGAAGCGAGATGCATGGGGCCCGTATCGTTGGTTATATAAAGATCGAGCTTTTTCAACACCGCCGCTAAGACCGGCAAATCGGTTTTCCCCACCAAAGAGGCCGGGTTTGAATTCGTCATGCCCAGAACTTCGTTTTCCACCTCCCTTTCCGGGACCGAGCCCAGGAGAATGATTTGCGCTCTGGGGCTTAGCTTATCGATCAAGTTGGCGAACCTGTCCGCGGGCCACATTTTGGCCGCTCCGTAAGATGCGCCAAAGCCTATGCCTACCAAAGGTTTTTCGTGGGTTCCCAGGAGTCGCTTGCTCTCCATATCGGCCTGTTGCGGGATTCTAATGTTCGCGTTATGACGATCCAGGCCGGGGAAGACCGACTTGACCAGGTTAATGAAATAATCCGCCTGGTGCAGGGAATGCTTTGGAGGGCGTTTTGGCGAGTGGGTGAGCGTAAACGACCTGAGTGAACCTGCGTAACCGATACGTACCGGTGTGTTGGATGGCCACAGCTCCCACGCGGACCGGAACGAGTTTGGCAAAACCACCATAAAATCGTATCCTTCTCGCCGGGCTTGCAATAGCGCGGCCCGCCTGCCGGTCGCTTTATTTTCCGATAGCGCGAAAACTTTGTCCACCTCCGGGAGCAGGTCCGCCAAACTGGACAAGCTCTCCTTTATGACCAGGTCTATAACCATGTCGGGATATTTTTTTTTCAGGCTTCCTATCACCGGCAGGGCCATCAGGCAATCACCGAGCCAGTTGGGCATGCGTATCAGCGCCCTGGAAGGGTTAAAGCCGGGATGAAGCATACCCTGGACAGCCGCTTTGTCAGGCCGCGTCGGCGCCTTGGCCCGATTCGGAGGTTTTCCTGATAAGATCATCGAGTTTTGCCATATGCTCAAGCTCCACGGCGGTCGGCTCGCTTTTCCATCGGTTGTGAAGCCAGAACCACTGCTCCGGCGCTTCGCGCACGGCTTTTTCCAGTATTTCGTTCAGCCGTCTGGTTATTTGACGTACATCAGCAAGCATGTCTTCTGTTGGAACCGCCTTGATTTCGGGTGATATTCTTATCGTAAAGCTGTCAGTGTCATCGTCGCGGAAACAGAGCATAGACAAGACGGGAGCCCCGGTCCTCATACCCATGACAGCCGGCGTGGTGATCGTGGCCGCCCATTTCCCCAGGAAAGGGATGAACATGCTGTTCCCGGAGGAGTGCTGGTCGATATGAAGAGCCACCACATCCCCGGCCCTTAGCTTGCGTATGATTTCCCTGGCCGCGTTTTCCTTTTTGATAATCCCCATCCCCGTTTTTCTTCGCGTGTCGTCAAAGAACTTGTCCAGCTCCAGTATGTCCACCGTTCGCAGGATATACCATATCGGATAGCCCATCACCGCCAGCGCGGCCAACCCCACCTCGAAATGACCGAAGTGGGCCGTGGCGATAACCACGCCTCTGCCCCTGCTATAAGCTTTAATAAAATGATCGAGCCCTTCAAATTTGATGCGTCCTTCAAACGACGCTCGTTTCAGGAGCGGCAGACGGGCGCAATCGGTCAGCAGTCTTCCAAAATGGCGGCAGACACGTTTTATTATTTGGCGCAACTCGGTTTCCGGGGCGGAGGGGTAGAGGTTTTGCAAGTTGCCGATGGCGATTTTCAGCCTTTTTCGCTCGATTCTCAGGAACATCCAGACAATCGCCCCCAGGGCCGATCCGGTCGCCAGCGCCACGTTGCGTGGAGCCATCAGCATGAGTACGCCTAAACCTTTTATGACCGCAAAAGCGGTTTTATCTGCGATTTTGTTTCTTTTTTTCATATTTCCCCAGGACAGGCCGGCGCCGTCTGATTATCTTCCTTCAGACGCGAAATTGGAAAAGTTTTCCAGAACCTTAAGCCCTGCGCGCTGGCTTTTTTCCGGGTGGAACTGGGTGGCGAAAACAGAGCCTTTTTCCACCGAGGAAGCGAACGTGTCGCCATATTCGGTGACAGACACCACGATGTCCTCCTCGGGAACCGGGTAATAGGAGTGGACGAAATAAAAATCGGACCCGTTTTCGATTCCCCGGAATAGCCTGCCCGGTTTGACATATCGAACCTGGTTCCACCCCATGTGCGGAATCTTCATCCCGGGGGCGGCCTTGAATTCGAACCGGACACACGAGCCTTTGAAAACACCCATACCCTCGCACCGCCCGAATTCTTCGCTCAGCTCGAAAAGAATCTGGTATCCCACGCATATCCCGAGGAAAGGCCTTCCGGACCCGATAAAATCCCGGACAACATCAACAAGCTTGTATTCCCGCAGGTTGTTCATGCATTCAGCAAAAGCCCCCACACCGGGGAGCACCATAGCGTGGGCCGCCATGATCTCTTCCGGATCGCGGCTTATTTCGGCCCTCGCTCCGACTGTTTCCAACCCCTTCTGCACACTTCTCAGGTTGCCGACATCATAGTCGACTATTACGATAGCCATAGCGCGAACCCGGGTTTACAAAACATCCTTGGTCGAAGGGACAACTCCCGCAAGTTTCGGGTCGAGCCGGACCGCCTGGCCGAGCGCCCTGGCGATCGCCTTGAACATGGCTTCGATTACATGGTGCGTGTTAGACCCCCGCCGCACGACAAGGTGCAGGGTCAGCCCGGCGCTGTTGACGAAAGCCCGGACAAACTCCTCTGCCAGCTCAGAGTCGAACTCTCCCACCTTGCCCGTCATATGGCCAGGTTCGAGCACGCAATAGGGTCTGCCGGATATGTCCAGGCTGACTTCAACCAGGGCCTCGTTCATCGGTATGGATGCGTGCCCATACCGGACGATACCCTTTTTAGAGCCCAAACTCTCCGACAGGGCCTGCCCCAGGGCGAGCCCGACATCTTCCACCGTATGGTGCCCGTCTATTTCCAGGTCGCCAGACGCGTTTATATCCATATCAATCAGTGAATGCTTTGAAAGCTGGTTAAGCATGTGATCGAAAAAGGGTATTCCGGTATTGATCGAGCCCGCGCCCGTTCCGTCCAGTCCCAGCGCGACGGTAATGTCCGTTTCTTTTGTTTTTCTTGTTACTTTTGATTGTCTGATCATTTCTTTTCGATCCAGATTATCGTGACATCATAACAGATAACATCATCATACCTGTAAAATTAAGGTAACCAGGCGTTTGCCGGAGTATAATACATTATATGACCACTGTTCTATATTATGTCACCAGCCATGGTTATGGACATGCGGTCCGCTCCGCCCAGGTGATGGCCGCCTTATTGCAAAAACCGGGAATAAATATCGTGGTCCGAACCGTGGCGCCACGATGGCTTTTTCCTTTGGGCGCCGGTCATGACGTGGTTGTAGAGCCAGCCGATGTGGACCCGGGTCCCGCCCAGTTGGACAGCATTACAACCGACATCAACGCCACGTACGACCGTTTTTCCGATCAATACAGAAATATCGATATCAACGTAAAGAACGAGCTTGACGCTATCAACAGAATAAAGCCTTCCGTCATAGTGGCCGATATCGCTCCGGTGGGGGTCGAAGCGGCTTGCCGCGCCGGGATACCTGCTGTGGTGGTGGCCAACTTTGTCTGGGACTGGATCCTCGGGGACTATGCCAGGTCACGGCCGGATTTTGCCGATCTTACCAGATTTTTCCATGGGATATATGCAAAAGCGGACAAAATATTGCGGACACCATTGTCCGGAGGGTTCGAGGAATATGATAATATTATAAACATACCTCTGATAGCGAAAGTATCCGCGAAAACCAGGCGGCAAGCGCGGCATGATCTGGGATTGACGGACAACCCCGTCGCGCTGGTGTCGTTTGGCGGCATGGGAATGGGCCGGTTTTTTCGTGACGTGGAAAGGCGGGTGACATCGTTTAATATAATCACGCCGGGAAACGAGGTGAAACAAAATGGCAGGGTTCGTTGTTTTGGCAGAGACATGGCCAGACACGAGGACCTGGTCTCGGCATGCGATGTGGTGATAGGGAAAATGGGATACGGTTTGTGTTCGGAGTTAATCTGCGCCGGGCGGCATTTGCTTTATACCGCCCGATCTGATTTCATAGAATTTAACACGCTGTCCGAGCAGACAAAAAAATATATCAGCGTATTGGAATTGACGGAAAAAGAATTCTTTGATGGTTGTCTGGATAGTCATATCATACAACTTCTGGACACGCCGCACCCGGAAGATTCGCCACCATTGGGGGGCGCTCAGGTTGCGGCGGATATTATCTATGAACTGACCTAGGCTGGGTTATGGAACTGTTCGATGTCGAAGAAGGCGCCGTCGGGATGATCAACGCCGACTTTTTTCAGGGTGTGCTGGATGGAATCCAGGATTCTGTCAAGATAGTCGACAGGTCGTTCCACCTGGTCTATACAAACAAAACAGGCCTGGATACCATAGGAAAACCCCTGGCGGAGGCGACAAAGCCGGGCGCAAAATGTTTCGACAAGTTCTACCACAGCTCGGAACAATGCCAGTTCTGTGTTATTGACAAGGTTTTCGAATCCGGCTCCCCGGTGTTCAACGTTTTTCACGACAAAAAAAGCAGAGGCTCTTTCAAGGAGATTTCCGCATTCCCTTTGAAGGATAACCTCGGGGAAGTGAAATATGTCATCGAAATCGTCAGGGATATTTCACAACTCCGCAAGGACCTGATTGTTAACGCCGAATTTTCAAACATCATCAGCCAGGATCAGAAAATGGCGGAGGTGTTTGAAATCATGAAATCCGTGGCTCCGACAAACTCGACGGTGCTCATACTCGGCGAAACCGGAACAGGCAAAGAGCTCGTCGCAAGGGCCATACATCAAAGCTCCAAACGGGTCGACAGAAAGCTGGTAACCATCAACTGCGGGGCCTTGCCGGACTCGTTGCTGGAGACGGAGCTTTTCGGCCATGAGAAGGGCGCCTTTACCGGGGCGTCGCAACGCAGGATCGGCAAATTCGAAATCGCCCACAAGGGCACGCTGTTCCTGGACGAGATAGGGACGATATCCCAGAGCATGCAGGTGAAAATCCTGCGGGCCATCCAGGAGGGTGAGATCACCAGGGTAGGTTCCAACGAAGCCGTGAAGGTCGACGTGAGGTTTATCTGCGCGGCGAACATAGACCTTGCCGAGGCGGTTAAAAACGGTGATTTCAGGGAGGATCTCTATTACCGGATCAACGTAATGCCCATACGCCTGCCTCCCCTGCGTGAGAGGGGAAAGGATGTGGAGCTTTTGGCTGAAAACTACCTGAAGGTGTTCAGCGAGCTGATGGGGAAAGACCTGCACGGTTTTACACCTGCCGCCATGACCCAGATGCGCGATTACCATTGGCCTGGCAATGTGCGCGAGCTCCGCAATCTTATTGAAAGAGCCGTGATATTGAGCCGGGGACCATACATTGAAAGAATCGATATCCAGGCTCCGGAGCGTGACCCGGGAGCGGGCGTCGGCGAGCATGGCACGCTTCAGGATGTGGTGAGTGCGGTGGAGCGGGATTATCTGATCAACACGCTCAGGGTCTGCAAGGGCAACATCAGCCAGACTGCCTCGATGGCGGGGGTGAACACGAGGACGATTCACCGAAAGCTAAAGGAGTACGACATAAAAAAAGAGTCGTTCAAATAGCGTTCAGCGGTTTTTCGGGGTTGATCGCTGTCGATGGTTTTTGTTGCGGTATCGCTTGTATTTCCAGATGCCCAAACGGTGTTTTCTCGCTTCGGCCTCGAGCTTGTGATACAGCTTTTTGCGGGTGTACGCCCCCCTGTGAAACGCCTCTGCAAGCCCTTCCTGGATCAGTATCTGGTTCAGGCATCTGCCATCGGGAAGCGTTACATAGGCCAGCAAACGGTTGTACTTGTCTCGCAGGGAATCAGCGCCAAACTCCAGGGTCACCTTTTTACCCAGCGCCAGGCGCTTGGTTCTTGCCTTGGCCTCCTCGCCTAACGGCTCTGCTTTTGTATATGGCCCGTCTGTTTCCGGGGTGTCTATTCCCAGGAGCCGCACCTTGTATTTGCGTCCGCCCAGGAGCGCCTGGATCGTGTCGCCGTCATACACATAAACCACGACCCCGCTTTGCGGCGGTTGTGACGGGAACTGGGCGGCGGCTGGTCCTGTGATAAAGGTGACGGTAACGGCGCAGGCCAGGAAAAATTTTCCAAAACTCATACCCTAAGCTATACTAAAACCATTTTCTGTTCAAACAAGGATTTATATAACGGTGAACCGGTACGAGGAAAACCCAAAGCGGGGCAAGGGGGATTTGCCCCTGAACGACGAGGATCTTGAGCTGGCGTATGGTGGCTCGCACTTGGACGAAGAACACGATGAGTACTACGCGTACCAGGGGATATCTTTTATAAGGCTGGCTTTGGCGATAATACTGAGCGCTCCTGTGGCCACGTTTCTGGCGCTTGTCGTGATGGATATTTATCCGGACCTGGCGACAAGCATGGGGCTGCGCAAGCCGGAACCGGTCATCACCCAGGCCGACCCTGTGGCCGTTGCGAAGGTAGCCGAGAAGGATGAGTCGCTGGCCAAATGGATCGGTGCGTTTGAAAGGTCGAACAGGGAACTGGTGGCGGCTATAAACAAGCAGTCAAAGGTTCTGGCCGATATCGCCAACAGGAAACCGGATGTCATCCGGGTGGAAAGCAAAACCAGTCAAAAATCGGCTCCGCCCCAGATCAAGGTGGCGTCACCTAAAGTGATAGTGGTCAAGGTGCCGACCAGGGAAAGGTTCGATCTTGAATACGAAAAACAAAAAGTGCTGGAGCTTTCCGGTGTGGATCTGGACGATCCCGTGGCAAGCTCCAAACCCTTCGACAGGATTAAATCGAGGGATACTCTAAAAGAGCTTAAAAGGTCGCTGGATCTTATAATATCCAACGCCAGGGATCATGACGAGATAAGCGACTTTATGAAAAACAACGCTCTTACGGCCAAAAGGTACGTTATCAAAAGGCTGAGAAAAGCAAGGTAGAGCCGCCGGCCCGGGCGAAAATAACAGGTGGCTTATCCGGCCCGGGGTCGCTGGTTTTTTTCACTTAGGCGTTCGTCGATGGCTTTGCGCACCGCGTCGGTGTCCGCGGGTAGCTCCATCGGCATGTTCGCGTAATGGGATTTTATGTGGCTTAGCGCCTGTTTGTGATATTCGAGCTTGAAATTGGAAAATTTCAGGCCGTGAGCGGTGGAAATCACTACCACCCTGTCTCCCTGCTCCACCTCGCCGCGCTTGACAAGCTTGAACAGGGCCGCGAGAGCCACACCCGTATGTGGGCACGTGTACATCCCCGTTCTGTCACCCCTGGCGCAAGCGTCTGCAAGCTCCTGCTCGGAGGCGTGCTCGACCACGCCATTGAACTCCCTGAGCATGGAAACGGCCTTGTCGATGGAAACAGGGTCGCCAATCTGGATGGCGCTGGCGAATGTCGGGCTGGCCTGGATCGGCTTGTAGTCGGTGTATCCGGATTTGTAATATCGGTAAAGAGGATTCGCCATCTCGGCCTGGGCGCAAACAATCCTGGGACGTTTGGAAACTATGCCGACTTTTTCCAGCAACAAAAACCCCTTGCCAAGCGCAGATACGTTCCCCAGGTTGCCTCCCGGGATCACGATCACGTCCGGGATGTCCCAATCGAATTGCTGGGCTATTTCCATGCTTACGGTCTTTTGCCCCTCGATCCTGAGGGAGTTTTTGGAGTTGGCCAGATAAATCGTGCTGTCCGAGGTCACTTCCTGCACGATTTTCATGCATCCGTCAAAATCGGTGTCCAAAGCCAGCACCAGGGCTCCGTTGGCGATGGGCTGGATAAGCTGCTCGGGTGACACCTTGTTTTTCGGCAGAAACACTATCGACTGGATACCGGCCGCGGCGCAGTAAGCCGCCAGGGCGGCGGACGTGTCTCCCGTGGAGGCGCAGGCCACCGCCCGGATATCGCCCCCCTCGGAGATAATCTGCTTGACCATGGATACCAGCACGGTCATGCCCAGATCCTTAAAAGACCCTGTGTGGCTGTTTCCGCAGAGCTTTATCCACAGGTCCGGCACACCGATTTCCTTCCCAAGACGTTCGGCCAGGAAAAGGTTTGATTCACCCTCGTACATCGACACGATGTTATCGTTGTCGACAGCAGGGCAGACCCACTCCTTCATTTTCCATACGCCGGAGCCGTAAGGCCACGTGTTGCGCCGTTTCCTGTCGTCAAACAGCCGCATCCAGTGGCCGCCGGAGGTTTCTTTTATCTTGTCATAATCGTGCACCACCTGTAGCAGGGACCCGCATTTGCCACAGTTGTAGACTATGTCTGTAAGGGCGTATCTCTCCTTGCAGTCGCTATTAAAGCATTCGAACCAGGCTCTGTAGGGCACGGCGGACCTTATGAAAATGAGAAGCAATGAAAAAATCGTCTGACAACAGGTGAATTATATAATAAATTGGAGTTATGTCAATTTGCTCCGAATTGCTTCTGTTATCCATACGCCGTGAATACCGACAACATTTTCCGGCCGAATCCATATGACGGGCAAGACCGCTAGCGACCCGATTTTTGCCCAGGTAATCTCGCCAAGGGCTGTGCGCGGGCTTTTCACATATTCTGTTCCGCAGACCATGGCGTCGGAGCTGGAAATCGGAAAAAGAGTCGTCGCTCCATTTGGGCCGAAAAAGATCATAGGGCTTGTGGCGGGATTCTCTGAGCAGGTGGATATAAAAACCAGGCAGATCACACAGATCATTGATGACGAGCCGGTGGTTTCCAGCGACCAGATCAAACTCGCCCTGTGGGTGGCGGACTATTACGCGGCCCCTCCGGGTGATGTGATTCCACTTATCATGCCAAGAAACGACGCGAAACTCGTGACCGTGGTGGAACTCGCCGGGGAGAGACCGCCATCGTCCAGATCGAAAATCGCCAACAGGATATATGAGACACTGCGTCACAAGGGGGGAGAAAGAAAGCTCCACCTGCTCTCCGCCGACCTGGAGATGACTCAGGCCGAGCTAAAAAAAATACTTTCCGGCAAACTCGTAAAAAGTTTCACAAGGATCAGGCAAGCCGGAAGGATCGTCACGCAAAGAAACGTCGAAACCAAAGAGCCCGCCGCACGGGTGAAGGTCGAGCCGGTGAGGCTTACCGATGACCAGCGAAAAGCCGTGGCCAGCGTGGCGCCTGACATAGAAAAAGGCCGTTTTTCGACGCACCTGATATACGGCGTAACAGGGTCCGGCAAAACCGAGGTCTACGCGGAGCTGGCCCGCCTGGCGCTGAACAAAGGGAAAAGCGTGCTCGTTCTCACTCCGGAAATAGCTTTGTGCGATATTATAACCAGCCGGTTTGAAAAGCGTCTTGGTCTTCGCGTCACTGTTCTGCATTCAGGTATGAAACCAAAGGAGCGGCACATGAACTGGGACAGGGTAAGAACCGGCCAGAGCCGATTGGTTGTCGGAGCGAGGTCTGCGGTATTCGCGCCCATGCCCAATCTGGGGCTGGTGATAATCGACGAAGAACACGACGCATCCTATAAACAGGAGGATTCCCCCAGATATCACGGCAGAGACACAGCCATAAAAAGATGCTCCATGGAGGGGGTTCCCGTCGTGCTCGGATCGGCCACGCCATCCATGGAAAGCTACCACAACGCGTTGACCGGAAAATACGGGCTTGTCGAGCTTACGCACCGGACAGACGGCCGGGAAATGCCAGAAGTGGAAATTGTGGAGCCGGACAGCAAAAAAACAGTGGGCCAGGAAATGGCTGAGGCGCTAAGGTCACGCCTGGAAGCAAAAGAACAATCGCTGTTGTTCATCAACAAACGGGGAGCGGCCCGGTTTGTCCAGTGCGACAGATGCGGGCATGTGTTCGAGTGCCGCAACTGCACGTTGAGCCTGGTGCTGCACTCCTCCACGAAAAAACTCAACTGTCACACATGCGGGTATTCGGAGCGCGCTCCGGACAAATGCCCCCAATGCGGATCCGGAGAGCTTTTCGCCGGCGGAGCGGGAACACAGAAAGTCGAAAAGGAGATAAGCGAATTGTTTCCGGGAGCGAGGATCGCCCGCATGGACAGGGATACAACGTCAAGACGCTCTTCATCGGCCGCCATCTTAGAGGCGGTGGAAAACCGGTCCGTGGATGTACTTGTCGGCACACAGATGGTCACCAAAGGGCATGATTATCCAGGCATAACACTGGTGGGGGTGATCTCCGCGGACAACATGTTGCACATGCCGGATTTCCGGGCGGCGGAGAGGACTTTTCAGCAGATCACCCAGGCGGCTGGACGCGCCGGCAGGGGGGGCGGCGGGCGAGGGCTTGTAGTGGTCCAGACGCTAAGTGGCGGCCATTACAGCGTATCAGAAGCGGCCCGCCACGATTTCGCGTCTTTCTACAAGCAAGAAGCGCAGTTGCGAAAACTGGCTGGATACCCACCCTTTGTTCGGCTGTCGAGAATAAGGATCGAGGCGTCGTCGGTGAAAAACGGCCAGCGGTTTATAGAATGCGCAGAACCGATCATCAGCCGTATAACATCAAATACACCGGGATTGACACATCTGGGGCCGGTGGAGGCGGTGGTTTTCAAGGTGCGCAACAGGTATCGGTGGCGCATCTTGCTTAAGGCGGATCGTTCAGGCATAATGTCGGCCGGCGTAAAAAAAATTGTCTCGGAACTGGACACTATCCCCGCGCCTGTACGGCGCAAAGCCAGGGTTGTCGTGGATGTCGATCCCATGGAAACAATGTAGCTCGGGCGTTATAAACGGGATAATGGCGGGTGGAAATCGGATGAAAAATAAAATATAAAACTTATTGACATGCAATACCCTATAATCTAGACTGTTTAATTTTTCAAAAAGAGAACGTGACGTCGAGTGAAGATCATTGCGGCGTTTTTGCAACGTTAAGAAGCGGCGGTTGACGCCTGTCGGGAGTTAGGATTTTGCCCACTATAAACCAGTTGGTTCGCAAAGGCCGGAAGAAAGCCGAAAAGAAGACGAAGTGCCCTGCGCTGGTCAGTTGTCCCCAGCGTCGGGGAGTGTGTGTCAGGGTATATACTTCTACCCCCAAAAAACCGAACTCGGCGCTCCGGAAGGTCGCCAGGGTGAGGTTGACCAACGGTTATGAGGTGACCACCTACATCCCGGGTGTGGGGCACAATCTCCAGGAGCACGCGATTGTCCTGATCCGCGGGGGCAGAGTCAAAGACCTTCCCGGCGTACGTTACCATGTAATTCGTGGCACTCTCGACACACTGGGAGTGGACGGCCGCAAGCAGGGCCGTTCCAAATATGGCGCAAAAAGACCAAAGAAATAACTCAGAAGTGATTCAAGATGCCTAGACGACATGTAGCCTTCAAGAAAGTTCAGGACCGGAGCAAGGAGTATTCCGACCCTCTCATAGGCCGTTTCATAAACATCATAATGAAACAAGGCAAAAAGGCCCTGGCCGAAAGGATCTTTTTCTCCGCGATGGACAAGGTCAAGGAAAAAACCGGCAATGATCCGTTGGAGGTTTTCAAGCAGGCCATCGAACAGGTGAAGCCTTCTCTGGAGGTTAAATCCCGGCGTGTGGGCGGTTCGACATACCAGATTCCCGTTGAGGTCCACCCGAAACGCCGCCTGGCTCTCGCCGTCAGATGGATTATAGAAAGCGCCCGCAAACGGAATGAAAGAGGGTTTTCCGGCAAGCTGGCGGGGGAGCTCATGGACGCCTACAACAACACGGGCGTGGCGTGCAAGAAAAAAGAAGACACGCATAAAATGGCCGAAGCCAACAAGGCCTTTTCCCACTACAAATGGTAGTCCCGACCTGGAGACGACAATAAAATGGCCCGCAAAGTTCCTTTGGACAGAATTCGCAATATAGGCATAATGGCCCATATTGACGCCGGAAAAACCACGACCACCGAGCGGATACTGTTCTACGCAGGTATTACCCACAAGATAGGCGAGGTCCATGAAGGTACCGCGGTTATGGACTATATGGTGCAAGAGCAGGAGCGGGGTATTACGATAACCTCCGCGGCCACGACCTGCGTGTGGGGCAAGCACACCATCAATATAATAGACACTCCCGGCCATGTCGATTTCACCGTGGAGGTGGAGCGGTCCCTCAGGGTGCTCGATGGCGCTGTCGGGGTTTTCTGCTCTGTCGGAGGGGTGGAGCCCCAGTCCGAGACGGTCTGGCGCCAGGCGGACAAGTACAAGGTTCCGCGAATTGCGTTTGTCAACAAGATGGACCGTGTCGGAGCCGATTTCTACGGGGTGCTGGGCCAGATACGCGAACGGTTGGGCCACAATCCGGTGGCTCTTCAGATACCCATCGGATCTGAAGACAACTTTGTCGGGTTTGTGGACCTTATCACCATGAAAGCCGTGATGTTCGACCAGGAAGGGGCGATGGGGGCCAATCCAACCGTCCAGGACATTCCGGATCATATGAAAGACCAGGCGGAGAAATATCGTGAGAGTCTCATGGAATCTGTCGCGGACGTGGACGAGGAAATCATGGAGCTCTATCTCGACAGCCAGCCCATTTCCGAAGGAAAGATTCAGGCCGCACTCAGAAAGGGTTGCTGTTCCCTGAAAATCGTTCCGGTGCTTTGCGGCGCGTCGTTTAAAAACAAGGGTGTCCAGGCGCTTCTCGACTCCATCGTGGAGTATTTGCCGTCACCTGTGGATGTGCAGGCCATAACAGGAACCAACCCGGACACGGGAGAGCAGGAGACGAGAAAAGCCTCTGACGACGAGCCGTTTTCAGCCCTTGCTTTCAAGATAATTGTGGACCCGTTTGTAGGTCAGCTTGCTTTTATCAGGGTCTATTCGGGTTCGCTAAACAGCGGTGGGTACATTCTCAACGCCCTGAAGGGCAAAAAGGAGCGTATAGGCCGGCTGCTTAAAATGCACGCGGACAAACGCGAAGACATAAAGGAAGTAAGCACAGGAGATATCGCCGCGGTCGTCGGACTGAAAAACACCGTTACAGGCGATACCCTATCCGACCCGGACAAAAAAATCATTTTGGAATCGATGGAATTTCCAGAGCCTGTCATCCAGGTGGCCATCGAGCCCACCACAAAAGTGGAACAGGACAAGCTCGGTGAAGCCCTGGCCAAGTTATCCCGGGAGGATCCCACGTTCAAGGTCAAGACGGACCGCGAAACAGGGCAGACCCTGATAGCCGGCATGGGTGAGCTTCATCTGGAGATCATAGTGGACCGGTTGAAACGGGAGTTTACCGTAGACGCCCATGTGTCCAAGCCGATGGTGGCGTATCGTGAGGCCATCCGCAAAAGCGTCAAGGCCGAAGGGAGATTTGTTCGCCAGACAGGCGGCAGGGGCCAGTTTGGCCATGTGTGGCTGGAGCTGGAGCCGAACGAGGCCGGCGGCGGTTTTGAGTTTATAAACAAAATTGTGGGCGGTGTCATACCCAAAGAGTATATTCCCGCGGTAAAAAAGGGTGTCGAAGAGGCGATGTCCTCCGGAGTTCTGGCGGGTTTTCAGGTGGTGGACATGAAAGTGAAGCTGGTTGACGGATCGTACCACGAGGTGGACTCGTCGGAGATAGCTTTCCAGGTCGCAGGCTCCATGGCGTTTAAAAGCGGGATGAGCAAAGCCTCGCCGGTGTTGCTCGAACCGATCATGGAGGTGGAGGTGGTTACGCCGGAAAGTTACATGGGCGATGTCATGGGTGACCTGAACTCCCGGAGAGGGAGAGTTCTGGAGATGAGCGAACGGTCCAACGCAAAAGTGATAAAAGCGGCGGTTCCGCTGTCGGATATATTTGGTTATGCCACTGATCTACGGTCTTTGTCCCAGGGCAGGGCGACCTACACAATGCAGTTCAGCCATTATGACGAGACACCTAAATCCTTGGCTGACGAGATCGTTTTGAAATACTCGGGCAAGGTGTCCGAGAAGGTGGCTTCGTAGTTTTAGATGAATTTAATGGAATTAATATAGTATCGGAGGTCTTCGGGGAAAATCATGGCCAAGGAGAAATTTGACAGGAGCAAGCCTCACGTCAACGTGGGAACGATAGGTCACGTGGATCATGGCAAGACGACGTTGACAGCCGCGATCACGGAGGTTTTGAGCCGTAAGGGTCTGGCGGATTATGTTC
>JAJRZK010000016.1 GCA_024275315.1 Nitrospirota bacterium
GTGGTGTACAATCAGAAACGTCTCCACTCGGCGTTGGGCTATCTGCCGCCGGTGGAGTATGAACAACTATGGCTTCAAATCCAGTGACTCAAATGACCGGAGCTGATGTCCAAAGCAAGGGGTTCAGACCAAAAAGCTGCTTAGAAAAGTGTCCGTGAAAACGGGGGAAGATCAATCGAGAATGAGAGGTTGGACGACCTGCTGGCCCTTTGTTCGGACAACTACATCAACGAGCCACATCGCAAAGAGTCGGTGAAACAGATGTGGAAAAGGATATTCTCCCAGATGCACGATATGGCGACCGTGCACCGCATGCGCTTCATCACCACATCGTTCAATAGCAACGTAATGATCATTCGCTGTAGCGTATTGCTGATGGGGATTCCCGAAGGAGAAAAAAACCTCATCACGGCCGATGCTTGGCTGGACAGCAACCTGTGCTGACCAAGGAAAATGGCAAATGGAAGCTTGTTGGAACGGACCGGCAAGGAGCACGAGAGGTTCTGGTTCGACAAACCTATGCATCCGCTGTTCTAGTTAGCGCTATCAGCGCAACATGCAAAGAGGGGAGGGCAGGTTTTGTAATTTGACTTTTTTGCAATATGCGGAACCATCGGAGGAGGAATGGGTAAAGTGAAGGGCAGAAGCTTTTTCTTTACCGACATAACCAGTTCCGCTGAAAGTAATACGGATTTTGTGGCCGCCATTGAGACAATGGGCAGGTTTTTCATGAGATGGTTATCTTCCGGCGAACCATAGCACAGCCGCGTATGACAATATGTTTGTATGGTCGTCCCGAAGGGCCATGATTGTTACGGGAAGATAATTTGAAATCTGCGATTTCAACCTGCCAGATATAGACTGCCGGAGCCTGTGAGTATCACAGGTATCCGATTCGCCGCTGTAAACAAGACTATCAAGATAAAACCGGCTGGGTTTTAAGATATGGCGATCTGCCGCACTTATGGGACAGTGACTATGAGAGACCGGAAAGGGTATATGAACAATCGCACCTGTCACACTTCGACTTTATCCATCCACCGCCGTGATACGAAAGCTCTGGCGATAGTTGTACGATGAAAAAACACTCGCTGAAACCTAAGTTCAGAGTGGGCCCCATCCCCCCGTCCGGTAACGACAATCTGGTAGTGTCACTGCCTTTTAAACGCTCACCGCTGGCGATCGTGTTGATCGCGGCGGCGGATGTGGCGTTCATGATTCCAGCGGTTACCACCTTTTATCACGCCTATTCGGAATGGATCAAGCTGGATACGCTGTTCGGCCTGGCAAGCGCGCTTTTCCTGAGCGCGTGGCTGTTGGCCTGGTCGATGGCGCCGCTGATCCTGACACTAATATTGGCGGCGCTGTTGTTCGGGAGCGAGACGCTCAAGGTGCGCCGAGGTGTGGTAGAGATATATATGGGCTTGCCGGGGCTTGCCCTGGGAGTTGAATACGACGTTTCGAAAATGCGCAATCTGCGTATAGAACATCCAGCTCCGAAATCGGGAACCTCATGGCGCGGGGCGCACCTGGCGTTCGACTATGGCGGACAAACCATAGGCTTTGGATCGAATATAGACGCAGGCAAGCTGGAAGAGTGGACAAGGCGGATAGAGACCGCGGTCGGCGGTGCGATCCGCAAAGGCGATCCCCTGCCGGAGGATACGGTGACCGAACAGCCGGAGCCGTTTCCAAAAAAGGCGCCGGACAGACAAGTGTCATGGCCCACAATCACCGATCAGCCGGTTACGCTGTCATCCCCGTCGACGCTCGCGCTCATTGTCGCAAATCTCGCCCCGGTCGCCGGCACGGTCTTTTTCGGCTGGAACCTGGGTGAAGTTATGGTGCTTTACTGGGGAGAAAGCGCCATCATCGGTTTTTACAATCTGTTTAAAATGGCGGTGATCAACCGCTGGCTGATGTTGTTCTACGGCCCGTTTTTCCTCGGCCACTTCGGCGGGTTCATGGCGATCCACTTCCTTTTTATTTACTCTTTTTCACTAGTGTCCGGTAAAAATTAAACTGGTCAGGCCTGAATCGCCATAAATGTTGGATAATGAGATTGCATTTAACATTGCCAACAAAGGAGATTCAAGCCGTGACCAAGATAGGAACCATGTTTTCAGAGCTATTAAAAC
>JAJRZK010000017.1 GCA_024275315.1 Nitrospirota bacterium
CAAGGCTGAATATCCTGGACAAATCCACTTCCCGCACTATGGATGCGAACAGGTCGATATCAGGCTCCACCAGCAGGATGAAAGTTTGTGAGGATGTCCTGTCCACTATCTCTGACAGCATCCTGCCGGAGCCGAAGCCAAGCGCTACAACCATTCTGGCCGAGGAGAACTCCCCGGCGACAGAGTCCAGCATCGGCCCGCCGATATCCGGAATTTTCAGACTACTTTCCGCGTCCGGCCCGGCTACATTAAGAATTATTTTTCCTGACGAATCTACGACTCTCGATATCCTGGGTGATGGAGAAACCTTTTCCAGGCGCTCCGCCAGCTGACGATCATGTTTTTTTATAGCGTCAATGTTTTTCCTGAATACACTTATGGCCATCTGTTTTCGTCCATCGCAGGGGTCACCGAAGTTTTTGGCTTCTCACGGTATTTCCTTATCGCCGCACCGAAAGCCTTGTTCCAGCTGGTGATGAATTTTTCCATGGAAAACTCCCGCCCGACCTTGCTTTTGCCTTTTGAGCCCAGGTTTGCGGCAAGCCACTGGTCATCAAGCAGTTGAGAGATTCTCCTCCGCAAATATCCAATGTCGGACGATATGAACCCCTCTACACCATCTGTGATTGGCGAGGAGGAGTTTGTGATCGACACAACCGGCATGCCGGTGGCCATGGCTTCGAGCATGGCCATGTTGTATCCGTCTTCATACGGTTCTATGGTTGTGTTCAGGTATAACCTGTGGCTGGCGTACATAGCCTTGAGATCATCGAAGCTTCGTGGTGTTTCGGATTTTTCTATTTGCGGATTGATCCCTATTAATGAATTTTCATGGCCTTCCAGGATCTCTTCCTGTGTATTATAACCGAGCATAAAATCCCTTTGCCTGATCGCATTCCCCACCCGAAGCGCTTTTGGCGTGGCTCCGCTGTAGGTGTGCATCTCCCGGATATCCACACCGTGGCGTATAACCATGGCAGAACCGGTAAATCCCCAGTCTTCCTTTTTTGATTCGGAAACAAACACCAACAAATCAACATTATTTAGAAGAATTTCAATCTGCGACAGGTAATCGCTTCTTGTTACGGTGTCTGACCCCGCTTTAAGCTCGCAGGTCAGCTTGTTGTGTAGGACAAGGATAGTTGGAATGTCGACGTCTGCTACGCGCTTTAAGTCGGAGAAGTTATGCACAACCGCCACGTCATACAGCCCCTTGTCCAGGTTTGCGATGAGGAGGGCGTCGGATACGATAGAAACATTTTCCGGAACAGGCCGGATTTTCGTGTTCCAGCTTCTTATACCACGCCTGCCCCGGTCCGGCTCCACGATATCGAACCGATGGCCGGTCTTGGCAAGGTTCCAAAGATATGGCTCGTGCCAATTGAAACTTAATATGTTAAGCTCGCCTTCCACAATCACTCCAGGTATATGTTCGACTGATAGTCAGATATTTGACGGAGCCGCGCACATCTGCTTTCAATTGAAAATGCAATGATTGTGCCGAATATTTTAACCATAATTGAGCGACAACCAACGCTTGCCCGATGGATAACAGGGCGCCATTGCCGTCCAAAGGTTTTTTGTATCAATCCGAGGTGTCTCGAAGAATTTCTCTTTGGCGTTTAAAAATGTAGGTTATCAGGTCTTCCTGGTCGCTTTTGTTAATGGCGGTAAACTCCACCCTGGTCCGCCATTTGCTCTCGTCTTGCTCATCCCGGTGCGACGAGACCACAACACCGAGAGTCTCAACGAGAAATACGGGAAAAGTGGGGGGCGACATGCGTACATGAATTGTATCTCCCAGCGCCAGCTCTCTGCCGGTCTGGATACACGCCCCACCCGCGGACATGTCGACACAAACGCCCTGCTCCATATCCTTGTCTTCGAATGTTTCCTTGTGAGCCATCCACAGCAGGTGATCGATCTTGCGCTCTAAAGACATCCACATACTGAAAACGTGCGGTGAAGTCTCTTGGAATTCGGTCAGGTCAGTCAAGTCGGAGGGCATGTCGCTGAACGCCGACGGTGGAGCGCCGAACCTGTCGCAGGTACGATGGTTTGTTATGAGGTCCGCTAAATGGCCGGGGTCTGACGGTATCGTGAAATGGACAGGGAAACATACCGACACTCTTACGTTTCCGCGTTCTGAAATATTATCACGTTCCATAACGCATCACCTTGATTTTCCTTTACCTGTCTTCATTCTACCTGAACCTTGTCATCGGGGCAAACGGGAGTCCTCCAGGATCCAGTCCACCGCCTGGCCTATGCCATCCGCTATATGATTCGGAGGGTTGGCTTCGCCTCTTTGTATTTTCACTTCTTCCCCGGCCCCAAAACCGGTCCGCACCAGCGCGGCTTTGGCGCCTGTAGCCGGGCCGAGTTTGATATCACTGATTTTATCCCCCACCACGTAGGAGCGGGTCAGGTCGATCCCGAGCTTTTCCGCCGCGTCCAGGAGCATGCCCGGCTCCGGTTTTCTGCAACCACATTTTATGGAGTAACGATCCACAGCCCCGTCCGGATGATGGGGGCAATAGCGTATATCGTCGATTCTCACCCCCGCGTCGTGGCACCATTTTAACAGTAGCTGGTGAACCTCGTTGACAAGCTCTTCGGTCATGTATCCCCTGGCCACGCCTGACTGATTCGTTATAATCACAACTAAAAAGCCGGCTTTGTTAAGTTTTCTTATCGATTCTATCGAGTCGGGGTAAAGACGAAACTGGGTTATGTCCCTTATGTGATTGTCCTCCACGTTGACACACCCGTCCCTGTCCAGAAACACCGCCTGTTTTTTGCCGCTTGTCCTGGTAAAAGCCGAAGGCAGGAGTTTTATGGACACAGCCGCCAAGCCCCATCCCAAACCAAACCCGAACACGCCTCCTGTAACGACATCGGAAGGGTAATGAACCCCGACCGCGATTCTCGATATCGCAACCGTGACCCCCACGGGCAATAATATCCATAACAGGGACCTGAATATATAACCAATGGCGCCGGCTATGGCAAAAGAATTTACCGCGTGATTCGAAGGGAATGAAAACGACTGTGTACATCCAACAAGCAGATGCACATCCTGCAAAGCGTTGCATGGCCTTATACGTCCGAAAAACGGCTTCAACAATTGACCCGAAAACGCATCGCCGATTCCCACAGCCGCCAGCGCCACCACGATAGCGATGATTCCCCGCTTTCTGTCCACCGCGACCATCGCGGCGCACAAAACCAGGACTGGCGCCGTCCACGAGTGCGGAGAAGTGGCTGTCGCCATGAACCAGTCCATAAAATCGCCCGCAAGACCGTCATTTATATAGCGGAACAAGGCTGTATCGAGGGACTTCATGGCCTGCCCGATTCCGACAGGTTACGCCATGCTTGTTCAACCCTGGCGACCGGCAGACCGTCCATGCACTCATGGGCATATGGACATTTTCGTTTCAGACAGGGCGAGCAATCGACCTTGTTGGTGACCGTAAAATGGCCGTCACCGTACGGGCCCGTCATGGCCGGGTCTGTCGGCCCGAAAATCGAAACAGTCGGGACGCCCAACGCCACAGCGAGATGCAATGGGCCGGAGTCGTTTGTTATAATCCCGACCGATTTGGCCAAAATAGCCGCCAGATGCGTAAGCCCGCCCTTTCCGGTTAGGTTCGTCACGCCATCCCCCGCAAGCTCGGCCATCCTTTCGCCCCGGTCCATGTCCTGGCCGCCCCCGGTAATCACGCATCGCAAATCGTATTTCGTGTAAAGCTCCCTGGCCAGCGCCGCAAAACTCTCCGTCGGCCAACGCTTGGTTTTCCACCTGGAATTGGGGTTGATCACCACGTAGGGATCGTCTGGTGTGACCGTGTCAGCCCAGAGCATTTCCGCCGCCGGGAGTTTCAGGTCAAAACCATATGGTTTTTCAGGAGTGATTTCCAGCGCTTTTAGAACAGCCATATATCTGTCTATGGCGTGTGTGGTGTCGTCTGGTGCGCTTGTTTTTATGTTGTAAAATAGCGCCGCCCCCTCACGGGCGTAGCTAAACCCCACCTTTACCCTGGAACGCGCGATAAAAGTGACCAGCCCGGACCGTAGCAGACCCTGCAGATCGATAATGGCCCCGAACTCGTTTTCACGGATCATACCGGCAAAATCCAGCAACCC
Organism: Nitrospirota bacterium; assembly: GCA_024275315.1. Taxonomy (GTDB): domain Bacteria; phylum Nitrospinota_A; class UBA7883; order UBA7883; family UBA7883; genus JAJRZK01. The sequence continues at coordinate 4,150 of JAJRZK010000017.1, forward strand.
TCTTATCGTGGAGAGCTTCCACCATCTGGCCCAATCGTCTCGCCTGATGGTGATTATTTCATCCACATGAGGGGATAGGCAAACCAGCTCCGCGTATTTATCCGCCACCACCCAGGTGATTGACACGGCGGGATGGGCCATTTTAATCGCCCGGACAACCGGAAACGTGTGGATAATATCTCCCAAGGCGGATGGTTTTACTATCAACACGCTCGGATTTGATCGAAAACTTTCTATCATCATGCAAAGTATGGTAGCAAACGGTAACCGTGGAGGTTTAATATTTCTTGCGACCAGGCCGAAATTGATGGCTGGCCTGGCTGGTCCGTTCTGTATAATATGTGGTTAGCGGAATAATCACACAAACAGGAAAGCGCAGTCCCATGTCCATCAGCGAAGAAACACGGATGAACCTGCTTAAAGCCATACGCGATAAAGCGTATCGCACCGGCGACTTTACCCTCGCCTCCGGTCGTAAATCGGATTATTACATAGATTTAAAGGAGCTGACCCTGGACGCGGCCGGATGCCTGCTGGCGGGCAGGGCCATTTACGATCGAATACGGGATATGGATATATCGGCCGTGGGTGGGATGGAACTGGGATCGGTCCCCATATCGACCTCTGTCTGCCTGGTCTCCGCCCTGGAGGGGGCACCGTTGAACAATTTTATTGTCCGCAAAGAAGCCAAGAGCCATGGCACCGGAAAACGGCTGGAGGGGAAAGTAAACCCGGGCGACAAAGTGGTGGTGGTAGAGGATGTGGTAAGCACCGGCGGATCGAGCGTGAAGGCGATAGAAGCGGTCGAGCAGGCCGGGGCGTTTGTTGAAGCTCTTGTGGCGATCGTGGACCGGCAGATGGGCGGCGCTGAAACGTTTGAAAAACGAGGTGTAAGATATATACCCCTTTACACCGTCACAGACATCCGGGAGCTCACCTCCCGGGCGCGCTAGAAAATCCTGACAACCAGGTTAAGCAATCCGCCGACCAATACGGCTATTACTATAATAGTCGCGTTTATCGCCGCCGCCCAACGCAGGCCCAGCTCTTTTATCATCATCATGGTGTTGGAAATGCATGGGATGAACAGGGTTATCACCACAAGCCCCACTATTATCTGGTAATAATCCACCTCCATGGCGTCTACCATGTTTTTGAAATAGACCGCGCCCAGCTCTCTTCTCGACAGGACGAGCATAAAGACCTCGGTGGTTTTATCCGGAAGTTCCAGGAAACCTGTGACAATTGGATGGGCCATTTTTATCATCAGCGCCAGCAGGCCGGTTTTGTCCAGGCAGAACATCAGCACGGCCCCCAGCGCAAAAAGAGGTAGCGCCTCTTTTAAAAAGCTTTTAACCCGATAGTAGGTTTTGCGAACAACGTTTCTGGGATGGGGCCACTGAAAAGGGGGAAGTTCCATAATGAAATCCGAAGCCTTGTCTGATTTAAGCAACCTGCCCATCGACGCCCCTGCGGCGATTTGCGTGGCAAGAACCGTCGCCACAACGAAAACAAGCGCGGAAAACGGGGCGGTGGACAATATGGCTATCATCACCCCCAACTGTACAGCGCACGGAACGCCCAGGGCGACCAGGGCCGAAGCTATGATCCGCTCTTTTTTTGTCTCCAGCATGCGGCTGGTCAAGGTTGCCATCGTATTGCATCCGAACCCTATGGACATCGATAACACCGCCTTGCCGGTAAGCCCGAAAAGCGAGAAGAGCCGGTTTAACAGGACGCTTAAATTGGGTAGATACCCCACGTCTTCCAAAAAATTTACGATCAGGAAAAATACGATCAGAATCGGCGTCACAGTGCCTATGGCGTTCATTACACCCAAGGTAAGAACGCCGAAATCCCCCACCAGAAACTCGTTGACGAACGGGTTTGCAATATGTGAGCTGATAAAGCCGGTGAGCGGAATGAAAATCTGATTGTCCAGATAGGAAGCCACCCACGTGGCGATCGACCCGATCCCAAGAAACGTCACCCACATGATAGCCAGCACAATAGGCCACCCGAAAACCGGATGACGAGACGCCCACGCGGCTTTCTGCGCGAAGCCGTGGGTTTTTCGTGTTGTGGCCGCCTGCGTTATTTCTTCGGCCAACTTGTCCGCCCAGGCCTCCCGCGCGTTAAAAGTGATCTGCATGATGTTGGACAAGGGGGACTTGCGATAAAATCTGACCACGGCCTCCCTTGCATGGCTCGCCACGTCTTCGCCAGTTCCATGCAGGATTTTGGTGGCCTCTTTGTCGCCGGAAAGATACAAAATCGCCATTCCTCTCGAAACTGCTTTACCGACGCCCTGAAAACTGTCCCGGATTTCCTCGATCGCTTCTTCCACGGCTCTCGGGTATTTTATCAACCTGTCCGCCACACAGCTTTGGTTGATCGCCTCGACCACCGGATCAAGATCATGTTTGCGGAATAGAACAGCCTTGGCGACAGGAATTTTCAGCCTGGCCGATAACTTATCGATATTGATGGCTGTCCCGTTACGCAAAGTCTCGTCCGTTTTGGTTAAAGCCAGCGCCGCAGGTCTTCCGAGCTCGAGCACCTGGCACAACAGAACCAGCGAGCGCTTCAGGCGGGTCGAATCGGCCACAAAAAGGATGATGTCCGGGTTTTCTTTTATCAGCGCGTCCTTGGCGAAACTTTCATCCTCGGAACAGATATTCAGGGATATAAGCCCCGGCGTGTCCCATATGCAGAATTTCCGGCCTCCGATCACAGCCTCTTTACGTACCGGGTCGATGGTGGTTTGAGCGTAGTTGGCCACGACGGAATATGATTTGGAAAGCTTGTTGAAGATCTCGCTTTTACCGGAGTTGGATGGGCCAACTATGACGATCACTTCCTGGTGTTTATCGCCGTTCACGCTTTTTTCCGAAACTTCCAACGCACCATCGCCAACCAGTCATTTATACAACATCCATTTCAACTCCGGGATGACCCTGGAGATAATGGTTATGGTACTGGATTCGGGGTTTAAACGTTAATTTCTTTTGTTGAGCAGGTCTGCGCAAACGTTCATAGCCCTGATTTTGTCGTATACGACCCTTTATATGAATGCCTGACGGCTACCCGCGTTCGCACCCAGCCGTACACGACCACACACCGGGAGAATGAATAGATGTTTTGTGATTGAGTGTTCAGGCCGGGCAGTCGGAAACTGGCCAAAAACAAGGAGTTGCAACCCATTGAATTAGTGGTGCCGGGGGACGGAATCGAACCGCCGACACGAGGATTTTCAGTCCTCTGCTCTACCGACTGAGCTACCCCGGCAACACGCAAACAAATATGGCGTCCCCAGCGGGAGTCGAACCCGCGTTGCCGCCGTGAAAGGGCGGTGTCCTGGGCCACTAGACGATGGGGACGTTTTGTTCCATCTATTTACCTGTGTTTACACTTGGTGAGCCGCGTTGGACTCGAACCAACGACCCACTGCTTAAAAGGCAGTTGCTCTACCACCTGAGCTAGCGGCCCACACAATTGATTCTCAAAACAGAATTAGATACGGTAATTAACCGACCGCATGGTTGTCAAGGAATAAAAGACAAACTTCGCTTTTCCTTAAGTTCGAGTATATTATATATCCACATGATCTAATTGCAAAAGGAACAAAGAAGGAATAATAATGAGTATTCAGATTATTGCGTCTGGCAGGAAGGCATTATATTTTGCGCTAATTTGCTTGGTGTCTGTTCCATGCCAGGCTTTGGGCGGGGATAACCCATTCAAGCCTGTCCTGCCGTTTAAAACAGCTATTATCCATTATGACGCATCCGGGACAGAGAAGGGAACCGAAACGCTTTACGCTCGCGGGTCGGGTGAAGAGATCGTCAGGGTTACAAAAACCAGCGGCAAGGTAATGTTTGTCCCCACATCCACGAATAGCGTGCAGATAATCAATCCCGACTGGATAATAACGGTGGACATGAATAAAAAAACCGGCGAGAAAATCACCAATCCACAAAAATATTACCTCGAGGAATACAATAAACTGTCCGCCAAGGACAAGGCTGTCGTAAGAAAAAACCTTAAGGAAATAGGATTAAACATCGCCAAGCAACTGGGCGGCTCCGTAAAACATAACGCCACGGATTTCCTGGGGTTCAAGTGCGATGTTGTAACTATGATGGGGGTTACCTCGTACCAGATATCAAACACTCCCGTGGTTTTGAAAATCGTAGGCTCGGTCATGGGTTTGAAGGTCAACACAGTCGCCACCAAAATCGAGAAAAATGTCGCCGTCCCGGATGAAATGTTCAAAGTCCCCGACGGAGTGGAGATATCTCACAACGTTGAGACTGATAACATGAGTAAAACCATGGCCGTCTCCATGATAGAGCGTCTCAAGGATCCGGATGCGCCCAACAAGCAGAATCGGATGATCGACGACATGAAAAAAGCGATGAAACAGGAAGAATCTGAGCGGGAGGCGGAGCAGGACGCAAATGACGAGCAAGAAGAGCAATCCGCGGAAAATGAAGACGAAGGCGGGATGCAGGATATCGTAAACAAGGGGTTGGGGGCCATCAAGGGGATTTTTGGCGATTAACCACCTGTGGCAAGTTCGGACTGTGCCGGATAGTGAAGGCGTCCAGCGCAGCCGAACGGCGATTCCAGCCTGGGATTGCCCAAAAGGAGCGGGGGAAGGATCAGTCCTGCGCGGCTTCTTCGAGCTCTTTGGCGTGTTCGCCGGCGGAATCGACTACACCCACCAGATTTTTTTCGAGATTGGTCGTGTAGGTCTTGTCGCCCATCCTGCCCACAGCCCCGGCTTTTTCGCGCAATGTTTTCGGTTCCTGCGCTTTTTGCTCCGTACAGGCGGTCCCGGTAAACGCAATAACCAGCGACAGGAATACCAGCTGGTATCTACTCATAGCATTTCTCCATGATATTGGTTTATTATGGTACTGCTTACGGTGCGATGTCCAGCCACTTGTTGGTTTGGAGGGTTGTCTGTCAAATCGCTTGCATCGTAATTTCCAGGTGGCTGGCTTGACAGGATTGCATGATAGGCGCGATGGTATGTGCATTTCGTCTTGATCTCCCACTGAAACCTTAACCCTGCGGCATACGCAGGGACAAGTAGTGACACGCGGGATAAAGCTTAACTGGAAGGATAATAGCATGGCCAATTTAAACGTGGGTTTGCTGGTGGGCGGCGGACCCGCTCCCGGCATCAACGGCGTCATACGGGCGGCCACGATCAAGCTTCGCAACCATGGCGCCGACGTAATCGGCATATACGACGGATTCGCCCATATAATGAAAGGGGACATAACGAAAACAACTCCCCTGCACATAGAAAATGTCTCCGTAATTCATTTCGATGGAGGGTCGATCCTGCGGACGTCCCGCGCCAATCCCACGAAAAACGCGGAGGACACCAGGCAGGTTGTAAACTCGCTCCATAAACTTGGGATTAATTGCCTGATAACCATCGGAGGCGACGACACATGCTTCTCCTCCCACAAAGTGGCAAAAGAGTCCGAAGGCAAGCTGCAGGTCATACACGTGCCCAAAACCATCGATAATGACATAAACCTGCCGCACGGCATTCGAACTTTCGGTTTCGCTTCCGCCAGAAGCTTCGGAGTGAACATCCTCAAAAGCATAATGAACGACGCGAAGACCACCGGGCGCTGGTATTTAGTGATTGCCATGGGTCGAAAGGCGGGCCACCTGGCTCTCGGGATCGGGAGCCCCGTAGGCGCGACATTGACCGTTATCCCGGAAGAATGCAAGGATCCGCTTCTTGACTTTAATTGGCTGGTGGATACGCTCATAGGGGCGATCATCAAAAGAAAATCGAAGGGGAGGAACTATGGCGTGGCGATCCTGGCGGAAGGGCTGGCGGAAAAACTGACAGAAGACCAGCTCGCCGCCATGGGCCAGCTCGAATATGACGAGCACGGCCACCCGCGTTTGTCCGAGATCGATTTCGGGAAAGTCGTAAAACTTAAAATTCGCGAGGAACTGGGCAAGCTGGGGATAACAACCACCATCGTGGATAAGGATATCGGATACGAGCTCCGATGCTACAACCCCACCCCTTTTGAAATGGAATACACAAAACAGCTTGGCTTTGCCGCGGCGAAGCACGCTTTGCTCGGTGGATCCGGCGACATGGTGTCGATCCAGGACGGCTCTTTTGTCCCCATTCCCTTTTACGCCATAATGGACCCTTCCACCGGACGAACCAAGGTGCGAATGGTTGATATCAATTCAGAGTCATATGAAATGGCTTTGGAGTACATGATACGCCTCAAAACGGAAGATTTCCTGGACGAGAAAAAAGTCGAGCGTCTGGCGGAGCAGACAAACCTTTCACCGGATCAGTTTCGCGAGAGGTTTGGAAAGGTGGCCGTGAAGTTCGAAGGTCCCTCTGTCATCGTGCCCTACCAGCAACCTGGTGATAAAAGCTAAACTTTACTCGATTTTGGCCGATGACAAAGCAGGCGAGAGTGAGTTTACAGCCTTAACCGGAAGAGGGACAAATGCCTGCCGTTGAAATACTGAACATGACCGGCAAGCATCCCGCGGTACCCATGAAAGGCCGCGGGGTAGTGTTTGATCAGGTGGAGAACCAGACCGGCGACGCGCAAAAACAAGCGCTTGCCGCCAGCGCTCGCGCGGGCCTGCCGCCAGCGCCACCTGGTGGAAAAGTAAATATCCTGGCTTGATATTTCCGAGTGTCACCACTATGGCCCTGCCCTCGTAATCCCTACCGGGCCATCTTTTTTCCCCCGGTCTGATTATCCCGGCTGGAATTCTGGTAGTCTTGTCTTTATGAACGATATCCCTAGTGACAGGAACATCAGGATCGGAACTTCCGGATATTCATACGAAGACTGGGTAGGCCCGGTCTACCCGAAGAATATCAGGAAAAGCGAAATGCTCGGATATTACGCCAACGAACTGAAACTGGATTCTGTTGAGTTGAGCGACACCTATCATGCGATGCCCACCGTGCGCGGTGTCGAGGAAATGATAAAAGAGACTCCTGAAAATTTCATGTTTGCCGTCAAGGCCCACAGCTCCATCACCCACCGTATCCGTGACAAGGACGGATCGTACATTCGGGATGAGGGCGCTGTCGGGGCGTTTTTATCGGGCCTGGAGCCTATGGTTCAAAGCAATCGGCTGATATGCGTGCTCGCGCAGTTTCCGATAAAATTCAGCCACTGCCGCGAAGCCGAGGAGCATCTCAAATGGCTTGCCGGGACGATGGTCCCCATTAGGCTGACAGTGGAGCTTCGCAACCGGAGTTGGGTTCGTCATTCGGTGTTTGACCTGCTCAAGAGTGTTGGGGCCGCATATTGTGTGGTAGACGGGCCAGACCTGCCAAGGCTTGCGCCGTTTACGGCGGTGGCCACATCTTCTCCGGCCTATTTCAGATTTCACGGTCGCAACATGGAATGGTTTAATGTTTCGGCCAGCCAACGATATAATTATCTATATTCCGATATGGAGCTTCGACGAATGATTGGGCCTGTCAACAAGGTAATATCCGCTTCCGAGGAGACGGTGATATTTTTTAACAACCATCCCCGGGGCTCGGCTGTAAAAAACGCCACACGGATGAAACAGCTTCTCGGGATCGGGTAACGGCATGGGGTCTCCAAACGTTTGCGGGAGTTGCGAGGCGTTTGTACAAAATAAAATGAACATGGGAAAAATATAGGCTAAATGAACGAAGATAAAACCGAAGAGCCTGTGGCCGCCGCCAAGGAGACGGGGAGCGTCCTGGCGCGAAAAAAAGTCCTGCGCAAGGTCAAGGAGGACGAGAAGCTTCCCCTTACCGTCCACCTGGAAGAACTGCGCTGGAGGATTATAAATTGCGCTGTGACTGTCTCTGTCTGTTTTGTTGTCCTGTATGCGGTTTCAGACTACCTTTTCGAGTTGATTCGCAAACCCATAGGCATAGACCTGGTCTTTTTAGCGCCTGCGGAAGCGTTTTTTGTTTACCTGAAAATATCCGTATATATGGCGATTTTTGTTTCTGTGCCTATGATTTTATACCAGGCGTGGGAGTTCTTGGCACCCGGCCTGCTCCAGTCGGAGCGAAAATACACAGGCGCGTTTGTCCTGTCCGGGGTCATATTTTTCCTGATCGGAGCGACGTTTTGCTACACGATGGTATTGCCGTACGGGCTTTCATTCCTGATCGGATACGGTGGAGAGGGGCTGACGCCGATGATATCGGTGGGCAATTACATATCGTCTGTTTTCAAGCTGACACTGGCGTTCGGAACCATATTCGAAATGCCGATAGTCATCGTTTTTCTTACAAAGCTCGGGTTCGTCGACCCGCATACACTTGGAGAAAAACGATCATACTTCATCGTCGGAAGTTTCGTGGCGGCCTCCATACTCACACCACCAGATGTTTTTACGCAGATAATCATGGCCGTGCCGATGATCCTGCTGTTCGAGCTGAGCGTGATAGTGTCGAAGTTTTTTGTGAATGAGAAAAAGGGGGAGGACAATTAGAATGGAAGATATCTCCAACCGTCTTATTGTGGCGTTGGATGTCCCCACCCTCTACGAGGCTGTCCGTATCGTCGACAAACTTGCCGGAACAGTCAAATGGTTCAAGATAGGAAGCCAGCTGTATACCGCCGCCGGACCCGAAGCGGTCAAGCTTGTCACGGGATACGGCCTGAAAGTTTTTCTCGATCTTAAATTCCACGACATACCCGCCACGGTGTCCCTGGCGGGCAGGGCCGCAACGCAACTTGGTGTAAATATGTTCAACGTGCATTCATCAGGCGGAGAAGCCATGATGAGGGCCACGGTTAAAGGCGCCCGCGCAACCGCGGCCAATAACAAGTCACCTTGTCCGGTGATAATCGCCGTAACCATATTAACGAGCATGGATCAAAGCGACCTTCGCCAGGCGGGCTGTATAGACCCTGTCGACCGGGCGGTTATGAATCTTGCGAAGATGGCGCAGGAATGCGGCCTCGACGGGGTTGTGTCATCGGCGGAGGAGATAGGGGATATCAAGAAAAACCTGGGGCGTGATTTTTTGGTGGTGACGCCGGGGGTGCGCCCGGGTTGGGCGGCGGCGGATGACCAGAAACGGGTGAAAACGCCGGCCGAAGCTATTCGTGACGGGGCGGATTATCTTGTAATCGGCCGTCCGGTACTCAAGGCGGAAGACCCCACCGACGCGGCGAGAAGAATCCTCGATGAAATGGACTCCGCTCTTTAGCAGGTGGACTCCATTCAAGGTGGCCTCTAATAATTGGTTTCGTCGCTAAAACAGGTAAAACCGTTACTTGGCGGGCGACGGGGCAAAATTAACCGCAGGCGCATGAAACACATACGCTAAGGACAATTTGGGCCAGCCAACGAAGCCAAATCCCTGTTTCACCCGTTTGTATGGGCAATGAATTATCAGAGATTGTCTTAAGCCAGAAAGAGCGGTCAGGCGAATGACTTGACGCTATATCCGGCCTTTTCAATCGCCGATGTCATCATCTCCCTGGTTACAACCGTATCATCATAAACGACCACGGCGTTTTGGAATTCCAGTTTGACCTTGGCTTCGGACACCCCCTCGATTTTCCTCAGAGCCTCGCCGATCCACTGGATGCAGTGTCCGCAACTCATGCCATCTATGTTAATTGTTATATTCGCCATGCTATACCTCTTACGACAGTTCCATATTCCGCCAGCCAGGCCCGCCATGTGGCACACTCTGGGTATAAAGCCCGACTGGAGATCCTAGTCTTCATTTTCCATTATCGAAAGCTGGCTTTCCAGCCCCATAACCGCTTCTACAGGAAGAGCGAAACATATGCCGTTGCCCGGCTCCTTCATGGCGCCCGCATTGTAGATTACGCTCATGATCTGTTCCGAATTAGGTTTCGGAACAAGCATGATCAGCGCCTCCTGGGGCCTGTCCAGGGTGAGGCCAAAAAAAGTTTTCGCCTCCTTGTGCCCTGTCCCCCTGACGGAGAGAATAGTGGCCCCGGTTGACCCGGCCTTCTTGGCCGCGTCAACTATCTCCTGCGCGTTGTCCGCCGGACAGATCGTGAAAATCATATGAAATTGCATTTTATTTCACCTCCCGCCTCCTGTTAATATGTTTAATCGCTATCGCATAGCTGAGCACCGAAACCATTGGAAACACCGAGGCGAACGCTATCAGGCCGAATCCGTCTATAAGCGGGTTGCGCCCCGGAATGTTGGAAGCCAGCCCGATCCCCAGCGCGGCGACCAGTGGGACCGTGATGGTGGAGGTTGTCACACCGCCAGAATCGTATGCAATCGGAACTATCTCCCGCGGGGCCATAAACGTCAGGATAATGGTCACAACATAACCGGCCAGAATATAAATCCACAACGGGTCACCGGAGAAAATCCGATACACACCCAGCGAAAGCCCAATGGCCACACCAACGGCCACCGCGTTACGCAGATAAAAACTGGGCAGGGCGCCTGATGATATTTCCTCCGCTTTCTGGGCCACCGCCAGAAGCGCAGGCTCTGCCATGGTGGTCGAATAGCCGATACAAAAAGCGAAAATAATCGTCCATAGCCATTTATCCGGATGCGAGAATTTTTCCGCCATCGCCTCGCCGATCGGGAAAATTCCCATATCCAGCCCGATTAAAAACAGGTAAAGACCCACAACGGTTGATATAAACCCTATGATGATCAATTTCGTGTTCGGAAGACGCTGGCGCAATACGACAAACTGGAAAAACAGCACAACCATCAGCACGGGAGCGACATCCCGGACCACCACCAAAAAATCCATTCCTATTGTATATAACAGTTTCATCACAACACTATCAGTCCATAGCCCATAACCGTTATCATCGGGGTTAACGAAGCGAAAGCAATCAGCCCGAACCCGTCCACCATCGGGTTCCTTCCACTTATGGAACCAGCCAACCCAACCCCGAGGGCGGTGACAAGCGGCACCGTGACGGTAGATGTGGTGACGCCACCTAAGTCATAGGCCAGCCCGATGATTTCGCCCGGAGCGAAAATCGTTATGATCATCACGATTACATACCCTGAGATTATATAATAATGGATCGGGTGCCCCAGGACTATTCTGAGGGTGCCAACAGCTATACCCGCCGCCACACCCACCGCCACGGCGTTTCTTATGGAAAAGGACGCAAGACGCCCGCCGGTGATCACCTCGGCCTTGTTAGCTATGGCGATCAGGGCCGGCTCGGCTATGGTGGTCGCATACCCTATCGCCGCGGCGAAAAACATGAGCCACCAGATATTCCCCTTGGACGCGAACGAATAGGCCATGGATTCACCCAACGGGAAAAAGCCCATTTCCAGCCCACGCATAAAAAGGAACAGGCCGAAAATTACGAGAGCAAGCCCGGCGATAAGTTTTAACGTTTCCGGGAAAGGCTCTCCTATCACCACCAGCTGGAAAAAAAAGATTACACAGATAAGAGGCGCGACATCCAGGAATGACTTGTATAACAGGTAAAAAAGATTTTTCATCAGATACTTAATTTCCGGCGTCGGCCATAAAACTCCTTGGCGTTGCAAACCAGAGCTAAAGTCTATTATCTACCACGAAGAATTAGAAGAGCTATTTAGGATCCGGTGATTTCTTTATCAATAACCTGGTTTGCTGTATTATCCTTTATTTCCATTTCCAAAACTGTATGGATATAAAAGTGTCGGTTCTAATCCTAGTAGTTTACCTGACAATCCTTATTGGCGCCGCATACCTGGGCTGGCGCCAGACCAGAACATTGGACGATCATCTGATCGCCGACAGAAAAATGCCCGTGTGGCTGTCATCATTCACCATGGCCGCCAGCGTTATCGGATCAGGTATTGTCCTCGGCGTAAGCGAGCTGGCGTACAAGGTGGGGATATCAGCCATGCTTTATCCCGCTATTTTGGCGGTCGCCCTGGCTGTTTCTGTCCTTGTGGCCTCATACAGGTTTCGCCAAAGCGAGGCGGTGACCGTCTCAGAGCTCCTGGGCAGAAGCTACGGGCGCAACGTCAGGACGCTGGTAGCCACCGTATCGGCCATCAAGTGGCTGGGTCCGACGGCGGCGCAATACCTGGCGGTCGGAGCGATAATCAAAAGCGCGACCGGGCTAGATTACACTTACTCAATCATAATAGGCGCATTGATAATAATAGCCTACGTGGTGATCGGGGGGACATGGGCTATAGCCTATACCGACACCACCCAGCTCATCATAGTGTACATAGGGCTTGTCCTCCTTTTCTCCAGCGGTTTTCCGGAGCATGGAGGTGTGCTCACACTGGCAGAGGAGCTGGGTCCACACTACCAGGGCTGGACAGAAGTGGGGACGTTCAGGCTTACCACCTGGATAGGGGCTTTGATGGCGCTGAGCTTTGCCGATCAAGTGTGGCTCCAGCGATCCGCCTCTATGAAAACCCCGGCGGCCGCTGTCAGAGCGGGGTTGTGGGGATCGCTCATGATCTTTCCAATCGGGTTCCTTACAGTGTACGCGGGGCTGGTGGCGGCAAAGACAATGCCCGGGCTCGATCCTAGGATCGCCGTGCCCTCCCTGGTGTTCAAAACCTTTGAGCCGACTGTGGCGGCGCTGTTTGTGGCGGCGATCGTGGCGGCGTCGATGAGCTCTGTCGATTCCTGGCTCCACTCGTCGGCGACGCTATTGGTAAAGGATGTCTATGTGGACAGGATCAACCCCGGCGCTACGGAGATGAAGATACGTCGGGCGATGAATGTCGCCACCGTGGCTTTAGGCGCCGGCGCGGTAGCGCTTGCGCTGATATGGAAAGGGGGTATTATCAACCTGGTGTTTCTTACAATGGTATGGGGCTCGTGCGTCTACATCGGGCCGTTGCTTGTCCTTTGGTACAGCCCCGTCCGGATATCCTCCAACAAGGCGCTGGGTATAATGATCGCAACGCTGGCCATGGGCACGGCTCTTTCCTTCAGCCCACCTTACGAGATCAGCCCGCTGTTGATTTCCGCCATATTCGGGTATGCCCTTACCTTTGGCGCGTATCTATTGGCGCGAAAAAACGGCAATACGGACAACGGCCCCGACAGCTGATTATTCCACGTTTTCGGTAAGCTGAAGGAAAATTGACTCCAGATTTTTCATATCGGAATCCACCATTCGCCGTAACTGTTCCATCGTGCCTATAGCGATGATCTTGCCCTTGTTCAGTATGGCGATCCTGTCGCACACCTCCTCGGCGACCGCCATGGTATGTGTCGAAAGCAGCACCGCCGTTCCGGTTTTGGCCACTTCCCTGAAAAGTTCCTTGACCTGTCGCATCCCCTTGGCGTCCAACCCAACCATCTGCTCGTCTATAATGATCGCCTTGGGATTGTGTATCAGCGCGGCGGTGATAATGAGCTTTTGCCGCATGCCGTGGGAATAAGTCTCCACAAGTTCATCAAGCCAATCGGTCAGCAGGAACATTTGCAACAACCGCTCCTGCTTGGCCGACGCTTCACCATCATTACTGTAGCCGTACAAGTCCTTTATGAATTCGAGAAACTCACCGCCAGTAAGCTTTTCGTATATGAATGGCTTGTCGGGCACGAAACCGATTATCCTCTTGGCCTCGACGGGTTGGCGCTGTACGTCGTAACCGCCGATCGTCATGGATCCGAAGGTGGGGGCGAGAAGGCCCGCGAGCATCTTGAGGGTTGTGGTTTTTCCCGCTCCGTTTGGGCCGAGCAAACCGAAACATTCCCCTTTCTCGACATGCAGGTCAAGCTTGTCCACAGCTATGGTGGAGCCGTATATCTTCGTGATACTGTCAATATGGATCATTTACGCATTTTAACTTAAATACGCCGGACTGAAGCGATAATATGGTAAAAAGCAGCCCGTTGGAATTTTTTGAAACAAAAAGAAGCAGAGAAAAAAGCCCGATCCGGCAAGGGGGGAAGGGTGGGAACCCGATCGGGCTTTTCTCCAGTGTCATCACCGCAGGCGCAAAGGAACGCCCCTGCGTCGCGGTTATTTAATGGCGATCTGCTTTGGCTTGATCGACTCCGCCTTGGCAACGGAAACTTCCAGAACGCCGTTTTTGTATGAGGCGGAAATTTTCTCGTTGTCGATATCGGCCAGGCGCAACCTTCTTGCAAACTTTCCGTAGGTTCGCTCTACGCGGAAATGTTTCTCGCCTTTGTCCACCGTCTCGTTTTTCTTCTCGCCCGAGATTGTGAGCATGTCATTTTCCAACTCAACCTTGATGTCTTCCTTCTGGATTCCGGGCACTTCCAGGCGTATCTTATATTCGTTCTCGGTTTCGCTTACGTCCATGGAAGGAACCCAATGATCGTTTCCCGTCAACGCCCCGTGTGGCCAGGCGGTGTTGAAAAAGGTCGAAAAATCAAAAGGAAGCAATTCCGGAAAAGTATCTTTGCTGACTTCACGATTTGCAAGTAACATGATCCATCCCTCCTTAAAAGTTATTAATGGCTAACTCAAATTTATTATTGGTATTTTTTTATCTTTCAGCCATGAGATAAAATCGGCTCTACAGGCAGTCAAGCTCCGAGAGCGGATATTTCACTGATTTGACCCTGCCTTGCAAATGAATGTGTGTGGCATGTTGAATGATCCGTTTGACATCTGGTTTAATGTATGTACAATATAGATATATTATATATAATTAATATTAATTTTGATGTAATTAATGGGCAAATCGCATCCAGGACGATGGCGTGGAAGCGCTCCGTATTGGGAAAAACTGGCAAAAATATACGCCCTGAAACTAAAGACCAATCGACGGTCTTACATTTATATATCCCTGGCGGATGCGCTCGTAAATCTTGGCCGTGTAGATGAAGCGATCGAGACCCTTGAGTATGGCCTTGCGCTGCTACCGGAAAGCAGGGCGGCGAAGGTGATGCTGGCCCAGCTCCATTATGATCTTGGCGCCGTGGAAAAAGCCAAAATCATCCTGGAAGAAGTTGTAAACAAATGGCCCGATGTTCCAGCGGCTGTGTCCCTGCTGTGCAAGATTTATCAGAAACAAGGAGCGCATCACTCAGCCTGGCTGGTGTCTGAGAGTTTGTTGGATTACTATCCCGATTCCACGTTCGTGCAGAAACTGGCCAGCGACTGCAAAGCGGCCAACGGCCCGAGTGAAATGGCCTTTTCCATAAGCAAGATGGACATCCCGCCGTTAAAAGTGGATACGGATCCAGACAACGCCGGTACAAGACGGGACAGCGACTACGCGAAACGCGGAGCCGACAACTATGCGAACACGAATTTGATGGCCGGAGCAGACAGCGGACATAGCGACACAAGCGGCTTGCGCATGAGGCGGAAAAAATCGGAAGATAAAAAACCGAGGCAGGAGACCCTGTTCGCTCTGGAGACGATGCTTTGCCAGATATCACGGCTTAAGGAGGAAAACTGATTTGAAAAAAATTCTGCTGTTGCACGGTCCCAACCTTAACATGCTGGGCAAAAGGGAGGTGTCCATATATGGCGACACCAACTATGCCTCCCTCAACGACGCCATAGAAAAAAGAGGGGCGGAACTGGATCTCGTCGTGGATATAAAACAAAGCAACCATGAAGGCGAACTGGTCGATTATATACAAAACGCCACAGGCGTGGCGGATGTAATCGTGATAAACCCCGGCGCGTACACGCATACGAGCATTGCCATACGCGATGCGTTGCTCGCGGTTGGCCTGCCGGTGATAGAAGTTCATATGTCCAACATATACAAGCGTGAACCGTTTCGGCGGCATTCATATGTGTCGGACATCGCGGCTGGATCGATTGTGGGATTCGGGCCGGACAGCTACATTATGGCCCTGGACCAGGCGGCGAAAATGGGAAAGAAACTGCCGGATGATTCTTGACGACCCGGCCCGCGGCGCATCTTTTACGGAAGCCAGGCGCGCAAGGCTTCAGGATAAAATAGCTTCAGAAAAGCTGGACGCTCTTATAGTCACCGAAATGGTGAACATCCGCTATTTGACCGGATTTACCGGCACAGCGGCGATATTTCTTCTCACACCTCGTGATAGCTGGTTTTTAACAGATTTCCGATATGCCCAGCAGGCGCAAGAGCAGGTGATCGGCCCTGAAATTTCGCAATACAAGGAAGCGTTGGACACCCTGGCGGAGGTGTTGCTGAAGCTCGGGTTGAAAAACGTGGGTTTCGAAGCTGAGAGCGTCTCCGCGGCAAAAGCGGATCAGATGGGCAAGAAGCTGAAAAACTGTACGCTGAAACCGACTGTCAAACTCGTGGAATCGGTGCGGGTGGTAAAAGATGAAGCCGAACTCGAGGCCATACGCGCCTTGGTCGGGATGCTAGAAGCGGCTCTTCCTGAGGCGATGAGTCTTATAAGTCCCGGAACGGTGGAGCGCGATGTGGCGATTGAACTGGAATACCGGCTCAGAAAACTGGGCGCCCAAGGTCCCGCGTTCGACTTTATCGTCGCTTCCGGATTCAGGTCGGCGTTGCCGCATGGGGTCGCGTCGGGCAAGATAATAGAGGATAATGAGCTTGTGATTCTCGACTGGGGCGCCATGGGCTGGGGGTATCACTCCGATAACACGCGAACGTTCGCTACGGGCGCCGTGGAAAAGGAGCTTGAGAACATATATCATGTGGTCCTGGAGGCCAACCAGGCGGCGATTGGCTGTCTGGAGCCGGGGGTTCCGCTTGAGCAAGTAGACCGGGCCGCCAGAGAAATAGTGACAAAAGCGGGATACGGCGAAGCTTTTGGCCACGGTACCGGCCATGGTGTGGGGCTGTGCGTCCATGAAGAGCCGGTTGTGTCATGGCGTTCCGAATCGGTCGCACAACCCGGAATGGTGTTCACCATCGAGCCGGGCATATATCTCCCCGGTAAAGGTGGCGTGCGGATAGAGGATATGGTTCATGTCACCGCGGAAGGGACCGAAATCATAACTGACAAGCTTGCCAGGAGCTTTCGGGTTTTAAGCTGAGAACCCATCTGTTTTCAGGCCGGCACTGTGACGGTATAATGCAATGCAAGAATAGCATTTGATATGCTAATATATTGCTTTGCCATAACGTTTGTGCAATGAACTGGAGAGCTCAAATTGTCGCTTGACGGTTTTCAAGAAATTCTGGACACGATTTCAGAAGCAACTTCCATCGTATCATCATTAACCCCTGACCTTTCCGACAAGAAAAGCATCTCCGACGTTATGCTTGCGCTTGAAAAAATCACCCCTGAAATAGGCAAAGGCCTTACCGGGAAAATGGCTGGCCTTTGCGAGTTGCTGGCGCAACTGTACGAAAAGTTCCTTATGGAAATGGTTGACGACGGCTCCGTCGGGATCGAGATGACTCTCCAGGGTTTGTCAGTTCTACAAGAGTCGATCGAGGAATCCTCGAGCCAGGAGACCCTGGACGAAAAGACCGTAATGATATCGACCAGCCTGTTCACGGCTTATGGTGTTTCTGTGGCAGGACTTGAGACAGGACAAACCACAGACTCACAAGAGAAGCCCGATGATACTCTCGCTCAAGCCGGGACAGGCGATGGTGAAAACCCCGAACCCGAGGACGCGGTGGACGAGGATGATGATTTTTTCGCGGGGATCGAAACCGGCATGGGTTCTGAAAACGCCGGGTATGGAACCGTGGAGGAGCATGAAGAAGAGACCGAACCTGTAAACCCGATAGTCGAAAAACTGAGCCAGCTCGCCAACGATGTCACCATGCTCGACGCGGATATGACCGATAAAAAAGTGGTGTCGGACATTATGCTGGAGCTCGAAGAGATCACGACAGACATGAATAACGAAGGGTGTGACCCCCAAGTGACATCCCTTACAAGCACGCTCGGTCTTTTGTATGAAAAAAGCCTGATGAAAGGGCTGGAAAACGGTCAAAAAGCCATTGACTTAAGCGCCGATGCGATTATGATCCTTTCCGCCTACTTTGAGCAAACCCACTCCCAGGACCTTCCGGTGCAAGCGATACAAGTCAAAAAAAGGATTGAAAATGAATTCGGGCTCGCAGCTGGTGATGAGTCCCACGAATCGCGGGAACCTGACGATAAAGCTCCGCCTGCCGCAGAATCCCCCCAGGAGCCGGATAACGCCCAGGGTATGGTCACAGAAGCCGGCTATGACACGGTAAAAGTAGCCTCTGACGAGGACCTTCTCATTTACTGTGAATTTGTCCTGGAGGTTAACGATTCGGTCGCAGGCATAGAATCGGACCTGCTGGAGCTTGAAGAGAGCCCGACAAACGAGGAGTTGATAAACAGCACTTTCAGGGCTTTTCACAGCATGAAAGGCGCCGCCGGTTTTCTTGGCGTAAACACCGTGAACATCTTATGTCACGAGGCGGAGACCCTTCTGGACAAATTCCGCAAGAAAATACTGGTCTGCAACCAGGAAATGATGGACGCGCTGCTCAAGACGGTGGATGTGATCAAGCTTGTCAACGAAGGGCTGGACGCCGGGTGCCAGGGGATCAAAGCTAAGCTGCCAAACGCAGACCTGGAGATGCCTAAGTTTCATATCGATTCACTGGTGCAATTGCTGACCAGGCTCGGGTCGGAGGAGCAGACAAAGGTAGTGGAACAGGATGTAGAAAAGGCTGATGCCGAGGAAGAGGAAAGTGGTGACGAGGAAATTGAGCCCATAGGCGCGATGCTTGTAAATGAGCAAAAAATATCCCGGGACCAGCTTGAGACGGCTCTGGAATCTCAGCAGGCGAAACCGTTGGGCGAGATTCTCGTGGATATGGGAGCCATAGAAAAAAGCGAGGTTGAACAAGCCCTGAAATACCAGGCCGAGAAGAAAAAGAAAGTACAGGCTTCATCAATCAAGATTGACACTGAAAAGCTGGACAGCCTGCTTGAGCTGGTGGGCGAGCTTGTAATCTCCCAGTCCATTGTCGGGCAGGACGAGGCCCTTGCCAGTGAGAACAACCGGGTTCTTCTTAAAAACATTACAAACCTCGGGAAGATTACCAAAAATATTCAGGACCGCGTGATGACCCTGCGCATGGTCCCGTTGAAGCAGACGTTTCAAAAAATGAACCGGCTGGTGCGCGATCTGGCAAAGAAAATGAAAAAACCTGTGCATTTCAACATTTCAGGGGCGGACACGGAAATCGATAAGACACTAATCGAAGAGTTGAACGATCCTCTGGTTCATTTATTGAGAAATTCCATGGATCATGGCCTGGAATCCGCCGAAGAGCGTGTGGCCAAAGGGAAGGACAAAACAGGCAACGTATGGTTATCGGCTTCTCACAAGGGCGGAAACGTCCAGATAGAGGTGATAGATGATGGAAAAGGTTTGGACCGGGATAGGATCAAACAAAAGGCGATTGAAAAGGGCTTGATACCCGCCGATGCGGAGTTATCGGAGCAGGAGCTGTACAGCCTGATATTACAGCCCGGTTTTTCCACACACGATGTGGCGACCGACATTTCGGGAAGGGGTGTCGGTATGGACGTGGTGAAATCCAACCTGGACAAGTTGGGAGGGCGCCTGGAAATAACAAGCAAGCCGGGCGAAGGCTCCACTTTCATGATCAAGCTCCCTCTGACTCTCGCCATTGTAGACGGCATGATAGTCCGCATCGGAAAGGACAGGTATGTTATTCCCACCATATCTATACGAGAGTCGGTACGCCCATCCAAGGATTCGATTTCGACGTATAAAAAGAAGGGCGAAATGATCGATGTACGGGGCCACCTGCTTCCAATGGTCAGGCTCCACAGGCGTCTGGGTATAATGGATGCGATTCATGAAAATCCATGGGAGGGCATCGTAATAATCGTGGAATCCGATGGCAGGGAGTTCGGGTTTCTCGTTGATGATCTGCTCGGTCAGCAGCAAGTTGTTATCAAGAGTCTTGACAAACGTTTCAAGGGGCTTCCAGGCATATCCGGAGGCACTATACTGGGAGACGGCTGTGTAGGATTGATCCTGGATGTAAGCAGTGTCGCGGCGTCCAATTAGGCCCCGGCCTTTTTAAAGTTGTGGCCAGCCGTTTTACGACAGCATAAAAAGAGAAGACAAATGAGCGTTAGTATAATGATCGTTGATGATGAAGAGGGGATCAGAACATCTCTCGCCGCATATCTAAAGCTTGAAGGTTACAAAGTCAGCGTCGCGGAAAGCGGCGAGGATGCGATCAAAAAACTGCGCGCATCGAAGCACAACATAATCTTGCTCGACATAAACATGCCCGGTATCGACGGGCTAGAGACGTTGCGCATTATCAAGTCAATCGACTTCTCGATTCAGGTTATCATGATAACCGCGTACTCAACATTTGAAAAGACGATGAAATCGCTTGAATTCGGAGCTTCTGACTATATTCTCAAACCATTTGATGATTTATCGGAAATACTGAGGCTGGTGAAGATTTCAGAAGAAAAGCTGGAGCGATGGAAGCGCAACGTGGGAGCTTCGATTATAAAACAAAAAGAAAACTTATCAAAATTGGGATAATAGCGTTATCAAGGAGCTTTGTTATGGCGGCACAAACGGATCAGAGAGATATAACCCAGGCGACCGCACAAGGTCATGAAGGGAAATACCTCACTTTTGTTTTAGGTGATGAGGAGTATGGCGTCGAAATCCTCAAGGTACGGGAAATAATCGGCCTGATGGAGATTACCATTGTCCCTCAAACCCCCGAGTTTATAAAAGGTGTAATAAACCTGCGGGGAAAGGTTATCCCGGTTATCGACCTTCGCCTAAAATTTGGCATGGAAGAAGCGGAGCCAACGGAGGAGACGTGTGTCATAGTTGTCGATATCGTGGGGACACTGATGGGAATACTGGTCGACACCGTATCAGAAGTGCTGGACATTTCGGCCAGCGAAATAGAGCCGCCGCCCGCTTTCGACAGCAATATCGGCACGGAGTTCATCCTTGGCATGGGAAAAATAAAGGGAAGGGTAAAGATCCTGCTGGCCATAAGCAGGGTGCTGTCCCAGGAAGAGCTTACCCGCGTTATACAGTCAGGCGGCCCGGGTAAGGGATAACCAACCTTTTTGTCGGCACAGATACCTGTGAAGGAAAAGCTTCTGTGCAAAATGATCATAGCATGCCTGCAACGAGTGTGCGGTTGGCGGGGCGGAGCCATTTTGACCTTGTCAATGCACTTGGAAAGGATTGAACATGAGCGGAGCATCCATAGTATCCTATGAATAAACTGGATCAAAACACTGTCGTGCCGGGAGCCTTGCCCCTTAATGACAGGGAGTTCAAGCTCTTCCGGGATCTTATTTTTCTAAAGAGTGGCATAAACCTTCACGACGGCAAAAAGGAACTTTTGCGCACCAGGCTTGGCAGTCGCATCCGGTCCAAAGGGTTGCCATCTTTCGCCAGCTATTATGACCTGGTAAGACGAGACAAGACAGGGGTCGAGTTAATGGGTGTGCTGGACGCCATTTCGACCAACATCACAAGTTTTTTCAGGGAAATAAACCATTTCAATTTTCTTAACGAAGTGGCGATACCCCAAATAGTGGACAGAAAAGCCAAATCGGGCGATAACTCCATACGATTCTGGAGCGCAGGATGCTCTTCGGGCGAGGAGCCGTATTCCCTGGCGTTTACACTCCTTGAACACAAAAAAATATCCCGGTCGTTCGAGATAAAAGTTTTGGCGACGGATATATCGCTTGAAATGCTCGAAAGAGCCTCCACGGGTGTGTATAGCGAAGAAAAGCTAGTCTCCGTCTCGAAAGATATCAAGCGCGATTATTTCCAGAAAGGCTCCGGGGACAACGCCGGGATGTATCGCGTAAAGCCGGAAGTGCGGCAGATAATATACTTCAAAAGGTTCAACCTGATGATGAACATATTCCCTTTCAAGCACAAGTTCGACTGCATATTCTGCCGTAATGTGATGATATATTTTGACAAGCCCACGCAGGAAACGCTGGTAAACAAATATTACCAGTCGCTGGGCCCTGGCGGATATCTTTTGATAGGCCACTCCGAAAGCCTTACAGGTGTTAATCACAATTTCAAATACGTCCGACCTACAATCTACCAGAAACCATTGTAACCACCAGGATGGAAACAGGAGAACATGGAAGCCAAAATCCTAATCGTTGATGACGAAATAGGGATAACTGATTCCCTCACCAGGTATTTTCGCCTTATGGGCTATAACGTGGACAGTTCCAACGACCCGCAGGAAGCTCTTAACCTTGTCCTCAAGGAAAACTACATGATTGTCATATCAGATATCATGATGCCCGGCATGTCGGGTATAGAACTGCTAAAGAAAATTAAAAAGTACAATGGCATGATACAAGTGATAATGATGACCGGTGTCGTGACGATTGAGAATGTTTTGTCCTGTCTTGGAGCCGGGGCGAACGAATGCATGCTCAAGCCGCTGGACAACCTTGAGAAGATAAAATGCGCTGTAGATGAAGCTATAGCGAAACTTACCAGGTGGGAAGAGCTCATAAAAACCATGATAAAGCGTAAAGCCTAGCCGATGGAAGAAATAGACCGCGAAATCCTCGTTGAGTTCATCAAGGAGACCATTGAGGAGCTTGATGGGCTCGACGCGAAGTTTATAGAGCTGGAGAACAACCCCAGCGACTCTGAGACCATAAACGCCATATTTCGAACGATGCACTCGATCAAGGGGTCCGCTTCGTTTTTCAACCTGAACCACATACGCAACTTTTCCCATAAACTGGAAAATCTCCTGGACGAGCTTCGCAAAGGCGCCAGGAAAGTGACCAAGGACATTATCAACATCCTCCTGGAAGGGAAGGATTATCTGGATGGAATGTTTGATCGCCTCGTCAACGGCGACATGGGCGTGGAGTTGTTTGAAAACGAAACTTCGCTTCTTGAAAAGGTGGACGGTATTCTTGCAACCGAGGAGGAAAAGGAAGAAGTCAAGCCACACCATCTTTTTCATGAGTTGGACAAGATGCGCCATGACCTAGACGCCGAGGAAGTGATCAACAAGCCTTCTGTCGCCGGCATGCTCGAAATAATTGAGCGGCTACGTGAAGTCGTGCTGGGCCCTGAAGCTAAAGGGGAAAAAGACGCTCCCCCACTTGGCCAGCTTCTCGTGGAAGAAGGCGTGGTCACCTCGGATGATGTTTCCAACGCGCTTTCAAAACAGAAGAGGATAGGCGAAATTCTCATAGAGGAAGGCAAGGCCACCCCGGACGCCATAGCCAGGGCCGCCCAATTACAGGAAAAACAAAACAAGGAAATAAGCGAAGCCAAACGCGCCAAACCTGTGCCATCCTCTGCGGTAATGGGGATCAAGAAGTCGATGAGAATAGAGGAGGAAAAGATCGACAACTTCATGGACGCCGTGGGTGAGCTGATAATAAACGCCGAAGTCTTCAACTATCTGCAGAAAAAACTTGAAACAGGACATGAAATTGAAAAGCTGGTGGCAGAGTTCAAGAACGCCAGCGTGGATTTTAGCGAGCTTATTTTCAACCTCCAGAAGGGATTGGCCGAGGTTCGCAAGGTTTCACTCAAGGGCATTTTTCAGAAAGTGCCTCGAATGGTCCGCGACCTGGCGGAAAAGATCGGCAAGGAGGTGGACGTGCAGGTGTCCGGCGAAGAGTTGCTTGTGGATAAAAGTCTTTATGAGCAGCTTGAAAGCCCACTGAACCATATCATAAGAAACGCCATAGACCATGGCGTCGAGCTACCTGATGACCGCAAGGCCTCGGGGAAAAATCCCACCGGCAAAATCATTGTGTCGGCGGAGGAGGTTTCCGGAGATTTCGTCATCAGCATAATCGACGACGGCAAGGGCATGGACGCGGAGACTCTCAAAGCAAAAGCTTTGGAAAAAGGTATAATCACTCCCCAGATGGCGGAGGTAATGTCAGACAAGGAAGCCTACAAGCTTATATTCGCTCCCGGTTTTTCCACCGCCGAGAAAGTAACCGATGTATCGGGCCGCGGCGTGGGAATGGATGTCGTCATGACAGCGTTAAAGGAGATCAAGGGCAAAATCGACATCAACACGGAAGTTGGCAGAGGCACGGAGCTAATGATCTCCGTCCCCATGTCCACAACCTTGATAACCATATCCGGTCTCGTGGTGGCTGTCGGCAAGGAGCATTACATCGTCCCGATGGAATGGGTGCGAGAATCGATCAAACCCAGCCGGGAGCAAATAACCTCTGTCAAGCATCAGGGAGACATTATCCAGATCAGGGAGCAAATCTACCCCCTGTTCAAGCTGTTTGAAGTGTTCGGTATCGTTCCTGCCAGCAAGGAGCCATGGGAGTCCGTGGTCATGGTGATTGAAAAGGAAGATCAACAATGTTGCCTTGTGGTGGATGAAATTATCGAAGAGACACAAGTGGTATTAAAAGACCTGGGGGATATATTCAGCGGAATTCCCGGCATTCTCGGCGGGGCCATTCTGGGTGACGGGAAGATCGGCCTTGTGATAAACATAGAAGGCATTTTAAATTCGATGAAAAATCGCTTTAACACCATAAATCAAGAGGGTTGACCTTTGCATGACGACGCGTTGCTGGCAGAGTTTTTTGTCGACACCCAGTCTCATCTCGACGGGATCGAGGAAATCGCCCTGAAGCTGGACAAGGATCCGGACCAGACAGACCTTATAGACGACGTTTTTCGCCGCGTGCACAGCATAAAGGGAAACGCCGGGATGCTCGGTTTTACCACCATCCATACCGAAGGTCAGGAGTTCGAGACTTTCCTGGATGGGGTTCGCACCCGAGGCACAGCCACACCAGAAGAAGTGGAGCGAATTTTTAACTATATCGACAAACTAAAAGCGGTGGTCAACAGCCTTCGGTCTGAAAAAGGCATGCCCATTGATGGCCAGATAACCGCATCCGAGGAGCCAGCGCCCCCGGAACCAGCCGTGAAGCCCGTGCAACCACCTGAACCTTCGGACAATCCAGAAATAAAGCCGGAAAGGCGAACATCACCCGTCCCGGTGGCGACCACACCGACGGCAAAACCGGAAAAAGCTAAAAAGAAAAAAACCGAGTCCCAGCAAAACGGAAAAATGACGTTTCTTACGTTTGATCTGGCCGATGAGAAGTACGGCGTGGACATTATAAAGGTCAGAGAAATAATCATTAAAGAAGCGATTACAAGGGTGCCCAACACAAAACCCTTTGTAAGAGGGGTCATGAACCTTCGCGACCAGGTAATCCCGGTGTTCGATCTGAAAAAAAAGCTGGGCATTACCCGTAGGGAAACCGTCGCCGGGGAAGAGAAAAACATCGTGATTATCGAGATTTCCAAAGTGGCCACCGGCCTTATTGTGGACGAGGTGACCGGAATAAGATCCTTCGACAAATCACACATTACATCTCCGGAAAATTTTTATGGGAGCATCCCTTCCGAATTTTTATATGGTATCGCCAAAGCGGAAACCGGATCCATAATTTTGCTGGAGGTAATGGACCTTTGCGACCCCACCGAGAACCTGTATTAGACAAAGGAGCGTTATGGCTAAAATAAGAGTCTTGATCGTGGATGACTCGGCTATAGCAAGACAAGTGATAGCCAAGGCGTTGGAAACAGACCCCGGCATAGAAGTGGTGGACACCGCCCCCGATCCATATGTGGCGCGGGACAAAATCATCAAGCTCAAGCCAGATATGATAACGCTTGACGTGGAGATGCCCAGGATGGACGGTGTCACTTTCCTGCAAAAGCTGATGAAGCATTTCCCCCTGCCTGTTGTGATGGTTTCATCGCTTACACAACAAGGGGCGGAAACAACCATGGCCGCGCTGGAAGCGGGCGCCGTGGATGTGGTGGCCAAGCCGGTGATGGAAAAACATAACCTGAGCGAAATCACCATTGAACTTGTAGACAAGGTAAAATCGGCGGCTCGCGCCCGGGTCAGGTCGAGGTTGAAAAGCTTCGGCGCACTGCAACCTGTAAAGCCGATGAGCTCGATGGTGGCTACCACGAACAAAATAGTCGCCATTGGCGCCTCTACAGGCGGAACGGAGGCTTTAAGGGAGGTGCTGTCGCGCATGCCGCCGAACACCCCGGGCACGCTGGTGGTGCAACATATGCCGGAGACTTTCACCACAGCCTTTGCCAACAGGCTCAACCAGACCTCGGCCATGAATATAAAAGAAGCCGCCAACGGCGATTCGGTGGCGCCGGGGGTTTGTCTTGTTGCGCCAGGCCACAGCCACATGCTACTTCGACGCTCGGGTTCACGATACTATGTCGAAGTGAAAGACGGTCCGCTTGTTTGCCGACACCGTCCTTCGGTAGAAGTGCTGTTCAACTCGGTGGCCAAGGTCGCCGGCAGGAACTCCGTGGGCGTTATCATGACAGGAATGGGCGCGGACGGCGCCAAAGGCATGTTGAACATGAAAAATGAAGGCGCCTCGACGATCGCCCAGGATGAGCAAACATGCGTGGTGTTCGGGATGCCCAAAGAAGCTATCAAAGCTGGTGGGGTTGATAAAGTGGTGCCTTTGCAGAAAATACCGGAATCGATTATCTCCATGGTGTGATCCGATGGATAAAAACGCGGGCGACAAAGCCAGGCGTAAATGCGCAAGGGTCGGGTTCGAAACCACCATCAGCCTGGAAGTTGGAGATAAAACATACAATTATGACCGCACTTACGACGTCAGCATGAACGGGATATTCGTCTCCACCGCCCAGCCTCTCGACCTTGGCGTTACGGCCAGGTTTGTGATGAAACTTGCCGTGGGAATGAGAAACGAAGAGATCAAGGGGTCGTGTCTTGTCGTTCGAACCATCTCTTTTGATGACGGGCTTTCCGGAGAAACTCCAGGTCCCGGCATGGCGTTGAAATTTACTGACCTGGATGACGACTCCGGCGCCATGCTCTACCAGATTATTCGCCACAACCAGCCCGTTGAATAATCCCTGGATCATTTGCAACTGATATTGCTGGCCATGCCTGATTTGCCAGCGCCTGTCATGCGGCAATCGGGCTCCCACTTGCGCTGGCGGTCGTGATAAAGTAGATTGCATAATTCAGGCTGTCTTTATCGGATTATACGTATCCTATGAAAATAAAAGCTGTTTACCCCGGATCCTTTGATCCGGTAACCTGCGGACACATAGACCTCATTCGCCGGGGGTCCGTGATCTTCAGCGAACTGGTTGTCGGTGTCGCAGACAACCCCCGCAAGAACCATCTTTTTACAACGGAAGAAAGGTTGGAGTTGATTATCGAGGCGACACACGACATTCCAAATGTTACGGTGGTTTCGTTCAAATCTTTACTGGTGGATTTTGCGGCGGGATCCGGGGCGAAAGTGATTTTGAAAGGATTAAGAGCGGTTTCGGATTTCGATTATGAGCTTCAAATGTCCCTGACAAACAGGCGCCTGGCCAGCGACATCGAGACGGTGTTTATGATGGCCAGCGAGGAACATTCTTTCGTTTCGTCCACGCTGATAAAGGAGATAGCGGAGCTGGGCGGAGAATTAAGCTCCATGGTGCCGGGTTTTGTTGAGAGGGCCTTAAAAAAACGCCTGCCGGGGCGATAATATCGTATATGACCTTAAACATATTAGCGGAAAAATGAAATTAGCCGATCGATTATCCAAAATCAAGCCATCCCAAACCATGGAAATCACCGCAAAGGCCAAGGCCTTGAAGGCCGAGGGAATCGACATAGTCGGTTTCGGCGCCGGAGAGCCTGATTTTGACACGCCGGATTTTGTCAAGGATGCGGCAAAAAAGGCGCTTGACGAGGGCAAGACAAAATATACGGACGCACCGGGGCTCCCGGAGCTTCGCGACACTCTGGTGGAGTATTACAGGCGGACGGAAAATCTGGAATACAGCCGCAAGGAAGCCATTTTTTCCATGGGAGGAAAGCATTCGCTATACAACATTTTCCAGGCTCTTTTATCTGATGGCGACCAGGTGATTATTCCATCTCCATACTGGGTGTCATACCCCGACCAGGTCCTGCTCGCCGGAGGAACACCGGTAATTTTGAAAACCAGGGAAGAAGATGGATTCCGGTTTAAGCCGGAGGCGATAGAAAAGCTGATCACTTCCGACACAAAGGCTATAGTGGTGAATTCTCCCAGCAACCCTTCGGGGGCGGTGTACGACAACGCCACCCTGGCCGGCATTTGTGAAGTGGCTGTTAAGAGAAAAATTTTCGTGATCTGGGACGAGGTGTACAAGGATATATATTATGGATCCGGCAGGCTCCGCTCCCTGCCCCGCTATAATTCCGAAGTAAAACCTTACACTCTTATTTGCGGCGGATTATCCAAGAATTTTTCCATGACCGGTTGGCGAATCGGGTGGACCTTGGGTGATGAAGCCGTGGTTAAGGCCATGAGCATGATACAGGGCCAATCAACGTCGAACCCTGTTTCGTTCGCTCAATATGGGGCCATGGCCGCTTTGAAGAGGGGCCCCACACATATTGACGGGTGGCTGACACAGTTTCGGGCTCGAAAAGACGCGTTGCTTGAAGCGTTCAAGCGAATCGATGGCATGAGCTGTGTGGAGCCTGAGGGAGCGTTTTATGTCTTCCCGAACATATCCGGCTGGTACGGTAAAAGCTGGGAGGGAAAGAAGCTGGAAAACTGTTATGACGTAACGAAGTTTCTGCTGGAAAAGGCTCGTGTGGCGGTGGTTCCCGGTGACCCGTTCGGGCATCCTGATAACATCAGGATATCATACGCCCTC
This sequence comes from Nitrospirota bacterium, assembly GCA_024275315.1. Lineage (GTDB taxonomy): Bacteria > Nitrospinota_A > UBA7883 > UBA7883 > UBA7883 > JAJRZK01. Next base: position 32,805 of record JAJRZK010000017.1, read on the forward strand.
GGAATGGACGAGCTGGTTAAGGGGATAAAGCGGATCGACGTTGCGGTCAGAGAGCTGCAATAAGAAATTTCAGGAGGTTGGAGATGATAAAAGAAGGTAACAAAGCGCCAGCGTTTGCACTCCTGGACCAGGATGGGGCAAAGAGGACTCTTAAGGAATTTGGCGGCAGAAAAGTTATCCTGTTTTTCTATCCAAAAGCCAACACCAGCGGGTGAACGACCGAGGCTACCGAGTTTCGGTCCGCCATAAAAGAATTCAGCAAACATAATGCGGTGATAGTGGGTGTCAGTCGCGACAAGCCGGAAACCCAGAAAAAATGGGCCGAAAAACTCGATATCGAGTTTCCACTGCTTTCCGACCCCGAAGAGGCCGTGCATTTAAAATACGGAGCCTGGGGCGAGAAAAACATGTACGGCAAAAAAGTAACGGGCCCGGTCCGGTCCACAATAATAATAGACGAAAACGGCAAGGTAGCCAGGATATATAGAAATGTGAAAGCCGAAGGCCATGCGGCCAAGGTTTTAGCAAACCTTTAAACCCTGGTTTTGGCGTTCCCGCTGTCAACCGCCTGATTATTTATAGCGGTATGTTATTCTGCCACGTGTAAGATCGTATGGGCTCAGTTCAAGACGGACCTTGTCGCCCGGCAGAATGCGGATAAAAAATTTCCTCATTTTGCCTGACACATGGGCGAGCACCTTGAAATCGTTCTCAAGCGCCACCTTGAACATGGCGTTTGGCAGCGATTCCAGCACTGTGCCTTCAACCTCGACAGCTTTATCGCTGTTGACCTTTGAAGGCTCCGGATCTTTTCTGGCGGGTCTGCCTTTTTTTGTTCTTCTTCTGTGTTGCGGTTTTTTCACTATTGCGCCTGTTTAAATTTACGCCGCGCTTTTATAGCTATCGGCTCAAAAGATGTTACCCTAAACCAAGACTGAAGTTAATTCAATGTTTATTAACAGCCACGAGATCCCGTGGATTGCCGCCTGGCTATTGACGACACCAGGTTGAACAATATACGCGCATTGTCTTCAGTGTCAAAAACGCTGGAAGCGGCCGGTTAAATATAACAAACAAAGAGGGATACGATCTGGGCATATGATAATCAGCAAGTTTGTGACAGACGATGGTATAACGATTTTTCGCTTGAGCGGGAAGCTGATCTCATCATCGATTGAAAAACTAAAAGCCAGCCTCGACTCCGCCATGGACAACGAGGGCTTCAAGGTGGTTATAAATTGCAGAAACGTGAATATAGTTGACTCCAGCGTGGTTGGCTTGCTGATAAGCCGCGCCCGAATGATAAAAAAAAAGGGAGGTTATATCTGTTTCAGCGAACCGCAAGCCGCCATATCGAGACTGTTTGAGATTGTAGACATAGACAGGTGGCTGGACGTTTTCCCTTCAGAGGACGAGGCGATAGATTACATTCACTCCAAGTCCAACAGTAAAAACGAAAGTTGACAGGTCGCATGGCGACGCCATCGGAACATACCGGGCTATAACGCTATGTCGCCACGCTCGCCTGTGCGGATACGTACAACTTCCTCTACCGGGGTTACAAATATCTTGCCATCTCCTATGCGGCCCGTGTGGGCGGAGTCGGTGACATTGGTCACAACCTCTTCCACCTTTTCATCCGGGACGACAATTTCCAGCTTTATTTTTGGAAGAAAGTCGACAACATATTCCGCGCCCCGGTAAAGCTCCGTATGGCCCTTTTGCCGGCCAAACCCCTTCACCTCGGTCACGGTTAGTCCGTGTACGCCGATTTCATTAAGTTTGTCTTTTACCGCGTCGAGTTTGAAAGGCTTGATGATGGCTTCTATCTTTTTCACGTATTCCTCGCAAATCAAAAGATTGTATCAAGGGACATAGAATAACCGAAAGCAGGGTCGAGGTGAACGTTAATTTTGCATATTGGCGCGCCCGGCAGGATTCGAACCTGCGGCCTTCGGAACCGGAATCCGACACTCTATCCAGCTGAGCTACGGGCGCGCGACAATCCATCAATCATCCTCAGCACAGCGCCAGTTTGACACAACAGCGCAATTGCGCTGTGCGAGTCATCGGGATTACAGATTACAAGCCCGTATGGCATGGTTAACAAAGGATTACAAAACCCATAACCGAAGCTTGAATCATATCAGCTTTTTTATGAATATTGAATCAATATCCCCTCCCCTGGAGGCGCTTTTTATTTCCGTTTGAGCGCCAGGGTAACCCACTCGTTTTCTGTAACTCTTTCAATCTCGTAAAAACCAGCGTTCCGATATGTGTCCAGGGCATGCCCGGCCTGGCGCAGTTGAAAACCGGATAGTATAATTGTTCCCCCCGCCACCAGCTTAGCTCCCAGCTCATCAGCCATTTGCGCCAGGCTGTCAAGGTATAGATTCGCCACGATGACATCGAAGAGCCCGTCAACACTTTCAACGCCACCGTTGAAAATCGAAACTATTGAGCCAACCTCGTTGAGCTCCACATTCCTAACGGCTGTGGGTACAACTGAAGGATCGATGTCAACGGCCACGATCTGCTCCGCCCCAAGCTTGGCGGAGACTATCGCCAATATTCCGGAGCCACAGCCGATATCGAGCGTTTTTGAGGCGTTATATTTTTCCAGCATCTGGACGCATCCGGCCGTGGTGGCGTGATGGCCGGAGCCAAACGCCATGCCGGGGTCCAGAATGACAGGGATGCGACCCCGCGATGCGGCCGTTTTGCGCCACGTGGGTATTACCATAATTTTCTCTCCCAGGGGCTCCGGCTTGACAGACCTCCTCCATTTTGCCAGCCAGTCCGTGTCTGGCTCTATGGAGATGACGGGGCTGGCTATGGTCGTGAGCCTGAACATTAATCGAAGTTTTTGCAATACCGAATCGATCCTGTTGGCGGAAAACCTGGCTTGCTCGATATAGACCTGAAGGTCGGCGGACATATCGACGTTTTCCACAATTTCAACCGCCAGCCCCAACTCCTGCCCCAAAAGGCCCGCCATATTTTCCAGTGTGACGCCGTCGGCTCTTTCGATACGAATGGCAACCTTAACCCAGTTCATCTGTTCGCCCCTGATTTTTCGCGTGAGTTTTATAGATCCTTTTTTAGTAGTTTGATTTACGTGCCCGCTTCAATTAAAATTTAGTGTGGCTAGTAAAGACCCCGAATGGTTTTTTGCGCAGTCTGTAAACCATTAAACTGGGATCGGAAAATCTTCCACAATGGCGATGACTAAATAGTGACACAACCATGAGCCTGATTACCGCCTCGAGTATAAAATATGATCTTCTCGCCGCATACCGGGTTGTAGGTTATTATATTTACGATTGCATGGACAAGGATGTGGCCGATATAAGGGACCTGCTGATAGATGACATCACGCGGGTTCCGCGGTATGCGATTATCGAAATCGGCGGGATGATGTCGATCAAGGGGAAAAAATTGCTGATCCCCTGGGGCGCCCTGGAAAAAGGGAGCATGTCACGAATGGACATGAAATGGCCATTAGAGCAGATAATCGGCGCTCCGGCCCCGTTTGTCGCAGAAAAGCCCAGCCGGGCCGAGGAAGAGAGTATCCACAGTTACTTCGGTGTGGAGCCATATTGGCTTTATGAAAAAAATGTGACAGACGGAAAAACCGAAACTGTGACAAAACCACTGTTGGACGGTAAGCAAATCGAAAATCTGGTATTGGACAAGGATGACAAGCAGTAGCGCTTCCCCGGGCAAAGCATTGTCGACAGCCATCTTCGCGGTTGCGGGATTCGGAGTTGTATTGACAATCGTAACGGAGCTCAGCCACCACTTTCCCATTATCATGCAATTATGTGGTGGGGAAACCAGCGGATGCGCGGATGTGGCTCTGACCTCGTACTCGCGGATGTTCGGGGTGTCGGTCGCCTATTGGGGGTTGCTGAGTTATGTGGTTTTTATTTTCCTGATGATCTACAAACCCTCTTTGGCCCTGCCTCTCGCGGCGGCCCTGGTGGGGGCGGAGTTTTATTTTCTTTGGGTGATGTCGTCTGTGATAAAAATATATTGCACGCTTTGCCTCATCCAGTTTTGCACTGTGATGGTCCTGTTTCCGTTGACTGCCTTTTGGGCGTGGCGTAAAGGCGATTATTTCCTTCCTGGCAGGCTTTGGTCCACTCCCGTTATAGCGTTGCTGGTTTTTTCTGCGCTGGTGATTCCCGCCCGATCCCGGATCGAGGCTACACCGCTGGGCACAGAGGGGCTCGTCACCTATGCCGGCAAACGGGACTCGCACATAAAGGTGGAGCTTTTCTCCGATTACCAGTGTGGACATTGCCGTCATATGGAGCCCGAGATAGACAAGCTGATCGAGAACCATCCTGATATATTGCTGATCTTCCGCGATGTAATTCTGCCTTCACACAAGATTTCCCCGGTCGCCGCTTCGTACGCCAACGCCATTGCCTTCACGAAGGGTCCCGAGGAATTCGTAAAAATCAGGACGGAAATGTACAAAAACCAGGACAAGCTTTATGACTATCTAAAGGACCATCTGGACAAGGTGGAGTTCACCGATGAGCTGAAAAAGAAACTCCGGGCCAAGGTCAAGGCGGATATGGCAAGAGCGAAATCCCTGGGAATTTACCAAACCCCATCCATGGTAATTTACAGGGATAACAAAATCGTGCAGAAAATTTCCGGCTATAGAAAATATGAAAAATTCTCCCGATTCCTGAAGCCTTGAGTTCCACCGCAAACCACCCCGACCCTGCCAGCATGGACCACTCTTTCCACCAATCGGCGGCCGATACAACTCTGGACCAGAAGAGATTGGCTCGTGAACTTAACGACCGTCAGCTTGAGGCGGTAGAAACACTCGACGGCCCGCTGTTGATCCTGGCCGGCGCGGGGTCCGGCAAAACAAGAGTCATCACCTACCGAATCGCCCGGCTGGTAAGCTCCGGAGTCAGCCCATATAACATTATCGCGCTCACTTTCACAAACAAGGCCGCCGCCGAAATGAAAAGCAGGACCATGTCGCTGTTGAACAGGGGTGGTATGGAACTGTGGATTTCAACATTTCATTCGGCTTGCCTGAGAATTTTAAGAACCAACGCGGACCGAATCAGCTATCCGAAAGATTTTACCGTTCACGACGCGACAGACCAGGCCCGGCTCATCAAGGAGTGTTTAAAGGAGCTTGGCATACCGGAAAAGCTCTTCCCGGCCCGGCAGACAGCTTCGATGATCTCCAAATTCAAGAACAAGATGATGGGTCCCGAAGAGGCGGAAAAGGAGCTGTCCCACGGGCGGCACAGGGAGTTTTTGGAGACTTTCCATCTTTATGAAAAAAAACTGCGCCAGTCGCGCAGCATGGATTTTGACGATCTGCTGGGAAAAACCGTCGAGTTGCTATCGAAAGATGAGCAGGTGCGGAAGCGGTACCGCGCCAGGTTTTCTCATGTGATGGTGGACGAGTTCCAGGACACCAACGTAGTCCAGTATCGTCTCGTGCGAATCCTTGTCGGCGACGGAAAAAACATCTGTGTTGTCGGTGATGACGACCAGTCGATCTACCAGTGGAGGGGAGCGCATATCGGAAACATACTCAACTTCGAAAAGGATTTTCCAGAGGCGAAAATCATTTTACTGGAACAGAACTATAGATCTACCGGCAACATTCTCTCCGCGGCCGGGGCGGTGGTGTCTCGAAATCCAAACCGGAAGGAAAAGCGGCTGTGGACCCGAAACGACGATGGAGACAAGATAGTCCTGTATACCGCCGCGGAGGAAATGGATGAAGCCATGTTCGTGGCCGACACAATCAAAGAACATGTCAGAAAAGGTGGCGGGCTTGACGACGTGGCGATTTTTTACCGCACAAACTCCCAGTCACGGGTAATAGAAGACACCCTGCGGAGGGAGGGGTTCGCCTACCAGGTGTTCGGTGGGCTGAAGTTTTATGACAGAAAAGAGGTAAAAGACCTGCTGGCGTATTTCAGGGCAGCCATCAATCCACTGGACTTTATAAGTCTCAAGAGGATCATCAACACCCCGCCCAGGGGGATCGGACAGACGACCGTCGCCAAAATGGAAACCGCCGCCCGTGTGAACGGGACTTCGCTTGGCGCAACGCTGGACGATATCGGATCCATCGAAGGACTCAACGCGGGGACCGTGGCGAAGCTTGAAACATTTCGGGAGGCGCTGTCGAAAGTAAGAACCCTGGCGGCGACGGAAAGCGTGCCGGAAGCGTTATCCAGGGCTCTTGTGGAGACCGGCTATCTGAAATGGCTTGAAGAAGACAAGGCCAGCGAGTCGGTCTCGCGAATAGAAAACCTGAACGAGCTCGTTAACGCCGCCACCGATTTTTGCGAGCGGTCGGAGGATGTGTCTATGATCTCGTTTCTCGACCAGGCCGCCCTGATCTCCGATTCGGACATGATCGACGAGGGTTCCGGCCCCGGGTCAGTAAAAATGATGACCGTACATATAAGCAAGGGGCTGGAGTTTCCCGTTGTGTTCGTAACAGGCCTTGAGGATAATCTTTTTCCGCACGCCAGATCAAAAGAAGACGAAAACCAGATGCAGGAGGAGCGAAGGCTCTTATACGTGGCCATGACACGCGCCCAAAAAAAGCTTTACCTCACACACACCATGACACGCAGGATTTTCGGTGTGTCACAGTCGAACATGCCATCCGGGTTTCTCGACGATCTGCCTCCGGAAATCATATCAACACAGATATCCGCAGGATCGTCGGTTGGCCATGGTGTAACCTACGCCCGGCGCCGCGCAGACGGCGGGTCGTTCGCCAACGCTACGCCGGCTCCGATTAAGCCATTCAAGCCCGCTCCATCCAAACGGTCGGTCGACGGTTGGGAGGTTGGCATGAAAGTTATCCATCCATCGTTTAAGGTGGGTGTCATCCGGGATATAGAGGGAAACGGGGACAAGAGCAAAATCACCGTTTATTTCCCAAAATTCGGATCGAAAAAACTGGTAAAAAAATATGCCAAACTCGAAAAGATCAACTGACTGCAATCTGGCCGCACGCCGGTGTCGCAAGGCCCGGAAGGTCCACCGTCGATCATGATTACGCATATTCTAAAGGATATAAAAATCCAGCACACCGTTTTTGCGCTTCCATTTGCTTTTATGAGCGCCTTTATGGCCGCAGGAGGATGGCCCGGTTTCCGGATTGTTTTCTGGATCACGCTTGGTATGGTTTTCGCCAGATCCTCCGCCATGGCCTTCAACCGGCTGGTAGACGCCGGACTCGACAAGAACAACCCGCGCACAAAAAGCAGGGCCATCCCGGCGGGTCTTGCGACACGAATGGAATACGCGCTGTTCACGTTAGTCAGCGGCGCGGCTTTTGTCATGGTCTGCTGGATGATAAACGACCTTGCGTTCATTCTCTCCTTCCCTGCCCTTTTGATCATGTTTTTCTATTCGTTCACCAAAAGGTTTTCTCCATACTCCCACTTTTTCCTTGGACTGGCGCTGGCTCTCGCTCCTGTGGGGTCGTGGGTGGCGGTGCGCGAGGAGATAACGATCGTGCCTCTTGTCCTTGGCGGCGCGGTCATATTCTGGCTGGCCGGCCTGGACACTATATATTCATGCCAGGATGTCGATTTTGACAAGGATTGGGGGTTGAGGTCCATCCCGGTCCGTTTTGGTGTGGCAGGAGCGCTGAAGTTGGCCGCCGGATTTCATTGTGTGATGGTGGGGCTGTTATTGCTTCTTTCATGGGTTGCGCCCGTGTCGTGGATTTACATTCTGGGAGTTGGTTTTGCCGCGATCATGCTGGCGTATGAGCACTCCTTAGTAAAACCGGACGACCTGACAAAAGTCAATGTGGCGTTTTTTAACGTAAACGGGATAATAAGCGTCGGTATCATGGGATTTACGATAATCGATGTGATGACGCTATCCTGACAACCGCCGGAAAGAGGGCCAATAACAAGGAAACACCGTGAGAAACACAGACGGGCACAGAAGACGCCTTCGGGAAAAGTTCCTGGAGTTCGGACTGGGAAAATTCACGGACGACGAGATCGTGGAAATGCTCCTGACCCTCGCCACTCCCAGGAAAGACTGCAAACTGATGGCCCGTGAAGCGTTGAAACGGTTCGGCAACCTTGCCGGAGTGCTGGAGGCTTCTCCGGAGGAGCTTCAAAAAGTTGACGGAATCGGGCCCAGCAACGCTTTTGGCGTCCACCTGATCCACTCCATAGCGCGAAAATTTCTCCGGCAAAAAATCATCAGTGAAAACTACGTAAACTCCTTCGACGAGGCGCTGGATTATCTCACTCACGCCTTGCGCGAGCTCAGGCATGAAGTGTTCCACATACTTTTTCTTAATTCGCAGAACGCCATTTTGCACGAAGAGAGGGTTTCGTCAGGGACAACGACCCACGTCGTGTTATACCCTCGGCAGGTGCTGGAAACGGCTTTTGCCCACGCCGCGACAAACATGGTGCTGGCCCACAACCATCCCGGCGGATCCGCCCAGCCTTCGGAGCAGGACGTCAGGATGACCCGTCAGCTATATTTCGCCGCCCGGGGTGTGGAGCTTACGGTGCGCGAGCATATAATAATATCGGCGGATGGATATTATTCCTTCATGCGTGAAGGGGTGATAGCCAGCTTCGAAAAGGAGTACCAGAAACACCACAAGAAACTGTGGCGATAGCGATAGTGGAAGGGTAGAATCAATGGTAATCATAAACCAAGGTCGAAAACAGCCATGATAACAGTCGCCGATCCCGCGTTGCGGGCCATAGCCGAAAAGGTGGAGACGGGTGAGCGTCTCTCGTTCGACGACGGTCTTGCGCTGGATTCGACAAAAGACGTTTTGGGGCTTGGACGCCTGGCCAATGTCGTGCGAGAGAGAATAAACGGCGACAACGCGTTTTATATATCCAACAGGCATATCAACCATACGAATGTATGCGTAAACTCTTGCAGGTTCTGCGCGTTTTCCCGGAAGGGAAAAGACCCCGGAGCCTATACTATGGACATTGAAGGAGTCCTAAAAGAGGCGCACAAATATGACGGTGAACGATATTCCGAGTTCCATATCGTAGGCGGGCTCCATCCGGATTTGCCATACAAATATTACCTGGAAATGATCAGGCGGCTCGCTTTCGAGTTCGGGCATATTCATCTTCAGGCGTTCACCGCCGTGGAGATAGCCTATTTCGCCCAGATCTCCGGCAAGACACTCCACGACGTTTTGACGGAACTAAAGGAGGCGGGGCTGGGTTCGTTGCCCGGCGGAGGAGCGGAAATTTTCGCCGAGCGGATAAGGAAAAAAATCTGTCCTGAAAAAATCGACGCGGACACCTGGCTTGCGACCCACAAGACAGCCCACGAAGTGGGGCTTCGAACCAACGCCACCATGTTATACGGTCACATAGAATCGGCGGAAGACAGGGTCGACCACCTGATCCGTCTGCGCAAACTACAGGATGAAACCGGCGGGTTTCTGACCTTTATCCCGCTTGCGTTTCATCCCGGCAACACAGGCTTCAGCAGGCTTCCCCGCACCAGCGGCCAGATGGACCTGCGTATGATCGCCATGTCCAGGCTCATGCTGGACAATTTCCCCCACATCAAGGCGTTCTGGATAATGATCGGCCCAAAACTGGCCCAGATATCCCTGTCCTTCGGAGCCGATGACATGGATGGAACAGTGGTGGAGGAAAAAATCACGCACGCCGCCGGCGCCGGGACGGACCAGGCGATAACCAAAATATCGCTTAAGCGGATGATTACCGAAGCGGGCCGCATACCTGTGGAACGCGACACCATTTATAACGTAGTCAGCGCATAACACGTGGAAATGTCTGCCAAACCACGAGTCGGATTTCACGACTTTTTGAACTCCCGCCCGTTGCTCCACCCGTTCCTTCGCGGCCTGGTGGAGGCTCCTTTCGAAATGGTGATTGACACACCTTCAGCTTTGGCGGAGCGTTTTGGCGCGGGGGACCTGGATATTGCTCTGATCCCTTCCATAGAATACGGGCGAATACCAGACGCGCTGATCGCGCCGGTGGTCTGCATCGCGTCGCTGGGCAAGGTGGAGACAGTGCTTCTTTTTTCAGAAATGGGACTCGAGGATATCAGGTCGGTCGCCGTCGATCCCAAGTCGAAGACTTCAGTGGCGATGCTTCAGATACTATTCAGAAAAACGCTTGGCATAGACCCGCAGATGACACATGGAGGCGAGGACCCGGAGGATATGCTCGACTCCGCCGACGCGGGGCTGGTTATAGGTGACCGGGCGTTTACCGTGGACAGAAAAAAGTACGTTGTCCATGACTTAGGAGAGCTCTGGTACAAATATTCCGGCAGACCGTTTGTGCACGCCGTGCTGTGCGTAAGGGAGGGCAAACGGTGGGACGCGGCGCTCGAGGCGATAGCCGAGGCCAAACTGGTCGGGTTACGGCATCGAAGACTGATCGCCAAGCGGGAGACGAACTCCCCTAACGAAGCTGATAAGCTCTACGACTACCTGACGAGCAGGATTTTTTACGATCTGGGGGAATACGAGATCGAAGGCCTCCAGCATTTTCTTCAAATCGCAAAATCCATGGGGCTGGCCGGCAGAGACGATCTCAAGTTCTATCGACAGTCGACGCCGGACCTTCGCGGATAATTCGGGAACATCGGCCTTCGACCAGGAGGTTTTGATATCATTGACAACCGCCCAAGCTATCCAGCATCATGTAGCACTTACTGTTGTAAGTTGTAACTGGTGACTATTAAGTTTCGGACCATAGACAGATGCATCATTTTGAATACAGGAACGGAGAATATTGCTGCGAAGAGGTCCCCCTGTCCAGGATCGCCGAAGAGGTGGGAACACCATTTTATTGCTACAGCCACGCCACGCTGTTGCGTCATTTTACCGTGTTTGACGAGGCGTTCGGCGCCATACCCCATATTATCTGCTTTGCCGTCAAGGCCAACTCCAGCCTGGCGGTGTTGCGTATTTTTTCCAAGGCGGGAGGCGGAGCGGACGTTGTGTCCGGGGGTGAGCTTTACCGGGCGCTAAAGGCGGGCATCCCTCCTGAAAAAATTGTCTACGCAGGTGTCGGCAAGACCCGAAACGAGATCAGACAGGCCCTTGAGGCCGGTATACTGATGTTCAACGTGGAGTCGTCACAGGAGTTGATAGCCATAGACTCCGTCGCGGGAGAAATGGGTGTCAAAGCTCCGGTGGCGTTGCGGGTCAATCCGGATGTGGACCCGCAGACACATCCATATATATCCACGGGGCTGAAGGAAAACAAGTTCGGCATGAGTTACAACACGGTACTGAAGGAATATCACCACGCCGTCAGGTTTGACAATATAGACGTTATAGGTGTCCACAAGCACATCGGATCGCAAATAACGCTGATTTCCCCTTTTGTCGACGCGCTGGAAAAAACCCTTGATCTTGTCAGGCAACTGAGGTCGGAGGGGATAGACATAAAGTACATCGACATGGGAGGAGGCCTGGGCATAACATACAAAGACGAGGCGCCGCCCCATCCCAAAGAGTTGGCCCAAAGCATCGCGCCGATGCTGGCCGAGACGGGGTGCACCATCATCTTCGAGCCTGGCAGGGTGATTGTAGGCAACGCCGGAGCGTTGATCAGCCGTGTTCTTTATACAAAGGTGAACGAGGAAAAGACTTTTCTCATAGTCGATGCGGCGATGAACGACCTGGCCAGGCCGAGCCTGTACGGCAGTTACCAGCATATCGTCCCTGTCGAGGAGGATGCGGTGTCAAGGAAAAAGGTTTCCGCCGATGTTGTCGGTCCCATCTGCGAATCGGGCGACTTTTTGGCGAAAGACCGTGTGATGCCGGAGCTTAGGAGAGGGGAGCTGATAGCGGTAATGAGCGCTGGCGCTTACGGGTTTACCATGTCGTCCAACTACAATTCCCGCCCCAGGGTCCCGGAAGTGCTGGTCAAAGGCTCCGACTATGACATAATCCGCGAGCGGGAGACGTATGAGGACCTGATAAAGGGTGAACGTCTGCCCTCTTATCTCGCCTAGGAAAATGGGACAAATAGAATTTACGAAAATGCACGGGCTGGGCAACGATTTCGTGGTGATCGACCGCCGCAAAAAAAGGACGCCCGGTTTGCGGAAAAAAGCCGCCGCCATTTGCCACAGGCGTTTTGGGGTGGGTTGCGACCAGATAATTGTCATCGATCCATCACGCAAGGCGGACTACCGGATGAGGATTTATAACGCAGACGGATCGGAAGTGGAGATGTGCGGCAATGGCGTACGTTGCTTTGCAAAATACCTCTGGGACAGGAAGGACCGTGTAATACGCAGGAAAAGAGAGATAGAGGTCGAAACCCTCGCCGGGATTATTCGCCCAAGAATTGTCGAGGATGGCCTTGTGGAGGTGGACATGGGCGAACCTGTGCTGGACGGAGAGTCGGTTCCCACCACGATCAGGGGGAAAGTCATCGACAGGGCGTTGCGGGTTGGCGGAAAATCGTACCGAATCACGGCTGTGTCCATGGGCAACCCCCATTGCGTGATTTTTGTCGACGACGTGGACAAGGTGGACCTGTGGAAAGAAGGTCCCGCGCTGGAGACTCACAAGGTGTTTCCAAATCGCGCCAATGTGGGGTTCGTCCAGCCGCTTTCCAGAAGCAGGATTAAAACACGCGTTTGGGAGCGTGGTTCCGGAGCCACGCTTGCTTGCGGCACAGGGGCCTGCGCCGCCGCGGTGGCTTGCGTCCTGAACGGGAAAACTGGGCGCTCTGTCCGGGTGGATTTACCGGGCGGGACATTGCGTATAAAATGGGACAAGTCGAACCGGGTCCTCATGACCGGCCCGGCTACGGAGGTCTTTTCCGGCCAAATGAAAATATAACCGCGGAGACGTAAATGCTTAGTGGATCAATAGTTGCTCTGGTCACGCCGTTCGCTGACGGCGCAATCGACGAAGAGAAGTTCACAGACCTTGTAAACTGGCACATAGAACAGGGGACACGGGGAATTGTAGCCTGCGGCACTACAGGTGAGTCGGCGACATTGTCCCATGAGGAGCACGCGAGGGTGATCGATCTGTGCGTGGAGGTGGTTGCCGGCCGGATCCCCGTGATCGCCGGAGCCGGGTCGAATTCCACATCGGAGGCCATTTCCCTGACTATGCACGCCGCCGAAGCGGGGGCGGACGCGGCCCTGCTTGTCACCCCGTACTACAACAAGCCGTCCCAGGAGGGGTTGTATCAACATTACAAAGCGATAGCCGACGCCGTCGATATCCCCCAGATTGTCTATAACGTCCCGGGCAGAACCGCTTCGGAGGTCTCGCCGGAAACGATGGCGCGGCTTGCCAGGCATAAAAACATAATAGGGGTTAAAGACGCGGGTGGATCCCTTGTAAAGACGGCGGATATGATCGGGCTTTGTGAGCCTGATTTCATTGTGCTGTCCGGCGACGATTTTCTCACGGTACCAATGATGTCCATCGGGGCCAGAGGTGTGATTTCGGTGACGGCCAATATTGTCCCCGACAAGATCGCCGCCATGGTGGACGCCGCCGACAGCGGAGACTTTGCCAGGGCCCGGCAGTTGCACTATGAAACCAGGGATCTCTCCAACGCGATGTTTTTCGAGTCCAACCCGACGCCGGTCAAAACCGCGCTTGCGATGATGGGAAAAATCAGGGAGGAATTCCGGTTGCCGCTGTGCCAGGTGTCACAAATGAACCGGGAGAAGATTTACAGTGTCATGGAGAGGATGGAGCTTATTTAGGAAAGCGGGTGTGGAGCGATTCAGCGATTTTCGCACATGTTTCGGCGAATGAAGGAGAGCGGCCGTGATTAAAGCCATAGTGACAGGTTGCGCCGGCAGAATGGGACGCAGCATCGTAAATGTTATTGAAAGAACCGAAGGGATCGAAATAAGCGGCGCAACAGACCTGCCGGATGGACCATTTACCGGAAGGGACATCGGCGAAGTGGCCGGGATCGGCGCCAAGGGGGTGGCCATCAGCTCCGAGCTGGGAAACATCATAAGCCAGTGTGATGTAATAATAGACTTCTCCGTTCCATCGGCCTCCTTGGAGCATTTTGTAAAGGCCGTTGAGGCTGGCAAGGCCATTGTTATCGGCACCACGGGGTTTAGCGGGGAGCATTGGAAAACTTTTGACGCCATGCGCAACAGTGTCAGCGCCGTTATCGCGCCTAATATGAGTGTCGGTGTCAACGCGCTTTTCAAGCTCGCCAGGGAAGCCGCGCAGATACTGGGGGATGGATACGACGTGGAGATCGTCGAGATGCATCACAACCAGAAGGTGGACGCCCCGTCGGGCACCGGTGCGAGGCTGGCCGAAATAGTGGCCGAAACCCTTAATCGGGACCTGGCCAAAACAGCCAACTATGGAAGACATGGCCAAATTGGGAAAAGACCCAAAGACGAAATAGGGGTGATGACGCTAAGAGGCGGGGATGTGGTGGGCGATCACACCGTTATTTTCGCCGGGCCGGGGGAGAGGCTGGAGCTTGTCCACAGGGCCGGTTCCCGGGATAATTTCGCGATGGGGGCTGTTCGGGCGGCAAAATGGATCGTCGGGAAACCTAACGGCATTTACGACATGCAGGACGTACTGGGCCTTAAATGACAAATCTGCGCGGAGCGGCTCGCCGCTCCGCACCGGGCTGACTTCTACGCTTTCGATCCGTTGATATAAACGTCTCCTGTCACGCCTATCGGCCTGTTTAGAGTGTCCATCACCGGGCAGTGCGATTCCACTGTTTTTATGAGTGTCCGCAAGGTTTCATCATCCGCCGGGCTTTTGATCCTGGTTTCATATTTTATGCTGGTGTATCCGGAGGGAACAGACTCATCCATGCCGAACAACCCGCGAAGATCCAAATAGCCTTTGACATCAACTTTCACTTCGTCCAGCGGCACGCCCATAACAGCGGCGTAAGCGCCATACATGATTTCCTGGCATGTCCCCAGCGCCGCAAGGAGCAGTTCCACCGGGTTCATGCCGGCGTCTGCGCCGCCCAGCGTTGGTGGCTCGTCTATGGTGAGCGGATCGAAGTCACGAACCTTGGCTGTGCAACGCAGGTTTTCCACCAACTCGGTCTCGGCTCTGAAAACGACTTTTGCGGTTTCAGGTTTGTTCGATATAGCTTCTATGGTCTGTTGAAGAGTAGATTTCAAGCTTTCCTGGGACATAATCACCTCGTCCTGTTAAATGGATAATGTTGCATCCGACGATAATACTATATCAGCCCAAGTTAAATAAATGGATAATTGTGTGTCAGTCGTACCGTTACAGCGCCTGTGCAGACCCGGTCATGGGGACAAACCGCACAGACGCCACGAAATGATACTCCACACGGCCGGAGGATTTTACGCCCAGCATCAGGTCCTGATAATTCAACCCTCCAATGGGAAGAATTATCATCCCTCCCTCAGCCAACTGGTCCTCCAGCGGTTTTGGGGCTTTCCTGCTAGAAGCGGCGGCTATTATCTTGTCAAACGGGGCGTGTTGCGCCAGGCCCAGGGAGCCATCGGCGTGTTTTACTGTTACATTTAAATAACCGATACGCTTTAACCTCTCGGCCGACTCATCGGCCAGCTCCTTGATTATCTCGGTTGTGTATACATGACCTGCCAGAAGCGACAGCGCCGCCGCCTGGTATCCGGACCCCGCGCCTACCTCCAGCACGTTATCCTTTTTAGTCAGGCGCAATTTCTGAAGCATCAACGCAACTATGTATGGCTGGCTTATGGTCTGCCCCGCGCCGATGGAGAGCGGGTTGTCGTCATAGGCGAATTCTATCAACGCCGGTGAGATGAACTTTTCCCGGGGGACAGAAGCCATGGCTTTGAGCACGTCGGCGTCCGTGATGTCACGGCCTTTCAAATGGCGCTCCACCATGTTTCGCCTTGCGCGATCCAGATCGCCCGCGTCTGTGGTCAAAAGAGGGAACATCCACTCCCCTAATAGATGTTACGCCGATCCCAGAAACCGGACAGGAGAAAGTGGTGTTTATTCGAGAGTAAGACCGTTTTTCCTGAGCCAGTCTTCCTGGTCGAACTTGCTCGCCAAAAACTCCCTGAAAGCTATTTCACTGCTCGATTCCCGCTTTCCGTCCACGAAGTTTTTGAATTCGTTTTTTTTGGTCCTGGGTTGGGTCAAACCGGATATATCCGAGCCAATATTGAAGTTCTTGACCTGTTCCTGGTCGCCTTTATCCAGATCGATAGAATCGGCGAGGTTCTGCAGTTTCAGCATCAGCACCATGAAGGATTTTGAATAGCTGTCATCTGTTTCCGAGATTTTTCTCATGGCCTTTCGCACATCCCTGGAATTGATAATCGCATCCACTATGGCCCTGGAAAGGCTCTCCATTTCATCATCGGGACGCTTGTTTTCAGCCATTCATCCATCTCCATGGCAACGGAAATTGTTACATTTGCATTGTAGCATACGCCAAGTTCAAGTCAAGCTGGCCAGGACCTGCCTCACCCATCTATAGCGCTGTTTTTTTCACCTGCAAGGGCGTTGAGGAAGCCGAGGTTGACTATATCCTCGACCCCGTCGGGCCCTTTAGGCGTCTCGAGTATCATGGGAATATTCAAAAACCTGGGGTCGTTGACGAGAAGCCTGAACCCTTCTGCGCCTATATGTCCCTTGCCGATATGCTCATGCCTGTCCACACGGGAACCCAGCTCTTTTTTTGAATCGTTCAGGTGGAACATCGCTATTTTATCAAGACCGATTACCTTATCGAACTGGTTGAACGTCTCATAATATCCATCCCGATGATTTATGGCGTATCCAGCGGCGAAGACATGGCATGTATCGACACAGACAGCCAGGCGGTCACTCTCTTCGACGTTATCCATTATCGCGGCGATCTGCTCGAACCTGTGGCCTATCGAGGTGCCCTGCCCGGCGGTGGTTTCCAGCGTGAGAGTGACATCGCTACCGGGCCTGCTCGACAGGGCCCAGTTCAACGATTCCGCGACACGTTTGACACTCTCCGATTCAGGAGAGCCTTTTCCCGCTCCCGGATGAAACACCAGACACGGTATTTTCAACGTATCGGCACGATCTATCTCGTCCAGAAACGCGGAACGCGATTTTTTTAACAAGGTTTTGTCCGGGGAGGCGAGGTTGATCAGATAGCAATCATGGGATGCGAAAACTTCTATATCAAACTTTTTCGAGTTTTCAAGAAACTTTTCTATTTCTGTGTTTTGGAGGGGTTTTGCGGCCCATTGGTTATTGTTTTTTGTAAAAACCTGTATCGACCTGGCGCCAGCAGCGTCGGCTCTGGTCAACGCTGTGGATACCCCTCCCGCTATGGACATATGGGCTCCGAAGCGGCGTCGGGATTTTGGATTCGATGTTTTTTCCATAGGTCGATGATTCAAGCCGGACCGCCTGATGATAAAATCAATATGGCCCGTTCACACTGCCAGTTATCGCTCTTTTCGAATTGTAATAAAAAAAAAGCGGTCCGCGAAAGGGGTGCGGACCGCCAAGCCGGCTTTTGCGGGGGAGGCAGGAGCCGGTTACTTACTTTACTTTGGCAAAATATTCCTGTGATTCGGTCGGGCTGGGCTTCATGGTGTCTGCCCCCGGGGTCCATCCGGCCGGGCATACCTCACCGGTTTCGTCCACACTCTGAATGGCGCTTAGCACCCTTAGCACCTCATCCACGTTTCGGCCAATACCAAGATCGTGAACCAGCTTATAGCGGATATTTCCTTCCGGGCCTATGATATATAAACCACGCAACGTGATGCCGCTTTCCAGCAGAACGTCGTAATCCTGCCCGATTTTTTTCGTCATGTCCGCCAGCAGGGGGAATTTGATGTCTCCAAGTCCGCCTTTGTTCCGTGGAGTTTCCTTCCACGCCAGGTGGGAGAACTGGCTATCGACAGAGCATCCCACTATTTCAGCGCCAAGCTTTGTAAAATCTTCTACCCTGTCTGAAAAAGCGGTGATTTCTGTAGGGCAAACAAATGTAAAATCAAGAGGATAAAAGAAAAGCACCAGCCATTTGCCTTTGTAATCAGAGAGGCTTACTTCCTTAAACTCCTTGTCTACGACGGCGGTCGCTGAAAAATCAGGCGCAGCTGATTGAACCTGTGCGGACATATTTTGGATCTCCTATTAGCATATAAATTAACATCAAGATAATACTTGCTCGATTGCTTAGACTTATTATAAAACTCTGCTCCGAAATGTCAAATGGAAAATGTATGTAATTTGAAAAAATTACATTTCCCGACAAGAGCAGACAGCATCCAGATCACAGGTCAGGCAACGTGACGGGTCTATTTTTTTCACACAATATCCCAGTTTGCCATATGAACATATGGCAAAATCGTATTTAACCGGGTCGGCGGGGTCGAGTAGTTTCAAAAATTCAGTAAGCTCGACCGCCGCTTTCCAATCGTCTGCTTTCCTTTTCAGCATATTCAGTTGTCGCGCGATTCTACCGACATGCGTATCCAGCGGCATTACAAGACGCGATTTTGACACAACCCCGGACCATGGGCCGGGGTCCACCCGGTCTTTCCGCACCATCCATCTAAGAAAAAGGTTCCATCTTTTTGACGCCCCTCCCGCCAAAGGGTCTGATACAAGAGAGTTAAACGCCCTTGAATCGGCGCGGGAATACGTCCGAAGAGCGGCGGCCAGTCCTGCAAGCCCCGGCAGGATTGTTTCCTCCGCCCGGTTGTCATGACGCAAAAAAAGATCCCGTATCGATCCGTGTTTCCTGCGGGCCTCTCCCACCGCGCGTACGAGCGCCACCAGGTCGTCCCGTTTGTGAAACCTGTAGGAGAAACCTTTCATCCAGCTCCGGTTATTTCCGCTCCGGAAAGTCTCACAAAATCCGGCGGGAGAAGATCCCATGGAGCCGATGATGGTGGCGACGTTTTTTTGGATCAGATCGGCCCTCCCATAAGCGAACATGGCCGCAAACAAACAGGCCGTTTCCAGGTCATCTGCTGAAGTAAAATGGTTGACCGCGGCCAAGGGGTCTGGCTCGAGGTACGTCTTGTCAAACCGGGCGAGGAGCCGGTCCAGGTGTGGTTTTATACTTTCAGGGGTGACCATCCTTGCAAGTCGCCAAAAAAACCTGGGAGAAGAGGGCGACGAAACCTCTATCCCTAATCGCCCTGCTCCGCCTGGCTTGTCGCCTCGGACTCCAGCGCCGCATCCTCGGAAGCTTTTTGCTTGGCCAACTTCTCATCCGCTTTCTGGATATTTTTCAACCGGTTGGCTTCAACCGTTTCGAGCCAGGCTTTTTTGGCTTTTTCAACCTTCAACTTGCGTTGCGCCCTTTTGACCTTTTTCACCGCTTTGCGCAGACTGGCCCTCTTTTCCGGGTCGAGCGTCTGCCCATCTTTGGATCCCTTGAGCGATTCAAGTTTTCTGATCGCCGATTCAAGCTTTTGCTGTACTGTTACCGCCATTATCCCTGCCGTTATATGTAAAATAAGCCAAACTGATTACAACCACTGTAAATAAGGAAACCTGATAATATCATCATAGATTGAAAACGCAATATTTTTTACATATAATTCCACCATACCAATTAACCAAAACTCTGGTTAATTATTGCAAAACCAGCTGCGTCGACATTGCCACATTTATTTTGCGATAAAAGACGAGGATTTATGCCTATTTACGAGTACAAATGCGCCGATTGCGGCCGCCTTTTTGAGCAGGCCCACTTTACAAGTGAATCATATGACAACCTCAGGTGCCCCGGATGCGGAGGCTCCTCGGTCTCCAAAAAATTTTCCACATTCGCCGTTTCCGCATCATCGACTGGCTCTTCGGTCCCGCCCAGATGTGAGACAGAAGGGCCATGCGCCACCCCAAACCTGCCAGGATGCTCTTCTGGTGTCTGCGGAATCTGACGATTATGAGCGAGCTTTCAGATATAAACATCAAGTTGCGGATCGAGGCGATCTCCTTGGCGTTAAGAAATCATCCGGACCTGCTGACGGAAATCCTGAACCATGACAGAGACGGTATCAACCCCGACTCCACCCCGGACAATCTCGATTGCGCCGAACCTTTCAATACGCTGATCCGAGTGGCCTGGGATATATGGAACGGTACCGGGGAGACAGAGTTCGACATGGTGCTGGAGCTTTTGCCGGCGGAGGATTTTTACGCATTCGTGGAGGCTATGAAAAAATTTAGCCAGTTGCGTGACAAGATATATCATTCCTACGCTTCCGGCTCGGAGAACGACTGAACGCACAGGCTGATTTCGGTCCTTTAATTCCGAAGTTGTGATATAATTTTGCCGGTGGTCAAATAATTTATGATATTCGGATCAACATAATCATGAATAGACCCGACGACAGGGCCGGCGACATACACGAAAGCGAAGCCGCCACGATCGAAGTTGTCAGCCTCATGGCGAGAATGCCGGAGTTTCATTGTGTAAAACGCGAGGCCCTTGTATATCTGGCCAAGCTCAAACCACGCGCCTACAAACCTGGCGAGGTCGTGATCGACGGCAGTGAAGGGTCGAACAAGAACCTTGTCATAATCCTGGCAGGCTCCTGTGATATAGAAAAATCGATCCTGATAGGGGAAACCAGGGTTTGGGAAAAAATCGGCAGGGTGCACGCCCCTGCCGTGGTCGGCGAAGTAAGGGTGTTTTCACCAAAACCACCCATCGCCGCGGTCGTATCCGCCCAAAGGTCGCTGGCGCTTGTCGTTTCACACGAAGCGATAATAGAGCTGTTCAGGCAGTCGGAAGTGACGTTGCCTGTAATGACGGAGAACTTCGCCAGGTTGAGCGTGGCCCGGTGCAAAAACACGGCAGGCTGTTATTTGCAAGCTGTAAACGAACTATTTGGCGAGAATATCCTGGATACCAAGGAGTTGCTGGCCAAACTGGCCCAGCTTGAAGCCGTGGTGGAAAGCGGAGCTAAAAACCTGGATCTTGACGGTGAGGTATTCAACGACCTGAGCAATTACCTGGAGTGGCTGGATCATACGCTGGCTTTGATCACCCATATTAAAATGACACAAGATTTTGCCATACCACAGCTGAGCCAATCTGAGATCCCGGAGGGCATAACGTTGTCCGCAACCGCCATTGAAGCGCTGAATCTGGGAAGGAACAGGGAAATTTCCATCAGCCAGGCCTTGACGGAAACCGTCTCGCGACAGGTTACAGGCCAGCTGAAAATGGAGAATCATATAGGATTTTTCCTGGATATCATAGAATGCATAGAGGAACTGCAAAGCCTGATTCCCTACGCGCATGAGCCTGATATCTGAAATATCTACCATCCGCCCGGCGCTCATGCTTAGCCGTTATACGCCATATGTTCAGCGGTTTTCCACGATTTTGGTTTTCAATCCTTTCGCAGACAGATAAAATACAACCCGACTACGCCCGGCGACCTGGTTCGATTTCGAGGCGCGCTGGCCTCCTTTTTCCTTGATTTCGGAGCCTCTGATGAAACCCTATTCACTTAAGGTCAAGCTGTTGGCCCCGGTGATTTTGATGGCGTTCGTATCCATCGCATACTTCGGGTATATATCCTTGTCATACGCCGGTGACAGACTAAGGGAAGGAGCCGCATCGAAATTAACCGCGCTGGCAAATTTTCACAAAATGGAAATAGAGCGGTATTTTCATAAAATTGAGCATTCCGTATCCACGCTTGCGTCCAGTGTAACTTCGATCCAGGCTATGCACGATTTTGAAGAGGCCGTATATTTCGTGGATTCTTCCCTGGCGATGGCTATGGAGATATTGAAATCCCGGGACTCAAATGTGGACGCTGTGACAGACGCCCGGGGGCTGTATATCCAGGCTCGCAACAAGTACCATACTTTTTTCGCCAGCTTCATGACGGAAAACAGGCTCGGCGACATGATGCTGATCGAACCGGAGAGCGGGTACATAATTTATTCGGCAAACAAAGTCCCGGAATTCGGCCAATACGTCATTCATGGTCCATTGCGAAAAACGGGTATCGGCCTCAGCGTGTACCGGGCGCTCGCGGACCAAAAGGCGTTGTACCCTCCGACCGAATTCTCGTCATACCAATATCGAAAAGGGACACGCTCGTCTTTCCTGACACGGCCCATAGTGGATGGGGGCGATGTGGCGGGGGTTATGACTGTCCGCATCTCCATGGAGCAGGTAAAGGCGTTGCTGGAGAAACGGCTGGGGATGGATGGGAGCTTTATTATATGGTTGGCGAGCAAAGACGGAAGCAAGATAGCGGCTTCGGGTCCATGGCGAGAAGAGTTGCCGGCGATCGAACCGGGACGCGAGGGGGTGTTCGGGGGGCTTGATGGCGCCGGTGGTGTGCAATACCTGAGGGCGCAAACGCCCCTTGATATCGACGGGATGGATTATACACTGATAGTAGACACCCCTTTGGACCTGGCGCTTGCGCCGCTGGGAAGCCTTAAACTTTCAATACTGTTTTTTGTCCTGTTATCCCTGGTTGTCCTGGGCGGCGCTCATCTTATGCTTGGCGCGTCTGTTATCGGGCCGCTGAAAATCCTGGGGGAGGCCATGAAACAGACCGCCAGAAGCGGACGGAGCCCGGAAAAAGCTCTTCCCGAAAACTCGAGTGATGAAATCGGGTCGCTTTACCACCTGTTCAACGATCTGGGCCGAAAACTCGAGCAGATGGAGCTGGAGGGAGGGTCTAAAAACAGGTCGCTGAACCTCTACACCGACTCGCTGTCAGAAAAAATCGAGCGGCTGGAGGAGGAGCTGGATTCTACAACGGCGGCTTTGGAGCAAAGCCACGCCGCTTCCACAAAAATGGAAAATGTGATCAGAAGACAGGAAAAATCGCTGGAAACACAGAGGAAAAAGCTGAACGCCACCAGAAAATACCTGGAGGAGCTAGACGAAACCAGGGACAGGTTTCTGGAAATAGCGGGACATGAACTCAAGGAAAAGGCCAGCCTGCTTTCCAGGAGTGTTGCGGCGGAGTCAGATGGTTCGGGCAACGACAACCTGCTGATGATTCTAAATGAAACCAGGGCGCTGGAAAGGTTGATCGACAAGGCCCTGGCCAGTTTTTCCCTGGAACTGCACGACAGACCTCTTTTGGCCGACACTTTCGATATGGCCGAACTGGCCAGAGACACCACCGAAGGCATGACCGATCTGGCCTCACGGCGCAATGTGAAACTGGTATTCAAATCCGGCGCGGACAGCATACCTGTCCAAGCGGAAAAGGAAAGCATACGTATAACAATGGAAAACCTGCTGGAAAACGCGCTGAAGAACACACTGTCACGAGGAACCGTGATGGTGTCTGTGAATGAAACCGGCTCCATGGCGCGGTTCGAGGTTTGCGACACGGGCAAGGGTATAGAAAAAAAGCTTCTGGGCAAGATTTTCAACCGCTATTTCAGGATTGAAAGTAGTTCGGCGGACGATCCAGGCGGGATG
The DNA here is from genome assembly GCA_024275315.1 of Nitrospirota bacterium. GTDB lineage: Bacteria > Nitrospinota_A > UBA7883 > UBA7883 > UBA7883 > JAJRZK01. The sequence goes on from JAJRZK010000017.1 coordinate 56,240, forward strand.
GGGCTGGGGCTTTTCATATGCCTGATGATCATACGCCGTCATGATGGCAAAATAGGCGCTGAAAGCGAGCAGGGCAAGGGAAGCGTCTTCTTTTTCGAACTGCCGAAACAACCGATAGCCACCCAGAACGTTATCCCCGGCCTGGAAATATGAAAAAAACGCCAGGACAAAACAGGCCCGCCGAACTATATCGACGTTGCCAGCGAGCTCAAGCCTTTGGAGATATCCAGCAGTTTTTTCGAAATGTCACCATCAAACGCGGGAGCAAGCTCTTCTAAGGCGGCTGATTGCTTGGACAGATCGATCTGTATTTGAGCGCGTTTGATATCGCTGACCCTGGCTTCCAGGTCGGCGATGGAGCCCTGGTTGTCGAAAATTACCTCCTGGTTGTATTGGATCCCGTCTTTGACAGCCGCTAATTCTGATTTAAACGCGTTGGAAGTTTCCAGCGCCTTGGTGACACCAGCGGAGTTTTGCAGAATACCGGCGGAGTTATCGGAAATATTCGAGGAAATGGTGAGCAAGGCGAGCAGGGCGATGGCCGCCGTTCCAAGCGCAAGATAAGATATGATGGATGCGCCGCCGGGCTTTTTCTCTGAAACCGTGGCGGCGGGAGCCGCAGGTGGCGGCGCGGGTTTGGGCTCGACCGAATCCTTCTCGTCGTCGGCCTGTTCCGGGGATTCACTTTTTACAGATTGCAAAGGAGGCACCAGGGCAAGCTTCGACTTTTCCTTTTCCTCACCGGAAGGCTGTGGCGTTATCGACTTCATCTTTGATTCCGCCACCTTCTCCGCAAAATCGAGCACCTTTTCCGACCCCACATCCTTTTCCTCCGCAGGGGCGCCGGTGATCGATTCGAGCAACTCGTTGAAATTTTCCTCCGAAATCGAAGCTATGGGGCTTTTGATGACAACTCCCCTGTCGTTAAGAAGTTTCATCAACTCCTTCGTTTCCATGTTCATCTTCTTAGCGGCTTCGTAAACCCGGATATTGCTCATGGTAAAATGTGGCAAAACGCCTGTGGTTGCATGATACACCGATAGTAGCCCATGACCAGGCCAAAACGCAAGGAGCTTAGCAACGAAGCCGCTCCTGCCCCCGGGTCGAATACTCCACATCAAACGGCTCTGTGGGATTGTTAATACCATGTCGCCCAATAGCCGTCGCCAACCAGACACGGATACAAATGTGGAAGTCGTATCGAAACAGCTATCCCGGCCTTATTTATTATTATTGTTGACAATCCGGGGCAGAGTGGTGTAAAAAAATGAACGCTCGTTTTATGTCGTGGGCGGAGTTAACCAGTTATCCATATGCATGAATGATGTATGAATGCCAAAAATTAACAAAGCGCATTATGACGCCAGAAAAAAACAGATTATCAGCGCGGCGGATACATGTTTTTCCAACAAGGGAATCCATCAAACCACCATGCACGATATTTGCCGACAGGCGCAACTCAGTATCGGCGCCGTTTACAGCTATTTTGACAGCAAAGAACAGATTATCGCCCAGATAGCCCAGGAGGCCCTGAAAAGAAACCTTGAAATGATTTCCGGCGTTGACAAGCTTACAAACTCAAGGGAAAAACTTTTTGAATTGGCGGATGTTTTCTTCGGCATGCTCGAGGAGACCGGAGATCACTCTGTCCGCATGGATATAGGGTTGTGGAGCGCGGCTTTGATAAATGACGAGGTGCATAAGGCGGTGCTTGAGATCATGAAGCGCCATACTGAGGTTTTTACGAAAATTGTGCGCGCAGGCCAGGACAAGGGCGAAATTGACAAAAGCGTAAAACCGGAATCGGTCGCCATGGTAATGATATCCACCTTCAAGGGCCTTGTGCTTCAAAAAGGGATTTACGGCAAGGTCGATGTCCAGGGATATGTGGATACCATTAAAAAAATGATGAAAGGTCTGCTTAATGAACCGCAGGTTTAATCCATCCCTGGCGCTGGTTGGCGTAACGCTTCTTCTTGCCGCCCAAAGCGCCCTGGCCGCAGAGCCTTCACTGCTGACCCTGGAGGAATGTCTGCGTATTGCGCTTGAAAGCAACACGAAGATATCCATCGCCCGCCAGGAGCTCTTAAAAGCGCGCCATGGCAGGCATGAAGCTTTTGGCGTAGCCCTGCCCGACCTGGACTTGTCCGCCGACTACAAGCAGGAGTTAAGGAACCCCGAAGTGGAGTTTTTCGGCGAAACCTTCAAACTGAAGCCAGACGAAATGTATTCGATGAACGCCAGGTTGAACCAGTATCTGTATTCCGGCTCGGTCATGCCGGCATACCGGGCGGCCAACCATATGCTCGCGAAAGCCGGGCTTAACGTTGCGGCTCAGATAAACAACATCATCGCCGATGTCAGGATAAAGTTTTATGAAGCCCTGTACGCGCGCGAGCTGGTCAAGGTAAACGAAGAATCCGTAAAACAGCTCAAATCCCACCTGGCCGACTCTAAAAAACGCGAAAAGGCGGGGCTTAACACTCCCTACGATACACTGCGTTTTGAAACCAGGCTGGCCGAGGCGGAGCCTTCGCTGATCCAGGCCAAGAACAATCTGGCTCATGCTGTCGTGGGACTGCTCGATGTTATGGGGCTTGATCCCTTGAGCGAAGTTGTCCTGGACGGAAAGCTGTCCTACGTTCCCGTCGCCCGCGACCTGCAGGACGCGATTGCAAAGGCGAGAGAGAACAGGCCGGAGCTGAAAGCGTCCACTGAGTGGACCCTGGCCTCGGAAGAGGCGGCTCGCGCCGCGCGAAGCGAGCTGTATCCGTCGCTCAAGGCTTTCGTCAACTACAACCTGGCCAACTCTCCCGGTCTCGGCGATCAGACAGCCTGGACAGACGATTTTTCCGTGGGGATTGTAATGGAGTTTAACCTGTTCGATGGAGCCGAGCGCTCTTCGAGAACCAAAAGGAAGATCGTAGAGTCGAACATAGCCAGGTTGCAGGGCGAAAGCCTGGCCCGGCAGGTCATAATAGAAGTGAAAACATCGTTCGACGAGCTTGCGCGCGCGGACGAATTCGTGCAGTCGCAATCGAAAAGTGTCGACTACGCGCAGGAGTCATACCGAATAGCCAAGGTAAGCCACGATGCGGGTGTGTTGACGCAACTGGAGCTTCTCGACGCACAGCTCGCCCTTACCAGGGCAAAGATCAACTTCAGCAAATCGTTGTACGAATATTCAGTCGCAAGGACAAGGCTGGAGCATGCCATGGGCGTAATTGATGAATCCGGAAAATAAAAAGATGAAAACAAAAATGCGCAAAATAACCTTGATTGTGTTAATCAGCCTTGCGACAGGAGCCTGCTCTAACGGCGTCGCGGACACCGCCAAAGCGATGCCTGAGAAAAAAATTATACGTGTGCGGGTCTGGAGAGTGGAGCCGGAAACCTTTGTCCAGAAACTGACTCTGACCGCCTCGGCCAAAGCCGGAAGGGAGGTCACCATCGCTTCGGAATCTCCCGGCAGGGTTGTGGAGGTGAACTTCGACAAGGGAGACAAGGTGATAAGGGGGCAGATTTTGATCCGGCTCGACGATGCGACCCTGAAAGCCAAAATCGCCATGGCTACCGTGGACAAGGATCTGGCGGAACTGGAATACCGGAAGCAAAAGACATTGTCTGACCAGGGCGGGGGCATATCCGAATTTCAACTGGAGCAGTCCCGCCTTCGTCTGGAAGCCGCGAAAGCGCGGTTGAGAGAGCTTGATGTCGAGCTTGACAAGCTGACGATCAAGTCGCCAATCACCGGCATGATACTTTCCCGTGAAACCGAGCCGGGCGAAATCGTATCTCCGGGGGCGCCACTTGCCAGGTCGGCTGAATTGCGGCCGATCAAGGTGGTGACCGGAGCCCCGGAACTTGCCATTGCCGATTTTCATATCGGCAAGGAGGCGCTTATAACCTTCGACGCGTATCCCGGCAAAAATTTTGTCGGAAAAGTCACGTTCCTGTCCCTCGAAGTCAACCCCAGAGCGCGCACGTTCGATTGCGAAATAGAGCTTGCCAACGATCAGATGATGATCCTGCCGGAAATGAGCGCCAAAGTGTCCTTCACCCGCAAGACCCTTCCCGGCTCGATACTGATACCTCAAACATCAGTGCTCGAGCTTGCCGACGGCCACGCGGTGTTTGTCGTGGACGCAAACAACATCGCCCATCAGAGGAGGGTCAAGCTGATCGACTCCGCGGACGAGAAAGCTCTTGTAAGCTCCGGGTTGGCCGAGGGCGATATACTTGTGACCCTGGGGCACCGCAATCTGATAGATGGCGACACCGTGCGGATAGAAAAGTAGGCTGGTTTGAACATAACCGATTTTTCCATAAAAAACTACATGGCGGTCTACGCCCTGGTTGTCATCATAACCATCGCGGGCCTGTATTCATACATCACCCTTCCCCGTGAGGCCAACCCGGACATCACCATACCTTTTGTCATCATCGCCACCACATACACGGGCGTGGCCCCCGGAGATATGGAGACCCTTGTCACGCAGAAGCTGGAAAAGGAACTGAAAAACCTGGAAAACGTGAAGGAGATGCGGTCTTCCTCGAAAGAAGGTGTCTCTATCATATCGGTGGAATTCGATCCGAACATCGATATCGACGAGGCTGTCCAGAAAACCAGGGACAAGGTGAACATAGCAAAACCGGAACTGCCGCCCGACGCAGACGAACCGGTTGTAACGGAGATAAATTTTTCCAACATCCCGATTATGATGGTGAACATATCCGGGAAATACGGCCTCGTCCGGCTCAAAAAGATCGCCGAAGATTTGCAGGACGAGATAGAGCAGGTCCCAGGTGTTTTAAGCGTGGACCTGGTTGGAGGGCTGGAGCGTGAGGTGAAGGTCGATATCGATCCGGAGCGGTTGCGCTATTACGGGTTGAGCCTTAAGGATATTGTGGAGGTGATAGAGAAGGAAAACGTCACCATCCCAGGCGGTTCCATAGACGTGGGCGACTACAAGTACCTGGTGAGAATACCCGGGGAAATTGACGATCCTTCCGAAATCGGGGATCTGGTTGTGATGACCAGCGACCTGAAATCTGTCTATATGCGGGATCTGGCCGATGTAAGTTTCGGTTTCAAGGATGTCTCGACATACGCAAGGCTCGGCGGCAACGATTGCATCAGCCTTTCGATCACCAAACGGTCGGGAGGAAATATCATAGAGGTGACAGACGCCGTCAAGGCGCTCATAGACAGGAAGTTGCAGGAACTGCCTCGCACCACCGAGATTTCCATCACCGCCGATCAGAGCGAGATGACACGCAACCTGATCGACGACCTGGAGAACAACATCATATCCGGCCTTATCCTCGTGGTGGGGGTTCTGTTTTTTGTCCTCGGTCTGAAAGTGGCGGTGTTTGTGGCGCTGTCGATTCCCTTCTCCATGCTGATCTCCTTTATCGTCCTGTCGGCGCTGGGATTTTCGCTGAACATGGTGGTGCTGTTTTCCCTGATACTGGCCCTCGGCATGCTGGTCGACAACGCCATCGTCATAGTGGAAAACATCTACCGTCACGCGGAGGAGGGTTCGCCCCCGTTTAAGGCCGCGATAGAAGCCACCAGGGAGGTCGCCAAGCCAGTCATAGCTTCTACCGTAACGACTCTATGCGCCTTTTTTCCCATGGTGTTCTGGCCCGGGATAATGGGGGAGTTTATGGTGTATCTTCCATACACCCTCAGCATAACCCTGACTGCTTCACTTTTCGTGGCGCTGGTCATCAATCCCACCCTTTGCGCCACGCTCCTGGTTGTGAAATCCCGCAAAAAAAGCCTGGACAAAACCAAGGACTCCGAGCTGAGCGCGCCAATGCGCCTATACAAACACAGCCTGCAAACGGCCCTTGAGTGGAAATGGCTCACTTTTATTGGCGCCGTGGGATCGCTGTTGCTTGTGATGTTTCTTTACGGCGTCCTGGGGCAGGGCATAGAGTTTTTTCCACAGGTGGAGCCCAGCAAGATTTTTGTGGATATAGAAACCCCGACCGGTACCAACGTGAAGGCTTCTGACAGGCTGGCCAGACGAATGGAACAGGCGGTGAAGGTCCACAAGGACGTGGAAGTGTATGTCACAAACGTCGGCGTGTCCATAGGTCAATTCGACTTTACCGGCTCCGGCGAGGCGGGGCCCAGCCACAAAAGCAGGATCGCGGTGGATTTTATAGACAGAAAGCTCCGTCACCAATCCACCAACATAGCCCGGGAACAGATACGGCAGGCCGCCGCCAGGATAGTCGGCGCGGACGTTAAAATCAACGCTGAAGAAATGGGTCCCCCTACCGGGCCGCCGATAAACATAGAGATTTCGGGGAAGGATTACAACGTCCTGGCGGAGTTGAGCCAGCAGGTGGAAAAAATTCTTCGATCCATTCCGGGTCTTGTCGATTTTGAAAATGACTATTCACTGGGCCGGCCGGAGCTTGTAATACGGATAGATCGTGAGCAGGCGGCCAGGTATGGCCTGCGGACCCGCGAAATCGCCAATGCCATAAGAACCGCCATATATGGAGCCAAGGCGTCCACCTTTCGCCAGGGAAAGGACGAATACGATATCCGTGTCAGGTTCCGGTTTGAAAGAAGAGACAGGATAGAAAAGCTCAAGGAGCTTTTCATACGGCATGAAGGGAAAATCATACCCCTTACTTCGTTCGCGAAAATCTCCACCTCGTCCGGATATGGCGATATCTCGCACATAAACCAGAAAAAAGTCGTAACTGTTTCGTCCAAGGTTCAAAGCGGCCTGAACGACAATGTAATGCTGGAAAAAGCCAGGCAGGCCATCTCGGCCGCGGTCAAAACACCAGAGGGGTACAGGATAGATTATACCGGCCAGAACAAGGAACAAAAAGAATCGGAGGTCTTTCTCACAAAGGCGTTTATCGGCGCGATTTTTCTCATGGCTTTTGTTCTGATACTGCAGTTCAATTCCGTGTCTATACCACTGATAATCCTGTCTTCGGTCATTTTGTCGATGATAGGGGTGCTGATCGGGCTTATGGTTACATACACCCCGTTCGGCGTGATTATGACAGGTGTGGGTGTTATCAGCCTGGCGGGAGTTGTGGTAAATAATTCCATTGTGTTGCTGGACTACGTGATCCAGCTTCGGGAGCGGGGGATGGACAAGATAGCGGCCATTGTCACCGCCGGCATGACCCGTCTTCGTCCGGTGCTTCTTACAGCCATAACAACCATACTGGGGCTTGTTCCCATGGCCACGGGCGTCAGCTTCGATTTTAAAACCTTTGAATGGATCACAAGCTCCGATTCCGCGGACTGGTGGGGGCCCATGGCCGTAGCCGTGGTGTTTGGCCTGGCGTTCGCCACGGCGTTGACTCTTATCGTGGCCCCAACTCTTTACTCGATCATAGATTCAATGGTCAAACGATTAACCGGCGCTTCGCTGACCCATAACGGCACTGGCGATGGCAAACACGGTTTAAGTGAAAAAATGGAAACGGAGGTTGTGCCAGAAGAGATTTGATAAAATAATATCAGTCTGTAATAGCTGATGAGACAGTTTCATTCCTTTACTGAAAATCGTTTATTGCCCCCTTCCCGCCACAACAAACAGCCGAAACCTGAAAATACTTGACATATATATATTAGCATATATTCTAATTAGCATTAGGTTCTTTGCGCCGGAGCCGACACGTCGGCTGGCGAAGGAAATATTTCAAGAATATTAATCGACCGGGTTGTTGCAGATGACTGATATATTGAACGCGGTTTTGACTGTCGCCCTGGCGGCTCCCGGGCAGACCGAAATTTCGGTGGCAGACATGGTGTTGCGGTCCGGCCTTGTAGCCAAGGGGGTGCTTCTTGTGCTTCTGGTGTTCTCCCTCATGTCCTGGGCCATCATATACCACAAGCTCCGGTTGCTTAATGTCATACGCAAGGAGACCGACGCGTTTCGTGACGTATTCATAAAGCGGGGCCCTCTTGAGAACGCATATAATTACGCCAAACGGCTAAAAAACTGCCCCATGTCCAGGGTTTTTCTTGCCGGCTATATAGAGCTGGCGGCGCAATTCAGGATATCGAAGGAGGAGAGGGAATACGACGAGGATGAAAGAATGCTCCTCGAGAAGCTCGACTCTGTAAGCCGCTCCCTGGAGAGAGCCACCGCCCAGGAGGTTGTCAAGATGGAGCGATGGCTCATTGTACTTGGAACCACAGGGTCGGTAACGCCATTTATCGGCCTGTTCGGCACCGTATGGGGCGTGATGAGCGCATTTATGGGCATAGGAGCCTCTGGAGGGGCGAACATATCTGCGGTCGCGCCGGGTATCGCCGAAGCTCTCATAGCTACCGCCGCCGGCCTGTTTACCGCCATTCCCGCGGTTATCGCATATAATTATTTTATCTACCGGGTTAAAAACAAGGCCACTGACCTGGACAACTTTTCACTGGATATGCTCTCCCTGATCGACAGGATTTACATCAAGCGCTCGGCATGATCGAAGATCTCAGCGGCAAAAGGTTCCGCAGGAAAGCGTCCTCTGTAATGACTGAAATCAACGTTACTCCGTTTGTGGACGTGATGTTGGTGTTGCTGATAATATTCATAGTGACCGCCCCCCTGATGCAAAGCGGCATAAAAGTCGACCTGCCCAAGCAAGAAACCGGCTCCCTGGAGATCAGGGAGGAAAATGTGGTGACCATCAGAAAGGACGGGGCCATATTTTTTAATGAAAAGCGCATCACCCAGAGTGACCTTCTGGCCCGTCTGAAATCGATGGTGGCGCAATCCCCCACGGTGGAGGTATTCCTGCGGGCCGACCAGAAACTTGCGTATGGTGTTGTGGTAAGCGTGATGGGCGTCATCAAAAAAGCTGGGGTGTCCAGGCTGGGTATGGTCACAATCCCCCCCGACACGGAGCCTCGAAAAGGGAAAAGATAGAAAAATGGAACTATCCATCAATATCC
>JAJRZK010000018.1 GCA_024275315.1 Nitrospirota bacterium
AAAGGGACGCTCAGCCCCTGGTGTGTTGGGCGGTGAGCTGATGATATTCGCGTTCCCCTGCGCTTTCTACCCGTCGGCAGGATCCGCCCGGTGGGCGGTGGTTAAAAGGGACGCTCAGCCCCTGGTGTGTTGGGCGGTGAGCTGATGATATTCGCGTTTCCCTGCGCTTTCTACCCGTCGGCAGGGAGCCACCCGGTGGGCGGTGGTTAAAAGGGACGCTCAGCCCCTGGTGTTGAGCAGGGAGCCGATGATATTCGCGTTCCCCTGCAGGCTCTGCCCCAGCGTTTTCACTGCGGCCTCGACCAGAATCTGGTTTTTCCGGTTGTTGGAGACCTCCGAGGCGTAATCCAGATCACCGATAGCCGATTTGGCCGCCGTAAGGTTTTCGGTGGAGACGCTCAGGTTCGACGCCGCCGCGTCCAGACGGTTCTGCAACGCTCCGATTCCAGCCCGGTTGCTGGCCACCTTGCCGATGGCGTTGTCAAAACTCGCCAGTGCGTTCTGGGCGCCCTGCTGTGTGCTTATATCGACACTGTCCACGCCGAGCGCCGCGGTGGAAGAGCTTTCGATTTCGTTGAGGCTGATCCGGTCCGACGCGGTGTTCTGGACTCCAGCCTGCACCGCGACCTGGTTGGAAGACCCGGGAGCCAAAGAGCCATCGAGCACCTTTTGTCCGTTAAACTCGGTCACATTCGAGATACGGTTTATTTCATCTTTTATAGCCGTAATTTCGTTGTTGAGCGTGGAACGCTGCTCGTCCGACAAGGTTCCGTTCGCCGCCTGGACGCTAAGTTCGCGACCACGGGAAAGCAGGCCGGAAATCTCGCTCAGGCCGCCCTCGGCGACCCTTGTCAAAGCCGCTCCATCAGAGATATTCCGTTGCGCCTGGTTGGCGGACCTGATGTCAGCCTCAAGTTGCTGCATGATCGCAAGTCCTGCGGCGTCGTCCTTGGCTTGGTTGATCCTCAGGCCGGAGGATAGCTTGTTTAAACTATTGCCAAGCTTGGCTCCGCTGACGCCCGCCTGGCGCTTGGCTATAATCGAAGAAATCGAGTTCGCACTGATCGGTTGAATCGCCATCACACTAGCTCCCTAGTAACAGGGTCCTCTCCACTTGGTATTAAGTTAACCCCTTAATTTGCCGATGTCAATGGCCATGTGTCCCGGGGGTGGCGGCCCGGTTTTGCCCCCTACTCAGGTATCGGCGATTCGCCGATGACAAACAGAACAATTTGAAAATCGGGCCGATCCATATACAATAAACCTCTTGTCAAATCCAGCGTGAAGGATAGGTCTCATTGAAGCGTAAAACAATGGTTCTTGGCGTCATAGGCCACCCCGTCAGCCACTCACTGTCGCCGGTGATGCACTCGGCGGCCGCAAAAAGCCTTGGGCTTGATCTGACCTACGACACCTATGACGTGCCACCGGATGAGCTGGAAGATTTAATGGACCGGTTCCGTAATGGTGATATGGACGGCTTGAACGTCACAGTTCCCCACAAGGTCGCCGTGATGGAATATATGAACGAGCTGATGGACAACGCCGAAAAAGTTGGCGCGGTAAACACCATATGTCGAAAGGGCGACAAACTGATCGGAGCAAACACCGACGTATATGGATTCATAACGTCGGTTGAGAAAAACGCCGGGGAAATCGCGGCCCGCGGGAGAATCCTGGTTTATGGCGCCGGCGGAGCCGCGCGGGCCGTTTGTCACGCGTTTGCCGACCGCAACGTCGAACGGTTATTAATAGCAAACCGGACAAGACACAAGGCCGAAGCGCTGGCCGATTCATTAACAGGAGTGGGCTGCGCGATTGACGTTCTGGATTATGAATCAAACAATTTGGTTGATTCGGTTCGTTCGGCCGATATAATCGTTAATACTACTTCGGTAGGTATGGAAAGCGTTTCAGAGAAATTTCTTCCCGGAAGCGAAAACATACACCAGGGCCAGCTTGTAGTGGATATTGTCTATCGACCGCTGGAAACGCCGCTATTACGCCAGGCCAAGCGGGCGGGCGCTATGACTCTGGACGGGCTCTGGATGCTGATCCATCAAGGGGCGAGATCGTTTACACTCTGGACGGGAGCGGAATTTCCCGTGGAACTGGCGCGTGTGTCGCTGTTGAAGGCACTGAACGAAGACTAACTGAGGGAATCGGACAATGGCGAAAATAGACGCATTCTTCAAGCTCATGCACGAGCAGAGCGCTTCGGATTTGCACATGATTTCTGGTCAGCAACCGATCCTGCGTATCCATGGCGATCTCGAACGGGTAAAGTATAAAAACCTCGAGGCCGAAGAGCTCAAGGCGATGCTTTATGAAATCTGCGCCGAAGAAAAGATCAAGGAGTTTGAAGAGTCTGGCGACATCGACTTTGGATACGAAATCCCCGGTCTGGCTCGATACCGGTGCAACTTTTTCATGCAAAAATATGGCATAGGCGCGGTTTTCCGTGAAATTCCCTCGGACATACTCACCTGCGAACAACTTGGACTGCCGCCGATCTTTCAGAAGCTTGCCACGCTTGAGAAGGGCTTGGTGCTTGTCACCGGTCCCACCGGATCGGGCAAATCGACAACGCTGGCGGCGATCATGGATCATGCCAACAAGGTCCGCAAAGACCATATTCTCACGGTGGAGGACCCGATAGAGTTCGTGCACAAATCCCAGGGTTGCATAGTGAACCACCGTGAGGTAGGCACCCACACGAAATCCTTCTCCGCCGCCCTCCGGGGAGCGTTGCGCGAAGATCCGGACATCATCCTTGTCGGCGAAATGCGTGACCTCGAAACCATCGCGCTGGCGCTGGAGGCGGCCTCCACAGGACACCTGGTGTTTGGAACGTTGCACACCCAATCCGCCGCCAAAACCGTGGACCGTGTCATCGACGTGTTCCCCTCCAACCAGCAGGCGCAGGTGCGCACCACCCTTTCTGAAACGCTCAAGGCGGTGGTGGCGCAGAACCTGTTCAAGCGAATCGACAAAAAGGGAAGATGCGCTGCGCTGGAAATCCTGATCTGCATCCCCGCCGTGGGCAACCTGATCCGCGAATCAAAGACTTTCCAGCTTCCGTCGACCATCCAGACCGGCAAAAAATTCGGGATGCAGTCCCTGGATGACGCCATCCTGGAGCTTATCCAGAAAGGATGGATCAGCGCGGAGGAGGCCTATAACAAGTCGGTGGAAAAGGCCAGGTTTGTGCACTTCCTCAAAGAGCCGCCCGACGTGTTCGGCTAGACAACCGGGGAAAATTAAAATGGCTATTTCCGAAACAGAAGCGTTCATCCGCGATAATGAACGGTTTCTGGTTTCGACCCACCTGAACCCGGACGGAGACGGTATAGGAGCCGCCATGGCCATGAAATGGCTATTGGTCAAGCTTAGCAAGAAAGCCGAAATCGTGCTGGAGTCTGACGCCCCCGAATCGCTCGATTTTTTCCAGGATTACCAGTGGGTGCTGAAATATGGAAAAGAGACGGAGGGAATGGAAAAGTTTTCCAGCGTCATTATGGTAGACGCTCCAAGCATGGAGAGGGCGGGAGACGCGGCCAACCTGATCGAAGACGGCGCCGGTATATTGAATGTAGACCATCATGTTTCCAACGAGAGGTTCGGTACTGTAAACCTGATCGACCTGGAGGCGGCCTCCTCGACACAGATTGTGCACGAGATCATCAGGGAGCTTGGGGTGTTTGTTGACCCGGCCTGCGCGGAGTACCTGTTTACGGGGCTGGTTATCGATACCGGGAGGTTCCGGTTTTCAAACACGACGGCGGATACGTTCCGGTCAGCTTCGGAGCTGGTCGCGGCGGGGGCGGTTCCGTCCAGGATAACGGAGAGGCTCTTTTATTACAAGACACTGGAAACCACTCGTGCGCTGGGGAAATTTATCAATTCAATCGATATCCATCTCAACGGCCTGGTGGCCACCGCCCAGTTCGATCATGATTATATTCTATCCGACGAATGGAGGAACACAAACTCCGAAGGGTTTGTAAACCACGCCCTGTCGATACAGGGTGTGGAAGTGGCGATGTTCCTGCGTGAGGTCGAAAAGGGTGTGACAAGGGCCAGCCTTCGAGCGAAAAATGATTTTGATGTCAACAGGCTAGCCGGGGTTTTTGGTGGAGGCGGGCACGCCAAGGCGGCGGGATGCACCATCCGGTCTCCTCTGGCGCAAGCCAAGGCAAAGCTATTGGACTCCGCCGCGGCCCAAATGGAAGTTGCCCGCTCAGAAAAAATCAGCTAAGGCTATCCCCGGCTCACACAACCCCCGAAAGTCTATGCCAGGAGCGGCTGGTAAAACCGCGATCCCGGTTTCGTGAAATTACGACGTGGGCCTGGCGCCAAGCGACACCAGCGCCATGGCTATTTCCTTGGTCCTCTCCAGGTCGGTAAACCAGTAAGTGATTTTCCCCTCGCTACCCTCGATATCCGGATCCGTGCTGATGGTAAGAGCGAAAGGATTACCTTCGGACTCGCTGGGGGGAGGGTTATACTGCCTGATGGTCACATAAAGCCCTTTGTAGGGAAAATGTTTTTTGTGCTCGTATTTGTACCCGAGCGTTTTTTGCCTGACCCATCCACCCTCGCGGGCGTAGAGGAGTATGCCATCCTTGGAGGCTCCGGGCAGGTGCGCTATCACATAGGGCAGGGCCGATTCCTGTGGAAGCAGGTAACCTTCGTTGACGGGAAAGGTGTGTCTTTTAACAGACGCCGCGCAACCGGCGCTGACGATCGCGAAAATCGCCAAAATCGGCAATATCAAGAATATCCGAACATTACCATCAAAAAACCTGACTAATGAACTAGTGACCATTTCCTACCCCACAATAATAAACCCTCGCCGTTCAAAACTGACAGACGCAAAATACATATCCTTTTATCATACTGCAAAATATAGCATTCATGGTCAATCTATTTTACCACCTTAAGACCCGGGGAAATCCCCTCCACACCGCCAGAGGGAATCGCGGAAGCTTTGTCTCCATGGATTTTCTTGATGTTAAGAACACGTTGTCTGCCATGGTCGTCCGTGAGTGTCAGCTTGTCCCCGGGCTCAAGATGTGACTCTCTGTTTACATGCACCACAACAAAACCCCATTTATCGTTTACCGAATCCACCACACCCACTTGCCGGTTTGAAGATTTCGGTTGTGCCTGTGTTGTTTTTGCCGGTTGCGCTGGTTTAGCCTTTATTTTGCCCAGCTTGGCGCGAACAGCGGCCACTTTTTTGCTATTGGGGCTGATTTCATCGGCCTTGTCAAGAAACTCCCCGGCTTTGGCTGTATCGCCGATCGCCAGCGCGTTTTCCGCAAGCTCGACATATCGGTTAAACGCTCCTTGCTTCTTATCACCCCGACCGGTTTCTTTAATATCCTTAGTATCCTGGCCGGCGGTATTTGCGACCTGTTCAGGGGGGGGTTGCTGGGCCACCGGCGCCGGTGGCGCCTGCGCCCGGGACTTGGCGGTTTTCAGTTTCGCCCGGGCGGTCTTTACCTGTCCTGCGTCCGGGAGGACGCTTTCGGCTTTTTCAATATACTCCCCGGCTTCATCAAAGTTACCCTCGCCAATGGCTTTATCGGCCATTTTAAGGTATCGATCCATTATGTTTTCCATGCCTTTTTTGGCTTCATCGGAGCCGGGATCGAGCACCAGCGCGGCCTTGTATTTTTCCAGCGCGTTTTTTCCTTCCGGAGCAGTCAGACGATTGGCGCTCAAATCCTCCCTGGCCTCGGAAAGCAACAAGTTCACTTCCTCATTTTTCCTGTCCGCGACTTTTGATGATTGATCCGGTTTTGGTTTGGCGGGCGTCGCCTCTGGCTTCCGCGCTTCGGTCCTGGCTTGCGCGGCGGCTTTGGGTGTAGTCGCCACCTGCGTTGAGTGTCGCTCGGTGTTGTTGCCCGTAAGCCCCCATATAATAGCGCCTGATACTATCAGAACCACCGCGGCGATAGAGATAACGGCTACCTTTGGAACACCACCGATTGTTTTGGCGTTTTTCAGACTATCATAGTAAGACGCTGAAGCCTCCATCGTGGCGCCGTTTTTGGCTTCGGCCGCCTCCTGCTCTAATTGGAGCTTGATTTCCAAGGCGGAGGAGAATCTGTTTTCCTGGTCCTTTTCCAGGCATTTCATTATGATTGCGTTAAGCTTTTCGGGAATATACCTGTTGTCCGTTATCAGCGGCGGGGGAGATTCCGCGATGTGCTTGTGCATAAAACCCCACGGTGTGTCCGACCTGAAAGGCAACTGGCCGGAGAGCATCTGGTAAAAAATGACACCAAGCGAATAAATATCTGTCCGGTAGTCTATTTTATCCGTTTCACCCTTGGCCTGTTCCGGAGACATATACGCAGGAGTCCCCAACACTCTTCCTCTTAAAGTCAGCTCCGACTCGTTGTTCGTAGCTTCGTCATACTGGATTGCCTTGGCCAGTCCGAAATCGAGAATCTTCACGACCCGCTGATGACCGACTGTGGCTACGATAATATTGTCCCCTTTCAGGTCGCGATGGATTATCCCCTTGTGATGGGCGTATTCCAGCCCGTCGCATATCTGCGGAGCCAGGATACGAAAATTCCGCAACGACACCTTACCTTCATTCAAAACCAGGTTGCGCAGGGAATGTCCCTCCACGTACTCCATCACGAAGTAATATTGCCCGGTTGGGGATTTTGAAAAATCGATCACACTAACGATATTGGGATGAGAAAGCTTGGTCTGTAACCTCACCTCGCGCTGAAACCTGCGTACAGTGGCCGGATTTTCCGTCAACCTGTCGGAAACAACCTTGATGGCGACCGCTTTATCCGTGCTCAACTGGGTAGCCTTGTAAACGGCTCCCATGCCGCCTTCGCCGAGCTTGTGCTCTATTCTGTAGCGGCCGTCGAACACCTGCCCGGCCATGGAATCTTCAGAGCGTATTACAAGCTCTGATCCGTCGTAGGGGCACAGCTTGAAACCTTCATCGAAAGTCTTGCCGCATTGTCGGCAGAATGGCTGTTCCATTTAACGTAATAAACCTGCCGGGACTATTTCCCTGGATATGAAATGGTTACAAATAGCATTGGAAATAATACCATTATACCCGCCCGTCTGCAATTTGTTGTATCTGGATACGCGTATCAAGATACGCTGTATCAAGTATACTCGCCGTCTGTGCGATGGGCGTATCCCTTAAGCGGCGCAAACGGGGTTATGCTCGATACGTATATGGGTTAACATTGCGACATGACACTCCACACCAGCTATATGCTGTGGCGGATGCGAACAAATTGCTTTAACAAGCTGATGGATCTGCTGACATTTGTCGCCGGCGATTCGAGCGAAAATCGGCCCGGCGTGTGTTTATGAAATCGGGAGTTATTGAGGGGATGTCCGCATGATTAAAATCCGCTTTATTGCGATCGGTCTGACGCTTGTGTCTGTCGCCTGGTTTATTTTGCCGAACGTCGTGATGGCGCGCAACAGCCGCTTTTGGCCGGGTGTGAAAAGCTGGGCTTACCAACTGGAAAAAATAGATGTCGACAAGATCGCCCGATCAAAAGCGGACCTCGTTGTGATCGATTATTCCTCCGACGGATCCGACACTGCCGCTTTTACACGGTCCGAAGTGAATGCGATGAAGCGAAAGCCTGACGGATCACGCAGGTATGTGGTGGCCTACATGAGCGTCGGAGAAGCCGAAGACTACAGGTTTTACTGGCGGGATGGATGGAAAAACCGTAAACCGGATTGGCTGGACAGGGAGAACCCCGATTGGGAGGGCAATTACAAGGTCAGGTATTGGGATGTTCGGTGGCGCCGGATAATATTCAGTTATCTGGACAAGATTGTAAACGCAGGATTTGACGGTGTGTATCTCGATATCATCGATGCGTTTGAGTATTACGAGGATGACAGGCCATCCGCCGCAATGGAAATGATAGACTTTGTCCGGGCTATCAGGAAACGGGCGAAACAGATGAAGGGAAACAGCGACTTCGCCATAATCGCCCAGAACGGTGAGAGATTGCTTGAATATCCCGAATATGTAAAAACCATAGACGCGATAGCCAAGGAGGACCTCTTTTTCGGTATGGACCGCGACGCATCCAGAAATCCCGCCGGCGAAATTCTCGAGGCCCGGAACGATCTTGATATCGCGGTGAAAAACTCCCTGCTGGTGCTGGTGGTCGAATACGGGCTGGACGAAAAACAGCGGGAAGAAATTATCGACCACGCAAAATCCAAGGGATACATTCCCCTGGTGGCCGTCAGGGAGCTCGACAGATTGTAAAGAGCCGGACAGGTCGGCGATAGGGCGGAAAAGTTCTGGCCAGGTCGTATTTTCAGGCTCGGTGGCCGCTGTGGATCCAGGCGCAAGGGGAGGTTTTCATTACCGCGGATCGCTCTTGAATGGCTTGGTTAGTTTATCCCTCTTAGCGGGGGCAAACGCGATACAAGGCCGGTATCACCATTCCGGCTGTCAGCGACGCTTGTTGCGCTTCTGACTTTTTTACATTTCTCATAATCGGTGTTAAAGACGCTCCAGGACAGAATTCAGAAGTGGCCAATGTCTGTCGCTGGCTCTAATCTTGCCCGATGAGCGTTTCAGCCATCCTTCTGATACCAGGGCGTCCAATTCCGGACTGGGTGATATATCACGCTCCAAAACGCCATCTTTGAGCCGGAGCCCGAGCATCAATTTTTCATACCTTGTCGTTTCTGGTAAAAGCGTTTCAGAGCGATACACGGCTTTGCCGCTTTTTGCGATTCGGGTCATATAGCCCCCGATTGATTTAACGTTCGCCCACCTCCGACTCGATATCTTGGAGTGCGCCCCCGCGCCGACACCGAGGTAATCGCGATACAGCCAGTACCCAAGGTTGTGGACACATTCCCCGCCGGGGATGGCGTAGTTGGATATTTCGTAATGCGAGAACCCGTGTTTGCCGAGGGTCTTCTCTGTCGCCTTGAAAAACTCCAGGTTATCGCCCCGGGGTGTTATTTCCCCGCTCGAAACCATTCCGGCAAGCCTGGTCGAAGGCCCCACCGTCAACTCGTAGCAGGATAAATGGACCAGGTTCCAGGTCACCACTTCCTCGAGCTGTGTTATCCACTTGTCCAAAGACTGGCCCGGCAAGGCGAACATGAGATCGGCCGAAACATTGGCAAAGCCGGTGTTGAATATCACATCGACCGACCGCCTGGCCTTGTCGGCCGTGTGTATCCTGCCGAGCAGGGCCAGTGAATCGTCGTCCAAAGACTGTATCCCGACAGACACCCGGTTGACCCCGGCTTTTTTATACCCCCGGAACCTGGGAACCGTCACGCTTTCAGGATTGGCTTCGATCGATATTTCCATGCTCGAGGCGCAATGAAAATATCGGGCGCAGGCGTCCAGTATACGTCCCACATGGCGCGGCTCGAGAAGCGACGGTGTCCCCCCGCCGAAAAAGAGAGAGACAACCTCTTTGCCCTTCAACAGCCCCGCGTTTTCACGTATCTCCCCTATGACCGAGTCGACATAATCTCCGATCACCGTCTCCCGCCCGGGTACGGAATGAAAATCGCAATAAACACATTTTCGACGGCAAAAGGGGATGTGTATATAAACCCCCGCTGAAGACTTGCCCATAAGCGATCACGCATCCTCCAGGCTTTTGGCCCACTGGCCAAGCTCGCCTGAGCGTATCGATTCGTGAATGTCGTCGACACGGCGTTTGTAATAGCAAAGATTGTGTATTGTGTTCAGCCTCAGCGCCAGTATCTCCCCGGCCATGAACAGGTGCCGCAGGTAGGCCCTGGAAAACCGGGCGCAGGTGGAACAGCGGCATTCGGGATCAAGCGGAGATTCGTCTCTTGCGTATTTGGAGTTTCTTATCATCACCTTGCCCTGCGAGGTGAACAGACAACCGTTGCGTGCGTTTCTGGTCGGCATTACGCAATCGAACATATCTATTCCCCTGGCCACGCACCGGACCAGGTCGTCGGGCGTGCCGACTCCCATCAGGTAGCGGGGTTTGTTTTTTGGCAACAGTGGTTCGGTGGCGTCTATCATCGACGCCATGATCTCATTCGATTCCCCGACGCTCAGGCCGCCTATGGCGTAACCGTCGAATCCCAACTTTACAATCTGGCTGGCGCTTGTTTTTCTCAAATCCGGATCGAACGCCCCCTGGGTGATGCCGAACAACGCCTGATCCGGTCTTTTTCTGGCCGCAAGACAGCGTTGCGCCCAGCGGGTGGATCTTTCTGACGCTTCGCGGGCATGTTCCACGCTCTGGTCGGGTGTCGCCATTTCGTCGAACGCCATGATGATGTCGGCCCCGAGACGCTCCTGTATCTCCACGGAAAACTCCGGCGTGAGCATGTGGCGCGACCCGTCGATGTGGCTTGAAAACAGCACCCCCTCCTCTGTGATTTTCACCAGGTCACGCATGGAAAAGACCTGGAACCCCCCCGAATCGGTTAACAACGACCCTTTCCAACCCATGAATCTGTGCAAACCGCCAAGCTCGCCTATAACGTTATGCCCCGGCCTCAAAAAAAGGTGATAGGTGTTGGCCAGCGCGATTTGAAACCCAATGTCGGACAGCTCATCCGGGTCGAGGGTTTTGACCGTAGCCTGTGTGCCCACAGGCATGAAGACCGGGGTTTGGATTACCCCGCGGGTTGTGGTGAACCTGCCTGTCCGGCCCTTGCTGGTAGGGTCGTGGTGAAGGACCCTGAAGTCTATATCCAACACGTTAGTTTGGAAACGGGTACAGGTCGGCGCAGTTGGTCGCGCGGTGGTGATCGTCTTTGAACACCAGATGCTCGCGGGTGAACTGGGTCGGAGAGGATATGCCGCAGGCGGCGCACAGCGAGAAAAGTCCCGCCCGGATCGTGATCAGATAGTTGAGCGCACGGTACTTTTTCTCGTCTACATAGAGGAGCCTCTGCAATTCCGGGTTGGTTGTGGCAACTCCCACCGGGCATTCGTTGGAGTGGCATTTCTCCGCCATGATACATCCCACGGTGATCATAAACCCTCTGGCCACCGCGACCAGGTCCGCCCCGAGACCCAGCGCCACCGCCTGTTCGTCGGGCAGGTGCAGCCTGCCGGACGCTATAAGCTTCATGCGGTCGCGGATTCCATATTTGCGCAATGCGTTATCGGCGATGATGATAGAAGTGTACACAGGCAACCCGAGGCTGTCGGCCATCTCCTTGTATGTGGCGCCGGTGCCCCCCTCGCTTCCGTCTATGGTTAGAAAATCGGGACCTGTGTTCCTGTTGCAGAACTCCTCGCATATTCCGTCCAGGGTGTCATTATCCCCCATCACGGTTTTAATACCAACGGGCAGTCCGGAAACATCTTGTATCTTTTCGATGAAATCGAACATGGAAGGTATGTCGTTAAACTGTGAGAACCTGTTTGGGCTGTCGATATTTTCCCCGGGCTTAACCCCACGAATGCTGGCGATTTCCTCCGTGACTTTCGCTCCCTCCACATGGCCGCCGCGTATTTTCGCGCCCTGCCCCATCTTAAGCTCTATGGCCCTTACGGATTCGATGGACGCTTTTTCTTTAAGCAGGTCCCAGTCCATTTCCCCATCCTTGTCGCGCACCCCGAAAAGCCCTGGTCCGATCTGGAACACGATATCGCAACCACCGCTGAGATGGTACTTGCTCAGGCCGCCCTCGCCGGTGTTCATCCACGATCCGCCCGCCATCCCTATCCCCTTGCTTAGCGCCGTAATCGCGTGCGGCCCGAGCGCTCCGTAACTCATGGCGCTCATGCCCACTAGCCCTTTGAGCCGCCACGGATTTTTCCTGTCGGGACCGACTTCGATAACATGCTGTTCCGTCAGGTACCATGGCTGAACCTTTGTTTCCGTGACATGCTCATGCCTCAAAAAGAGAGTCTCTTTGTCTATGACATAATTTTTGGTCGTGATTGTTGCGGAGTTGTCGATATCCAGCTCGTCGTTGAGCTTGGGAAAAAGCGTGTTCTTGATATATATTCCAGGCGCGTAAAAGTCACGTTTACTGCCGTAGCTTATGAGGGTCTTTAGATACTTGGCCGCTTTGACTATGGAAACGAATTTTATGCGGCTGATCGGTTTGCCCGTGTTGTCGTCGTCGGTTATATAAAACCGGAACTCCGGCCCCACGCTTTCTATCAGGTACCTCATGATTCCCACGAACCAGTATTTGCCGCGCAGGAGGGAGCTTTGAGTCTGGCGCCTGTTGCGATAGTAGAGCCACATGATCAGGACGGGGGGCGTCAGAATCATCATCAGTAGCAAAGTCAGGGTAAGAATCGAAACGATGTCGTTGGTCAGCTCGGATAACAGCATGTATAATACCCCCTTGCTAAAGTTTTCTGCCCGCGATTGGTCTTCTGGTCTCCCCCAGCACATCGCCGACGCCGGTCAGGACTATCTGGAACAGGAATTTCTCCTCATCCTCCACCAGGTCGTTCCCGGACGAGTCGGTAGTGTTGATTTTGCGTTTTGACCAGCTCAGGATCACACCCCAGCATCCTGGCATATATTTCAACCTCAGGAGGCTGTCGTATATTTCCTGATCCTCCTCCTTGTACACCACGGAATAATCCAACGTGGTGTTCCATGGCAGGCCAAGCTCGAAATAGGCCGTGTCCCACGCGGTCGTCGGATATGTATATCCCCTGTCCAGGGAAAAATGGAATATCTGCTTGTAGCGGAACCCTATCTCCAGGTTGGATGTCTGCCAGATGTAATCATACTGATTATAGGTCGTATTGTAGTTTACCATCAGCCAATTGAAAAATCGCGTGTCCAGATCGAACAGGACTGCGGAAAACGGACGCAGTTCATCATCGTCTCCGGTCTTCTCGCGGTTCGCCTCGGTTATGTCGTAAGTCTGGGAGATTACGAACTTGACCATTTGCAGGGTGTTGGATTGCTCTTCTGTCACGACCTCTTTGACATAGAGCCAGTTTGTGAGTTTGTACGTCACCTTGTTGCCGGGGTCGGAGCTGTCAATGCCGTCGATATGTTTGACCTTGAGCCGGTCCTCCCCGTCGACTTCGTAACCGGGGACAAAGTTCCATGAAAGCGACGGGGTGACAAGATGCTTCAGTTTGGGTCTTTTGGGCGAAGACGTGTTAAACACCCTGAAAAACTTCGGACCCGACAGCGACAGTGAGGCGGTATAATACTCCCGGCTGAAACTTTCGTTTGTCACTTCGCCATTGCTCTCCCCGTTCGAATACCATGTGTACCGAACCCCCGCGGCTGGAGTCAGGGTCAGCCATGGGGCGACCGTGATGGGGAGCGAGAGTTTCGGATAAATATCGAGCCTGTCAACGTCGAACGGCCATGAGTCGTCGCCCTGGGTGGCTTTTGTGCGATAGGATGTGAAGCTGGACTGCAACGACCCGTAAACCGGTGAGCCCCAAATCTTTTCAGCCTGGTTGGTGAACTTGATGTCGGGAAGGGTGTTCACCTCGTCCTCAGAGTCGGAAAGGGTGGATTTGCGCTGGCGAACAGTCAGGTTCAGGTTGCGTGTGGCCCAGTTTTTGGCGAACGTGGTATAGCTGTCCGCGTATCGCCTGGTTCTGTCTGTCACATTGTCGTTATACTCGCGGGAGATGCTGTTTTCGCTTTCGATATCCAGGAACGTGATATTGTTCACACCGAAGGGCAATCCGTGCCTGTGGTTGAACTTGAGCTTCCAGAAGTTCCGGTCCGCCTCTTTGTTCGGATCGGTTTCGATAAGATACTCGGCGTTGAGTTTTCCGAAAGTTCCGGGACCGAATATATATCTGTACTCCAGGCCGAACCGGTTGCCCGCCACTCCCATATACTCGTGGGTGAGGGTTGTGTCCATGTTTTCCGCGATGGCCCAGAAAAACGAATTCTTCAGCATGAACCCGCGTTCCGTAGAGTATGCTATGCCGGGCAAAAGGAACCCTGTCGATCTTTTGGTCTTGGCGGGGGCGATAAAAAAGGGCGAATACAGAACGGGGAAATCGCCGATACGGAACACCATGTGTTTCAGATAGGCGTACCCCTCCAATGTCAGGTTTATCTCCTTTGCGTCGAGGCGCCAGTCCTGGTCAGGGTGTGGACAGGTGGAGCATGTCCCCTTGTATATCTGGAAATGAGTGTCGTCTATTCTTTGAATCCGCTCCCCCGTAAAAAAATATTTCATCTCTGAATTGCCGATCGCGTTATACAGCGTGCCTGCGCCGGTTTTTGTATTGAAATCGGCCCGGTCGGCCCTGATATCGGATTTTTTGTCGGTGAAATGGACATTCCCCTTTATGAACCCGTCGCCGGTGTCATTGTTGACCGCGCTTTCATCACCCGTGACTTTCTTGCCGTCGAAGATAATCTCTACATCGCCGATGGCCTGTGTGAACGCACTGTCTCCCTGATAGATAATACGGTCTGCGGTAACGTTGACCGGGGTGGTCTCCTCCGTGGTTTGCTCGTCGCCGGTGTTCGCCTGCTGGGCCGCGACGGTTTTGCCCGACGCGACTGTTATGAAAATCAGGATAAACGTCAATGTCAAACCGGACAGGTGCGATCCGTGACCGAGGCGTTCAATATTACGTGTCATGCGTATCCAGTTTCCGTTTTGCATATAAATAGAGACAGGCCGGAAATAGGGTCTCAATACTATCGCTGGCATTTTCCATGCGATGCGGCGCAAGAACTGTGGTCGACGAAAAAAACAGCCAATTCAAGGAAACCCCGGTTGAACGCATTGTATCTGTGGAAGATGGCCAAGTCAATGAACCGAACGGTTCCTTTTGTTACAGCGGGCGGCCCCGCCGATCGCCCGGTCTTCGCGCATGAACTCCGTTTCACACAAATCCTGCCGGCCGGGACATCTGCCACGCCTGTGGAAAACTTATGGATAAACTGCGGTTTGAAAACGCCCCGCCGCGCCCGTATCATCGCAGAAACGCCCTGTTTGACGAAGCCAGGGTTATCTGGCTGTTTAATAAAGATATAAACTTTGTCCCACGGGTCGGAAATTAATTCCCCCGACACTATTAATTGATTATTGTTATCAACAACGACAGAACAAAGCCCTTTAAACAGCGGTTTAAACAGCCATACCGCCTCTGTTTATCGCTGGTCCATGGGAACATAGTCCCGTTTCGCCTCGCCAATATATAGCTGACGCGGCCGGCCGATACGCTGGACTTTTTCAGTGATCATCTCGCCCCACTGGCTTATCCAGCCGATGGTGCGTCCTATGGTGAAAATTACCGTAAACATGCTCGTCGGGATACGCAGAGCCCGCTGGATGATGCCGGAGTAAAAATCGACATTCGGGTAGAGCTTTTTCTCGATGAAATATTCATCCTTAAGCGCGATCTCCTCCAGCCTCATGGCGATTTCAAACAGGGGATCGTCGACTTTCAACTCCTCCAAAACTTCCAGGCAGGCTTTACGTATGATTTTGGCTCTCGGATCATAGTTCTTGTATACCCTGTGCCCAAATCCCATCAGCCGGAAAGGATCGTTGTGATCCTTCGCCTTGGCCACATATTTGTCTATGTTTTTGACGTCCTCAATCTGTTCCAGCATTTTGATAACAGCCTCGTTGGCCCCCCCGTGCGCGGGTCCCCAGAGGGTGCCCACACCCGCCGACACACACGCAAACGGGTTCGCCTGGGAGGAGCCGGCCAGCCTTACGGTGGAAGTCGACGCGTTTTGCTCGTGGTCGGCGTGCAGGAGAAATATCAGGTCGAGCGCTTTTGCGGTGACCGGTTTGATCGTGTAATCCTCCGATGGATAGCTGAACATCATGTGGAGAAAGTTTTCTGCGTATCCTAAGTTGTTGCGCGGATATGGCAAGGGCTCCCCGCGCGAATAGCGATACGCCCAGGCGGCTATTGTGGGCATTTTCGCGATGAGCCGGTGGGCGGATATCTCTCTGCTTCTCTCGTCCCTTATATCCAGCGAATCATGATAAAACGCCGACAAGGCTCCGACCACTCCCACCATCACCGCCATAGGGTGGGCGTCGCGCCTGAAGCCGCTGTAGAACTCGCGCAAGCCTTCATGCACCATAGTGTGGTGCGATATTATCCATCTGAATTTTTCAAACTGGTCTTTTGTGGGCAAGGCTCCGTACCAGAGCAGGTAGCACACCTCCAGGAACGAGCTGTGCTCGGCCAACTGTTCTATGGGGTACCCGCGATACAAAAGAACGCCCTTTCCCCCGTCGATAAAGGTTATATCGCTTTCACATGACGCCGTGCTCAAAAATCCGGGATCGTAAGTGAATATCCCCAGGTTCTTGTACAGACCGCTGACATCCATGACCGCCGGGCCGTGGGTGCCGCGGCGAATGGGGATTTCTATGGTTTTGCCTGTGGAGTTATCGGTAATTGTCACACTATCTTTTGGCATGTCGGACAATCCTTTCTGTAAAGTTGAAGCCGGTGTCAAAATAGCTTACCAATGTTGCGCCTATTATACCCACTATTTGTTCTCTGGTGTTGCTTTGAAGGGGGGGAATGGACTAAATTGCTCTTGGCTCCGGGCGCTGCGCGGAGAGGGCGGGACCTCTTCCCGGAAGCTGTTTACGATAGCCGGAAATATATCTATGAAAGGTGAAAGGTTGCTTAAGCTTGCGGGGGTTCTTGGCGGAATAAGCGAATGGACAGGCAGGGTGGTGTCATGGCTGACTTTCGTTCTTGTCCTCATTACCACCTGGGATGTGCTGGCGAGGTATGTGTTCCGGTCCGGGTCGGTGGCGTTGCAGGAGCTTGAGTGGCATATCTTTTCGGTGATATTCCTGACGGCGGCGGCGTTCACCCTGCAACGGGACGGGCATGTCCGCGTGGATATCTTTTACGCCAGACTTGGGCGCAGAGGCAAGGCGATCATAGACTTTACCGGGACGCTGATTTTTCTCCTCCCTTTTTGCGCGATGATTATCTACACTTCGGCGGGGTTCGTGGAGAGTTCATGGAAGTTCGGTGAGGCCTCCGGCGATCCTGGTGGATTGCCTGCGCGATACGTTCTGAAAGCTATGATCCCGTTCGGTTTTGCACTGCTGTCCGTCCAGGGGGTCTGCCTTGCTATCCGTAGTTTTGTCACCATCATCAACCCTTCCCCTGAAGACGTGAAAGAGTGATGGAATACCTCTCCATCTGGATGATCGGCGCCCTGTTCGTGTGCCTGATGGCGGGGTATCCGGTCGCTTTTACGTTAGGTGGTGTGGCGATCATATTCGGCTACATTGGGTTCGGTCTCGATTTTTTCAACCTGTTGCCTCTGCGTATCTGGGGGGTGATGACCAACTTTACCCTGCTGGCGGTTCCGCTGTTCGTATTCATGGGTGTGTTGCTGGAGAGAAGCGGGCTGGCGGAGGATTTGCTAGAGACTATGGCTCTGCTGTTTGGCAGGGTGCGCGGCGGACTGGCGGTGTCTGTGGTGGTGGTTGGCGCGTTGCTGGCCGCGTCTACAGGGATAGTCGGGGCCACGGTGGTGACCATGGGATTGCTGGCGTTGCCCACCATGTTGCGGCGCAAATACCAGCCGGAGCTTGCGACCGGGGTCATAGCGTCGGCTGGCACGTTGGGGCAGATAATTCCCCCGTCCATCGTGCTTGTACTGCTCGGGGACATCATGAACATCAGCGTGGGAGACCTGTTCATCGCGGCGGTCATACCGGGGCTGATGCTGGTGGGGATGTATATAATCTGGATTCTTCTGGTGGCCATATTTCGCCCGAACCTGGCTCCGGCCATACCGGAGGAGGAAAGAGCTCTGCTGACACCCGTGCGGCTTTTCATCCGTGTCATGAGAGCGTTGGCGCCACCTGCGTTTTTGATCCTTGCGGTGTTGGGGTCCATATTTTTCGGTGTCGCCAGTCCCACTGAATCCGCCGCCATGGGTGGATCGGGGGCGATATTGCTGACGATCATAAACGGCAGGTTCAGCCTGAAAATTTTGCGCAAAACCGTGGAGACAACCACACGGCTGACCTCGATGATATTCATAATTTTTATCGGCGCAACCACGTTCGGGCTGGTTTTCCGGGGGTTGGAGGGGGATTTTCTTGTCCGCGATTTCATGGAGACCGCGCCGGGGGGGCCGACAGGGGCTCTGATCATGGTGATGGGGGTTTTGTTTACCCTTGGTTTTTTTCTCGATTTTATAGAGATAACCTTCATCGTAATCCCTATCATCGCGCCGATCATGACCGACCTGGGGTTCGACCCGATCTGGTTTGCGATCCTGGTGGCGATGAATTTGCAAACCAGCTTTTTAACGCCCCCGTTCGGCTTCTCGCTTTTTTATCTGAAAGGCGTCTCTCCACCGGCGATCACCACGTACCATCTTTACAGAGGCATTATCCCGTTCGTGGTAATACAGGTCATCGCCATCGTCGCCCTGATCGCCTTTCCAAAACTCGCCACATGGCTCCCGGACGTTGTGCGGGCATGGATGTTCGGATGAGGGTGGCTTGGCGAACAGGGCGAAAAACCATCCCATGATATCCGCTCTATCCTCCCGGCGCCTCCATATACGCCTTCTCCCCGATCTCGGTCCACGCGTCAATTTTTCCGGCGAAGGTTTTGAACGACGAGTAAACCTTGGAGAACATGGGGTCTTGCGCGGCGATTTGTTCCAATGTTTCGGCGGACAGCTTGTGAAGGGCGCGGATAATCTCGGCCGGGAATTGCAAAACCCGCACATTGTACTTTGTGACCAGGTCGTTTAGCGCGAGCCCGTTTTTCGCGTCAAACTCCGATAAACCCAGAAGGTTGCTTTGCGCCGCCGCTACGCTCACGATCGTCTGCAAATCTTTGGGCAGACTCTCCCACGCCTTGCGATTTACAAGAAGCTCGATGGCCGAACCGGGCTCGTGCCAGCCCGGGTAATAATAATACCTTGCGGCGCGATGAAACCCGATTTGCAGGTCGTGATACGGCCCGGCCCATTCTACCGCGTCGATCACGCCCCGCTCCAGCGCCATGTAAAGCTCGCCCGCGGGCAACAACACCACGTTCACCCCGACTTTGCTGAGCACCTTGCCCCCAAGGCCGGGTATCCGCATTTTCAGCCCTCCAAAATCGGCCATGGCTCCTATTTTTTTGTTGAACCATCCCCCCATCTGCACACCGGTGTTGCATGCCGGAAACACGACAATGTTGAAAGGCGCGTACACCTCGTTCCAGAGCTCAAGTCCGCCGCCATAATATAGCCACGCGTTCATCTGCTGGCCGGTCATACCGAAAGGAATGGATGAGAAAAACTGGGTGGCCGGAGCCTTGCCAGCCCAGAACACGGCGCCGGAATGCCCCATCTGCATCCCTCCCTGGCTGACCGCGTCGAACACACCTAGCGGAGGAACCAGCTCGCCGCCGGCAAAGACCTTGATGGACAACCGTCCCCCGCTCATGGCGTATACCTGTTTGGCGAACCGCTCGGCGCCTGTCTGGAACACCGGGAAATTCGGCGGCCATGACGTTACCATTCTCCAACGGAACTTTTTGGAGGCAAGCACGGCGGGCGCGCCCGCTATGGCGCCCACCGAACAGGCGATAGCGCCACCAAGAAGTAAATCGCGCCGTCTCATGAAAATCGCCGGCCTATATCCACTTGAGTTTTCTTAATAGGATATATTCCACCAGAAGCAGGGCCGACAAAACCAGGCAAAGCTCCCAAAACGCCCAGGCGTTGTCTGTGCCGGGCATGCCGGCCATGTTAACGCCCAGCAACCCCGTGATGAATCCCAGGGGCAAAAACAGACTCGCCACAAGAGAAAGCAGATACATGTTCCTGTTCATATTCGCGGAAATCCTGGTGGTAAGCTCGTCCTGGATAAGCGCCGCCCGATCCCGGATGGCGTCCATATCCTCCACATAGCGGGCGACCCTGTCATACGATTCCCGAAGCTTGAATTGGTGCCGGTCGAAAAGCATCGGTGACTGGTCCATATACATCCTTAACATGGTTTCGCGTTGCGGAGACAGGTATCGGCGCAGACGTATGACCTGACGCCGCAACTCACCTAAGTCCTTGCGCAGTCTTTCCTGCTTTTCCTCTATGAGCTCGTGTTCGAGCTGGTCAAGCTTATCGTCCAAGGCTACCAGCACCGGGCTCATCCTGTTGACCAGCAGAAGCGAGATTTCCGCCACAAACCCGCCCGCCGTTGTTGGCCCTCTACCGTCCTCAAGTTTTTTGCGCATATCTTCAACCGCCTTGAGATGGCGCGGGCGGATCGTTATTATGCGGTTTTTCTCTATCCAGATTCGGATAGATATCATATCGTGCGGGTTGGCTCCCGGATTTAAATTCACACCTCGCAGGATTACAACCATGCCATCGCTGGTCTCAAAATAACGAGGCCGGGTTTCATCGGCCAGCAGGGCGAGACAAACTATAGGTTCCAGCCCGCTTTTGGCGCGTAACCACTCTCCTGTCTCCTTGCGGGAAAGATCAAAATGAAGCCACAACACCCCGTCGCTTCGGTCCGGCGACCATTTTTCCGCGATGTCCATACCGACAGGGGTCGCTCCCCCTTTCCCATCGAGCAGGTGTCCGCGGACCAGGAAATTGTCATTACCCGCCATTTCCGGTTTCCGCAGAAAGATCCAGAAGAGTTGAAAGTGGCGCAAATCCCGCCGGCGAGGTCATGTCACTAAAGCCCCTTGGCGGTCATAAAAGCGCCCTCGGACATGCGGGACCATGGCTCCACCTGGGCGGCGAACTTTTGAAAGGCCTCGTATACTTTGCGTGTTTTTGCGCTTTTGCCGGCTTCTTCCTCCAGCGTTTCCCTGGTCAGTTTATGCAGTCCTTTCATCACATCATCCGGGAACCGGGTCAGTTTCACTTTGTACTTTGTGACCAATTCGTTTAGCGCGGCCCCGTTTTTCGCGTCGAACTCCGCCAGGCCCAGGATGTTGCTTTGGGCCGCGGCGGCTTCAACGATGGCTTGCAAGTCGGCGGGGAGTTTTTCCCACGCCTTCCGGTTTATCATAAGCTCCAGCGTGGATCCGGGCTCGTGCCATCCCGGGTAATAGTAATAATTAGCCGCGCGATAGAACCCGAGTTTAAGGTCATGATACGGCCCCACCCATTCCAGGGCGTCTATGGTTCCCCGCTCCAGGGCGGTATAAAGCTCCCCCGCCGGCAGTAGCACCACGTTGCCGCCCGCCCTGGCCACGACCTTGCCGCCGAGGCCGGGTATGCGCATTTTAAGGCCCTTGTAATCGGCCATGCTCTCTATTTTTTTGTTGAACCATCCACCCATCTGCACCCCTGTGTTCATGGCGGGAAAGGTGATGATGTTAAATGGACTGTACATCTCGTGCAACAGCTCGATCCCGCCGCCGTAATAGAACCACGCGTTGATCTGTTGCGCCGTGAACCCGAAAGGGGCTGTTGTGAAAAATTGCAACTCCGGCGCTTTGCCCGCCCAGTAGTACGATCCGCTGTGCCCCATTTCCACGGTGCCCTGGCTGACCGCGTCGAATACGCCGAGAGGCGGCGCCAGCTCACCTCCTGCGTACACACGGATAGACAACCTGCCGCCGCTCATGGATCGCACTCTTTTGGCGAACTGCTCCATGCCTGTGTGAAACACGGGAAACCTTGGCGGCCACGATGTTATCATTTTCCATCTGAATTTCTGTTGCGCATGGACCGCTGGCGCTCCGGCGATAAATCCCGCCCCGGCAACGGCGCAGACCCCGGCACCTTTGATAAACTCTCTTCGTTTCATAAAACTCCTTAAACGATACGCTCTGCAGGTTTAGCTCTTCACCTAATCCAGGCCAGATTCATTCGGTTTGGATGATTTGTTGATGTCTATCATTTCATTCATGCCGACATAGGTTGTGGAGATGATTCGGCTGACCTTGCTCATCTGCTTGATTATTTCTTTTATTCTCATGGAGGAATGATGGATATTCTCCGCTATTTCGTCTATATCTTTTTCGCTCAGATTCTCCCGGTCCATCAGCAGTTCCGCGTTTCCTATGACCCCCGTAAGTGGATTGTTGATCTCGTGCTGAAGCGTCACGGACATTTTCAGAACCGCTTCAAGCTCCTTTCTGGAGGCCACTTCCTCCTCCAGCGCCTTGATGCGCAGATGGGCGCGCACCCTGGCCATCAACTCGTCGGGGTTGAAAGGTTTTGTTATATAGTCATTCGCGCCGGTGTTCATGCCCTGTATCATATCCGACGCCTCCCGTTTTGCGGTCAGCATGATGATGGGTATGTATTTCGTTGTCTTGTCCGACTTTAAGATCCTGCAAATCTCCATGCCTCCTATCCCGGGCATCATCAGGTCGAGGAGCAAGAGGTCTGGCGGGTTTTGTTCGATTTTTTTCAGCGCTTCGGCGCCGTCGCTCGCTATCTCGATGTTATAATCTTTATTTTCAGAAAGAGTCATCTTGACAAGCAAAGCGACGTTGGGGTCATCATCCACGACCAGGAGATTTGTCATTTCACCAGCTTTCAATATTATGAATTTGTTTTATAAGATACTAACATTTTTCAATATTCTTTTTAAGGGGGATCGAACCAGAATCGCCTGATGAACATACACAACGAACGCCGGCTGTATGACCGGATCAGTCTGAACGTGAAGATCATTGGTTCACTTAAGGTGGGTGGCAAAGTTATTGATTTTACAGGTATCACCGTAACTCTTTCCGAAAGCGGGCTGTTGGCGAGCCTGACGGGGGAAGCGGCCTACCGCCTCCGGGAGATAGTAGAAAAGGAAGTGAATCTGGTTGGAGCCCCGGTGAATGTGAAAATTATCAGTTATGTCGAGGATAATATTATAATCGCCGCTAAAGTGGCGCGTGTGGTGACGGCTAAAACCGGGCTGGAGCTGGGGCTGGAGTTTGTTGACTTGTCCAAATCCGCAAAAAACGCTTTGGCCAAACTACCGGACCTTGGTCAGGAAAATAACGTAAAGAGCGAGGAATATCGCTTCGACTCCATCGAGGAATTCATCAGCGAAGTGACCACGTTTACACTGCTGGTGGACAAAACCGAGCGATTCTGGATAAAAAACGAACAGTTCATCTTTGCGGGAATGCACCAGTCCGACTCGGGCGAGGTGCATCCCGATTGCATCACCAGTGTTACCAGGCCAAAACGGATTTACTGTCCGGATTGCAGAGATTACATCGATCCTATATCGTTACTTTAACAAACCGGCCACCCTTTCAGGGTCGAACAGGAAATAGGGATAGTCCCTCGCCCGGGCCGCCTGTTTTTCCTTTTCCTGTTCGCGCAGGATTTCAAGCTCCCTTTCCAGCTTCGACCGGAGCGGAGCGAGATGAGCGGCCATCTGTTCGTTCAGAGCGGATATTCTTCGCCCAAGAGCTTTTCGGTCGACTCCGGGTCGCTGGATCATCGCCACTATTCTGGTTTTTTCATCCACCAACTTGCGGATGCGGCCATCCTCTCCGCCCGTTTTTTCCGGGTGATGCTCGATATCTCTCAACGCCTGTTTGACAGATTCCATCCTGTCTGCGGGATCGTGTACATCTATGTCCAGCAGGGCGGTGCAGGACACGCAGGCCCGTATCGGCGGTTCGATTCCATAGAATCGCTCGATGATGCGGTCGGTGACTGTGTCATATTTGGACCCGCCGACTCCATGGATAAAAAGGTCGCATATGAAAAGACGCACGTATATAGAGAGGGTGATAGCTTTCGGCCTGATATTGACCTGGCCCGACGCAAGCTCCGCCATCGTCCATACGCCGCCTGTGGCGCTCTCCAGTACACCGTCTCCGGCGCTATCGCGCCGGACAAATAGCGGCTCTCTCGCTCCGGAGTTGATCACCCAGAAAGGAGTCTCTGTGGCGCCACGGCCCACCTCCAGGTCGGGAAACGGATTGGCAGGGTATCGAAGCTTATGATCTTTTCTATAACGGGCGAGTTGTCCGTTGTAAACATCCCTGAAATCGTCGATCCTCTCTATCAGGTCCCTCGCGTATCGCAAAAAAGGTTTTTGGACGCAAAGTCCTGAAACAGGGAATTCCATGCATCCCCCCAACAAGTAGCCGCACCATGCGCGACGCAGAACAACAGCCGACGACGTGTAATCGTCCATGGGCTGATGAATGTTTTCAATTCGCGCAAGAAAAGCGGACAAAGCCGCCGCCGGAGCGGCAAAGCCCGATTTCGACAATTTTTCATCCAAACGGGCAAGATTTTTTTTAAGCTGATCCATTGATATGGCAGGAGCGGTTTCATACAACAGGTCACGTCCACCAGGAAAAAGTGACAGCTCCTTTTTCACCAGCCCTTTCTCCATAACCGGCGCGAAGATTGTCTCCGCCTTGAACTGATCCGAATCGACGCTGAAAAAGATCGCCGCCGCGCCAAGCTCCCTGGCCTGACGGGTCAGTGCGAAGCTTTTTATCGCGACACCCGGATGAAAGAATGTCGGCTGGTGGCCGGAGGCGATAATGGCCCCTCCGGAATCCAGGAAGCTCCCCGGGTTTTGCCCCAACTTTTTGGTGTAATTCGCCGCGTATTCAACAGCCGACCTGCGCGCCTGTCCGGCCAGGGTTTCAAACGGCAGGCCGTCTACCATAATATCGCGCCGCAAATTGCGGTTATGGTCTACAAGTCGGCCATATTCGGCCAGCTCCGGCAGTGTCAGGGTCTGGTCGTTTCGCGCAGGTATCTGGAGATGTTCGAAATTCAACGGCTCGACCTTTGGTTGTGAGCGGATACTATACAGCAAGCGCGTTGCTGGGAAAATGGGAATTATATCAGGATGTCCCGAATATCCTTCATGCCAACCTCCTCTTTTAGCATGACCGGCTCTCCATACTTTACACCTATCAGCTGGCCGTACCAGGCGCCTATGCTCCGCAACTTTTTCATAGCCACCTCCTCCCTGTCCGCGGCTTTGAACTGGGACTGATAAACCCTGACGCACTCCAGTTTTTTTTCAAAAGTATCGGACACGTCCAGGATAAACGAGGGCTTGACATGGAGCCTCAGATGAGAAGCCAGGTAGTGAAAAACCTTTAACGGATACCATGGCTCACCCCTGATTTGCGATTTGGTGAGCTTCGCGTCGAACCGGGCCTTCTCCGCCAAAACGGATCCTTCCACATGGTCCGGATGAGCGTCCACACCCCATTGCAGGAAAATCCGCGCAGGCCGAAGTTCCCTGTAAACTTCTGCAACCTTGTGGCGGTTTTCGACCGAATCGGTCATCTCGCGGTTTGGGATGTCCAGGGTGACCCTTGTTTTCACACCCAGCACCCCAGCCGCTTTTGACGCTTCGGCCGCCCGGGTAGTCGGGTTTCCGAAAGGGGTGGGCTCTCCGTTTGTAAGGTCGAGCATGGCCACCTCGTAGCCCAGTTCCACCAGCTTGGCGACAGAGCCGCCAAAACCCATTTCTATATCGTCTGGATGAGCGCCGACGACCAGGACATCGACCATTTGCGTATCTCTTTGTTCATGATACGTTTATAATATTCCAGCCGCCGCCGCGGGTCATCTAGCTCGCCGCCGAATTTGCGGTCCAGGTTCTTGTATATCCTGGGGACAGGTATTTCCATGACAGACAGCTCAAAATGCTTCGCCTGAATCCAGAACTGGACCGGCTGGGCGTAACCAGGCTCGTCCAGCTTCAGCCTGGACAGCGATGAGACACGATAGCATTTGAATCCGCAAAAAGAATCGGTCAGGTTGTATCCGGTGACCTGGTTTATTGCCTCCGTCATAATCATGTTTATTCTTTTCCGGTCGGGCGGGGTGGCGCCGCTGTCTGCGCTACGATCCAGGTAGCGGCTACCGGAGAGAACGTCATAAGAGCCGATACCAGCAAACATCTCCGGGATCATGCTTGGTTCATGTTGCTCGTCACAATCGATCGTGGTCAAAAGCTGGTAACCGTTGGCTACAGAATAATTGAACCCGTCTATAAGCGATTGGCCGTACCCGAGGTTTTTGCCGTGGCTGATGACTTTCAGGCCTTTTATGCTGGAGATTATGCGGTCTGAACCGTCGGTGGAGCCGTCGTCGATAACGACGATATCGCCCGAATGGAATTTTTTGATTTCGTGAAGAATCCGCTTCAGGGTTGGCGCCTCGTTGTAAACGGGAACCGCGACAAGCCTTTTCATAAATGGGTCATACCTGCTAAACCGACATATGTATATGATATCAGACGCGGGTCAGAAAAATATAGATGTATAGCTGTCAAAGACGCCTGCATGATCACAAGAACCGGTATCGCGCGGATACCCGCATTTGTCAGGCTCAGCTTTCAAACGAAGCCTCCACGACAAATTCGTGACCCTCGACCTTGTATGGGATGGCGATAACGGGCCCTTTTGTGATCGCCTCTATTTCGTGACCTGGACCGGAGACGATCGTGGGCAGGCCGGCTTCGAAATTATGCCCTATTTGAGCGAGTTGCCGGCGGGCGTCGCCGCTTATCATGTTGGTAAGCTCCCCCACGGCGTCGGAAATTTCTGCGTTAAGCTCCGTAAACACCTCGCCAAGCATCGCGCCGACAATCTTGCAGGCGGCCCCGGTGGAAAACGACACCACCACGACTCCTTTCATTTCACCTGTGAGACCAATCACGCCCGAAATATCCCCCATGGCTTTTTTGTCCTTTTTCAGAAACGGTTTTCCCGGTTCCGGGGTTAGCATGGCCATCATGGAAATAACGTTTAGCGCGGCTTGCAGGAATGGGTTGATCATTTCGGATTTCAAATTCTGCTCTCCATTTCTGAATCGGTTATTTAAATGATCCTGCGCTGTCTATCTTATGCAAGGCCTTATCGACCAGCCCGACAAACGTGTGGCGTTGCTCCGGCTCCAGCTTGTACAGCAGGTCCGCCGCGATGCGGTCCGGTATGCGCTCCATCAACCCGGCCAGGGCGGCTCCCTTTTCTGACAGGCTGATCCAGGTTTTGCGCCGGTCGACACTGTCCCGCTGGCGTGTGAATATCTCTCTTTTCACCAGGTTATTGACAAGCCAGGTGGTGGTGCTGGCCGGCATAAGTAGCGATGAGCCTATGGAGCTGATTGTCATCCTCCTCGCGTTTGCCACCAGCTTGACCGCTTTTCGCTCCGAGCCGGACAGTTCACGGCTGAGCAGGGGCAAAGTGGCCTCGATTTGCTGATACCGGTCTATGATAAGGTCAATTAACCTGCCAACACGTTCAGATTCTTTTGATGGCTGCATGGCTGAAAGGAATATTTCAATGTTCGGATGATAACTTCCTTGGAAATGCTCGTCAAGGGTTGTTGTTTACGCGGATTCAGTTTTACCCTGGACCAGCTCGATATGCGGCCCAGGGACCCCCCCCTCCAGTTCAAGGCGGTTGGTGAGGTCCAGCAGGCTCATCGAGTCCGATCCGGATTCTATCGAACTTTTTATGGAGGTGAATATCTTGTCCAAAACGCTCCGGTCGGCGTCCAGAGGCTCCGGTGAGGCTTTGAGCATCTCACCGGCCAGGTGGAACAGCAGGTCGGCGATCATGATATTTCCCAGCGGCTTTTTAATCAGGAATTTTTCGTTCGATTCGTCTATGAACTCTATCAGGTCGAGTCTTTTGAGTTTTAAGAGGATATCGTTGTAAAACTCTCCGGTGATCTCCAGTTTTTTCTGTATTTCCCTGGGGTTGACAGACCCCTTGCCGCTGGAATAAGAGCGCGCCGCCTCCACCATCACGCGAAGCGTGTAATAGTTAAGGTACCTGGTCCTGTCAAAACCCTCGTGCTTGGTCGAGTGTATTTCTTTCGGGTATTGGATCGCGTATGCGATAACCGACCCAAGTAGCACAATCAGCCAGGTGACGTACAGCCAGAAAAGAAATATCGGTATTACCGCAAGAGCGCCGTATATAACCGTGTAGGAGGCCCAGTTGAGTATGTACCAGTCGAAAAACCACTTGGCCGCCTCGAACATGGTGCCCGCGATTATCGCCCCCCAGAGAGCGGGGACAAAGTGGACGTTGGTAAAGGGGATGAGTTTATATACCAGGAAGAAGGCGATCCAGGTGAGGATGTATGGGATTATCTTCAGGGTGAAGCTTTGCAGATAGGTATATTCCACCCAGTCCTCGCTGAGTACCAGCGCTTCTATTTGCGCGGTAATAATGATGGAAACCGCTATCAGGATCGGGGTGAAGGTAAGTGAGCTCCAGTAGGCCACGAACTGGTTTATGACGGGCCTATGCTTGTCCACCTTCCATATCATGTTGAACGCCGATTCGATAGTGCTCATGACCCATACGCTGAAAAGCACCAAAGCGACCACGCCGAACATGGACACCGACGCGGCGTTGACGGCGAATGTGTCTATGTTCTGCTCGATAATGGCCGCCAGCTTCTCGTTGGGGAGAAGCCGGTTGAAAACGAACGTGAGCACGGTTGTTTTTGAAAAATCGAACGAAGTTAGAATCGACAGGGAAACCGCCGCAAGGGGAGCGAGAGCCAGAAGCGTTGTATAGGCCAGGGAGGCCGCGAAGGTGAAACAGTTGTCCCACCAGAACTTTTCCACTATCTCGTACACAAGCTTCAGCCGCCAGGCGATCCACCTGATGATAACCGATTTCTCCTCGAGGTCGGTCCTCAGGACGCTGACAATCCTGTCGTAGAGGCTGTCTTGAGCTTGCGTTTGCATACGTTTTTAATAGAACTGGAGGCGCCGAGCGGATTCGAACCGCTGAATAAAGGTTTTGCAGACCTCTGCCTTACCACTTGGCTACGGCGCCGCAATTGGTAAAAAATTGTTTCAATTGTTCCCTGATTTTCCATTTTAACATGAAAATGTTCAAATGGTACCAGGGGAGCCGCGCTCCTGACATTAAACCTTGTCACTTGTGCGGTTTGACATAGTTACCTGCCGCTAATATTATATGGAAGTCGATAACAAGCAAATTTATTTTGAAGGGAAGCTGACTTAAGCGCCAGATGGAAGATTCGTCCTCAGACACTTTTTACCACAGAAAAATTTTACCTGTTTTAATTGTCGCGTTTCTCACGCTCAACCTGCCCGGGCATGTCTTCGCGTTCGACCTGGAATCGAGGGTAAAAGAGTTTACCCTTCCCAACGGATTGAGAACCATTGTCCTGGAGCGGGAAGGCTCTCCTACGTTCGCGGCGCACATAGCTTTCAAGGTCGGCTCTGTAGAGGAGACCTCCGGCTACACGGGTGCGGCGCATATGCTGGAGCATATGCTGTTCAAGGGAACCACGACCATAGGAACCCTGGATTGGGATAAGGAAAAACCACTGCTGGAAAAGATTTATCGGATCGGTGACCAGCTCGACACCGCCAGGCGGGAAAACCGTGACGAAACCATTGTCAAAGACCTCGCCACCAGACTGAAAAACGCCCAGGCGGAGCACAAGAAATACGTTGTGTCGGAAGGGTATTCCAAGCTCTATTCCGCCGAGGGGGGGGTGGGGTTCAACGCTGGCACCAGCAAGGATATGACCACGTATATCATACGCCTGCCATCGAACAAGCTCGAGCTTTGGGCCTGGATCGAAAGCGACCGGATGAAAAATCCGGTGTTCCGCGAGTATTACGCCGAAAGAAGCGTCGTGGGTGAGGAGAGAAGGCTCCGCTATGAAAACGACGCCGAGGGCAAGTTGTACGAGCGATACCTCGCCGCATCGTTTATGGCGCATCCTTATGGCCAGCCCATTATCGGGTGGGAGTCGGACTTGTCCGGTTTGCCCTACCGCGTGGTGAAAAAATTCTATGACACCTGGTATGTGCCCAATAACGCGGTTATAGCCATTGTCGGGGCCGTAGATTTCGAAAAGGTAAAATCTGTCGTCACCAGATATTTCGGTGATCTGAAAAAAAGGAGTTGCCGCCCAGGATAGTCACCGTCGAACCCCCCCAGTCCGGGGAGCGCCGCATTACCCTGGAATTCGACGCCAACCCCACCTTTTACATGGGATTTCACAAGCCGACGATTCCGCATGAGGACGATTATGTGTTCGACGTGATAGACTCGCTGTTGTCAGCAGGCCGCACGAGCAGGCTGACGCGTGATGTCGTCATGAAAAACAAAATTGCAGTATCCGTCGGCACGTTCACGGTTCCCGGTTCAAGGTACCCGAACATGTTCACCATCAGCGGCATTCCCAGGGCTCCGCATACCATCTCCGATTTGGAGCGGGCGATATGGGTTGAGCTTGAGCGGCTAAAAACCGAGCCGGTCAGCCAAAAAGAGCTTCACAAAGTGATAAACAATCTCGAAGCCTCCCAGATACGGGAGCTCGAGTCGGACTATATGATGGCCAGAAACCTGACCTATTACCAGCAGGTCGCGGGCGACTGGCGGTATTTGACCAGGTCTGTTGAAAAGATCAAAGCCGTCACCGCAGATGATATCCAGCGGGTGGCGCGAAAATATTTCACCAGGAGCAACATGACCGTAGCCACACTGGTACAAAAGAAGAAATGAACAAGCTCACACCTGCTCTGGCGATAGTTATCATGGTCACACTGACCTCGTGCGCAAGCTCCCCTTCCTGGGTGTGTCCCTGTGATGATGACAACGGTTTCAAACGGCCCAGGCTGGCCGATCTGAAATATGAGCCTATCGACTCCGCCATCCCCAAAACGAAAAGGGTCACGCTGACCAACGGCATGGTCGTGCATCTGTTGCCGGATCACATGCTTCCACTGTTCAAGGTGACTTCCATGATACGGACCGGATCGATATGGGAGCCTGGGGATAAAGCGGGTCTGGCGTCATTGACCGGGGCCACCATGCGCTCCGGCGGCACAACCACGCGCTCTCCGGAAGAGTTGGACGAGACGCTGGAGTTTATCGCCGGATCGGTGGAGACTTCCATCGGTTCTGAAAGTGGAACCGCTTCTCTGTCTGTTCTCGCCAAAGACACAGACTTGGGGCTCGAGATCCTGGCCGATGTCATACGACACCCCCGCTTCGATCCGGACCGGTTCGATTTGGCCAAAGCGAGGATGCTGGAGGGCATCCGGAGGGAAAACGACGACCCGACAAACACCGCCGGCAGGGAGTTGAAAAAGCTTATATACGCCGGATCGCCCTACGGGGGAACACCCACCATCGAAAGCGTGGAACGGATAACCCGTGAGGATGTGATCAGGTTTCACGCAAAATACTTCGTCCCGCAAAACATCATGCTGGGTGTCACCGGCGACTTTGACGAGAAGACCATAATCTCAAAACTCGAAAAGGTTTTTGGCGACTTCAGGGGAGCCGACACAGTGTTTCCCCGAGTCGCCCCTGTCGAGCGGAAATTCGAAGGTGGCGTATATTTCGTCAAGAAATCGATACCGCAATCCGTGATCCGCATGGGTCATCTGGCCGGCAGGAAGACCGACCCGGATTACCACGCTCTTAGGGTCATGGACAATATTCTTGGGGGGTCCGGGTTTACGTCCAGGCTCGTGCAAAGTGTCCGGACAGATCGTGGCCTGGCCTATTCGGTATGGTCGTACACCATGGCCGGAAGATGGGAAAGGGGCCAGTTCATGGCGGGGGCGGAAACAAAGGCCGCCAGCACCGTCGAGGTTGTCCGGCTTATCAAAAATGAAATCAAGCGGATCAGAACCGAGCCGGTCACGCAGACGGAGCTTGACGAAGCGCGCGATTCGATAGTTAACCGCTTTATCTTCATTTTCGACAAACCCTTTAGAATATTAAAGGAGCGGATGATTGTCGAATACTATGGTCTTCCGGACGATTATCTCGAATCGTTCCGGGGCAAAATCATGGCTGTCACGGCGGATGACATTCTTAAAGCCGCGCAGGCGGGTCTCCATCCAGACGGTTTAAAGATCGTGGTGGTTGGCGATTCGGACAAGTTTGAAGGCGACCTGAGCGAGTACGGCAATGTCGTCGAGCTCGAACTAGGAGAGCGTAAAACCGAGAATGGACCGAACACCCCCGTCCGGCGGTAATCCCAACTTGAGACCTGATGTTTTTCCAAACGAACGTAATTGCCTGAGGCCTGATCGGAAACCATGGACGACTGGTTGATTTTCCGTCTGGTGTTGCTGGTCCTGCTTTTGGGAGGCTCCGCGTTTTTCGCGGGGTGCGATATCGCCTTTTTTTCGCTGACCAGCGCGGAAGTGGTTCGCCTGAAAGCAAACCACGGCAAGCTCGGCGCCAGGGTTTCGGCGTTGCTGGCCTATCCCCAGCGGTTGCTCGTCACCATTTATGTCGGCAACGAGCTTATCAACGTCGCCATATCCGCCATCGCCACGGTCGTTGCGTTCGATTTGTTCTCGGACATGGGTGTTGCCCTGTTTTTGGGCGCCGGTGTCCTTTTGTTGCTGGCCCTGGGCGAGATCACGCCCAAAGCTTTCGCGCACAGCAACAACGAAAAGTGGGCGCTTGCGGCCTCTTATCCCCTTACCATTTTCATGTACGCCATATATCCGGCGCAGGTTGTGGTGACAGAGATAACGAACTGGCTGGCCAGGGTGTTTGGCGGTGAAACGGACACCGAAGCGACGCTGGTTACAGAGGAGGAGTTGAAGACCCTTATGGATGACAGCGCCGACGAGGGGATCATCGGTGAGGAGGAAAAAGAGATGATCCGGGGCGTGTTCGATCTTGGCGATGTCACCGTCTCCGAGATCATGACACCCAGAACGGACATTCTGGCGCTGGAGTTGGGCATCGATCTTGTCGAGGCGTGGGACAAAATGGCGTTTTCATATTTTGCCAGGGCTCCTGTGTATGACGGGACCATAGACAACGTAGCCGGTGTGCTTTTCAAAAAGGACCTGCTCAAGCTCGACTATCCGCCCCCGAAGGATATGACGTTAAAGGACATAATAAAAGAGCCGTTCATAGTCCCCGAGTCCCTGATGATCAAGGAGCTGTTGCGCGAGTTCAAGAAACGAAAGTCGCACATGGCGGTGGTCATGGATGAATATGGCGGAGTCCAGGGGGTGGTCACGCTTGACGACATTCTAGAAGAGCTTGTGGGCGAATCTGCGGGTCAGCAACGCAACGGAGACGAGATAACGAAGCTGGGTGGGGGCTGTTTCCGGATCAAGGCGTCGCTTTCTCTTGAGAATTTCAACAATGAATTCAGCGCGGATTTCAAACAGGGCGAAATCGAAACTATCGGCGGGCTGGTGTTCCATCTTTTTGGCAAAGCGCCCAAGTGGGGCGAGTCGATAGTGAGTGGCGGTTTCCAGTTTACCGTGGAAAAGGTCAAAGGCCACAGGGTGACCGAGCTTCGGGTAAGAAACCTCTCGTCATCCCCGGGAAACTGTTCGAACAAAGGGGAGGCTGGATAATTGGACCTTTCGTCTACGATTGTTCTCGTGGTTTTTTTGTTGCTCGCGGAAGGCTTTTTCTCTGGCTCCGAGCTGGCTATTGTGTCCATAAGCAGGATAAAGCTTAAACACCTGGGAGAAAACGGCGTCAAATACGCCCTGACTCTGGAAAAACTTTTGCAACATCCGGAGCGCGTGTTCGGAGCCACCTCCGTCGGCACCAACCTGTGCGTGTTCGCCGCGTCTGCGGTCGTTACCGCCCATATGGTCAATGCCATAGGCGACGGGGCGGATTTCTATTCATTTCTAATTATGGGACCGCTGACGCTTATCCTGGGCGAGATCGTGCCGAAGATGATATTCCGCAACAACACCGAAGCCGTAGTCCCGTATATCACAAGGCCGTTGTCTTTTTCCCTGTGGCTGTTCAGGCCGATTCTCATTGTCACAACAGCCATATCCCGCATCGTGCTCAAGTTCGTCCTGCGCCAGACGGAAATACCGGCCAGCATAATATCGCGGGAGGAGATACTTCTGCTTACAAAGATGAGCGAAAAAAAGCTGGAGCTCGATCATGACGAGAAAAAGATGATCCACCGTATTTTCGAGTTTAAAACCAGCGATGTGGAGTCCGCCATGCAGCCATTGATCAACATCGTGGCTGTGTCCAGCAATTCGACGCTGGAACAGGCCAGGGAGCGGATAGCGGAAACCGGATATTCACGCCTGCCGGTTTTCCACGAGAGGATATACAACATCGTGGGGATAATAAGCGCGTTTGATATCATGCGCCAGGGCGACCTGACAAACCCCGTGTCCAAGGTCATGAGCCCGGCCTACTATGTGCCGACCACGAAGAAAAATTCTCAGTTGCTAAAAGAGATGCAGGACACCGGGGTAGCCATGTCCATCGTGGTGGACGAGTATGGCGCGGCGACCGGGCTTGTGACTCTCGAGGATTTGCTGGAGGAGATCGTCGGCGAGATAGAGGACGAGTATGACAAACCGGTTAAATCGTATGAGTCGCTAGGTGGTGGCAAATACATAATCGACGCGGCGATGGAGATCGATGGTATCAACGATGAGCTTGGCCTCGACCTGCCCACCGGCGATTATGAGACGCTTGGCGGGTTTTTGAATGAATCGCTGGAGCGCATCCCCAGAAAGAGAGAGAGGCTGGGCATTGGAAAATACCTGATAACAATCCTCGACGCCACAGCCAGGAAGGTCAAGTCTGTCGAGCTTATCGACCTGGAGCGCAAGGGAGACGAAACAAAACCGGCGCCTGAAAACGGGGGATCATCATCGTAAAATCCTCGGAACGGATCAACCGAATCCTGTCTCTGGCGAACGTGGGCGCAAGGCTCGGGGATGATGATGCTCTCGCCCTTTTTGAGTCGTCCTGTCTTCTGCCCATCGGCCAGGCGGCTTCGGCCATGCGCTACAGGAAAAACCCAGAACCGGCCGTTACATACATAATCGACAGGAATATCAACTATACGAACTATTGTGTGTCCCGATGCCTGTTTTGCGCGTTCTACAGGTCGAAAAACGATGAAGACAGGTATACCCTGGACACCGACTCCATCGACAGGAAGATATCAGAAACCAAAGAACTGGGAGGGGCCCAGATACTGATGCAGGGAGGGCTCAGCCCGGAGCTGGATATAGAGTGGTACGAGGCGACGCTCCGTGATATCAAACGGAAACATGATATACACATACACGCTTTTTCACCTCCGGAAATATGCCACATAGCGGGGTTGAGCGGCTTGTCCATATCAGAAACCATACGCCGCCTTAACCAGGCGGGGCTCGATTCCATACCGGGCGGCGGGGCGGAGATATTGTCGCGCCGTGTCCGCGATGAGCTAAGCCCGAACAAATGCTCTGCCGATGAATGGATAGAAGTCATGCGGCAGGCGCATTTGCAGGGTATGCCGACGACCGCGACCATGATGTTCGGCCATATCGAGACTTTTGAAGAAAGAGTGGAGAGCTTGCGAAGAATACGCGATCTCCAGGACGAAACCGGGGGGTTCACCGCGTTTATCCCCTGGCCGTTTCAGCCGGAGAACACCGCCCTTTCCGGCGTAAAACCGAGCGGCGGATTCGATTATCTTAAAACCGTCGCCATCAGCCGGCTTTACCTGGACAACGTGGACAACATCCAGGCGTCATGGGTCACCCAGGGGCCGAAGGTGGCCCAGCTCGCTCTTCTTTTCGGGGCGAACGATATGGGATCGACCATGATAGAGGAAAATGTCGTCAAGGCGGCCGGTGTAAGCTTTCGCCTGTCGGAAAAAGAGATTCGCTCGATCGTAGAAGACCTCGGCATGGAGCCCAGAAAAAGGAACATGTATTACCAGCCGGTGGATTGATGCGTCATCGATATTAAAGGTGAGCTTTGCCTTTCCACAATTTGTTTCGTACAATGACAACAGGGACAACCTGACGGGGTATCAATGATGAACCAGCCTGGCAACCTTCGAAAACATCCTCGGGTGGATAAGCTCTGCTTTACTATCATCAAATCGTTCGACGAGCGGGGGGAATCGAATGTGTCCCATTACGGCCGCACGCTCAACCTGTCTGAGGGGGGAATGCTTCTGGATGTGTCCAGAGGTGTGCCTTTCGTGATCAACGTAAACGTCAGCCTTGGGCTTGGTGACGACGTGGTAAACATAAAAGGGGAGGTCGTCCATCTGAGGAAA
The DNA here is from genome assembly GCA_024275315.1 of Nitrospirota bacterium. Taxonomy (GTDB): domain Bacteria; phylum Nitrospinota_A; class UBA7883; order UBA7883; family UBA7883; genus JAJRZK01. The sequence continues at coordinate 35,964 of JAJRZK010000018.1, forward strand.
AACGAGGTGGGGGACACGGAGCTTGGGATAAAGTTTGTTGACACGCCGGAGGACCAGCTCGAATTGATCAGGAGTATCTTGTAAATATCCCCGGGTTGGGGACGCTCCTTACGAAGGGCCGACACCCGCTCCGTATTCTTTGTTGACGTTATAGACCCACGCGAGAACCTCGGCTATCACGTGGTACAGCTCCGGGGGTATCTCGTGGTTGATGTCGAGCTGGCTCAACGTCTCCACCAGGTCGGCGTCCTCCTTGATGGGGATGTTATGCTCCCTGGCGATTTGCAGAATCCTTTCCGCTATGACACCCGCCCCCTTGGCCACCAGTTTCGGGGCGGATTGCTCCAGGGGTTTGTATTTCAGCGCCACGGCTTTTTTGGGGGAGAATGGTTTTTTTCTCTTCACGTTGTTACGCCCTCATGTCCACTATGCCTTGCGCAGAGACCTGGGTATAGTTTTCCATCTCTTCGGTTATATGTTTCATGTCAGAGGAGGCAACCTCGAACCGGGCTGTGTACCCCGCCACTTCCAACGGTTTTATAAGCTCGGGCAACTTGTCCGAGACATAACGGGCGACTGTGTCATTAAGGACATAAACAGAACCGGTCACCTTGTCGTCGGTCACGTTCACATCCACCCGCACAGGTCCCAGCTTGCTCATGTTCAGCATGAACACCACCGTGCTTTTATTTTCGTTTCGCATGTTCGCCTGGGCCTGTTCATCCGCCCGGGGGCGGATATATACCCGCGCGGTCTCGTGGTTCATTCCACTGATAAACGGCAGTTGGTAAAGGGCCTGGGCGGTTCCTCCCTTCTCCTTTGCGGTGGCGTTTAAAAGCTGGTTCAGTTCGATATTGTTGACCGCGTCACGAAGCTGTTTGGCGGTGTCGTTAAGCTTGACCAGTTCGACAAAAGCCGGATCTGAAGCCTGCCGGGCGCTTGCCGCGGTGTCCTGCGGCGGGAGAACGCCGGTGTGCCGGGTCACGCCGGGCGGTCCCGCCCCCTTCCTGTTAATCGGGAATCTGGTCTCATGAGCGGGGTTATCCGGTCCTGCGCTCCTGGTCTGTGGTTGAGATTTGTCCCCGATCTGTTTTGCCAGCCTGGCCATCCTCTCCTCTACCATGGCCAGTGTTTTGCCGATCATGGCTTTGACATCCAGTTCAATCGCCGCTCGGATGGATTGTGGCGACGCCTTCCCCTGGGCGGCTTCTTTCAGAGTCGATTCCAGAAACAGGCCGGAGCGTTTGATGGTCTCCTTTAATTTGTCTGGCGTGATCTCCCCAAGGTCTGTCATCGCGACTTTCGCCAGCGTGGCGGACAGGTTTTTGAGCGCCTGTTCCATTTTCGTCGGGAGCCCGGGCTGTTGGGCGGCTTCGGCCACTTTCGACAGGACCTCCCCCATGGGAGCCTTGGTTGGCAACAGCAACCTCATGAGCGCGGTGGTTTTCAGCTCCTTGGCGGACTCCGCCTTTAGCAGGCTTATGGTAATGTTTGGTGTCACAGCTTCGATTTTGCCGACTATGTTCTGGCCAGTCGTCATCCTTGATTGTGTAAGCGCGACCATCTCGATTCCAGACAGGCGCACAAGGGCCTGGTTTTTGGATATGACCTGCAAAACTTTCCCCTCTACCAGGTCGCCTTTGTGGAACAGGCTTTTCTGGTCGCCAGAGCCCATGATTTTCATAGCCGCCTGGAATATCGAAGGAGGTACGGACCCTGTGAACATCTTGAGATTATGTCGCCAGGTTCCGGATGAGGCTGATTTCATGAGCCGGGAGGCCGATCTTCCCGCTGATCTCCTCGTCTGGCAATCCCTTTTTTATGAGCCTGACCGCTTTTTCATATAACTCGGACCCGGGATCCGGGCCGACGGCCGATTTCCGACCGGACGGAGGCTGGCTTGTCGGCGCCGCTTTTCGCTTATCCCCACCGGTGGCGGCATTCGTGGCGCTGGAGGCTTTTTCTATCCGTTCGGCTACCTTCTCGGCGCGAATAACCAGCTTGGCCAGCTCGTCCATAAGCGATTCTAGCTGATGTATATCGACCTGCTCATGCGTCTTCTGGTCGTCATCACCGAAATTCTCCAGGTCGGGGGTTTTGCTTTCACGCACTATGTAAAATACGACAAGCGCGAAAAGGGCGACATCCACCAGCAGTTGGAAGAACATCCAGTTGTTCATGTTTTTAGCTTAACCAAACAAGCTTTCCCGGTCCGACCAGTCAGGCCACTACGTTTATAAGATTGCCTTGATCGGTCTCTGAGGCAGGGCTGGTCGGCTCTTCGCTCTCCTCCTCTTTCCCGGTGTCTTGCTGTTGGGGGCGGGCGTATTGCTTTTGCTGGCGCTGGTCTTCTTCACGAATTTTGGCGTTTTCTATTTCCTTGGTTTCCTGCGCCTGGTCCCGCTGATGCTCCACAATTTTTTCCAATTCCCTGTCAAACCCTCTGGCCACCTCGGCGCCTTGGGACTGCTGGGCCATCTGAACTCGCTCAACCGTGCTACTCAGCTGAAGAACTTGTTGCAATCCGATAGATTCGACCATTTTGTCTTCTCTCCTGTCAGGAGCGGACAACACTTATCTAACTTGAATTATATCAAGTTATTAGACGCTGTCAAGGTTCCTTCCGTATCTCCTCGACCCTCCACGCCAGTACCTTTCAATTCTATATCGGCATATCTGATTGAAAACTATAAAAATTCAACACACTCCACCATGTAGCCAGGCTCTCCAGCGGCTTGCATGGACCCCTATTTAATCCACAAGATTATTTTTCCTAAACGTCGGTGCTCGTCCAGATTGAAATAGTATCCGGACTGTGCCAATATTAAGCTTCATGGCACAATCCGGTAACCAAGTCATTCACGGGATGGGAGGGGGAATGGCTCGTTCGCCCCTGTCACCGGTAAGGAGAAAAGATGAAGACTTTCGCGCCTGACAAAATCAGAAATGTGGGTATTGCCGCTCATAGCGGCGCCGGTAAAACCTCGCTTGCAGAGGCTATGATGTATGATTCCGGCGCTGTCAACCGTCTTGGCTCCGTGGATAACGGGACATCAGTTATGGATTTCGATCCCGAAGAGATCAAGCGCAAAATTTCCATTTCCACATCCATAGCCACGTGCGAATGGAAAAATCACAAAATTAACATTCTGGACACGCCGGGCGACCAGAACTTCATCCCCGACGCCCTGGCCTCCATGGAGGTTATGGATTCTGTAATCATCATGGTTCCCGCAGACACCGGGATAAAAGTCCAGACTGAAAAGGTGTGGAACTGGGTGAAAGACAGAAACCTCGCCCGTGTTATTTTCATCAACAAAATGGATGTTGAGCGCGCCTCCTACGACGACATGATCGAGCAAATCCATCAGGTGTTCAAGCATAAGATCATCCGGCTGACCCTGCCGATAGGAGCAGGGGAGAATTTCAAGGGTGTGGTCGATTTGCTGTACATGAAAGCGTATGTATACAAAAAAGACGGCGACGGACAATTCGAAACCACCGATGTTCCGGAAGACCTGCTGGAAAACGCGGAAAAGGAGCGGCAGGAGCTGGTGGAGACGGTAGCGGAAACCGACGAGGACTTGCTGGAAAAATTCATGGAACACGGCACACTTGAGGACGAGGACCTTTACGCCGGTTTCAGAAAAGCCATAATCTCCGGCGATGTGGCGCCAGTGGTTTGCGGGTCGGCGACGTTAAATATCGTCGTGCGCAAGACGCTGGATCTTGTCGTCAACTTCCTTCCGTCTCCTGTTGATGTTCCCCCGCGCAAGGCCAGCGACGGCGAAGGCGCCGAAATCGAGATCACCCCCGACGCCGAGGGGGCTCCGGTGGGGCTTGTGTTCAAAACCATCGCGGATCCATACGCGGGAAAGCTCAGCGTTTTTCGGGTATACTCCGGCTCTTTCAGCTCCGACAGCAACGTGTTCAACAGCACGCGCAATGAAAAGGAGCATATGGGGTCGTTGCTGGGGCTTCAAGGCAAAAAACAGACCCCGGTCACCAAAGCGGTGCTGGGGGACATTGCCGCTGTGGCCAAGCTTAAAACCGTGGTTACGGGGGATACCCTGTGCGGAACGAAATCCAGGGTGGTTTTTTCCACTCCTGAAATGCCGGCGCCGGTCATATCATTTGCCGTATCTCCAAAATCCAAAGGGGACGAGGAAAAGGTCTCCGTAGCGTTGTCGCGCATGATGGAGGAGGATCCCACCCTTCGGATGGGTCTTGACAGGCAGACCAAAGAGATGATCGTTTCCGGCATGGGCCAGGTGCACATCGAGGTGGTCATCAGCAAGCTCAAGGAAAAGTTTGGCGTGGAGGTGGAGATAAAACCGCCGCGCATCGCCTACAAGGAGACCATCAGGGGGTCCGCCAAGGGGCATGGCCGGCTCAAGAAACAATCGGGTGGCCGGGGCCAGTTCGCCGATTGCCACCTGGAGATAAGCCCGGCGGACGACTCCAAGGAGTTTGAGTTTGTCGACGCCATCGTGGGGGGCGCCATACCGAAACAGTACATACCCGGGGTTGAAAAGGGTGTGCTGGAAGTTATGTCGCATGGCGTCCTGGCCGGATATCCGGTCACCGCCTGCAAGGTGAAACTGTTCGACGGAAAATTCCATGATGTGGACTCGTCGGAGCTAGCTTTCAAGATCGCGGCGTCGATGGCTTTCAAGGAGGCGTTCATGAACGCCAAGCCTGTGCTTTTAGAGCCAATCATGGAGATTCAGATCGAGGCGCCCGAAGAGTGTATCGGTGATGTCATGGGAGACCTGAACCAGAGGCGTGGCCGCGTGCTGGGCGTGGATACAACAGGTAGCATGCAGAAAATCAACGCCCTTGTTCCTATGGCCGAATCGCTTACGTACGCCCCGGACCTGCGTTCCATAACAGGCGGGCGCGGGCAGTTTGCCATGCATTTCTCATCGTATGAAGAAGTCCCGTCCAATATCGCGGCGAAGGTCATAGAAAGCGCGAACGGGGACAAGGAGGGGAGCAAATAGCTGGGCGGATCGATAGATGCGGAAATTCAACCTCCTCCACGAGCTGAATAATATCCGCAACACGATCACGCCTGACACACCACTGCCCGGCGAGCGCGCCCCGGTTGGGGGGAAACGGGGATTGCTGTTAGGTCTATTCCTTGTTGCCGTGTTGGCCGTGGGTGGCGCTTTGTGGAGCCAGAAGTCGCAAACCGACGCTCCGCGCATGGCCGACACGGGACCAGACGAATCCAGTCCGGCGCCCGCCGCTGATTCGCTTTTGGCGGATGACGGGTCCGGGTTGGCCCGGGATGAGCGCTCACCACTTCTGGCCGACGCAAACACCCCCGCTCCTGACGAAGTTGAACCTGTAAAAAAACCGTCATCGGCAGGGCCGCATCCGAAGAGGATGGCGGCTGTGCCTTCCACGAAACCGCCAGGGTATGAACCGGCGCAAGAACCGATAAAACCGATTATGTCGCGTCCCGTCGCAAAAGGGGCCGCCCCGGCGAAGAAACCTCCCGCAATAGCCAGGCGCAAGGCGAAGACCGGGGGGAAAGGTGACGTCTGGTCTGTCAGGTTCGCTTTGTGCGTTATGAAGCGGAGCTGTGAGGAAATTGTCGGAAAGCTTAAACAGTAGGGGATTCACGCGTTTATGGTCGAGGGGCGGGCGGTTTTGAGCATGCGTGAAATTGTGATCGGCCACTGGCAGACCGCCGCCCAGGCGAAGGTCGCCAGGAAGGAGTTGTCAAAATCGGC
>JAJRZK010000019.1 GCA_024275315.1 Nitrospirota bacterium
GCGTAACGCGACGTTCCTCTATGCCGGGCTGATGATAATGGCTACGGCAGCGTTTTGTTTATGGATGGTGTCATGAGCGAATACGAAATCAGAACATGCGCTTGTGGGTGCGGCCGGGAATTCACCGTCCGGGAGCAGGCCACCAAGAAATATTTTCAGCGATCGTGCTATTTTTCGGTCAGGCCCAGGCCGCCGGTAATCTCCGGTCTGAAGGGACTGGACACACCCCGGCCGGCATGGCAGGATACCCTATGTTTTCGTGGTGATGATCCGTGCGCCAGGTATGACACGGACTGCCCGAACAGCACGGAACAGCACCAGGCTGATGGAAGTTGCCGGCGAGAGGCGCGGGCGGTAAGCCGGGTGTTCGCCATTGACTGCGCGAGGGTCCGGTGAGTTGGCAGCGGCATAAATTCAACGCGGTAAAAACGGAAACGGACGGGATCAAATTTGATTCAAAGCTTGAGGCGGCTTATTACGAAGCCCTTAAAATCAGGGTGCGTGTCGGGCTGGTGGTCTTTTTTCTTCGGCAGATCCCGTTTGATTTGCCGGGAAATATCAAATACCGGTGCGATTTTCAAGAGTTCCACGCTGACGGGACAGTACATTTTACCGATGTCAAAGGAATGGAAACAAAAGATTTTATCAAGGCAAAGAAACAAGTAGAGGCCCTTTATCCGGTGATAATTGAAGTTGTTAAGAAGGGCGAGTTTTAGCAAAAAAATCCTTGACAGTATTTCCTAAAACTGTATTCTGAAAGGAGCGATTGGTTGTGACAAGCCAGACAGCTACAAAGAACACTCTCTCAACACATAGTTTCCCCGGCGGGAGTCTTTTCCTCTCTCCTCTTCTTAGCGGCTGTCGAATTGTCACAGACATACCGCCGGGGTTTTTTATATCTTCGGATAGCGCTCCCGTTGTCTCCCCCTGCACAAAGACCAACCAGGTTCCAAAAATAGAGGCCCTGCTGACCACTTGCAACCTCGACAATGAGCCCCGAAAGGGTCGGCCCAGTAATGGCGTTCCTGGTCTCCAACACGATATAGTTACAGGAACGCATGGCGGAGGGCTGGATAAAGTCCGCCAGGGAAAAGCCGCTTGGTATAATATGCGGCCCGAGCAATCGGAAGTGAAACGAGTATTTCCATCTGCTGGCTACCGTGACGGCATGAGCCTATAAGCTCAGGGAAAGAAAGTGGAGAGATATGGACACAAAAGATGCCTTAAGAATAAAAGCGTGGAAAGAAAAAAACGGAGGTGCCATATGCAAGCAAAGATTTTGAAATCAACTGATAAAAATTATGTTGAGCTTGATTTACAAATGAAGGCCGAGACTGCAAAAGCCTGTCTTTTGTCTGATGGGATTGAGGAGGCTTGGTTCCCAAAATCTCAGATGGAGGATGAGCCCGAGCAACTCGATAATGGCTTGACACGGATAATCGTTCCTGAATGGCTGGCGCAAGATAAAGGTCTTATTTGATCCAGCTAACAAGATGATCTGCAGCAAAAAGGAGAGGAAAATAAATGAAACCGATTCTCAATTGCCTGGAAAAAATGGTATCCGCGTACACGGAGCTTGAGCGCCAGAAAGAAGCGACCAGGGATCTTTGCACCGATGCGTACACGGATTACGGGTCCACTGTCGAGTTCGGCGACGACCCGCCCAGCCAGAAATCCCTGGAGAAGCTGGCCAAGGCTATGGCGGCAGACAAGCTGGACAAGTTTTCCGATGATTTGAAGGACCTGGCCAAGGCCCTGCTGCAAAGCACAGGCGAGGCGTCGGAACTTTTGCCGGGGATGGAGAAATGACCGAGACCGAGAAGGACGCCCACCGCTATAACAAGCTCCGGCGGATGAACCTGAAGGAGCTTGGGGAGCTTTGGGAGCTGGCCGTGAGAGGCTATAATTTCGATGCGCTCGTTGATAACTGGCCGAACAGGCCGGAAGGAGAAATAAAATGATTGCTACCTGCAACTGCGAACACGAGTATCAGGACGAATCCTACGGCCCCGGCCGGCGGGTCCATAACAAAACTACCAAGCGCGTCGGGGAAGCATCCGTATACCGATGTACTGTGTGCGGGGCAGAAAAAACGAATTAGCCTTTGGCCCGGCGGGTCATGCTTGAGGTGATGCCACACGGCAAGGCCAATGCCTCACGCGGTCCTGATCTACCCGCCAGGATAAGCTGTCTGAGCTTGGGCGATGGATGTTGATGACATGCAACCGCGCCCACCGCCAAAAGCACTGAGGGCATGAGCGCAGCCTGTCGGGCCATTTTATGA
>JAJRZK010000020.1 GCA_024275315.1 Nitrospirota bacterium
GTGGTGGCCGGGCTGGCTGAAAAATCGCCGTGGCCGATCGAGTATGACGTGGAGCCTGTGCGCGGCATTCCCTTCGCCCGCAACAGGTCTGTGCGCATGGCGGGGGATGTGGATTTTGTCGCGTTCATAGACGATGACGAGGTCGCCGATCCGCTGTGGCTGGACGAGTTGCTGGCGGCGCAACGTGACTATGGAGCCGGAATAGTCCACGGGCCTGTGATCAACAGGTACGAGCCGGGGACCCCGGAGTGGTATATCAAAAGCGGCGTCGTGGAACAGAAAAGGTTCGCCACTGGTTCGTCGCCACGCTGGGTGTGCACCAACAACGCATTGGTGCGGTCTTCGTTATTAATGCGGCTTGAAGGCCCTTTCCACGAGAGTTTCGCTTTGAGCGGCGGTTCGGACGTTGACCTGTTTAAACGCCTCAGGGCCATGGGGGCCCGAAACGCCTGGGCGGACGAGGCGGTGGTGGAAGAGCTCATACCCACCAGCCGGGCGACTTTCGGCTGGGTACTGCGGCGGCAGTTTCGCATAGGCTCCGCGTTAACCATGATCAGCAAAAGGTTGGATGGCCGCATATGGCCTTTCACCTGTATAGCTCTTGGAGTATTGCATATCTGCTACGGAGGAATTACCCTGCCCGCAGGCTTGATATTTGGCAGAGCGGGAATGGTAAAACCTGTCGCCAGGATTGCAAGAGGCGTGGGAATGATCGCGGGAGTTTTCGGACTGCGCCACGATGAATACAAGAAAACCCACGGGAAATAGGCAAAACCTGCTCATAAAGCGCGGGTCGCCGTAGGATCGCTAAAAAACTATCTCAACCTAGTAGGTAAATACCCACGGGAACAGGGCGATAGGCCTCCTGCGTGGCGGGATTTGAAATTGCGTCGGGATATCCGCAGGTAACAGATACGCTGTCTGGTTGTTGCCGTCCAATCTGATTGAGCGATCACCTTTACCGATGTTTACCACGCCGGAAACCTTCACGCCGTCGATATAAAAAGGGATCTCCATACGTGCGCCATGTGGGGAATAGAGCCTGTACTTGCCGGGCCAGTAGTTATTGAACAAAGTTTCAGCGTCGCTTGAAATTTTCGCTCCGGTTACCAGCACGTTAGAAAATATCCTGACAAACGAGTTCAGAAAATATGGCCGGAGAATGTCTTTTAGCACCTCGGTCCTGAACGTTATAACCCACACTTTCGGTTCACGGGCGAAGATCCGGTCCAGGCGGCCCAGGTCGCCCAGTTTTGCTTCGGCGCGGATGGCCCTGGTTCTGGGCGGGTCCCACCACATCCTTTTCGCCTGCTCCCGGTTGACGATCATTCCTATTGCGTCACAATACTTGTCCGTGACCCCGAGAAGGCTCTCTGCCTGCATAACGGTATAGTGTTGGACGATATTGGAATGTTCCACAAAGCGCATGTTTCTCGCAAACGAGCCCGATAGAATAACCATGGCCAACAACATTACCCACGACCGCCTGTCGGATCGGCCTTTGAACAGCGCCATGATCGGCTCCGCGCTCCACAGGGCGACAAAAGGAATCGCCCATATAAAAATATAGGGCCATGGCTGGTTGTGGTTGAACACCAGGCTCACCGCCACCAAGCTGAAAACCCAGGCTATCCTTCTCGGCTCGCTCATTTTCCTGAACCCGATTCCTGCGATAATCCATCCAGTCACGCCCAATACGTATGCGACCGGATTTCTCACTAAAGTCTGGGTTATGAAAACATGCAGGTAGTCAAAATGTGCGCCGCCCCTGGTGAGCAGGTATTTTGGAGATAGAAAAACCCTGATTATCACATCATAAAATTGCAGCCCTTTAAAATAGAGGCCGTACGCGACAACCGCCGCGGCCCATCCGGTGGTGAAAGCCAGCGCTGTTTTAATGGCGGCTTTTTTGTCCCGGGTGGCAAATTCATTGACAACCAGCGCAACCCCCAAAGCTACGTTGAAATAGACTGATTTTTGAGTGGTCAGAAACGCCGCCACTGAAAACAGGCCCGCCCAAGCGATCTTGCCCAGCGTCCGCTTTTCCATAGTTACCACCCAAAGGGCCAGCGAAGCGAAAAAAAGGGCCAGAGGCTCTGAGCGCACGCGGAAAATCCGCTCTATAAATGTCGAAAACGAAAGCGTTACACATATGATGAATATCGCCTCTTTTTTCCCGGCGCCGATGTTTCTGGATATGAAATAGACAATAACAAGCGTAAGAAAACCAAGCAGGGCCGTTTGCTCTCGGGCGACCAGCATGATATGAAACGAGCTTGACCCGATAAGGTGCGCTATTTTGTAGAAATATGCGTACATTACGGTCTTGGGTTCGTTTACACCATGATAGAACCCGTATTTGATGTAATACGCCATCCCTCCCTGTTGGAACTCGTCCATGACAATAAGGGAGTTATAGGCAAGGAATAAAACAAGCCCACCTTTGGCCGCGAGGAAGATGGCCATAAACAGGGCAAGGAACCTGCCCGGTCCTTGGTTTGAACCGTTGGAACCGCGGGCGACGCCGGTGAATCCGCCCATCTTGTCGCCAGACGGATCCACTTTTTTTCGCTACAGGATGAACATTACGGAAAGCAACCCGGTCAGGGTCATGCTGATAGTGTACGGCAGGGCCAGAATAACCATCCTCATGTATGAAAGCCGGATAAGCGCCGAAATTGCGGATGTAAGCAGAAACAAAAAGGCCGCCTGACCGTTGGGAGTGGCGACGCTTGGTATGTTTGTTCCCGTGTTGATTGCGACAGCGATATGATTAAACTGTTCCGGGCTTATAGCGCCTGCGTCAAAGGCCGCCTTGGCTTCGGAGATATAAATAGTCGCCACGAAAACATTGTCGCTGATCGCGGAAAGGAGGCCGTTCGCGATATAAAACGCCACAAGCTGGGAGTTTCCGCTAAATGACAGGGTCCAGTCTATTATGGGCGAAAAGAGGTGCTGTTCGTGGATTACGGTGACAATCGTGAAAAAAACCACCAGCAGAGCGGTGAAGGGGAGCGCCTCTTCGAACGCCTTGCCTATCTGGTGTTCCTCGGTGATTCCGTTAAAGGCTGTAAGAAGTATTATGACAGAAAGCCCAACCAGGCCCACTTCCGCCACATGAAGAGCGAGCGCGATTATGAGAAGGACTCCCACAACAGCCTGGGTGATAAGCCTGGCAGTGCCTTTGTCATCACGCTTCTCCACCTCGCCCCGGGAGAAATCCTCCAAAACCTTACGTACAGTGTCCGGCAGTTTTGCGCCATAGCCGAACCATTCCATTTTTTCCACCACAAAGCAGGTCGTAAGCCCTACAACGAGGACAGGCAAGGTTATGGGGAGCATCCTGACAAAAAACTCGCCAAAATGCCACCCCATGACATGGGCTATGAGCAGGTTTTGGGGTTCTCCAACGAGGGTCATAACTCCACCCAGCGCAGTGCCGACGGCTCCATGCATCGATATGTTTCTCAGGAAGCCGCGAAAACTTTCAAGATCCTGAGTGTGTTTTTCGCCTATATTGTTGTCATTGGAGTGGTCATGGGCTGATCCGTGTGACTCATGGCTCGACGCAAAGCGATGGTACACACTGAAAAATCCCACCGCCACGGCGATAATGACAGCAGTCACAGTCAGCGCATCCAGAAAAGCCGAAAGGAACGCGCCGGAAAAGCAAAAAAGGAGCGAGAGAGCTATTTTTGAACGTACCTTGATGACAAGGTTGCCAAACACAAACAGCAGAAACTCCTTCATAAAATAAATTCCCGCCACCATGAACATAAGCAACAAAATCACAGGGAAATTGTGTAGCACCTCTTTGTACACTTCTTCCGGACGGGCCATTCCAAGAATTATCGATTCCATAGCCAACAAACCACCCGGCTGGAGCGGATAACATTTGAGCGCCATGGCCAGGGTGAATATAAATTCAGCCATAATCACCCAGCCGGTCAAAAATGGGCCGACCGTAGCAAGGAGAACAGGGTTCAGCAAAAGAAAAGTCAGAATACTGTAGATATACCACCTGGGCGAATGACCAAGGAAATTTTCTATAAATGCCGATCGAAGGTTAGCCATTAATCAATCCTTTACTAAAGAGCCACAATTTCAGGGGTAACAAGTGGTCCCGGATGTTCCTGTCAAGCTTCAGAGGCGTCATACTCCTGCCATGGATAATGTACGCTATTTTTCATAGACATACAGCATACATATTAGCGGTGCGAAGGGCAATAGGTGGATGCTATTATAATGCGGGTGGACTATCACTATATAATTACATCAGAGCCAAATTCATTAAGTTAAATATATGGAAAAGCGCCACAATAAAAGTGTTCTTATTACAGGCTGTTCTAGCGGCATTGGGCTGTGCGTTGCGCAAGGGTTGGCAGAGCGCGGCTATGATGTTATCGCCACCGCCCGCAAAGAGGAAGATGTCGCGACGCTCAAGTCTTCGGGGTTAAAATCTTTCAGGCTCGATTTGTCCGACGAAAAATCCATAGCGGCGGCAGTGTCTGCCACGCTCGATACGGCTGGAGGAGAAATATACGCCCTGTTCAACAACGGAGCATATGGTCTGCCCGGGGCTGTTGAAGACCTGAGCATTGAAGCGATGCGTGACCAGTTCGAAGTGAACGTGTTCGGAACCATGGCTCTGACGAATATGGTTATCCCGGTCATGCGAAACCAGGGGTATGGCCGGATTATCCAAAACAGCTCCGTGCTGGGGTTTGCGGCGCTTCCCTTCAGGGGCGCCTACAATGCCAGCAAATTCGCGCTGGAGGGATTTTCCGACACTTTACGGCTGGAGCTTAAGGGGAGCGGCATATATGTTTCGATAATAGAGCCAGGCCCGATCACCAGCGAATTTCGCAAGAACGCCTATGGGGCTTTTAAAAGGTATATAGATCCGACCAACTCGGCCCATAAAAGTAAATACATGCAAATCGAAAAAAGGTTACGCGACCTGGACAGAGTGGATTCGTTCACGTTACCCCCGGAAGCCGTGCTTGGCAAGGTTATCCGGGCGTTGGAGAGCAGACGGCCGAAAATCAGGTATTATGTGACATTTCCCACTCATCTGCTTGGATTTTTACGCAGGGTTTTGCCTTTTGCGGCGCTGGATAGGATCCTTCAAAAGGGCTAAAGGCCTGGCGGAATAACTCAATCCATGGTTACACAGTTCTCTTTGATCATAACCACAATTGAACGAAACTCCCGGGCGCCGGTAATTCGTGGTTTTTGTATTCAGTTGAAATATTTATCGCGTATAAAGTAGTATTGGGTCGTTTTTATAACTATGCAACGCAGTGTCGGGTGTGGAATATTTATGCTTTTTGGATAATTGGCGAGTATAATATTTGTGCAACTTCAATGTGCTATTTTATGAGCGGTGACGATGTCTGATGAGATAAAAGGCGTATTTTACGAATCCAAAACCATGGAAGTGGGTACCATGGCCACCAAGCGTATTCACGACACCATGCATGACCTTCATTATTATTGTAAATCCAATTCTTCCGGCCAGATTGATATTTATTACCTGAAACCAGACGGAAGCCCCACGGCTATCGTTATGGAAACTATCGAGCGTGAAGAGTTCGACGCCAGGTTTAAGGATTGCTCAAATCATAAATGCGAATTGAAACCACTCTCCAAAGAGGAGAGGTTGGCGGAGGAAACCGTAACCAAGATAAACATCGGGCAACAGCATCTCGACCGCAAAGAATTCAACGCGGCGGCTTATGAGTTCGGCCAGGCAACCAAAATGGATAAAGCCAACCTCCATGCGCACCTCGGCAAAGGCAAGGCGCATTTGGGCCTCGGCGAGGTTGACAAGGCCAAGGAATCTTTCCAGAAAATGTCAGAGATCGACACTCTCTACGACAAGGAGAACAAGCATATCTTTAATGAATATGGGATAGAACTCCGCCGCGGAAAGCTATATGACCTGGCCATAGAAAATTATAAGAAAGCCTTATCGATAGACAGCGAAGACGAAGCGCTTCATTTTAACATGGCGCGCGCCTACCAGGAGAGCGGTGACACCAAAGAAGCGGTGAAACACCTGGAAAAAGCGCTCGCCCTGAAACCGGATTTCGCAGAAGCGAAATCGCTTTACGGAGCCTTGACGAAAAAAGCTCTCGGTTGAGAGCCCTATTTCAACACACTGTTCAGCTTCTCCCAGGAACAGCCACGGTAAATGACTTAACCACGTAATCGTTGATGAAAAAAGCTCTCGGTTGAGAGCCTTATCTCAACACCTTGTTCAGCTTCTCTTCCAGAACCGCCGCGGTAAATGGCTTGACTACGTAATCGTTAACACCGGCCTGGGCGGCGGCTACGATATTATCTTTCAGCGCTTCTGCGGTAACCATTATTATAGGCACTCCTTTGGTGGCCGGGTCTGCGCGAACGGCTTTTAACAATTCAAGCCCGCTCATCTGGGGCATGTTCCAATCCAGCAAAACAACATCATACTGATTTTGCTGGATCTTGGGCAATGCAGTAGTCCCGTCATCAGCTTCATCAACATTCTTGATCCCGAGCTGACCCAGAATGTTTTTTTCGATTTTCCTCATTGTAGCAAAATCATCGATGACTAAAACACGCAAGTTCGGATCTATCTCACCCATTTCTCACCTATAAAAACTGATTTAGTAGCATGCATGATAGTGTATTGTGAATCCCGGATTAGTCAAGGCAAAACCTGCCTACAGCATAGTTTCATGATTTTTGCAAACCCATCAAACCGCCTATTTCCATGCATATACCTGGCGCCCTATCCGGCCACCTTACGCTTATCCGGGCGCCGCAGAATGATGGCTGTCAAAACCAGCATAGGCGGACGCCAAATCCGGAACCATTTTGTACAAAAAAGCATCGAAACCATTGAAACAAGCATCATCATTGGGCCAGAACACGAATAGGGTAATCAGGTCACTGGGGTGCTATGGGGTAAGGGCTGTTGGTGGCGATAAAATAAATAAAGGTCACGGCAAAATGTTGAAACTTTCCATGCGCTTGAAAGCGGCGTCTCGGTTTGGGAGGGTGTCGGGGATGTCTGGAAAAGCTTGCGCCAAATATCGATGTGTCGCCGACTATATGTCCAGTGGATCATAGAGAACCTGCTTTTATCAAAGATAACTTTTCCCGGGGAAAAGCCATATGTGACAAGGTAGAGCTTGAGTTTTTCAAACCACTTGCAAGCAAATTAGCAAAACTGCTTGCAGAGAAGACTTGGGCGGGATTTCCATTTATAAATTTCCTGTTGACCAATAATTCCGGCTAAAACGAGTTTCGAGGGGAAGGATGCATATAGCATGGTGAAGTGGTATAATTGGCTAAAGCGGATTTCGGGCGATTTGAGCGTTTAAGCTTAGGATAAGGGATTTAATGATAAAGAACGCTTGAAGATGCTGTTCTTGTTAGCAGTAAATACACTGTCCAATCGATTAAGAGGAAAATAAAATGAAAAAGATAGTCCTATTACCGCTCTTGGCCCTACTATTTACCAGCGTAAATACGCTTGCCGACGTGGAAGCCGGCCAGAAGCTTTTCAAAGGTGGTGGAAAATGCAAAAACTGCCATAAAACCACAAGCAAAAAAAAGGTTGGTCCCGGTCTTGCCGGGGTGACTAAAAGAGCCTCGGAGGACTGGCTAAAAGCGTGGCTGAAAGATCCAAAAGCTGTCTGGACAGCTGATGAGGGATACACGGAAACCCTTAAAAAGGTTATGAAAAAAGAAGGCAAACCCAAACCATCCCACAAAACAAGACAGCTGTCAGATCAAGAAATAGCCGACCTTATAGATTATCTAAAATCATTGTAGAAAGCTTTTACAGAAAAACATCACCGAGCCGGTCTCCTGTTGCGATGGAGTCCGGCTTTTTGTATTCAGCCAGTGTATCAAAACCAGTCCAACAGCTTCCGGCAAAACCGTATGCGCAAAGACCACAGTCCGCTCTTTATCGTGATGGATTTAAGCCAGACACTTATATGAATAATGGTGCCGGAGGTCGGGATCGAACCGACACATGGTCGCCCATACGGAATTTTGAGTCCCGCGCGTCTACCAGTTCCACCACTCCGGCGTAATTGTTTGTAGCCTCCTATTATATCCAGCCACGTCCGCCAGTCCAGAGTTCCTTTCAACAAAAAGCTCCTCACGGCAAAATCATCATGCAATGTCTCGAATAACCCCAAAACCTCGGCCATCTCATCCGCGGAAACGCGGCGGGCAAAAAGTTCGCCTGTGCGACGGCCTGCCCTTTGAAGACAATCTTGCACCGGATAATTCATGCGCCACACAAACAGGATATATGATGCGCTATCTACATTTCGGGCGAACTGTCTTGACAGTTATTGAGTAAATAGCTGACAATATGTGTTTTTCAAATAAACGTGAAATATAGAAGAAAATGAACGACGCTCCCCGATCTGAAAAAATATGGTTTGATGGGGAACTGGTGGACTGGGACAAGGCGAATGTCCACGTTCTGACGCACTGCCTGCATTACGGGCTTGGTGTGTTCGAGGGTATCAGATGCTACGACACCGCAAATGGGCCGGCCGTCTTCAGGCTGGAGGATCACACTCACAGGCTTTTCGACTCGGCTAAAATAGTCAATATCAAAATCGGGTATTCCGAAAGTCAAATCAATGAAGCTATAAAGGAAACCATCCTCGCCAACAACCTGGGAAAATGCTATATACGCCCCATCGTATTTCTCGGCGATAACAAACGCGGCATCAACACCACAGGAGCCGATGTTCGCATGGCCATAGCCGTGTGGTCGTGGGGAGCCTATCTTGGAGAGGAGGCTCTGGCGAAGGGAATCAGGGTCAAGGTGTCCAGCTATACCCGTCATCATGAAAATATCTTCATGACGAAGGCGAAGGTGTGCGGAGCTTATGTCAACTCTATCATGGCCAAGCACGAGGCGGTAAGCTCCGGTTTCGATGAGGCGCTGTTGCTGGATCCATCCGGACACGTGGCCGAGGGGTCCGGCGAAAATATTTTTATAGTACGAAACGGCAGGCTCAAGACCCCGCCGCTCACTTCAGTGCTCGAAGGGATAACCCGCGACTCCATCATGAAGATCGCCCATGATATGGGTCTGGAGGTCGAGGAACAGTACTTTAGCAGGGATGAGGTATATATCGCCGAGGAGGCCTTTTTTACAGGCACAGCGGCGGAACTTACGCCCATCAGATCGCTTGACGACAGGATATTGGGTGATAACGGAATCGGTCCGATAACTGCAAAGCTACAGAAGGCTTATTTCGAAATTATACACGGGAAAAATCCGAATTATTCAAAATGGCTTAGTTACCTCAAACAAGCTTGACAACGCCCCGCTCCGTTTTATATTTGTATGGAAACTGGAAATGGACGTTTTTTTGGGAAGTTTATATAAAAATGCCGATCTATGAGTACTCTTGCCAGAAATGCGGTCAGACTATCGAGGTGACCCAGAAAATAACCGCCTCCCCGTTAAAAAGGCATAATGGCCCTTCAAAATGTGGTGGCAAACTTGTAAAATTGATGTCGACCAACTCTTTCCATCTCAAGGGGACCGGTTGGTACAAAACAGACTACGCCACCCCGGCCAACAACCCGGCAAAGGCAAAAAAGGGGTCTGATTCCGCGTCCTACGACTCTGGAAAGGGAAAAACCACGGAGAACAAGGCCAAGCCCGCGACGAAAGCCAAAGCGGCCCAGGACTGATTCTCCTATCCTTTCCAGAGATACAGTCCGGTTTCCTTGTCATAGGCCCGGTACAGGGATGGCCCCGCCAGCTTTACGATCTTATATTCGCAGGCGTAAACGGTCGTCCCGGGCATCAGGTGCCCCCCTTCACACACCCCTTCATTGTCGCTTAGCACGATATGCATGTGCACGAACGGCTCGTTATCTTTCAGGGATACGTTTCCCATGGCCGATACAATCTCCTTGCCGGTGGACGAATTAAGGAGTGTGTAGCTTTTCTTGTCCTGGTCATAGTAGGCGAGCGACACCGTGGACACGGACCCGATAAGCGAAATTGCGCCTGCTGTAACCTGGTGGTCGATACAGATTTGCGTTAGCGACTCCAGGAGGCTTTCACCTCTCTGAATGGAGCCCATTATCACCTCTTGAGTGTCGCAAACAAACAATCCTTGCCTCGACAGTTTTTCTGAAAAATCCTCGCGCTTATTAAGATAGACCGGGTCTGTCATGCCAGCCTGCTCAAAACCTTTCTCTCTTAAACGGCACGCGTCACATCTGCGGCATGGTTTGCCGCTGTCGTCCGGGTCGTAACACGAAAGAGTCAGGGAATAATCCACACCCAGCCTGGATCCGGTCTCTATGATATGCTTTTTTGTCATGTGGACGAGAGGCGCGTGGATTCGAACCCTGATTTTATCCTCCACCGCGGATTTTGTGGCGAGATTAGCCATACGTTCGAACGCTTCTATATACTCCGGCCTGCAATCCGGATATCCGGAATAGTCCAACGCGTTTACACCGATAAAAATATCCCCGGTTCCAAGGGTCTCGGCGTAGGCCAGGGCAAGAGAGAGAAACACCGTGTTCCTCGCGGGAACATATGTGACAGGTATTTCTTCCGGAGCCATGGTGTCCGGCTCCAGTTTTGGCACTTCGATTTCATCCGTCAGCGCCGACCCGCCCAGAGATCTTAAGTCTACGCTGATAACCTTGTGCGATGTGGCGCCCATAGAGAGTGAAACCACCCTGGCGCTGTCCATTTCCACCCTGTGCCGCTGACCATAGTCGAAACAGACCGTGAACACCTCATACCCCTCATGCGCGGCAATCGCCAGGCAGGTGGCGGAATCCAACCCACCGGAGAGCAGTACCACGGCTCTTTTGTGTTCAAGTTGTTCAGTCATTTGACAGCACGATCTTTTTGTCACGTGTATTACCGGGGCGTCTTACTATGCGCACCTTGAGGTTATCTATCGCCTCGGCTGTGTGCAAGGGGAAAAATCCGTCTTCAAACCTGCGGCTGTATGATCGCGCCTTGATTATGCCGACTAAGCCGACAAGGTCGGATTCCACATCCACATCCAGCGTTTCAGGCAGTATAAAAAGGGGCATATTGCCCGATTTTGCTATGGCGCAAAGGTTTTCTATTTCAGACCCTTCGGAAAAAACTCTGTCGAACCTGACAGGCGCGTCGGAGTTGAACCCAATCAGATACACACCACCTTCGCCACTGGGACCCAAAGCCATGCCGGAACGCAAGTGTATAAACTCAAAAGCGCTATCTATAATATCAGGGGTTAACAACGGCGAATCCGACCCGATCATGACAAGCTCGCCGAACCCTGCTCTGGAGGCGTTTTTGAAGGAATTTGTTATTCGCTCCGCGAACGTACCACCCTCCTGGGGAGCAAAGACAAACCGCCTCTCATTTCGGGCTCCTGTTTTAAGACCGGATACCAGCTTTCGCATTGTCTCATCTTCGTGTTCCGGTGTGTAATGCAGGGCGATGGTTTCCGCCCCTGACAAGGTGGCGACTGTAAGGATATCCTTCAAAAAAGCGGTGTATAACGTCAGCACCTGGAACTCATCCAGCGGGGTCTGTTCAAACAGCCTGGTCTTGACCAAGCCCTCAACCGGGGCCTTGGCGAAAACTATCAGGGTTTTCATTTTGCGTAAATGGCTCTATGTGACGGAATACGAAAATTTCGGCGACCTGTAATACTCGCCAATAAGCTCATTACCCCACAAGCTTTTCGATGATGGAAGGAACAGCTTTCATGGCCTGGTCGAGTTTTTCCGGATTTTTCCCGCCTGCCTGGGCGAAATCGGGCCTGCCACCGCCGCCACCGCCTACTATCGCGGCGATTTCCTTTATTATCTTCCCGGCCTGCACCTTGCCGGTCATATCATCTGTCACACCTACGGCCAGCAGGGCTTTGTCACCCTCCTTCGAACCCGCCACCACCAGCCCCGATTTGATCCGGTTTTTCTGGTTGTCCACAAAAGAACGCAACATCGCGGCGTCGGCGTCTTCTATTGTTTCAATCACCACTTTATAAACTTCATCGTTAACCTTCACTTCCACAGGCTCATTATCAGCGGTTCCGGACCGGAACGAGCCTGAGGCCAGCTTTTCCTTCAGGTTACGATTTTCCTTTTCCAGTTCCTTAAGCCGCTCGGACTGTTTTTTCACTTTTTCGGCAAGGTTTGCGGCGGGAGATTTAAGGACTGCGCCAATTTCATAAAGCTCGTCTTCGCGACTAAACACAAGCTCAAGAGCTCCACGCCCGGTGACAGCCTCTATCCTCCGCAACCCGGAGGCGACGCCCCCCTCTGAGATGATCTTAAACATCCCTATATCACCGGTGGCGCCGGCGTGGGTGCCGCCGCAAAGCTCCTTGGAAAACTCACCCATTGTCACGACACGTACCTTGTCTCCATATTTCTCGCCGAACAGGGCCATGGCTCCACTGGCGACTGCGTCGTCCATATCCATTTCTACCGTGGTGACACCGATGTTTTCCATAATCTTGCCATTGACCAGCTTTTCGATCCTCCTTACATCGTCACTATCCAGAGCCTTGTAATGCGTGTAATCGAACCGGAGCCTGTCGGCGTCCACCAGCGACCCCCCCTGCTTTACCTGCGGCCCCAAAGCCTTGCGCAAAGCGCTGTGCAAAAGGTGGGTGGCGGAATGGTTGCGCCGGATATCGTTGCGGGTGTCCGTGTCGATTTTCGCCGTGACCCGGTCTCCCTCCCGGACGGTTCCTTTTTCAACGATAGCCTTATGGATCCAGTGGGTTCCGTCGGGTTTGCCAACCCATGTCACTTTCGCCTCGAAGCTGTCGTTTGCAATCGTGCCGGTGTCGCTTACCTGCCCTCCCGATTCGGCGTAAAAAGGTGTTTTTTCAAGAATAAGCTTTACCGAATCCTCTATTGGCGCTTCTTGTCCGTCATTACCCTCCGTAATCACTTTAAGCACCCTGGTTATCACCGTGTCAACCTCGTAACCGACAAACTCGGTGCCCGGAACCTCCCCAACGGCAGACGACAGAACCTCCGCCGCGCTTGCCGTTCCCGCGGCGCCTGTCCACGATTTCCTGGCCTCCTCGCGCTGGGCTGTCATGAGCTTTTCATATCCGGGCATGTCCGCTTTCATTCCAGCCTCCTGGACGATTTCCACCGCCAAATCTATGGGGAACCCGTATGTGTCATACAGTTTGAACAACTCCGCGCCGGAGATAACATTCGATCCCTTCGATTTTTCAGTATGGATGGTTTCCTCGATCAGGCGCATTCCGTTTTCCAGCGTGTCGCCGAAGCTTTCTTCCTCGCCAAGCGTCGCTCCCCGGATAAGTTTTTCTGATTCAAGCAACTCCGGATAGCAGTCCTTCATTATCTCGGCGACAGTCTCCACCAGCCTGTGTGCAAACGGCTCCGTCACTCCCAGCATTCTGCCATGACGCAACGCCCTTCTGACAATTCGGCGCAGAACATATCCCCTCCCCTCGTTTGATGGCATAATCCCGTCGGCGATCAGAAACACGGTTGCGCGCATATGGTCACCGATTACACGGAACGAAATGTCGGTAGAAGCGCTCTCCCCGTAAACCGCGTCTGTCAAACGCTCCATATGGCGGATGACGGGAAGTATGAGATCGGTTTCAAAATTCGTCTCTTTGCCCTGGATCACCGAGACAAGCCGCTCCAGTCCCAGCCCCGTGTCGATGCTGGGGTTGGGTAGCGGGGTCATTTTACCCGCCTGGTCCCTCTCATACTGCATGAACACCAGGTTCCACAGCTCCAGGAACCGGTCGCACTCACAATCAATACCGCAGTCCGGATTGTCGCATTTATAATCCTCGCCCCGGTCGTAATGAATTTCAGAACATGGCCCGCAAGGGCCAGTGTCACCCATGGACCAAAAATTATCTTTTTCACCAAATCTCGCTATCCGGTCGCAAGGCAGACCTATGTTCTCCTCCCAAATCCTCGCGGCGTCATCGTCATCGGTATATACCGTGGCGTACAGCCTTTCCGCCGGCAAACCCAACATCTGCGTGAGAAACTCCCAACCATACTCGATCGCCTGTTCCTTGAAATAGTCTCCAAACGAGAAATTGCCCAGCATCTCGAAAAAAGTGTGGTGCCGCGCTGTTCGGCCAACTGTATCCAGGTCGTTATGCTTGCCGGAAACACGGAGGCATTTCTGTGAGGATGTGGCGGTTTTATAGGAGCGTTTATCCAGCCCTGTAAAAACATCCTTGAACTGGACCATGCCCGCGTTGGTGAACAATAAAGTCGGATCGTTGGCTGGCGTAAGGGGAGCGCTGGCTATTTCAGTGTGTCCTTTTGATGTAAAATAGTCCAGAAAACTACGTCGAACTTGTGAGCCGGTCATGTTTATCCGTTTTTTTAAATCTGGTGTTTGTTCCGTATAATTAATTAATAGCGACAGGTTATTTTAACCGTTATCAATCGCATCTGAAAGATATTAATATATAAATACATTTGGTTGGACAAACCGTGAAATTTGAGGCTGGAGATGATCTTGCCATGATTTATTCACGTATCGCCGCAGTGATCAGGTCCTTCTCATTTTACAAATCACACCCGCTGAATGTGGAGTGCAAGACAGGATCATATGCTAGAATTACGAAGATGAAGCTGACGAAAAGATTGCCCGTTTCCATCCTCGCTACGGCGCTTTTGGGGTTGAGCCTTGCTCTCGCCTGCCAGACAGTGCCGGAAACCAACCGGTCACAGATTGTCCTTATAGACCCGCAGTCGGAGTTTAAGCTTGGCGTTGACGCGTATAAGGACGCGCTTTCCAAAGCAAAACTTTCAAAAGATATGCGCATGGCGGGGATTCTTCGCCGTGTAGGCTGGAATATAGCCAATGTCGCGCACCAGCCAGACTATCGATGGGAGTTCAACCTGTTGGAGGCGCAGCAGCCGAACGCATTCTGTCTCCCTGGAGGCAAGGTGGCGGTTAATACGGGGATCCTTCCGATAGCCCGGAGCGAAGCCGGCCTTGCTGTGGTGCTGGGGCATGAAATCGCCCACGCGATCGCCCGTCACGGGGCGGAGCGGTTGAGCCACAATATGCTGATCGCTTTGGGAGGCGAGTTGCTGGCGCAGGGGATGGGGCAAAACCGGCGTCAGAGGGAATTGATCCGTGTGGCTTATGGCTATGGTTCTGCGATCACTTTTACTCTTCCGTTTTCACGAAGCCACGAGCTCGAAGCAGACCACTTGGGCCTGCTATACATGGCTCGCGCCGGTTATGACCCGAGGGAGGCAAAATTGTTCTGGAAAAGATTCGCAGATTTCGCGAGAAGCAACAGCAAAGGATCGACCCCGGAGTTTCTTTCGACCCACCCGACGGATCAACACCGTATTGTCCAAATAGACCGGCTTTTGCCAACAGCCATGGCAGAATATGAAAAATCCTCCAAGATCGGTATCGGCGAAAACCTGATGTGACCGGCCGCGATACGATCATGTTTACAACATCATTGCCTTTGATCCGATCCCGGGCCCGCCTAACATGGACGGCCGATAAATGATACAATGCTTGACCTTTCGCCGGGATGGCGGAACTGGTATACGCAGGGGACTTAAAATCCCCCGGCGCATAGCGCCTTGCGGGTTCGAGTCCCGCTCCCGGCACCAAATATACAATGTGTTGTCGTATCGCCGACCATGCGCTTTCCACACAACGTAACGGACCAGCGCAGATTTTTCCAGATGATGATCCTAGCCTCCCGCGGCGTCTTGCAGGAACTTGAGTAATAACTTTTCCTCCTCGACGCTCGGTTGGCTCATTTCCATTTCTTTCATATTGTTTTTCATTTTTCGCACAACTTGTGACCAATCGGATTTCGTGTGAAGAGATGGATCCGGCAAATCGTGGCATTGCGAGCAAACCCGCTCGAACGTCTTAAATTCCGGCGTGTCGGTGGAGGAGATGGTGGACTTGTCCAGAGTTTTCAGGCCGTGCTTTTGAAGATAGGCGATGACCCTCTTTTTCTCTGACGATGACATGGCCTTTACACGCCCTCGGCCCATCATTCCGCCACCGATACGGGACATTATCCGAGTTCGGGAATCCATCCTGTTCACGAGCGTTTTCCAGTTTTCGGCGGAATTGCGTTGCGGGCTGGGCAGAGCGTGGCACTGCGAGCAGAATTTTGAGTAGGTTTTCGCCGCATCGGAGTTGGCCTCCGGCAGATTTTTCGGGTCGACCCCGGTCTTCGGCATGCGCCCCATCATGGAGCACATCTTTCCTTCGCCCATCATTCCGCCACCCATCATGCGGCTTGCTTCAGCTCCAGTGGATAACAGTGTCGCCACAATAATTCCGATTGAAACCACCAACAATATTTCGCTTATACGCATGACGACATCCTTTCACCGGTTTTTTTCACAAAGGAGTAAATTACCGGAATAACTATCAATGTAAGAATTGTAGCGGAAACCAGGCCTCCTATCATTGGCGCGACCATGCGTTGCATGGGTCTCGATCCGACGTCTGACGTCCACATTATGGGTAAAAGCCCGAGGATAAGACAGCTTACCACCATTATCTTGGGGCGAACCCTCATTACCGCCCCGTCAATTATAGCTTCTACAAGGTCTTTTCGGCTTTTCATACGCCCTCCACTTCTTCTTTTCTCATAAGCAAGGTTCAGATAAAAAAGCATGACAACCCCAGTCTCCGCCGCAAGCCCGGCAAGCGCAATAAATCCGACGGAGACAGCCACGCTCAAGTTGTAACCGAGCCAGTGAACAAGCCATATCCCGCCTGTGACACTGAAAGGAAGGCTGAGCATAATGATCAGCGTGTCGGTAAGATTTCTGAAGTTAAGGTAAAGCAACAGGAAAATGATCACCAGCGTTATTGGAACAATGACTTTTAATTTCCTGTTCACATCCTCCATAAGCTCAAACTGGCCGCTCCATTCCATGTAATAGCCTGGAGGTAATGTGATTTCTCCAGTCTCGATGGCCTTGTCGATGACGGCCTGCGCGCGATTGACATATGTCCCGACGTCCAGCCCGGCCTCTATATCCACCGGCACGTTGGCGACAAGCAGGCCGTTTTCGCTCCTTATCATCGGCGGCCCGTCCTGCAGATTAATCTTCGAGACGGCTCCCATGGGGATCAGCGCTCCGTTCGAAGCGGTGAGCAGAACTCGTTTGAGTTTTTCCGGATCGTCTCTCAACTCCCGGGGATAACGGATATTAACCGGAAAACGATACCTCCCCTCAACAATATGGGTTATGTTCCTGCCCCCGATGGCGAATTCTATAACCGTCTGCGCGTCCTCCATGAGGATTCCATATCGCGCGAGTTCCGTACGGTCAAGGTTGATGTCAAGATAACGCCCTCCCATAACACGCTCCGCCGACACAACAAGAGCACCCGGAACCGAACCCAGAACCCTCTCCGTATCGATGGCGATCTTTTCCAGTTCAACAAGGTTTTCGCCCCTGATTTTAAGTCCCAACAACCCTTTCATCCCGGTGGTAAGCATGCCGATGCGGGTTTCTATCGGCATCAGCCACCAGTTGGGCATCCCCGGTATGTTTACGACTCTGTTCATCTCCTCTTTTGTAAGCTCTTCGAACGTCACCTTTCGTAAAGGCGTTGTCTCCATATGATAATTTTTCAATATCGCTCCGGCTTTTTTATTCGAGTGTTGCGCAAGGTATCCGGACGCGTTCAGGTAGGAGATTAAATTAGAGGATACCGTTTCAACAAGCTTGTCGGCGAGCTCTCGCCTGGTTGAGAGAAGGCTGTTTCCTTCAAGCAACTCCTCCCTGATCCAGCTGTTGACACTCCATCGGCTTTTACGCTCGACCTGCGCGGAGGCTTCTTCCGCCGGGATGCCTTTAATAACGTTTCCGGTTTCTAATAGACGGATCATGGAAAGCGCCATGTTCGTGATGTAACCATCTTCGATAATCCGCTCTGGCCAATCCTCCTCCGGTTTGAGCGATATGTGGGTTTCCACCATGGAAAGCGGCGCGGGATCGGTGGGCGTATTTGCGCGCCCTATTTTGCCAAGAACGGTGTTCACTTCCGGGAACTGTTTGAGCAGGCGATCCTGAACCTGCAAAATTCTTGTAGCCTCCGCTACCGGCAGACCGGGAACAGTGGTAGGCATATACAGAATGTCTCCTTCCTTAAGCGGCGGCATAAACTCGCTGCCTAACTGGCGATACGGGATGTATGTAAACAGGAGGACGAGAGCGGCAAGCGCTATAACTGTCTTCCTGAACCTGAGCGCCAGACGGATGGCAGGCTCATACATGGCGATAAGAAGCCGACTTGCGGGGTTTTTCGACTCTGGTGGAATATCGCCTTTGACAAACAGCCCTATGAGCGCAGGGATTAGCGTTATAGCGAATATTGCCGACGCTCCCATCGCGAAAGTTTTTGTGAACGCCAACGGTTTGAAAAGCCTTCCAGCCTGATCCTGGAGAGCGAAAACCGGCAGAAACGATACGGTGATTATAAGAAGCGAGAAAAAGAGTGCGGGCCCCACCTCCACACTGGCGTCAAGAACCGCTTTTGACCTGTCTTGCTTGGCTCCATCAGCTTCGGCCCTTTCAAGATGCTTATGCGTGTTCTCCACCATTACCACAGAGGCGTCCACCATGGCTCCAATGGCGATGGCGACGCCGCCCAAAGACATGATGTTGGCTCCAAGCCCCATTGATTTCATGATCATAAAGGACGCCAGAACGCCGAGTGGAAGAGTGATCGACGCCACCAGGGCGGAACGCGCGTGCCAGAGAAACAGCACGGTGACTAAAGCGACTATGAGCGCCTCTTCGATAAGTTTGCTTTTCAGCGTTGCGATAGCTCTGTATATGAGGCCGGAACGATCGTAGGCGGATTTGATAAGGATTCCTTTTGGAAAACCTGGGGATATCTTTCTGATCTTTTCTTTCACACCGTTTATCACATCCAGCGCGTTCGCGCCGTATCGGGCGACCACGATACCGGCCACCACTTCTCCTTTCCCGTCTTTTTCAGCGACACCGCGCCTGGTCACCGCTCCGATTTGAACCGTGGCCACGTCTTTTAGCAACGTCGGCGTCCCGTCCACCGTCGATTGGAGAACCACGTTCTCAATATCCTCTATGCCTTTTATGTATCCCCTGCCACGGACCATGAACTCGGCTCCGCCAAGCTCCATCACATCACCCCCCACGTCGTTATTGCTTTTTCGGATAGCGCGGATAATCTTTTGGAGGGGAAGCCGGTAGAAAAGAAGCTTTTGCGGGTCGACGGTGACCTGGTATTGCCTTGACGCCCCGCCGACAGCGGCCACCTCGGCCACACCGGGGACGCTCATGAGCTGATAGCGAATATACCAGTCCTGCAGGGCGCGCAATTCTCCCAGGTCGTACCGGTTTTCTGTGTCTTCAACAGTATAAACAAATATCCAGCCAAGACCCGTGGCGTCCGGGCCAAGGGTCGGTGTGACATCTTTCGGAAGGTCGGTTTGCGCCTGGTTCAGATATTCCATAACACGGCTTCTCGCCCAATAGATGTCTGTTCCATCCTCGAATATTATGTAGACGAAGGACTGGCCAAAAAAAGAGTAACCGCGCACGTCCTTGACTTTCGGAACCGCGAGCATCGACGTGGCCAGAGGATATGTGACCTGGTCCTCAATGGTCTGCGAGTCCCGCCCCATCCATTTTGTGGAGATTATTACCTGAACATCGGAAAGGTCGGGGATCGCGTCCAGCGTTATACGGGATAGGGACCATGTTCCCATCAGAGCTACGATAACGGAGACGACTACGACAAATAGCCGGTTACGGAAGCACCACTCAATAATAAAACGGATCATGATTTTATTTTTTATCCGCTTTACCCGTTAGAGAAAGAGGAAGTCCGCAGGTCGACATTTTTTGTCCCATATAGGGGTTCTCAACTGTTTCGCCGGGTTGCAGCCAGGAGTCCCCATTTTTTGTCATGGGACATGTAAAAGCGCTCAGTCTAACGCCTGAAGGTAAACCATACCTGGTGACAAGTGAGATGATCGGCTTGCTTATAGAAGCGAAATGTTTACGGGTTTGCGCAATATCCTCCGCTCCCTCCGCCATTCCCACGGCTCCTGTCCTGATCTTTGCCAACGCTTTTCTCACATCGCCATACGCTTTGTCCATGGCGGCGTCGACATCCTCGATCAAATGAACGGCCCCCCTTCTGGCCGGAGCAAAGTTGTCCAGGGCAAGCGATTTTCTGATGTTTTCATATGACTTGAGGATATGAGCGAGCGCCAACCCGATGTCATCGGGGAGTTTTGTCATCTCTTTTCTTTTCGAAAGGGGAGCTATCTTTTTTAAAGCCCCCTGGAACTGCGCCTCTGCGGCGATCAGAAAATTCGCCGATGACACCACCCGCTGGCCCTCGTCAAGCCCGGCCAGAACTTCATGATATCTCTCCTCGCCATTTAAAAACGAAGTTTCCCTTTTCTCCCCTGTCCGGCCTGACAGATAAAGCCATTTTCTTCCAAGCTTTACTTCCACAGGGCGCATGGCTCCTTCCCCCTCCGACACCATGACGATCGCCCGCCGGCCGGTAAGGATAACGGCGCTTTCCGGAACCGCAAGAACATCTTTCCCGGGGGCGCTGATCCGAACCCTTGCGAACATCCCGGGTTTCAGATACCCCTCCCTGTTTAGCGCTTCAAAACGAGCGCGAACTGTTCGAGAATCTGTCTGAACAACGGGGTCGATAAAGTCGACTTTCCCGGCGATGGCTTTTTCCTGGACGAATATCTCAACGGGTGTTCCGATCTTGATAAACGGTAATTCATTTTCGTAGATGTAACCGTATATCCATACTTTTGATAAATCGGCCAGTTTCAGAAGCGGTCGCCCCTCTTTGACATATTGCCCTTCGCTTACCATACGCTCGATCACCGTACCGGATACAGGAGAGTATATAGTCAGGCTTTCCAGCGCCTTTCCCTTTTTCCGTATTTTATTTATCTCTTTATCGGTTATCCCCCAGCGGTTGAAGCGAGACTTCACTGTTTCAAGGAGAGACGCCAGCCTTCGCGCCCCGCCTCTTAGCAGCATCAGATACTCTTCCTGGGTGGTCAAAAGCTCCGGATTATATATAGACAAAAGCGCCTGTCCCTTCTGAACGGTAGAGCCGGTGAAGTTCACGTAAAGAGCGTCGATCCGGCTACGCCCGGGCGCCCATGAGGAAATGGTTTTCAATCTCCGTTCGTCCACTTCAACCCTGCCGGCTGTTTCTATCAGGCCTGTAAACGTCAGGCGTTTCGCTGTTGCAAAGCGAACACCCGCCTGCTGTATTTGTCGCGACGTGAAAAGAAGCGACCCTTCCTTTTTGATTTTTCCATTATTCTTTTTCATCTCCACAAGCCGCATACTGCAGATCGGGCATGCGCCGGGTTTATCCCTCCTCACCTGCGGATGCATGGGGCACCAGTAAACCTTTTTATCAGCAAACGCCCTATCTCCCGACAGCCCCATCCACCCCATAACTTTTGCGACGCCCGGATTATGCGTCCAGCGATACAAAATATCCTCCCGACACAGCCCTGGCCGCTGGCAGTAGATAAACGCTCCAAAACCTGAAACCAAAACGACAAGAGCCATTGCCACTAACAGTTTTACCTTCTTGCTTTTCATTGTCTCTTTCCGATAACTCTTGAAAGCGCCGCTTCTCCGGCTCTCAGATCAACGCGGATCCGCTCATATTGAAGCTTTGTATTCACCAGCGATCTTTCAGCTGTTATCAAGGTTAAAAAATCGTTTTTCCCGTCGCTGTACCCGGCTTTCGCGGCATCGAAATTTAATTTCGTTTCTGGGAGAAGAGCCTCATGGAAAAGTTTCTCCGCGTGGCGTGACTCATTTATTTTTTGCCAGATTCGCTCCACCTGGAAACGGATACGGTCTTCCACCACTTTAAGCTCCCAATTCGCCCTGCCGAGTCTCGCGGACGCTATGTTCCTTTCTGCGCTCAGGCGGCCAAACCCGATAGGTATGTTTACCCCTATCCCGATAAACGGGCGAAGCTCATCTGTCATCCACGCCTTGTTATAAGAGCCTGTAACAACAAAATCCGGATAGCTTTTGTACTCCGCCAGTTTGAGTGACGATCTTGCGGCTTCGATTCTCGAACGCGCCGCCCTGACAGAGGGGTTCTGCAAAAGCGCCTTTTCGAGCAATACATCCTTATCCGGAAAGGACGACACGGGGGGAAGCCCCGCCGGAATGGGCAGGGGTAGCCCCGCCGGGCGGCCCATAAGTGTGTTTAACCGGGCCGTGGCGACCCGAAGCTTTCTTTCAAGGGTGATGCCGCGATGCTCCACCTTTGCCAGATCAACATCGACCTGAACAACATCCTGCAGGTTTCCTTTGCCTGCCGAGTATCGTGATTCGGTTATGGTTTTGAAATTTTGCAAGAGGTTTGTGTTCTCTTCGTTTATTTCAATGGCGCGATGAGTGAAAAAAAGTTCCAGGTAAACGGTCTTGACCATCTGGACAAGTTCGAGCTTCGCGGAGCTGAAAGAGTTCAACGCCACCTCGGCCTCCGCTATGGCTTTGTAGCCTTTAAGGCCCAGCTTTCCCAGATATGGAATCGTTTGTCCAAGATCGATTTTGTATGCCAAGTCAGCCCTGTCGAAATTCGCGGTCAGGGGGAAAAATCCCACGCCCAACATGGGATCGTCCAGTGTTGTGACCAGGGGATATTTTTCTACAGCTTCCCTTACCCTCTCTCTCATTGAAGCAAGACTTGGATTGTTATCGAGCGCTATCTGTGTGGCGGTTTCCATTTCAAGCGTTTTTTTTCCTTTTAAACTATCAGCGCTTTTATTTTCAAACCCGGCGTTGGAGTTCACAGCGGTTTTGATTTTGACCTTATTCACAAGATGGTCAAAACGGCTGTTGGCCCTGGAAACAGCGCAACCGTGCGTGATTAAGGGGAAAAGAATCGACGCCAGGCAAAACCCGATTCCGGTCCTTGAAATTGTCACTTTTTCTCCGTTACCCTCATCTCACCTTTCAGCATCTTCATGGGACAGGCAAACCCGATGACCCCGCTTTTCTCAGGCTGAATATTTATGACAACAGGTTTGTTCAGTGGCAATTCCCGGTTTATATTCAAATCAGGTATCAACACTTTTGTCGCGCAGGTTTTGTCAGTCTTTCTGATAAATACAAGCCTCGCCGCTTTTCCTTTCTCAACCGTAATCTTTGAGGGATTGAAACCATCCACATTTATCGTGATGGTTATATCTTTTGTTTTTGCATACCCGGCGTGATGGTTAAACAACGCCGTAGACCACAACAGGCAAACGATCGATAGGATTACTCTTTTCATAGAATCGCTCCTTTCGTATTCTACATATGTAGAATACCATGTTAAAAAATTTTACCTTTTGCTTTTCGCCATGATCTCACACGCTTTCCTGCAGTTGTCTATATGGGCGGGGCAGGTTCTTTTCGGACCAATGCAAGAGGTCTGATTACATTTTTCCATTTGGCGTCCTGCGGCGTAAATAGGCGCGGTGAACACCGCCGCAAGCATGGATATGACAAACGCCGTACCAATAATTATTCCTACGGGAGTCTTGTCACGTTTTCCCTGTCCCGGCTCCAAAAGTTCCTTGATCCTTTTTTCCACGAGCGTGGCTTTGCCCAGAGCTGAAACTCCCACAGGAATTATTTCCCGATCCATACCTGTCATTTTAATAAGGGCCCGGGCCAGATCCACGGGTCGGCCCGATTCACTTGCGGCTCGCTCATCTGCGGCCAATTCTTTCCTTATGAAAAACAGATCCGCCAGATAACGCCCCAGTGGTATGACAAAAAACATATCCTTAATAAACGAAAGGATGAACAATTTTAACGGATCTCTTTTCTCGGCATGGTGTAACTCATGAACGGCTACCGCCTCCAACTCTCCTTTTGAAAGTTTTTCGATCAGCCCGGTGGAAATATAGACTTTTGGTTTGACCAGGCCGAGCGTAAATGCGGAATTGAGCCTTTTATCCTCGAATGTGATTATTGGTATGCCATACAACCCGCTTAGCTTTTCCAATTCGTGGTATCCTCCAGCGGGAGCGGCCCTGAGTGTATTCAAAAAACGCCCGGAGATGATCAGGTTTCTTGCCGCCGTGAAAACAGCCAGCGATAAGCCTGCGGTTATGATCCCAAGACCTATCCACGGCATTATGGCCATGAACATTGTGGGGCTGACAAGGCACCACGAGAAAAGGGTTTTACAGCAGGCGAGAGCTGAGCCTGCCAACGCTGTCAGCCCGAGCAGATTTGCAATACCGTAGTGCATGCTGGTGGCGATGAGAACAAACAGCAAGATAGCCATCAACGTCGCCCCGAGGAAACTGTGTAACGCTGATCGTCGCCAGAAGCCTTTTGTCGCCATACGCCTACCTAGGCCCTTCTTTCCTTTTCTTCTCAATGTATCTGGAAAGCTTGTCAATCTGATCAGGTTCCATTTCTTCGAGCGTGTCTACAAAAGAGGCTATGAGCGAAGCGCTGGAAAGATCCATGTAGTCCTTGAGCATTTTCCCTGCGACTTGCTTTGTGTAATCCTCTTTTGTAATAAACGGTCTGTAAACCAAAAAACCGTCTTCCTTTGATTTGCTGATAAGCCCTTTTCGCGAGAGCCTGTCTATAACGGTAAGTACGGTTGTCAGTGCGACTTTTCTTGTCGTTTTGATTCCTCGCCAAACTTCTTTACCCGTGGCTTTTCCTATTTCCCAGAGGACTATCATTACCTCTTTTTCCAACTCCCCCAAAGGGCGGCTGACATTGATCGTTTTCGAACCGTGAATTGACTTCATCCAGGTATTTTACACATGTAGAATCATCTAGTCAAATTCAAAGTTATGGGCCAAGTGTTGGCCGCCGAGTACTCAAGCGGCCAGCCCTATCCCAGCCAAAAGCAGGATCAGCCAAGTGGTTGGCCCACTCCGGCGGCGCGCAGTGTGCGCTCGTCAACACCACGCCCGGCGCAGCAGCCGGCGAGCTTGTTGTCAATGACCACGGCGGGTATCGAATGGATATTCATAGACCGGGCGTAGCTGGCCACCTCAAGGTTTTTCATATCCAGAACACTGACTTCACACGATGGACAGGCTATGCGGTTGACCAGCTCAACCGTCTCTTCGCACACCGGGCATCCAGCGCTGAAAACCTCAATTTTACGTTTGCTTGTCATAATTTGTACCTCCGTACGCCTGTTTAATTTGCTCCCCACTTTCCGAGGCGCATACGGAACAGGGGGCGTTTTTCGGATATTTTTTTCGGCCATGTATTCCATAAGGATGCGGCCACTACGAGCCCCAGTCCTCCGAACATAGCCGGGTCGGATTCAAGTATGAACTTGGAAAACATCACGGACACCGCAGCAGCAGCGCCCATGACCAAAGGACCGTAGCCATGCCTGCTTTGGGCCCTATACGCAAGGGGAAGCACGGCAAGGGTGAGAAAAAACAATGTTAGCGGGGCAAGATAAGGGGTATAGTTTATGAACCCTACACCAAAAGACCCCAACAACCCTGCGTAAGCGGGCCAGCATGCGGGACATGTCAGTTTAGGCAATATGGCGACACCAATCGCCGGAGCCATCGACAGACCTCGCTTGAAAACACCTGTTATCTTGTAACCATCAATATTCATCATCAGTCCCTCTGTTTTTCAAAAGCGTCCAGAATCGGGCATTCGCTTGTCGGGCCGCTTCCGACACATATGGACGCAAGCTCGGTCAGGGCTTTTTTTATATTTTCCAATTCACCGATCTTCGCCTCCACGTCATTTATCTTGTCCATGGCCTTTTTTCTTACGTCGGCGCATGTTGTCGCCGGATCTATACGCAGATTCAAAAGCTCCGATATTTCTTTCAGCGAAAAGCCCAGCTCCTTTGCGTTTTTTATAAACTTTATGCGCCCTATAACCTCCTGTGGATAATGACGGTATCCTGCCTCTTTTCCTTGCGGCTGGTCAATCAGCCTTTTGCGCTCGTAGAAACGGATCGTCTCCACCCCCACCCCGGCCTGTTTGGCCACCTGTCCGATAGTCAGCGGTTTTATACCCTTCATCGCTCCCCCCATTATTTTCCCGGTTCCACGTATCGCAGTGTAAGTATGCGGTCATGGGCGGTGTCCACGGCATAGATGGAGCCGTTTTTGCCAACAGCTATTTTCGTGGGCGTGTGCAGGGCAGTATCTTCTTTCATCTTCCACGCGGCCAGAAATCCATCATCACCGGAAAGGGCCACCACTCTATGGTTCGCGCTGTCCGCCACATAAATCCGGCCTTTTGAATCCATCGCCACCCCGGAAGGAACCTTGAACCATCCGTCCCATGCTCCGGGCGCGCCGAGCCCGAAAGGCCCCCCCCATTTCGTCCTGTATACGCCCCGGACGTCGAATTTCTGGATACGGTTGTTATAGGCGTCGGCGATGTAAACGCTTCCATCATTGGCTACGAAAGCGTCGGTGGGATAGTGGAGCGCGCCGCTTTTCACCCTGCCGGACGCGCCGACCTGGGAAATGAACGCGCCGTCCAGCCTGAACTTCTCCACACGTTTGTTATAGAAGTCCGCCACGTAGATGACGTCCCGTTTGCGGTCTATATGAATGCCAGTCGCGACGGTGAACTCGCCCGGGCCCTTGCCGCTTTTGCCCCACTGCCTAAGATAAACCCCTTCTGGTGAAAACTTCTGGATGCGGTCCTGGTCGTAATCGCTGACATACACGGCGCCTGCGCCATCGATCGCCACACCGACCGGTTTGGAAAACTCTCCTTCACCGTTCCCCGGTTTTCCCCATTCAAGGATGTAGTCCCCCTCCGCAGTGAACTTCTGTATTCTCGCATTTCTCACATCGGCGATGTAAATATCGCCTCCCGTGTTGATGGCGATTCCCATGGGTTCGTTGAACTGGCCCGGACCGGCGCCGGATTCGCCCCACTGGTTTACAAGCTCGATTCTACCGGCCGCCCCCCATGGAACGACCGATATTGCAGCAAGAGTGGCAAAAAGGGCCGCCATGAAAAACGCGATTTTCAATTTCATTGGAACCCTCTTTTAGTTGTTTTCAGCAAAACTCAAAGGCTCCAGCAGCATCGATCCCTCCGGACCCTCTTTAGCTTTTGTCTTGATCGCCATTGTTTTTCCGATCAAGGTCTCCGGATCGGCGGGCAGGGCCAAAATAGATGTAACGGGAAAACTCTGACCAGTGTCATCGGGATGGAACAAATATTTCCCCCCACTCTTTTCCAGTCGGCCCACCAGCTCATACGTGGTTTCGCGCGGCGTGTACCCGGCGTCGTACACAATCTGGTGAAGTTCATCAATCGTCAACAACGGCTTGCCCTTTATGAAAATGATCTCGACCACGCCTTCCTTCATTTTCATATCATATGACGCCACACTCCCGGAACGCCGGAAAAAACGCTCCAAGCCATAGGCGCAAAAGTAGCACGCAAGACCGTCCGCCCGGATATACGCCTTCTGGCTCCCCTTCAGCGACGGGGCGTTCTGGACAATGTCCTTACCCCACACTGTCGATGTCGAGATCGCCGCTGTCAATAGGATCGCTATCAGAATCGTTCTTTTCCTCATCGTTGACACTCCCTAATATCGTAGTTCCAACACGAATTTGAATGTAATGTCTTTCGGTTTCTGGACGCCGTTCAACTCCTGGTAGACAGGTATCTGAACCCCGGTCCGTATCATTGTCCTGTTGTTGGGGGAAATCAGAATTTCCGGAGATATGAACAGAAAATCACCGCCGGAATCCAGGTTATCCACACCGTTTGCTTTCGCGCGCCGCTCGTTCATGTAATTGAACTCGAGAAATAATACGGTATCCGTATCTTCAATACCACCGAGTTGCGGGCGAAGGCCAACCGCAAAATCGGCGAAAAACAGGTCGCCCGATTTTGTGTTGTCGTCCTCGACATCGAATCGGTAACGGGCATCAAAGACGTAATACCATTTGATGCTTTCCATCCCGTAGGCGATCCCCCCTGCTATGGTTGGTTTATTCCGCTCCACACTTTTATCGCCCACCGGAGCGGTGACCCCCAGTCGAATAGCGCTTGAATATTTCGCCCCGAGTGTATCCCTGTCCCAAAAACGCCATTGGGAAAAAATATCCGGGTTGTCAATTCCGCTGGCCGCACTTTGTCCCATGCCATCCTCAAAGTGTTCCTCTCTTGAGAAAAGAACCCCAAACCCCAGCGCAAAGTCACGGCTGAGTCCGTACGTGAATTCCAGTTCGGATTCCGTACGCCTTTCACCACCATGACGGCTGTGAACAAGAGAGGTGTGCAGGTCAAAGGCTCCTTTACCTGGCGCTTCCGGGGCCATCATGAACAGGGGAGCGTGAGCGAGGGCGGCGCCGTTCCATGAAATCACTGGAACCACGAGTAACAACAACGTAAGCTTCTCTAAATTTTTCTGAAGCATGATTTTCATAACAAATTCCTCAGACAAACTCGAAATCATATGTTTCCTTTATCTAAAACATAAACCCCGTACCATACTACGGAGTCAATGGATAATTTACGTTTACGGAAAATAACGCTTCGTGAACCTGTGTAGAGAGAGTGGAAATTTTTGACTGACTCCCGATCGAGCGTGAATTGATCCGGCGGAAAAATGATTGACAACAGGCCGGCCATGGATAATATTTCGTTATATGGCGAACTATAGGAGATAATATTGTTCGACTTTCTTACAATTGCAAAAGCATTGGCGGATGAGAGCAGAATCAGAGCGTTGCTGGCGTTGCGCGATGGTGAGTTGTGCGTGTGCGATATTATCGAGCTTCTCGATCTCGCTCCTTCCACCGTTTCCAAGCATCTCTCGATTCTCCGGCAGGCGCGCCTCGTTGAAACGAGAAAAGACGGCCGTTGGATATATTACCGCCTGCCGGGTGATAAAGCTCCCCACCAGGTTCAAGAGTCGATCAGATGGGTTTGCGATTCACTGTCCAAAGATTTAACGGCCAAAAAAGACGCCATAAAAATAAAGCGAATTGTCAGGAGTCATCTGAAAAACTCATGTCAAATATAAGCAACAATTCCAAATTCCGGTCCTTTGCACCGGCAACTCCGCCAGATCCCGGATGGCGGATTATAAAATATCCGTCGGGGGGGATGTAATCGTAGTTGTTAAAGGAGAGAGATTGTGACAGGGCGATGTGGAGCGGACGTTAAGGATATATCTGGAGCGGAGCTGGGATTTTTCGAGCGTTGGCTCACTTTGTGGGTTTCCATCAGTATCGCGGCCGGTGTTTTACTCGGGCAGATGTTTCCCTCGCCAATTCACGCGCTTGGGCGAATGGAAATAGCCCGTGTAAACATCCCTGTCGGAATCCTCATCTGGGTGATGATTATCCCCATGCTTCTTAAAATAGATCTTCACGCCATTCATGAGGTAAAACGACACTGGAAAGGAATCGGCGTCACACTTTTCGTGAACTGGGCTGTAAAGCCGTTTTCCATGGCGGTGTTGGGATGGATATTTATCCGTTACCTGTTTGCGCCGTATCTGCCTCCGGATCAAATAGACAGCTACATAGCCGGCCTGATTATTCTGGCCGCGGCGCCATGCACAGCGATGGTGTTCGTATGGAGCCATTTGGCCAAAGGAGAGCCGCTCTTCACGTTAAGCCAGGTGGCGTTAAACGACGTTATCATGGTTTTCGCTTTCGCTCCCATTGTCGGCCTGCTGTTGGGGCTGTCCTCGATTACCGTTCCATGGGATACGCTGTTGCTCTCGGTGGCGCTTTATATCGTCGTCCCCCTGATCATAGCAAATTTATGGCGCAGATCAGCGCTGGGACATAAGCACAAATACGCCCATCTTACGCGGATTATAAAGCTGTCGCACCCGTGGTCTCTGGGGGCGTTGCTGGCCACACTAACGCTGCTGTTCGGTTTTCAGGCGGAGTCAATAATAAGCCAGCCAGCAGTGATCGCCATGCTGGCTGTCCCTATCCTGATCCAGGTCTATTTCAACTCGGGACTCGCGTATCTTTTTAATCGCCGGCTCGGTGTCGCGCATTGCGCGGCCGGGCCATCAGCGCTGATCGGGGCCAGCAATTTTTTTGAGTTGGCGGTGGCGACTGCCATCGGCCTGTTCGGATTCGAATCGGGCGCCGCGCTGGCCACGGTGGTGGGTGTTCTTATAGAGGTCCCCGTGATGCTTTCGGTCGTAAAAATCGTTAATTCCAGTCGCAGGTGGTACGAATCCGGACCGGCGTTTGCGCCGAAGCTGCTTGAATAAAACCGTTCGTGAAATGTAAGGAAAGAACGTGACCGGAAAGCCGCGGCGCCACTCGATCGTGATATATCGGCCGATCAACTCGAGCTTTCAGCCAAAGGCTGGAGCTGTGGCGTTTCAAGGATTAACTATACGGTTTTTGCCTTAAGCTTTTCCATCATATTCCTCCACATCGATCTAATCATAAATATCAACAGTAGAGCGGCGGAAGCGAGATTTATATAGTCTGGAAACAGTTCGGCGGCGGCGCCTGTCACCGCTTGCGCGTCAACAGCGAGCGTGGCGTACACGGCGTTAATGGCGTATCCGGCGGCAAGGGCGCTGACCGCTATCGCTGTAAGGTAAATTATCAGCGACCTTACGCCCAGCGAGTTGTAGAGCACAGCCATACTGCTTGCGTTAGTGGCGGGGCCTGCAAGCAGAAATACAAGCGCCGCGCCGGGGTTTAACCCCTTGAGCACCAAAGCGGCCGCGACAGGTGTGCTGGCGGTGGCGCACACGTACAAAGGTATACCTGCCATCAGCATCACAACCATGGACACGAACGTGTTCTGCGAAAAGCCTGTCAGAAATGTGTCAGGTATTAACACTCCTATCAGGCCTGCGACCAGAAAGCCGAGAGCCAACCAGCCCGCCAGATCGTTCATCAGCTCGTTAAAAGCAAAATCCAGGATTCCATGAATCTTTCCCGTTTTCTTTGGAACTTCTTCCGTGCAATGGTCGTCGCATCCACAGGCATCGCTTTTCTTTAACCCGGCGTCGCTGCTCTGTACGGCGCCAGCCTCCTCTCGTCCGAAAATATTCTCCCCCATTCCAGCCACGAACGCCGTGAAAAACGCCGCGACTGGCCGGAAAACGGTAACCACCGGATCCATCAGGGCGTAGGTGATGGCGATAGAATCCACGCCCGACTCCGGTGTGGATATGAGAAACGCGCTCGTGGCGCCTTTGCTTGCGCCATGTTTGCGGAGCGCCATCGCCGCAGGCACAACTCCACATGAGCATAACGGCAACGGTATGCCGGCAAGCGACGCATATAATATCGATCGAACGTTACGTGGCTTAAGATACTTCGTTACTTTTTCCACCGGAAGATATATGTGCAACACTCCCCCGATCACAAAACCGGCAAGTATATAGAAGGCGGATTCCCTCACTATCCCCCAGGCCCCCACTGCGATCTCCAGGATAATGTCCATATGCTCCCTTCAAAACCCTTTATATACGGCTTAAGGTATCATTAAATGGCCCGGATCATTTGTGTGAATATCTATACATGAAAACGAGCGAACCGGCGGAACAGCCGTCTTGCCATTTTCAGTGACATTTCCCGCCAGGAAAACAGGTTGCCACTTTTAATCCACTTTCATCGTACCAGCACGAAGCCGCTGGCGCGGTACAATATTGTTGTGAATAGTTTCGGTGAGTTTTCTATTAGAAATCCCCGCCTTGCATAATCGCTGACATCGGGGCTCCGTATCCTGCGTGTTTCACAAGTATTCTCTTTTTTCGCATATCATGTAGCGCAACAGCTAAGCTTCTCCACACTTTTGCCAAAGGTGATCGCGGCGAGTTTTATCCCTTCAGCTAGTGTGAGATACGGATGGAACGACGAGATTATCTCTTTTACTGTTATTCCATGTTTGACAGCCAGGCTCACTTCCATTAAAAGCTCCGAGCCTTCCGGGGCGAGTATCCTC
Organism: Nitrospirota bacterium; assembly: GCA_024275315.1. Classification (GTDB taxonomy): domain Bacteria; phylum Nitrospinota_A; class UBA7883; order UBA7883; family UBA7883; genus JAJRZK01. The sequence continues at coordinate 32,011 of JAJRZK010000020.1, forward strand.
GCTCCGATAAGCCTGTCGGTTTCGCGGTCACGGATAAGCTTGATAAACCCTCTCGTATCGCGCGCGGCCAGGCTTCGGGGAACATGGGACAATGGCAACGTGGCGGCCTCGGCGTCGATTCCTTTTTCTTTCGCCTCTATCTCGTCAAGCCCCACGCCCGCCACCTGCGGATCGGTAAAAACAACCCACGGCAACGGGACATAGTCTCTTTGCCTGTTCGAGCCCAGGATGGCGTTTTCCGCCGCCAAGGCTCCTTCGTATGCGGCGGTGTATACAAACATAGGTCCGCCGATAACGTCACCAGCCCCATAGATTCCATTTACGTTTGTCTGGAGACTATCATCCACCTTAACAAATCCATCGCCATCAAGCTCCACACCGGCCTCTTCCAGCCCCATACCTTCCGTGTTCGGTTTATTGCCCGTTGCTACGAGCAACTCCGAAGCATTGAACATCCTGTTCTCGCCTTCGACAATCGCTTCGACAACAGTTTCCCCGTTTTTCCGGGAGATATTTTTCAGCGCCACACCTGTCACGATCTCGATACCTTCACCGGCCAGATATTTGGTCAGTTCCTCTGTCAAATCCTCCATCTCCACCGGCAGAATGCGCGATGAACGCTGGAGCATAGTCACCCTACCGCCGAAGCGGGACAACATCTGCGCCATCTCGACTGCTATGTACCGTCCGCCCAGAACGATGATCGATTCCGGTATCTCCTCAAGCTCGAAAGTGGTCGAGCTGGTCAGGTAACCGCTCTGTGCAAGGCCTGGTATGGAAGGGATTTTTGGCGCCGCGCCGGTGGCGATGAGAATACGGTCCGCGTCGATTCTTTCTCCATTAACTTCCACGATCCCGGGAGAGACAAGCCGCGCCATGCCTTCTATCCTCGTAAAACCGGGCAGATCCGCGACAACATCCATATATTTCGCGCGGCGCAGCTCCTCTACAAGACGGCGACGCTGGGCGACGACCGACTTGTAGTCCGCCACCCGGCCGTTCGTCTCAACGCCCTCGAACCCGTTGTTGTTCGCCCTGTGGATCGTCTCGGCGGCGCGTATCATGAACTTGGACGGCACACAGCCTACGTTGACACATGTGCCGCCGATGGGAAGACCACCATTGATCATTGTGACCCTGGCGCTCAGCTCCGAGCCTTTGATGGCCGCGGCGAAAGCCGCGGAGCCACCACCGATGATTACAAGATGATCGATTTTTTCTGGTGGGGCTATTTCACAACCGCAACTATCGCTCATTTCTTACGCTCCCAAGTAGAATATTCCCGATTGATCGGATGGTCAGCGTTTCGGCCATCATATCTGGAGGAACCGGCGGGCCTACGGCAATCGTAGCATGCAACCTTTTCACGATGTCTCCCGGCTCACACGTCGCATGCGGCGGTCGCGCATCGCCTCTGGTAATAGATGTTGATAACCGTCGAAGCGGCAAGGCCTATCAGTCCGACAATGACTCCAATTGTTGAAAACCACATGGTTATTACAATCAAGGTCGCGCTTATCCCGAAAGCAATCAACGGCTCCTTCCGGCCGTGCCGTTTTTTAGACACCACCAGGCCGTACCCGGTGAGAATCAAAAACGCCGCCAGCAAAGGGAGCAATATGAGATCGTTGATGACAAATCCAAGCCCGATTGAAGCCAGAAACGCGAGTAGAGCCGGTGTCCCGATACAGCACAACGCCGCGAAAATCGAGCCTGCCGCTCCCACCTTGTCCAGTTGCTCTTTGATCATTTTTGAGCCTCCTCGCCCTTCACCTTCGACGGGTAACCTGCGTTGGTGGTGGCCCTGGTCAAATCCTCCGTCGTCACCCTGGCTGGGTCATATATCACGACTGCCTGGGGCGGTCTCATTGTCACCTTCGCGCTCACCACCCCGTCGACTTTCTCCAGGCTTTTCCGCACCGGAATGGCGCAGGTATAGCAGGTCATGTTCTCGACATCGAGCGTCACCTGTTTTGCCTGCGGTTGAGCCTCGGCTGTCTCTGCAAACACGTAGGGCACAGCGTAGGGGAACACAAGAAGGCCAAGGACCAGTGCGGCGAATATCCAGAGCACGATTTTGTTTAATCGTCCCATTTTCGGGTTGGAGCATGCGCTCCCCGGCGCACAGGATTCTTCCTTTTTTCCACCATAGACTTTGTAAAACGCCAAGCCAAGAAGTCCAAGCGCCACAGTCATGAATATCGGCTGGTACGGTGTTAAGGCTGTGAGGTTCCCGATCCATGCTCCGCTTATGCCCAGAAGCATCAGAACCAGCGGGCCCACGCAACATGCCGATGCCGCTATCGCCGCCACCACCGCTCCTGCCAGGCCCAGCTTTGCGCCACCGCTCATTTGAGATTTTATTTTGTCCATCTCAATCTCCATACCTAGTTGTTATCCATATCCCCGGGTGGGGGTATACGCCAAGCAAAAATAATTACGACTGTTTCAGTAAAGTCGAAAGCACCTTCGTCACCTTCTCCAGCCTCTCGTCCGAATCGCCGGTCATACACGTATCCATGCACGCTTTAAGCTCATGGTCGAGCAATGAGGCGGAAAACTGGTTAAGCGCGGCCTTGACAGCCGCAACCTGCAACAGGATCTCATCCGCGCAACGATGTTCCTGTACCATACGCCTGATAGAACCGACATGCCCCTCGATGCGGGAAAGACGGTCGGCAAGCGCCTTTTGCGTTATGTCGTTGAGATACAACCGGTAACCGTCGCCGACGTTCATCTGCTTCGCTTTTCCTTTCTGAGCGGCCATATCTGTCAATCATCCTTTCTGCTACAGTAACCCTGATAACAATATATATCCCCCAGGGGGGGATGTCAAGCTTATATTATCTCAGTGATCTGAAAATCTATGGAAGGAGGAAATTACTCACCGCATTCCAGCGACCGTAGTGGATAGATAGAAAAAGGCATGTGGAAAAAGCGGAGATTTTTCGTAGCGCACTGACAACGGGAAGGCGGCCGGAGGGTTAAATCACCTCGCCTTGACCAGCGAATGCGACAGGTTGAATTTTCCGACTGACCTGTTTTTGTTTTTGGCCAACATTCCGAAAACGATAGACCCGGCCTTCTCAAACCGTGGTTGAACATCACGTCTGAAACAGAGCGTCCAAGCGCTCAGCTTCATCTTTTCCCGAGCGGTAATCTTCAACCAGCCGGATTAACTAAAAAGTTATCCCGGCTTTCAACCCTATCTGGGCGTAATCGCTGTGATCCGTGGCGGTAAGGGCGCGAAAATCCAAACCAACGCTTAGCAGAATGAGAGACCATCGCATGCCCGCGTTCAGCAAAAGCCCAGTCTCCCGTTCAACCGTGATTCTGAAGGTGTCCCCTTGGGATTTCCCGGAATAATGCCCGCCTATGCTTGCCAACCCGCCGGAGACAAAGAAAAAAGGCAAATACGACCTTACACCCAGATAGTATTCCGTCATCGACATGGAGGAGGAAAAATCGACTTCGGGAAGGTTAATGCTTTTTTCACCAACCGAGTAGCCTATCCATAGATTTATCGGCCAGGCTTTCCTGCCAAAGTCCGCTTCAATACCCAAAACCTCCTGATCCTTAAAACCGCTGGTGTCTGCGGCGAAATTGTTGTCCTCCCAGTTTCCAAGCGCCCGCTTGCCGTAAAGTATATGAGCGGTCCCCTCCCATCCTCCGTCGGCGCTGGCCGGAACGCTGGTCAGAATGGTGAAAAACGCAAACATTGTCAAAGAACATAAACGAAGATAAGAGTCCATCATCAGCCCCGCCAGAAAGTTATAGGTAAATCATTTTACATCGACGCTGGTTCATGTCTAACAGCGGCATATTACATCAGCGTGATATTACAACATAGAACCAGCAGGATACTATATTGCAGGCTCCGCTCCAAAACTCCAGAAGCTCCATCCCCATTTTTTCTGCAACATGTTATAATCGTCGGCCATAGCAAACCTGTTACATGAGTTAAATGAAACCAGGCATAAACGAAACAATACAATTCGACCTGTTGAATGGCAGTTGCGCGATTTGTGACGGGCCCGTCTATTTTTCCCGCGTAATCGATTGGGAAGGTAACCGGGTCAATACGATACATTGCTGGAACGGGCATTACGAAAGCATAGAAATCGATCATTTTCAGGCTCCCGGAACCGAGAAGCTGACAACGGAGCAGATTGAGAGAATAATCCCGTTTCTGAGTTTTGTGCGTCTCAACGGCGATAACAGCAAGGACTGATTCCCGGACGCCAGGGCTGTGGCCGACTCCACGATCAAAAAGCTTAACCGCCTCAAAAGTGAAATCCGGCGCCATGAGCGCCTTTATTACATCGAGAACAGCCCGGAAATCTCTGACGCGCAGTTCGACGCACTCATGCGGGAACTTATCGAGATTGAGCGCGAACACCCGGAGCTTGTCACCAGCGACTCCCCCTCCCAACGGATCGGAGGAGAACCGGCGACAGAGTTCGCAACAGTCATCCACAACCCCAACGCGCCGATGCTGTCGCTGGAAAATTCCTATAACATGGACGACCTGGACAAGTTTCATGAGCGGGTCACTAAAAACCTGGCGGGTGAGCAGGTCGAGTATACAACAGAGCAGAAAATCGACGGTCTCGGAGTTTCTCTTGTATATTCAGATGGTGTTTTTGTCCAAGGATCCACCAGGGGCGATGGCGTCACCGGAGAGGATGTCACCGCCAATTTAAAAACGATACGCACCCTGCCGTTGAAGGTCGATCAGGCCGATGGGCTGGACAGGTTCGAAGTTCGCGGTGAGGTTTACATGCCCCGGGACGCGCTCGAGAGGATCAACGCGAAAAGATCCGGGGAAGCCTTGCCGCTGTTCGCCAATCCACGGAACTGCGCCGCCGGGTCGTTACGGTTGCTCGACTCCAGGATCACGGCGTCCCGTCCCCTGGAGATAATGATATACACCCTCATCGTCACAGACAGGGCCGGAACGCCAATAAACCATCCCCTGGCGAAAACCCATTACGACTCCGCAAAACTCCTTGATGATCTTGGTTTCAGCACTCCGGACGTTCGTCTGTGTAACGGGATCGAGGAGGTGCGGCGTGTGATCGTGGAATATGAAACGAAAAGAAGCCAGCTCAAATATGATATCGACGGTCTCGTTGTGAAGGTAAACTCGCTCAGGCAACAGGCGGAGCTTGGGTCCACTTCGAAATTTCCGCGCTGGGCTATCGCGTATAAATATCCGGCCCAGCAGGCGGTAACGAAAATTCTTGATATCCGGGCGCAGGTGGGGCGCACCGGAGCCATAACCCCTGTGGCGATACTGGAGCCTGTGGAAGTGTCCGGATCCACTGTTTCCAGGGCTACGCTCCATAATGAGGACGAGATAGCCCGCAAAGACATACGGATCGGCGACACCGTATTTATCGAGAGATGCGGCGATGTGATCCCCAAGGTGGTCAAGGTTGTGGAGTCAAAACGGACAGGGCGAGAAAAAATATTTCAAATGCCCTCGAGCTGCCCCTCCTGTGGCGCCAGGATCTATCGCCCCGAAGGGGAAGCTGTGGCCAGATGTGTCGGGGTCGCCTGCGGCGCCCAGATCAGAGAAAAACTGCGCCACTTTACATCCAGAAACGCCATGGATATAGACAACCTCGGCCCCGCCCTGATCGATCAACTGGTGAGCTCCGGGTTAGTGCGGGATTTTGCGGATATTTATTATCTTGACGGCTCAAAGCTGGCCGGCCTTGAAAGAATGGCCGAAAAATCGGCCGAAAACGTGATCAATGCGATAGAATCCAGCAAGACAAGACCCTTGAGCCGCCTTGTGTTCGCTCTTGGAATTCGGCATGTCGGCGCTCGCGCCGCTGTGTTGCTTGCGCAAAACTTCAACTCGATGGACGCCCTTATGAACTCCCGCGTCGAGCAGATAGAGAAGATACATGAGCTGGGTCCCAGCGTGGCGGCCAGCGTGGTCAATTTTTTTTCTCAGGAGTCCAGCAGGGATATCATCGCCAGGCTGAAAAAAGCCGGTGTAAACATGACCGAGCAAACAGCCCCGGTGGACAAGGCTCTGCAGGGCAAGCAATTCGTGATCACCGGAACTCTCAAGTCGATGACCAGGGCCCAGGTGAAAGACCGGATAGAGTCATTGGGCGGTCGTGTAACATCCGCGGTCACGAAAAAAACCGATTATGTGGTCGTTGGCGCGGAGCCGGGATCAAAGGCGGCCAAAGCCGAGGAGCTTGATATAACCACGCTTGATGAAGAACAATTAGGGAAAATTCTGGACGGATTATAACCGGACTGATATTTCCGGAATATATCTGTTCAAGATTTGGAATGAACTAACCAGAGGACGGTTTTCAGGATCATGGGTAAACGCATCGGAGAGCGGATAAAAAACATCGTCCGGAAAACACCCATCCTGGGATCTGTCGTGAGAAAACTGGGGTTGATCGCTTTTCCCGGCTCCGCGCGATACTGGGAGCATAGATACAGAAGCGGCAACACGTCCGGCGCAGGTTCCTACGGACGCCTTGCCGAGTTCAAGATGGAGGTGTTAAACACGTTCGTCACCGACAGGAACGTAGAATCGGTCATAGAGTTCGGTTGCGGAGATGGCGCCCAGCTCTCACTGGCCAACTATCCGTCCTATATGGGTCTGGACATATCAGCGGCCGCCGTGGATATCTGCAAACAAAAATTCATGGGTGACACTACAAAGCGGTTTATGACCTATAATCCAGAGAATTTTAATATCGGCGACAAGATTTACCAGGCCCAGCTGGCCCTTTCACTCGATGTCGTATTTCATCTTGTGGAAAATGAAATTTATGAGACATATATTTCGAACCTTTTCAGGGCGGCGCAAAGACATGTAATCATATATTCATCCAACCATGACGAAAAAACGGTGTCCCCGCACGTAAGGCACAGGAAATTCACCGACACGGTAAAATCGGAGTTTACCGACTGGGAGTTGAAAACTACTATAAAGAACAAATATCCCTACGACGAAAACGATCCGGACAACACGTCATTCTCCGATTTTTATATTTTCGAAAAATCCGGCGGGTGATTGCGAGGATACGGACAAGGCAAGAGCAGGGATATTTTGGTCTGTCAATCAAAACTGACAGACTGGGCGATAAACGGCATACCATTTTTCGTAAAACCCTGGCGGGAATCGAACATCATGCCAGGGCGTGATTTTATTACATCGTGCAAAGAGTAGTGGGCGATAATCTCCCCCGCCTCGCCAGCGCTGGACATCCGGTGCGCCCACACCACAGAGTCTCCCACCGCTATGAAATGGTTGTCCACATCCCTGAAATCGACTTGCCCGATATCACAGCCAATGGCCAGCCCTGTCTGCTTTTCCGTCAGTTCCAGGCCCGATTCGGCCAATCCGCCGAACAGCGTGGCCGCAAAATCCGACTCTTCCCTGACAAAACCGGTGAAGCATTCGACAAAGTCAAGACCAAGCTCGCCGCAAAGAAACTCGTTAAAATACGCTATGAACCCATCCCCGGTAAACTTGTCGAAAAACCCCTTGTGCTTGTGGATAAGCTCCATGGAGCGCTGTATAAAAGCGCCCATCAGGTTTGAGAATCCGTCCGCGTCCATCACATATTCCATCAACTGCTGGGACCTCCTGATATCCCCCACGACAACGATGCTCCTGGCTCCGCTGGCGCGTCTGACAAGCTCGTCCGGGTCAAACCTGGCAGTGCGCAAAAAATCGTCCGGCAGGTATCCTTTCCACCGCAATGCCCTCTCGCTATGCTCGATTTCCCTGGCGCTCATCGCGATCGTGGGCATGATGGGTATCTGAAGCTGGACATGCAAAAATATTTTAAGGCTCGACAGCAAGCCAAAAAGCATGGAGCGGCTTAGCACAAGATTCTCGAAAGGCGCCAGATCGTCACTGTTCGCCCAATGATCCAGCCGGGTGAGTATCTCTCTCATCCTGACCCGGTTAACGGTGGAGTTTTCGAGTTGGTCACAGAGCCTGGAATCGCTTGCGGCCAGGCCGTTTACACTTTCAGACATGGATCTGGACAGCCCGCGCAGTTCCTGGTCATATATCTGGCCGTCGCTTTGCGAATAATAGGCCCACAAAGTTTCAAACGACTGGATCAGGACCAGGAGGTTTTGATATTCGCTTGTGTTTGTCATATCTGCGCCAGCGCCCGAAATTTTGCCGGAAGCTAGTTAAACTCTATTGAATTCGATACGTCTGCGACCGCGTTTTTGCCGCATTCCGCCCGGAAATGGCAAGATACGTATTCGCGCAGGCTGGGCAGGTTGAAGCGGTCGATAAGATCCAGGAACCCCTGCTCGACCTGGTTGTTTGTCATCAATTCAGAAAAATTACGGATGCCATGAGCGTGCTCCCCCAGGTAATAGGGCATAATCTGCGTCATACCCTTGTCAAAAGCCTTGTAGATAGCAAACGCCTTTAGGTATGCGATTGCGCATTCGATATACAGCGGCCGGATGCCTCGCAGATATCTGGTGAACGGCTCGCTGATAATTCTCCTGCGTGGAGTTTCCACAAGCCCGCTTTCGATCAACTGGCGTTTGAAATACATCGCCGCGTCGACCCGCTCGGGAAGAAATTTCGCCCTTGCTTCACGCTGGTAACCCTCCGCCACCACCACCAGGGCATGGTCCACCTCCATAAGTTTTGACGTGACATCCCTGAACACCTGGTCGGGAAAGATAAAACCGGGCAACACGATCAGGTGCGCCCTGGCGGACGCTCCCGACATGAGCGCATGTTTTCCGGATTCCCTTCCCATCATCTCCAGGATGTATATACGTTTATGGGTATAGGCGTCGTCAAACAATCCACGGGCGATTTTCGCCCCCTCTTCGGCTCCTGTAAGATATCCGACAGCTATATCGCCAAGAATATCGCTGTCAACCGATACGTTGATAAACCCTGTCTGGATATTCGGGATGAACTGATTCAGGGCTTTTACCCCCTTGATGGTCCCGTTACCGCCAACGCCGACCAAATGTGTAAAACCCTCGCTACGGATAAAATCCGCCGCTTTGCGCTGTTTTTCGGGTTTGGCGAAGTCAGGGTACCTTTCCGAACGGAACTCCGATCCCGGCAGGTCTATGGCGCGGTAGAGCGCCCTGGTGGGCGTCCCCTCTGCGTTCAGGCTCCAGCTTTGCCTGCGGCTCATCACAAGCCGGATAAGCTTTTCTTTGGAGATGTTATCCCCCGTTAACGACCGAAACCCTTCAAAAGCGGCGAAAACCTCGTATCCCCGCTTGTCCCCCTCTTCGGTGAGCGAAGTCGCCACGGCGGAATAGCCGGGGGCGTTACCCCCATCAAACACCAGAAGAATTTTTCCAGAGCTCATGAAATCACCATCAGCTTGTCAGCGAAACGCGAACACTCGTCGCACCGGTTCGCGGCATGTTTTCCAGATTATATTACTCCTCAAGTTGTGAAATGCTATTATATTCGGTTTAACACAGGCGAAACAATCGGAATGGAAATACGCAACTTTTCAATCATAGCTCACATAGACCACGGCAAATCCACCCTAGCCGACAGGTTGCTCGAGTTCACCGGAGCCGTGACCAAGCGCGAAATGAAACAACAGCTTCTCGACGGGATGGATATCGAGCGTGAGCGGGGAATAACAATAAAAGCCCAAACCGCCCGTCTTGACTATACGAACAGGTCCGGCGACAAATATATACTCAACCTGATCGACACGCCCGGCCATGTCGATTTTTCATACGAGGTGTCACGCAGTCTCGCCGCCTGCGAGGGGGTTTTGCTGGTAGTCGACGCCACACAAGGGATAGAAGCCCAAACACTCGCCAACGTTCATCTGGCCCTAGAGCAGGACCTGGTCATGATTCCTGTCATCAACAAGACAGACCTGCCCGCGGCGGATGTAGAGGCTGTTTCCAGGCAGATTGAAGATGTGATCGGCATTCCTAAAGAGGAGGTGATCCCGGTGTCGGCAAAGGTGGGCCTGGGTATCGATGAAACACTGGAGGCGATCATAGAAAGAATACCGGGGCCGAGAAGAAACACGGAGGCGAAACCAAGAGCGTTGTTGCTCGACTCCTGGTACGACTCATACCAGGGTGTGGTGGCGCTGGTGCGGGTATTCGACGGGGTTTTGCGAAGAAAGGACATGATCAAGCTCATGGCCACCGACGTAAAACATGAGATAGATAAAATAGGTGTGTTTACCCCGAAGCCAAAACAGGTCGAATCTCTGGAGTCGGGAGAGGTGGGTTTTCTGACCGCCGCCATCAGGAATGTTTCCGACGCAAAGGTGGGAGACACCATAACCCTGGCCAAGGACGGGTCCAAAGAGCCCCTGCCGGGGTTCGTGGAGGCAAAACCGATGGTGTTCTCCGGGTTATACCCCATTGATGGAGATGAATATGAAAAACTGCGTGAAGCGCTGGGCAAACTGCAATTGAACGATTCGTCTTTCCATTACGAACCGGAAACCTCGTTGGCGCTGGGTTTCGGGTTTCGATGCGGGTTTCTCGGGTTGTTGCACATGGGCATCATAAAAGAACGCCTTGAAAGGGAGTTCGGCCTGTCGCTGATTTCCACCGCTCCTTCGGTTGTCTACAAGGTGGAGCTGACTGACGGGACAGTGGTGAACGTGGACAATCCGGCAAAATTGCCGACCCCCAACGAGCGTGTCTCCATATCAGAGCCTGTGATAGAAGCGACGATTATCTGCCAGGACGATTACATCGGCGTTGTCATGACATTGGCCCGGGAGAAAAGAGGAGAGCAGAGGAACATGGAATACCTGACCCCGACCAGGGTAAAGCTTGATTTCCTAATCCCCCTCAACGAGGTTGTCCTGGATTTTCATGACAGGCTCAAATCATCCACACGCGGCTACGCTTCCATGGATTACGAGTATCACGGGTATAAAAAGGCGGACCTGGTCAAGCTGGACTTGCTTGTGAATGGAGAAATGGTGGATACTCTTTCTACGGTCGTCCACAGGGACAAGGCGTATACGATTGGACGTGACCTGACTGCCCGCATGAAAGAGCTGATCCCCAGGCAAATGTTCGACGTGTCTGTACAGGCCGCCATGGGGGGTAAAATAATCAGCAGAACAGACGTCAAGGCTTTGAGGAAAAACGTGCTGGCCAAATGTTATGGAGGCGATGTCACACGCAAGCGCAAACTGCTTGAAAAACAAAAAGAGGGAAAAAAGAAGATGAAAAATATCGGTAGGGTTGAAATCCCTCAAGAGGCGTTTCTGGCCATACTGAAAACGGATCAATAGAAATTCGCACAGGCTGATTTGATCGATGTCACGCAACATGTTTTTAGGGTTTTGTTAAAATGACTGATAAAGCTTCCATAACCAGCGCGGTAAGAGAAAAAAACGGCTTTCCCTGGTCGGAATATATCAAAGCGGCGATAATCGCCCTCGGGTTGGCCCTGTTCATACGAACATATGTCGTGCAGGCGTTCAAGATACCATCGGAATCTATGGTGAGAACCCTGCTGGTGGGTGACCATCTCCTGGTGAACAAGATGGTCTACATGTTCGGCGAGCCTGAACGTGGGGATATAATAGTGTTCAGATACCCTATGGATCAGAGCAGGGATTTTGTGAAAAGGGTGGTGGGGCTTCCCGGGGAGACTGTCCGTGTCGCAGGTAAAAAAGTGTTCATAAACGGAAAGCCGCTGGACGAACCCTACGCCATTTACGAACGCGGGGGACTGGGTGGCGATTTCGGCCCTGTCAAGGTACCTGAAGGGCATCTTTTCATGATGGGCGACAACCGCGACAACAGCCAGGACTCCCGGGTCTGGGGCATGCTCGATGTCAACCTGATACTTGGCAAGGCTTTTATCATCCACTGGTCATGGAGAAACAACACATACGGTGTCAGGCTGGACAGGCTGGGTAAACTGCTCAAGTGACTTCGCCCTCCAAAAAAATCGGATCACCCTTCTTGATTTGACTCACCCGGGTTTACATGTTTTGACCGTTTATACACTTTCCTCCTGAAAAGATCGTTTCTACGGCTGACGAGCCGGTCCAGAAACAATAGCCCATCAAGATGATCTATCTCATGCTGGGCCGCCCTGGCTTCAAACCCTTCCATCTCGTATTCACATTGTCCGCCTGTTTCGTCCTGCGCTTTTACCACGATTTTTTCCGCCCGGATGACGTTGCCTGTGTAGTCGGGCACTGACAGGCACCCTTCCCTGCCCACGGCCAAACCATCCCATTGGATAATCTCAGGATTTACCAGCGTCAGCTTCCCGTGGTTTTTTATATCCGGCTTACCCGACACATCAACTATAACGACCCGTATGTTTCTTCCCACCTGTGAAGCGGCGATGCCTACGCTTCCCGGCCCTGCGCGCATTGTATCCTCCATATCCCTGATAAAGGAAAGTAGCCGCTGATCAAACCGCTCGACCGGATCAGATGTGAGCTTCAGACGTTCGTCGGGGTACGTGAGAATCTCCAGTACAGCCATTTCGCCCGTTAGCCGATCAATGTGTCGATAGGCTCGATACTCGTTTCGATACCCTCTTTCGCCACGGTCTCCAGGGCTTTTCGCACAGCCTCGACACCCTTTTGCGCGACACCTTCTATCTGCATGATATAAATGGGTTTGTCCTCGGACCCGGCCACGTCCGATTCCAGGTGAAGGATGTTAAACCCGGCGTCGGCGAGGGCTCCTGTCGCCTGGGCGACGATTCCCGCCCGGTCCGCGCCGAATACGGAAATGCGAACCTCCGGCTCAACATGGTCATGGAGTCTGCCTTCGATATTATCGACATGAAACCGTAAACAGAGCCGTTTCGCCACAGGTTGAACGATATTTTTCAGAGACTGAGTCGTGCCGTCATGCTGGGTCATCATCATGATGGTAAAAACTCCCCCCAGTCGCATCATTGAGGTTTCACCAAGGTTGCAACCTCCATCAAACAGGGCCTGCGTGACCCCGGCCACTATTCCGGGCCGGTCCTCACCCACCAGGGTCAGCATATACCAGCCTTTCACAAGTCACCTTCCCCGGAAAACCGGTCCGCCCCGGGTTTTCCCGATATTACGGATTTTTCAGAAATATCCGTGGCGATTTTTTCCACCGCTTTTTTAATCATGTTCAACGCCAGCGTAAATTGGGAACTGCTCCGCCCGTAGGGATCCGGAATTCCCAGGGCTCCGCTGTCATGGAGATAGTCTCCCATCAAAACGGTTTTACTCTCCGATCCAGGCGCCAATTCTGTAACCACGCTCTTGTGGTGATCCTCCATTACAATCACCTTGTCGGCTTGTTCGATCATGCTCTTTTCAAGGAGCCTGGCCCTGTGGCCGCCCATATCGACACCCAGCCCGGCCATCTGCCTTACAGCCTCTTGCGCCGCCCGGTTCCCATCAACGCCCATTGTACCGGCCGACTCCACCAGGACATCCTCCACACCGATTTCTTTCAGCCTGGCTTGAAGCAGATATTCCGCCATCGGTGACCTGCACAGGTTTCCTGTGCAAACGAATAGAATCCGTCTCATGTTCCTTGCCCAGTCATGCGTTCAAGCGGTTGTCGAAAGGTTCAATATCGTCATATGGTCCCAAAATGGCCATTTTGACCCTGGAAACGTCCAGGTATTTTTTGGCGGCCTGGTTTACTTGCTCTAAAGTGACGGAATCGGTCTCATCCATGATCTCATCTGGTGTCTTTATCCTGCCATAAAGCGTTTCGTAGGAGGCGTAAAAACTGGACATGGTCATGGAATCCTCCAGAGACAGATCGATTCGTCCCTTGATATTCGCCTTGCCCCGTTCCAGCTCTTCGGGGGTGATTCCCTTGTCGGCCATTGAGGACACCTCGTCCATGACAGCGCCGATCGCCTCTTCAAGTTTGTTCACGTTTATTCCAGCGGAAATCACGAGCGATCCGGTATCCGTAAAAGCCTGGCGTGAAGACCGGATATAGTACGCCAGACCGCGCCGTTCTCTGATCTGGTAGAAAAGCCTCGAAGACATGGTTCCGCCGAGCACGTTGGAAAAAACCTTTATGGCAGGCTGGTCCTTGTCCAACTCGCCCGGGATGGGAAAACCGAGCACGAAATGGGCCTGCTCAATCGCTCTGGTGTTAAGAACGCTTCTTTTCCCCTGCATCGGGCTGTAAGGCGCCGGGCTGATTTTTTCCCTGCGTTCGGTGAACGTAAAATACTTTTCGGCGAGCGCCATGTTTTCCTCGTGGGTGACGCCCCCGCAAGCTATAAGCACGCAGTTGTCGGATGCGTAGTGAAAGGAAAGAAAATCCTTGAAATCGTCCCTGCTGACAGAGCGCACCACATCTTCCGGCCCGGCGATATCCCACCCGAGCGGCTGGTTTCCGTAAAAATGGGACTTAAAATCCATCTGAACGCGGCTCATTGGGTCGTCATTGTACATCCTGATCTCTTCGATGATCACGCCTCGCTCCCTGTCTATCTCGTTTTTATCGAATTTCGATTTTAAAAGCATGTCCGACAGAACATCGTAGGCCACGGTTCTCCTGGATGTGGAAAGTTTTACGAAATAGGCCACTTTCTCTTCGCTGGTAAAAGCGTTAAAAGAGCCTCCCACCGAATCGATAGCGGAAGCCACCGCCATGGCGTCCGGATATTTTTCGGCGCCTTTGAAGAACATGTGCTCCATAAAATGGGACAGTCCGTTGATCCTCTTTTCCTCGTATCTGCTTCCGGCGCCCACCATTATCATCACCGTAACCGAGCGGGACGCCGGCATGGGAACGGTCAATACGCGCAGGCCGTTGGCCAAAGTGTCTTTGCTGTAAGAATCGGCGCCTGTCAATGCTTTGTCACTCTCATAATCCAGGTTATAAAGTCTCTTTGCATGTATCATTGATGAATGAATAAAACCTGAATATTTTATCCGGTTTGCCGGGACGTGGAGAAACTTTTTTCAACTCCTTGATTTTTAAACCCCGCACACATACAAAGACGGGTTGCGGATGATTTTTCCCTGATCTGTGTCTCCTTTTTAGCACGATGGAATTTAATCTTTTTCTTTCGCCAAGTTGGGTTACAATTACAGCCTTGCTACAACGAGCGTTAAAATGAGTGTAAATAAAGCGGTAGTTCTTGAAAATATCCCGTTCACCATCGATCAGACCAGGGTGCTTCGGGAAATGAGGGTTTCCAGGCTTCAAAGCGTGGACGAGATAGAAGAGAAACCGCTGGCAGAATCGATAAAAAAAGCCATCGATAAGGCGTATACCCTGATCCATGGAAAAGGTGTGTTCAAGACATATGCTGTTACGGGTGTAAAGGAAAATATGGTATCCGTGGAAGGCGCCGATGATCTTTTCACCGGCGGCGCCATGGTGAAACTTCTTGGAAACTGTGATTTCGCCACGCTGATGGCGTGCACCATAGGATCGGACCTGGAAACGGAAGTGGAAAGACTCCAGGGGCTGGATGAAATAATGGACGCGTATAACCTGGAGATGGTCGGAGGATGGATGGCCGATTACATGGCGGACAGGGTCGACGAGAGGATCGAACGGGAGATAGTCAAGCTCGGATATGGCAGGTCAATGCGCTATTCACCCGGGTACGGGGACTGGAGCCTGGAAAAACAGCCTGCCGTGCTGAAGTTTGCCGAGGCGGACCGGATCGGAATATCTTTGACAGATTCCAATATCATGATTCCCCGCAAATCGGTTTCTGCGGTGATCGGGTGGGTCGGGGGTGAGATAGCATGAGTTTTCTAACCGAACTATCGGAAAGAATTTTCATACTGGACGGGTCCATGGGGGCTCTTTTGCAGGAGCGGGGTCTGCCTAACGGATACGCTCCGGACTTGTGGAACCTCGAGAATCCCGATCCTGTCAGGGATGTTCACAGGCAATACGCCGACGCCGGGTCGGACATAATCCTCACCAACACATTCGGCGCCAGCAGACTGCGGCTGGCCGAGTATGGCGCCGCAAACAAGCTTAAACAGATCAATCACGCCGCTGTCCGGCTCGCCCGCGAGGGGGCTCCCGGTTGTGTCATCGCCGGCGACATCGGTCCGCTAGGTGGCATAATGGCGCCTTCCGGAGAGATCAGCTTCGACGAAGGCATGGGAATTTTCAGGGAGCAGGCGCGGGCACTGGTCGAGGCGGGGGTGGATCTGCTCGTGATAGAGACCATGTTCGACCTGATGGAGATCAAGGCGGCTGTCATCGCCGCCAACGAAGTGAGAAAATCCGTACCACTGCTGGCCTCGATGACTTTCAACACAGACGGAGTGACCGACACCGGCACAGACCCGGTTACCGCCGCGTGTGTCCTAGAAGGTCTCGGAGTGGATATTATAGGTATAAACTGTTCCACCGGCCCGGGACCGATGGTCGATGTGGTGGAAAGGCTGGCGGCCACAACAACCCTGCCCATAGCCGTAGAGCCGAACGCCGGTCTTCCCGTCCACAAAGGCGGCAGGACGGTGTTTGAAATGCCCATGGAAAAGGTGGCCAGCTACGCAGAGTCTTTCGCCCACGCTGGGGCGGATATAATTGGCGGCTGTTGCGGCACTACGCCGGATTATATTCGTCTCATCTCCAAAAGCCTGCAAAACATCAGGCCAAAGGAAAGACAGTTTGAAAAGGCGATGTCTTTTACCAGCCGGATGGTGTCGCTACAGGCGGGCGAGGGACAGCCGTTTATAAAGATAGGGGAGAAAATCAACCCGACCGGCCGCAAGTCGTTCGCGCAATCGATCAAGGACGGCAGGGTGGACATGATCGTATCCGACGCCCGCAAGCAGTATGAGAGCGGGGCGCTGGCGCTGGACGTGAATGTAGGCGTTCCGCTGGTCGACGAGGCCAGGAGCATGGAAAAGGCTCTCGTGGCGATGCAGAACGTTGTTCCGATTCCCGTAGTCATAGACAGTTCATACGTTTCGGCGCTTGAGGCGGGTTTGAAAGTGTATCCGGGACGGGCGTTGCTGAACTCCGTAAACGGTGAGTCCGAGCGTCTGGAAGAAGTGACTCCTCTTGTGAAACGCTACGGGACATCCGTTATCGCGCTTCTCACCGAAGACGAAATACCGGAACTGGCTGTGGACAGGCTCAAGATCGCCGAAAAAATCCTTCTTTACCTGGAGGATAACGGGGTGCCGAAAGACCGGGTGATTTTCGACTGTCTGGCGCTGGTGGTCTCCGCGATGCAGGATGGCGCCCGCCAGACCATAGAAACGGTAAGGGAGATCAAACGCCAGTTTGGATGCCCCACATTGCTGGGAGTGTCGAATGTTTCCTTCGGCCTGCCCCAGCGAAGGGTCATTAACAGCTCGTTTCTCGCCATGGCGATGGGAGCGGGGCTGGACGCGGCCATCATAAACCCATACGACGAATCCATCACCAGGACTGTCGCCGCCGCTTCTCTTTTCTGCGGACGAGACCCGCAGTGCCGTGTCTACATCGACATGATGGAGGTCAGCGAGAAAACCGACTCCAAACCGGAAACGGGGGCCGGGCCTAAAACCACAACGGAAAAAATAGCGGCCGCCATACTTGAGGGAGACAAGGACTCCATCGAAAACCTGGTCAAACTCGCCCTGGACGAGGGGCATGACGCGCTGGCTTTGTTCGTTGATGTCATGACTCCTTCGATCCGGCGTTTGGGAGACCTTTTCGCCCAGCGCAAAAAGTTTATCCCGCACCTTGTAGCCGCGGCGGACACAATGAAACGGGGCGTGGCAGTTATCGACCCTCTGTTAAAAAAGTTGCAGGGCGGTTCTGACAAGGGGACCATCGTTTTCGCCACGGTCAAAGGGGATATACACGATATCGGGAAAAATATTTGTGTGATAATGCTTTCCAATTTCGGATACAAAGTTATCGACCTCGGCAAAAACGTTCCGGCAGAGGAGATTCTGCGGGCCGCCAGGGAGGATAATGCGGATATAATAGCTCTGTCGGCGTTGATGACGACCACCATGATGCAGATGAAGGTCATCGTTGACGAAGTGAGGGAAAAAAACCTTCCATACAAAATCATGGTCGGGGGCGCGGTCGTGACAAAGACTTTTTCCGACGAGATAGGCGCAGACGCGTATGGAAAAAATATTGGCGAAATTATACCGGTGACATCAAGCCTGATGGAATCGATCGAGAGGCAAGGAACTGTCTGATGGGTGCGTTGCGACGATTTTTTTGTGTGCTGGCGCTGGGGCTGGTTCTGCTTTGCTCCGCTTGCAGCAGCCTGTTGCCATACAAATATATGAATATCTACCGAATGACCGAGCCGGTGGTGTCTACGGACAAAAACTACACCGATGGAAAAGTCAGCGTCAGTTTCTGGATAGACGAAAAGAAAATACATATGCGCCTGAAAAACCTCATGAGCGAGGAGATAACCATAGACTGGGCGCACGCGTCATACACCCATATCGATGGTGGCAAGCATAGCGTCGCCAATGTCAATTCCCTGTTTACAGAACGCAGAAACGACCCGGCCCCCACAATCGTACCTCCGGGAGAGACGATAGATGATTATGTGGCCCCTGTGAAAAACGTTGAAAAACTGGAGCAGTGGACCTGGTATATCTATCCGCTGTTCAACCTGTTTGACGACAAGGCGTTCGACAACAAGGGAAAGACGTTCGGCGTGGACATACCTATACGCGAGGAGGGCAAATGGGTTACGTATAAGTTCAGGTTTGAAATATCCAATGTGCTTCCGCTTGTGCGTCGGGTCTGAAAACCGGACGCACCCCCCATCTGTTAAAACACGCCAGCTCGTATAAAGACTTCAGACAGCTATATTGACTGTTCCGCCGATCTCGGCCTCTACAACAGGATTGTTGTTGCCCTGCGGTGTGGGCTGTTGGGCCTCTTCCAGCGTTCCGGCGGGAGGGGGTGGAGCTTCCTGAGCCGGTGGCGGCGTCTCCTCCGTCGTTTCATTAACCGGCGGCGCGGGAACCGCGGGCGGAAAAGCGGTATTCACATCAATCCCGCCAATTGTAGGCATGTGCCAACCTCCTGATGATCTATTGTTATTCTAGGTTTTTTTGAGCCGTCATGTCAAACAGCATGCCAGCAAAACCCGCTGTGTGCGACCGTTTGGAAAACATTCATCTCTATACGTTTGCCGAAACCCTTTTAATTTGTATAGGTTAACGCACACACACCAATGGAGCGGTGTGTCCTGCAAGGATTTTGCGCTGACGCTATGACATACGAAACTTGTTGTATCGGGGTTCGGCTGGAACTACAATTGCTCTTACGGATCATCCAATTGACAGATTGAACGATATCTAATTTACTGGAGAGGACGATGTCTAGTTGGTATTACGTAAAAAATAATGAAAAGCAGGGGCCTGTTTCCAAAGAAGAGATCAAAAACCTCACAGAACAAGGCGCCATCACAGATGACACTTTGCTGTACACAGCAGGAATGAGCGGATGGAAGGCGAAACGTGAATTGAACCTGTTCAGCCAGGCTGGTCCCGATCTTCCCCCTGTCCCCTCCGGCGGCCAGTCGGCCCATGAAATTGACTACCAGGTGTTTGGCGAGGAAATGCAATTCGTGGAAATTGAACTTGACCCTGGCGAAAGCGCGGTGGCCGAGGCCGGGTCGATGATGTACATGACCCAAAACGTAAAGATGAGCACGGTGTTTGGCGATGGTAGCCACAAGTCTTCCGGAGGCGGATTCATGGACAAACTGCTCGGCGCAGGCAAACGGCTTATCACCGGAGAATCCCTGTTTACCACGGTGTTCACTCACACCGGGTCTTCCGGCAAGGAGAGGGTGGCTTTCGGGGCTCCATACGCGGGGAAAATAATCCCGGTGGACCTCAAATCCATAGGAGGAACGTTGATATGCCAAAAAGACGCGTTTCTGGCCGCCGCCAAAGGTGTGTCCATCGGGATTCATTTTCAGAAAAAAATCGGCGTGGGCCTGTTCGGTGGCGAAGGGTTTATCATGCAGAAGCTCGAAGGTGACGGATGGACATTCGTGCACGCAGGTGGAAACATCGTCGAGAAGGAGCTACAGGCGGGTGAAACTCTTCGTGTGGATACGGGTTGCCTTGTGGCGTTAAAACCGTCTGTAAGCTATGACATTGAATTTGTTGGTGATGTGAAATCGGCGATATTCGGCGGCGAGGGCTTTTTCTTCGCTACACTTCGGGGACCTGGCCACGTGTGGTTGCAATCATTGCCGTTGTCCAGGCTGGCGGGACGGATTTATTCTGCGGCTCCGCAGACCGGCGGCACGAGAAAAGGCGAGGGGTCTGTCCTTGGCGTATTGGGTGATTTTGTCGATGGTGACTAGTATATGCGCAGGTTATGATAATATACAGCTCCCCAGGCGATGAGTGGTAAGCTGATAGTCGGGATCACCGGCGCCTCCGGTGTAATCTACGGAATCAGATTACTCGAGGCGGTCCGTAAATACGCGGAAAATGTCTCGGCCCACCTTGTCATGTCCCCAGCCGGGGGAAAAAATGTCCTTATCGAAACGGGCTACACCGTCGACCAGGTCAAATCGCTGGCGGAAGACGCAAGCGACCATTCAGACCTTGCCGCGGCCATTTCCAGCGGGTCCTGTGTGACAATGGGAATGGTCGTGGCGCCATGCTCCATCAGGACGCTATCGGATATAGCGCATTCCAACTGCAACAACCTTCTGGCGAGAGCCGCCGACGTGACATTGAAAGAGAGGCGCAAGCTGGTCCTGGTTCCCCGCGAAACTCCTTTGCATAAAGGGCATATAAAGCTGATGGCGAAAGCCGCGGATATCGGGGCTGTGATATTGCCCCCGTTTCCGGCTTTTTATCACCGTCCCAAGACTATTGACGACATTATAAACCATACGATCGGCAAGATATTTGACCAGTTCGGGCTGGAGCACGATCTGTATGACAGATGGCGCGGTTAAAACCAGTATACAAACCAACTAACCACACACCGGCACTTTGTACAAAGGGCGATCTGCGTGACAGATGGCGCGGTTAAAAAAACACCCCCACCCGAAGCTGGCCCGGCGCGACAGCCGGATGACGCATCGGTTGTGTCACCAAAACCTCTCCACATGGATCTGACCCGGATCCTTTTTCTTGTGCTCCTTGAACCCCTCGGCCTCCAGCTTTGCCACCATCGTCTCTATCATGGCAGGGGCTCCGCACAGGAAGATGTGTGTATTATCCGGTTTCGGCGGCTCGCCCCAGGCTCTTTCCAGGGTTTTGTTGTCCCACAAATCCTGGACATACCCTGTATCACCTGTCCATCCCTCTTTTTCGTCATCCGGACGGCTGATAATGGGCTGGTACGAGAAGTTTTTGCAATAGTAGGACAAGGTGACAAGCTCCGCCCTGTAACCGAGATCCCATGAATGGCGAGCTCCATGCAGCACGGCGAACTTGCGCGTGTCGTCGGCCATGAATGTTGTCCGGATCATGCTCATGTAAGGGGCAATCCCTGTGCCGGTCGCCACAAGGGCCAGGTTCATTTCCTCAGAAACCTGGTCCAGGGTGAACATGCCCTTGAATTTGATCGACATAAACAGGCCATCACCTTCCTTCAGGGCGAAAAGACGCGGCGTGAGCGAACCGGACCGGACCAGGGTTATGTAAAGCTCTACATATTCCTTTTGCTTGGACGAGGACGCTATGGAATAAGCTCGCTTGATCAGTTGATCCGGATTGGAGGGCGGACTCTCCGGATCGGAAAGCTCCACCCGCTTCGCAGACCAGGGTAGCCCTATGGCGACATATTGTCCCGCCTTGAAATCCGGCATGCTCCAACTATCGGGCCTGACCCGCAGAATCATAAGTCCCGGCGCGAATTCGGTTTTTTTGACAACTACGGCGTTGATATCTGTTTCGCTCATAACGTTCCTTTAGTTATTATCGAGTATCGGATTGCAACAACCTCCCGTTTTTTTATAGTCTTACAGCAACCACCCCACGTCAAGGGCATATTCGTCGCTGGCGGATTTGCTTTTGTACATTTATATCCCCCCATATTAAGGAGTTGACAGATAAGCCTGTTGGAGCTATCTTCCTTATGAAACCATAAATCCCTGATTCAGTAATCATCGAGAATCATTGAGACCACCCGCGCTTATGAACCTTAAAGAGCGCCTTTTCGAGGATATGAAATCCGCGATGAAATCAAAGGAGCCCGTTCGCCTGTCCACAATCCGCATGACGTTAAACGCCATAAAAAACAAAGAGCTGGAACAAGGCGGCGAGCTTGACGACACTGCTTTGGCTGACATCGTGTCCAAGTCGATCAAGCAACGGAGGGATTCGGCGTCGCAATACAAAAAAGCCGGCAGGGAGGAACTCGCCAGCAAGGAAGAAGCGGAAATAGCCGTGCTGATGGAATATCTGCCCGAACAGCTGAATGAAGATGAGCTTCGCTCAATGTGCGTAAAAGCCATTGAGGAATCGGGAGCGAGCGATATGACCCAGATAGGCAAAGTTATGAAGCTACTGATGCCGAAGGTTAAAGGTAGGGCCGATGGAACGACGGTAAACAAGATGGTAAAACAGATTCTCGGCTCCTGAACACCCTACATTTTTTATCACCTGTAAAACCACATGGCGCAAATACCGGATCATATAATTAGCGATATCAGAAACCGGGCGGATATCGTGGAAGTTGTGTCCGGATATATATCACTTAAAAAAGCCGGCGCGAACTACCGCGCCCTGTGCCCTTTCCACGAGGAAAAAACCGCGTCTTTCAACGTTAATCCCGCAAAACAGATATTTCATTGTTTTGGTTGCGGGGAAGGTGGTAACGCTTTTACCTTCGTGATGAAATACGAAAACATATCCTTCCCGGAAGCTGTGCGCCTTCTGGCGGGGCAATATGGTGTCCAGATCCCCTTTACCGGAGGTGGCAAGCTCGATGATGAAACAGGCAAGCTGTACCAGGTAATGGAGGCCGCCGCAACTTTTTTCAGCAGACAGTTAGAAAAAACAACCACTTCCGGCCCGGCGCGTGATTACATGAAAAAACGGAATTTCACCCCTGACCTGGTAAACCTGTTCCGTATAGGCTGGGCTCCGGATGAATGGGAAATGTTGACCCGGAGCCTTGCAGAGTCCGGTTTTACCAGAAAAACCATCGAAACAGCAGGATTGGGCAAAATATCCTCCAGGGGAAACCTGATCGACCATTTCAGAAACAGGCTGATATTCCCGATCGCCGACGTTGGCGGCAGGATAATCGGCTTTGCTGGAAGAGTCATAGATGAGGAGCAAAAAAGGGGACCCAAATATATAAACAGCCCGGAAACCCCTATATACAACAAAAGCAGGGTCTTATACGGAATCGACCTTGCCAGGACCAGGGCTCGCGAGGCAAATACGCTGTATGTGGTGGAGGGTTATATGGATGTGATTTCGCTCCATGCCGCCGGCGTCAAAAATTGCGCGGCCGTGGCCGGGGTGGCGTTCACCCCGAAGCAGGCCGAAACCATCCGGCGCATATGCGATAACGTGGTGGTGGTGTTCGATTCGGACAGCGCCGGGGTCGCCGCCGCCCGCAAAAGTTTGCCGACTCTTCTCGACGCGGGACTTAAAGCCCGGGTGTTATCCCTCCCCGGCGCCAAGGATCCTGATGAATTCGTATCCAAACATGGACGGGATGAGTTTTTGCGTCTCGCCGCAAAGGCCAGCCCGTTTCCCCAGTTCATTATCGATAATGTCATGAAATCGGCCGATCTTGAAAGTGTGGAGGGGCGCGTAAAAGCGACAAAAGAGGTGATGCCTTTCCTGCGCAGGATAAAAGACGAAATGGAACGCTCTGAATATATTCAAATATTGTCGGACAGAACGGGCGTTGGCGCGCTAAACATACAAAAAGAAACAAAATCATCCACCCCTAAAACGGTTTTACGTTTAAAAACAACCAGTTTAGGCAATACATCGGCCAGATCGCAAGCGGAAAAAATACTCGTCAGAATCCTGCTGGACAACCCGCATTATCTTGAAAGCCTGGCTTCGGAGCTTTCTGCCGACAATTTCACGAATCAAGCGTACAAAAACATGTTCGAGCTGATTTTGGGCGCAAAGGAGCGGGGGATAACCGGAACCGCCGGCATATTAAGCCTTGATATGGATGACACACTTAGAAAATCGCTGGCCGGCCTGTCACTGCAAACAGGCCTTTTTGATGAGGCGGATATGGAAAAAGTGGCGAAAGACTGTGTCAACCGGATACGATACCACCCGGACGAGAGGCGACTCAGGCTTGAAGAGCAGATTATCGCGGTAAAGGAAGGTAAAATGAATAAATTCAAGGAAGCGCAAAAAAAATATATTGAATCCAGAGGTAATAGGATATAATTAAGGATTTGATTTTACTTGTAACGGAGTACTTTCGATGGCCAAGTCGGGAAACGACACACCAGTAGCGAAATTGATTGCAAAAGGCAGGGAAAAAGGATTTGTAACATATGACGATGTAAACGAGTCCCTTCCCGCAAAGGTCACCACTCCCGAGGAGATCGAGAGTATCATGACCCAGTTCACCGATATGGGGATAGATATCATCGACGCGTCGAGCGAAGAGGCGCGTTTGTCGGGCAGAAAGGGTGAAATGGGCTCCATGTACAGGAAAAGGTCGGGTTCCGGAGATGGTGATGACGACGGTTTTGTCAGTTCCGAGGATCCTGTCCGTATGTACTTAAAGGAGATGGGAGCCATTTCACTGCTCACTCGCGAAGGTGAAGTGGCGATCGCCAAGAAGATCGAGGAAGGACAAAACAAGGTCATAAGGGCGGTCATCAATTGCCCTGTGACGATCAACGAAATCGTGGCGATGGCAGAGGGGCTTAAAAACGATGAAATACTGATCGAGGATTTCGTCAACTGGGGCTATACCGAGGAGGAAATCTCCCCGGCGAAGTTAAAGCGGGAAACCAAGCGGGTGTTGAAGCTGGTCGGCCAGTTAGAGTCTGCGGGGGAGAAACTCCAGAAAACCCTGGCCCGGTTGCGGCTTAAAAGGCTGTCCGCCAGCGAACGCGCGAAACTGGAGAAAGAAGAGGCCAAACAGCGCACTATAGTCACCGATGTTATCAGGGAAATAAAGCTGGACCCCTCACGTTGGGACTCGATCATCGACAAGATAAGAGAATTCGGCGCAAGTTGCCAGGAGCAGGAGTTCAACATCAGGTCGGCCGAGGAAAAGCTCGGAATTCGAAAGCCGAGGCGGGTGGAAGTTGTTCGCAAGAACGCCAAAGTCAAGACTCCCAGCCCCCAGAAAAAGGTGGAGCTCGAGGCCCAGATTCGAGCCGCAAAAAGAAAGATCAAGCAAATAGAGGCGCAATCCCAGGTTTCCCTCGAGGAACTCAAGCACACGCTTTCTGTCTTCAACGAAGGGCACAGGGAAGAGCGCAAGGCAAAAAAAGAGCTTGCCGAGGCCAACCTGAGGCTGGTGGTCTCCATCGCGAAAAAATATACGAACAGAGGGTTGCAGTTTCTGGACCTGATACAAGAAGGTAACATCGGCCTGATGAAGGCCGTGGACAAGTTTGAATACCGGCGCGGATACAAGTTTTCCACATATGCCACGTGGTGGATCAGGCAAGCCATAACCCGCGCCATAGCGGATCAGGCGCGCACCATCCGGATACCTGTGCACATGATTGAAACCATCAACAAGCTTATCCGCACCTCACGGCAGCTGATGCAACAGATGGGACGTGAGCCGACCCCGGAGGAGATAGCCGAAAAGATGGTGTTGCCGGTGGACAAGGTGCGCAAGGTGCTCAAAATCGCCAAAGAACCGATCTCTCTTGAAACTCCCATAGGGGAAGAGGAAGACAGCCACCTGGGCGATTTTATTGAAGACAAAAAAGTGCTGAGCCCCGTCGAGGCGATGGTGCGCACAAACCTCAAGGAACAGACCGCTTCTGTGCTGGCCACCCTTGCCAGCAGGGAAGAGCGTGTCGTTCGCAAGCGTTTCGGCATCGGACTCGATTCGGAGCACACATTGGAGGAAGTCGGCCAGGACTTCGCCGTCACCAGGGAACGTATCCGGCAGATCGAGGCCAAGGCGCTTCGCAAGCTTCGCCATCCGAGCCGCAGCAAAAAGCTTCGGTCTTTTGTGGAATAGGCCCGGCCGGCTTATTGCTGATTCGCCGCCAAGCGGCTCCCCTTGGGCCCATAGCTCAATTGGCTAGAGCCTCCGGCTCATAACCGGATGGTTCCAGGTTCGATTCCTGGTGGGCCCACCATTATTGCGCCGCCACAACGCAAACCCCATCTGTTTAACTGGGCTACGCGTCTCAACCTTGATACGTCATGCGCGGGAATTGCGTTAACAGTCGACGTCATGGCCGGCTTTATGGCCGGCCGGATCGGGGGGTTCGGCTTTGTGTTGCTTGTGGGAAGTGTCGGAACAGGCGTATTGTTCTATCTGTACCGTGGAATGCGTGATGCCCAGCTTGTCCACCAGGAATTTTTTTATGTCCAGAAGCGTTTGAGCCTGGTCTGCGTCACAGCTGACATTGGCGTGAAGCGTAATCATGGTGTTTTCGGAGGTCAGGCTCCACGCGTGAACATGATGAATATCCTCGACGCTTGGAACGGCTTCTTGCAATTGAGCCCGCATCGCCGCCACATCCAGCCATTCCGGGGCGCCTTCAAGAAGGATATGGGCCGACTTCTTTACCAGGTCCCACGCACTACGGAAAACAAGCATCGCCACAAAAACCGACAGTATCGGATCGATAGGCGACCAGCCGGTCCATATGATAACAACAGCCGCGATAACCGTCCCGATCGATCCGAGCATGTCACCAATCACATGTAGCGCCGCTCCCCGGATATTCATATTATCCTTGTCCCCTCCATGCAACAGGACAAGGGAGGCGATGTTCACCCCAAGACCGGCCAGGGCAACCACCAGCATGAACCCACCAGCCACCTCCACCGGCGACCAAAAACGTTGAATCGCTTCTATAATGATCCAACCCACTATCACAACAAGCGTAATACCGTTCAGAAACGCCGCTATCACCTGGAACCGTTGATAGCCGTATGAGCGTTTTGTGTCAGGAAGTTTCCGGGAAATATGAAAGGCGAACCATGCGAGGGCCAGTGAGGCTGTGTCGGTGAGCATGTGGCCCGCATCCGCCATCAGGGCAAGGGACCCCGAAACGACCCCGCCAATTATCTCGACCACCATGAACCCGCCGGTGAACAGCATGGCCCAGAACACACGCCGTATGTTGTCTGCGTCGTTTTCGGGCTTTCCGTGGTAATGCGGCATTGTTACCTGACAACGGAGGCGCGAGCCATGAAGACCCCGGAAAAGCGTCCGATGAAAAACAGGGCGGGGTATTGTTGACCATGGTGATGATTTTTGCTAAACATATGTTTCATTCTACTTT
The DNA here is from genome assembly GCA_024275315.1 of Nitrospirota bacterium. GTDB lineage: Bacteria > Nitrospinota_A > UBA7883 > UBA7883 > UBA7883 > JAJRZK01. The sequence continues at coordinate 59,381 of JAJRZK010000020.1, forward strand.
AGGATCATAAACCACTTCAAATCAAAACTGGCCGTTTTATAACCGCCCCTGAAAAACGCTATGAATCCGGAAACTGTCGAGCCTTCGTTCACAATACTGATGCCCACGTATAACCAGGCGAACTTTCTGGCCGAATCGATTGGCAGCGTCCTGGCCCAGACCTATCCAAACTGGGAAGCCGTTATAGTCAACGACGGCTCGACTGACAACACCAGGGAGGTTCTGGACACCATCGTCCCCCGTGACAAAAGGTTCCGCGTTTTTCACAAGGAAAACGGAGGCGTGGCGTCCGCCCTGAACGAGGCGCTTGAGCGCGCGTCGGGGGAATGGATATGCTGGCTATCCACGGATGACTTGTTCGAGCCGGACAAGCTGTCCATCCACACGAAAGCCATAACAGAAAATCGTAACGCCAGGTTTTTCCACTCCGACTACTCAATCCTGGACGATTCCTCCGGCGCAAAACAACAAGCCTGCGCCGCCTCGATCCAGCCCACGAAGGAATGGGCGTTGTTGCGGCTGTTTCATTCGAACTACATAAACGGGATCAGCGTCGCTATTCACAAGGATGTTTTCGGGCGTGTGGGAAGATTCAGCGACAAATACCCCTGCGCCCAGGATTTTGAGTTTTGGCTTAAATCTGGTGTTCATTATCCCGTTTATTTCATAGACCAGGCCACCAGCGTAACCAGGACGTACACGACCCAGATAACAAGAGCATTCCCGGAGCGTGGCATTCTGGACTCCGCCAGGTCCTGCGTCGAGTTCCTGAACCAGAACCGGTTTTCCAATCTGTTTCCCTGGATCGACCTGCAGGACCCCAATAACATAGGGCGGGTTATCGACAGCGTGATGGAGACGGTAAAGGCTCCGAATTCATATATTACCATCGGTGGCGGAGCCGGGGCGCTGATCGATCGGATGCGCGAGTGGATATCACAGGAAATTCCCGGCCAGTGGTGGGACCAGATCAGACCGCAGATGCAAAACCTGGTGGCGCAAATGCAAAGCAGTCCGCTACCCGCCGGTGTTTTACAGGTTTTCAGATCTATCCTTGATCCTTTTGAAGGATACACAACCTGCGACCCCTTCGTTGAAATGCGGAGGCATATGGCGTTGTCTATCGATCACGGGGATTTGCAGACAGCCACAACGCTTTGCAGATATTTGAAAAGTTATGACCAGGCGTATCCTGACGCGGTCGATAACCTGAGAAAGGCCCTGCTGGCCGCCGGATTCCCGGAATCGGAATTTCATTTCTAGCCTACCGCCAGCCAACACACCGCCGGTAATTGATAAAAGGCCCTGCCAGTTGGCGCCCTTTATCTATCAGCCGCTCAATGACCAAGCAGATGATCCCGGCGGTCAACGGTGGACACCCGGCGGATGGGTACAGACCGAAAAGCTTATCCATACCGTTGGGGAGCTGGAAGCTGAAATTATTAAATTCAAGTGGCGTAAATAGCCCAGTAGCTGTAAGATTGTAATCATGGTGGGATTCAAGGGGGTAATCCATCTGGCTTGTAGCATATTTTCGGGGGGGGATGTGTGTCATATCAAAGCAAAATCCGCTGTATGCCGAGCATGACATACTAGTTAATCTATTATGGGAAAAAAAATCTTAAAAAGCATTCAAACAAAACTTATTGGAATGCTGTCCATTATTCTGGTGGTGACACTTGTAATGGGCGGTTTCCTGATCTCCAACGCGCTTGAAAGCAGGACACTAGCTGTCCGGTATGACCTGATGAACGAAATGGCCGGGAGCCTTAACTCCGCCGCCGCTTTTCAGGCGATTGAAAGGGGTGTAGGCAACACTATATTGGCCAGCGACTCTCCTCCGCAGAAACTGATCAAAAAATTTAACGACCTGGGCGTAAAAGGCGACGAACAAGTGCGTCTGGCCATGGAGCGCCTGGACAAACTTATGGAACAGACAGGCAACACGGATCTGAAAAACTCGAAAACTGATTGGGAAAAACTGCATAACGAGCTTGTCAGAACCAGGCCTGGAATAGTGAATAAATCTGTCGACAGCAAGGACTGGATAAAAATCGTGAGCGAAAACATAAAAATGGAGTTTAATCTTCGTGATCTTTCGTTCGCGCCATCAAATCCCAGGGAAATGTTGCTATATTACAATAGCACTGTCCGCGCTAAAGTTGCGACGCTTGCAGAATACGCGGGCCTGGAACGAGCGTTGCTGGGAGCTATCATATCCGGATGGAGCCCGATCATGCCTGCCAAACTGGAAGTGCTGAGAAAATACAGGGCGCTGGTGGAAAACTCATCCGAGAGCATCCTGTTCCTCAAGAATCTCTCCAGCACACCTCCGGAACTGAAGAAAGCCATACAATCACTTGAAACGGAATTTTTTGGCCGATACGAGAAGCTCAGGAAAGAAGTGTATTCAGTCGGCGCGAAACTGATGCGGTCCCGCTACCGGTCAGGAGGGAAAATAGAAGAGGCGACCGACGCCCGGTATCCGGTAAGCGAAAGCGAATGGATAGACCGGGCCACCAAGGCTATCAATTCCGTTCTTGAAGTGTCGAAGGTGGCGGGGAGAATTTCCACAGACGCGACTATGGCCATCCAGGATAATTCCCGCAACTCTATTATTAAAAGTGTCGGATTGCTGACTTTGGCGATAACGGTGTTTGGTGTAATTCTCTTTTCGGTAAAACGATCGATCACCGGTCCACTAAACTTTACCGTGATCCGGTTGCGTGACATTTCCGAGGGCGAGGGTGACCTTACACAGCGAATGCCAGTTACGTCTGAAGATGAAATTGGCGAGCTTTCATACTGGTTCAATCAATTCATAGAAAAGATTCAGACTATTTTCATAGACATCTCGCACAACTCCAAAACACTGGCGGCTTCTGCTGTGGAGTTGACATCCATATCGAACCAGCTGGCCAGCGGTTCCGAAGAGACAACAACCCAGGCAAACACGGTGGCCGGGGCGACCGAGCAAATGTCGCAGAATATCAACACCATGGCCTCCGCCGTCGAAGAAATGAGTACGAACATCTCTACCGTTTCCAGCGGGGCGGAGCAGGTGTCGGCTAACATGGAATCTGTATCAGCCGCTGTTGGAGAGATGACCTCGTCCATAGAAGCAATAAACAAAAACGCAAGAGACGCTTCGGCTGTCTCTACAAGGGCTATGGAAATGTCGGGGACCGCTTCTAAAACCATGGACACCCTGGGAGCCGCCGCACGGGAAATCGGCGCGGTGACAGAGGTGATAAAACGTATCGCAGAGCAGACAAACCTGCTGGCCCTAAACGCCACAATAGAAGCCGCATCCGCCGGAGAGGCCGGCAAGGGATTCGCCGTTGTCGCCCACGAGATAAAAGAACTGGCCAATCAAAGCGCCCAGGCAGCGGAAAATATCGCCTCGAAGATCGATGGCGTCCAGGGAAACACCCAGGACGCGATAAAGGTTATCGCGGAGGTATCGGGAATAATCAACACCATCAACGAGTCGATCAGCGTCATCACGAATTCCGTGGAGCAACAGTCCAGGACAGCGGCGAATATATCCTCCAATATAGACCAGGCCGCAAAAGGGGCGACCGATATGGCGTCGTCCATAGCCGAGGTCGCCGCCGGAGCCAACGAGGTGTCGAAAAACACCGGCGAAGCCGCGAAAGGGGCCAACGACGTCGCCTCCAACATCCTGGGAGTCAGCAAAGCGGCCAGCGACACGAACTCTGGCGCCCAGCAGGTGGATACATCCTCCAGAGAGCTTGCCAGCATCGCCGGAGAGCTCGAAACGATAGTTTCCAGATTCAAGGTGGAGTGACAAGCCCTGTTCATATACGTTTACTGCCGTATACGTAATTACGCCAGGGGGGTGGTTTAGACAGACACCAGTTTTGAAACGATAGAACTGAAGATTTTAATTCCATCTGTTCCGCCCAAACTCTCTTCACATACACGCTCGGGATGGGGCATCATGCCTGCTACGTTCCGGTCAGCGGATAATATACCGGCGATACCGCGCATGGAACCGTTGGGGTTGGCTTGTTGTGTCACGTCCCCTGTGGCGTCGCAATAGCTGAACAATATTCGGTCTTCGCTATCCAACCGGTCAAGCGTATCGTCGTCGGCGACATAACGTCCCTCCATATGCGCCACCGGGACTCTTATAATTTCCCCGTCGCTCATGCAATTGGTGACGAAAGAATCTGTCGTCCCGACCCGCAACCAAGTGTCCCTGCAGACAAATTTCATGGACTCGTTGCGCATGAGCGCACCTGGCAAAAGACCCGCCTCTGTCAATATCTGGAACCCGTTGCAGATACCCAAAACCGCGCCACCATCGTCAACATAACGTTTAACCGCGGTCATCACCGGAGACAACCTGGCTATGGCGCCCGCCCGCAGGTAATCGCCATACGAAAATCCGCCGGGAATTATCACCATATCGAACCCGGCCAGAGAAGTTTCTCCATGCCAGACAAAATCGGCGTCATGACCCAAAATATGTTTTGTGACGTGATAGCAATCATGGTCACAGTTGGACCCGGGGAACTCGATAATAGCGAATCTCATAGGCTATTTGAACACATCAGCGAAACGACCGGATGTGTGCCTGAGCCTGTTGGATAACGATTTTGCTATGTTGCGCAGAATCTTGGTGGCGATAAAGGGACTACTATCTAGCAACCGCTCAAAGTTCTGCCTGGTAAGGATCAACATCTCCGCCTCGTCTATGGCGGTGGCTGTGGCGGAACGGGGCGAATCCTCAATCAGGCTCATCTCCCCGACTGTAGCGCCTTTGTTGAACTGGGCCAGCAGGGTTTGACGGCCATCGAACGATTCTTTCCGGATTTCTATTACTCCTTCTATCACATAAAACAGCGAATCCCCCACCGCGCCTTCCTTGCACAAAACCATCCCCTTGGGAACCCGCTTGTGGGATACATGCCTTGCCAGCACATCGAGCTCTTCCGGTGTCAACGAATCGAACTGGGGCACCTCGCACATGAGAATTTTTATATTCTCATAAGGGTCTTCCACATCATCAACCATTTTGAATCTCTACTTTGTAGTTTTCGGTCACGGGGTTGGCCAGTAATTTTTCGCACATACGCTCAAGCGCCGCGGTGGCCGCGGCTTCGTTTTCCTCGTCGATTTCCACCTCGATGTACTTGCCGATCCGCACATCCCTGATAGATTGCCCGTCCATAGCCTCCAGAGTGTGGCGCACAGCCCTGCCTTGCGTGTCGAGCACTCCTGGTTTTAACGTGACCGTAATACTTGCTTTCATATGCATCTCACCCCGCCCCAAGGATACGTCGCCGAATTTCATCGTATGCTTCCGGAATATTGCCCAGGTCGCGGCGGAACCGGTCCTTGTCCATTTTCTCACCGCTTTGCTTGTCCCATAACCTGCATCCGTCCGGGCTTATCTCGTCAGCAAGCAACACCCCTTCGGGACCTCTACCGAACTCGAGCTTGTAATCCACCAGTGTGGTTCCGATCTTATCGAAAAAAGCCACGAGCCATTCGTTGATCCGGAAGGCTTCACGCTCGATACGCTCCATCTCCTTGTCCGTGGCCAGGTTGAACGCCCGGATGTGGAACCTGTTTATCATCGGGTCGCCCAGCGCGTCATCCTTGTAATAATATTCCAATATCGGAAAAGCCAATTTTCCACCTTCCTCCACACCCATCCGCTTCGCCAGCGAGCCCGCGATGACGTTGCGCATAACAACCTCCACCGGGATAATCTCCAGCTTTTTGACCAGCATATCCCTTTCGCCGGACTTTTCAACAAAATGGGTTTTTATCCCTTCTTTTTCCAGCAGAGAAAATATGTGGGAGGATATGGCGTTATTGCAAATCCCTTTGTTTGCTATAGTCCCCTTTTTCTTTCCGTTAAAAGCCGTGGCGTCATCCTTGAAATGCTGTATCAAAAGGTCACTGGCGGAAGTGGCGTAGATTATCTTCGCCTTGCCTTCATGGATGGCTTCGCCCCTGGTCACCCGGTTTAAATCGCTGGCCATAATCGATCGTCAACTCTTGAAAACTGTTTTGAAAATATCGTCCACGTGTCTCAGATAATAAGTCAAATCGAAAGATTCTTCAATCCGCTCCTTTGAAAGGGCTCCCCGGACTTTTGGCTCCGCCAATAGCAAATCCATAAACTGTTCCTTTTCTTTCCAACACTTCATGGCCGCTCTTTGCACCGCCAGATACGCGTCTTCGCGTTTCATACCCGCCTCGGTCAGCTCCAGCATGATCTTCTGTGAAAATATCAGCCCGTTGGTTTTCTCTATATTCTCCAGCATGTTGTCCGGATAGACTATCATCCCGTCTAAAAGCAGGTTGAGCTTGTTTAGCATCGTGTCAGTCAATATTGTTGAATCCGGCACGGTTATCCGCTCCACCGATGAGTGGGATATATCCCTTTCGTGCCACAACGCCACATTGTCAAGGGCGGAAATCACGTTGCCCTTCACCACCCTGGCCAGTCCGGTGATGTTTTCGGCCGTTATTGGGTTACGCTTGTGCGGCATAGCCGAAGAACCTTTCTGTCCTTCATGGAAAAACTCCTCAACTTCCAAAACCTCGGTTCTTTGAAGATGGCGGAGCTCCACGGCTATTTTCTCTATCGACGACGCCAGAATTGCCAGCGTGCACATATATTCCGCGTGCCGGTCGCGTTGCAACACCTGGGTGGAGATGGGAGCCGGTTTCAGCCCGAGCTTTTTGCACACATATTTCTCTATTTTGCGTGTGACGTTGGCGTATGTGCCCACCGCTCCCGATATTTTCCCGACCGCTATTGTTTCTTTCGCCCGTTCCAGCCTCTCACGGTTGCGCTTCATGTCGGCGTACCACAAGGCCAGTTTCAACCCGAATGTGGTGGGTTCTGCGTGAATCCCATGCGACCTGCCTATGCAGATAGTGTCCTTATGCTCATGCGCGCGGCGTTTGAGGGTTCCCAAAACCTTGTCGACATCATTCAGAATAATGTTGATGGCGTCCACCATCAATACGCTCATCGCGGTATCCACCACATCCGACGATGTAAGGCCATAGTGGATATAGCGGGATTCCGGCCCAACACATTCCGCCACGCTGGTTAAAAACGCCAGCACGTCGTGACGCAGTTCCGCCTCCAGTTCCTCTATCCTTTTGATATCGAAACTTGCCTTCCAGCGGATCGTGCGCAAAGCTTCCCGGGGTATAAACCCCTCCTCCGCCCAGGCCTCACATGCTAGCAACTCGACCTTAAGCCATGTGGCGTATTTGCTGTCAAGCGCCCATACTCTCTCCATTTCAGGGCGTGTGTAACGGGGTATCACCGTGTTATCCTCCTGGTTATTCCACTGTCATTACGTTGCCGGGTTTGTCCTGGGTGGCCACTTCAAACGGTGTCACCCCCAGAGCCGCGCCTGCCATCAGGCGCAGGAGATCCGGGTTGTTGTTGGTTTTGGACAGGTGGGCGAAAGTCACCCCCTGCAACCCTTCGTGGGAAATGTTACTTACAAGCTGTACACCCGCCTCGTTGGACAAATGACCCGAGCGGGAGGCTATTCGCTGTTTGACTTTCCAGGGGTATGGCCCGGCCTTGAGCATCTCCGGATCATGATTGGCTTCCACCACCACGTAATCCATATTTTTCAGTTTTTCCCGCATCAGCCTGGTCACCGCTCCGGCGTCTGTCGTCACAGCCACTTTCCTTTCCTCGTGGCGAAAGATAAAAGAACAGGGATCGGCGCTATCGTGCGGTATGGAAAAAGATTCCACTGTAATGCAATCCAGGGAAAAACCGCTTCCGGTCTCAAAACCCATCACCTCCCCCACGTCGCCGATCGTGTTCTTTATTCTCGCATATGTCCTCCGGTTGGCGAAGACGGGAATTTTCAGCCGTCGCGACAAGGGCCCCACTCCCCTGACATGGTCGGAATGCTCATGGGAAATCACGATTCCCTTGATCGCGCCAATGTCGAGATTGGCCATCTGGAGCCTTTTGAGAATTTCCCGGGCCGGGAAACCGGCGTCGAGCAACAGCGCGGAGGTTCCGCCTCCTATGTATATACAGTTGCCAGAAGATCCGGAGCCCAGCACGCACAGCCGGATCATGACCGGTTGTCCAGCAACAGGTGATAAATCATCGGTATCATTATCTCATGGTGTCCGGTGATGGAAATGCCGCGCCCAGCCCCCTGTATCGGCCGGTTGACCACGTTCACGTTGGGTCTGTAGCTTTGGATCATGTCAAGGTTGACTGTCATAAACCCGCTTACGTCGTCGCCCAGGTTCCTGGCCGCGGACAGGGCTTTAATGAATATCTCGGGTAAAATGACCGACGACCCTATGTTCATGTACACACCCCCGCCCAGGCGGGACACTATGCCGGTAAACATCTTGAAATCGTTCAGTGTCGCCCGCCCGGTGGCCTCCCCATCCATATCGGGACCGACATGGACAATATCCGTTCCCGTGGCCACATGAACCGTAACCGGCGCATCGAGCTCCCATGCCCGCGCCAGAATTGAAAACCGTTTGTGGGGCATGTCTTTTTCGGATATGTAGCGCCCGATCGCCTCGCCCATGCCAACCCCGCCTTTGCAATATTTTTTCAGAGCGTTATTGAAATGGGCTGATGTCTCCTTTACCATGCCGAACCTGCCGGATCGTATCTCGACAGCCACATCCTCGCTGGTCGCTCCATGAAAGGCTATCTCCAGGTCGTGCACTGCGCAGGCTCCGTTGAAAGCCACAGCGTTAATAACGCCGCGTTCGATCATTTCGATTATTATAGGCGACAATCCGCATTTTATAACGTGAGCGCCCATGGCGGCCACCACCGGTTTGCCATTGGCGTTGGCCGACCGTATGGCGTCCACCAGCTCTTGCAGGTCCGCGGCTTTAAGGATAGAAGGGAGCAGGTCCGCGTAGCGGCCCGACTCCCGGTACTTGCCGGGATTCGAAAACATCGAGATGTCGACCAGGCTTTTGCGCTCGCAAATAGGGTATTCTGTGATCTTCCTAAAGTCAGCGGGCTGAAAAGGATATTTCCCCGGCATAGATCCAATTTGCCTTTCGTTACAATTTGCAAAACAGCGCGGACGCCAAACAATTATCTCAGGCTTTATTACCCTTGCCGTGGCTGTTGCGGATTTTTTCTATCAGATCGGTCGTCGATTTTCCCCGAAGCAAAGGAACGCACTTCACCCTTCCTCCTCCATTTTCCACAACCTCCCTGCCGACAATGTCGTTTATCTTGTATTCGCTTCCCTTAACCAGCACATCAGGCTTTATGGCCTTGATCAACCGCAGGGGGGTATCCTCGCCAAAAAGGACCACAGCATCCACGCAATCCAGCGCCGAAAGCATTTCCAGCCGATCCACCTCTCCCAATACCGGCCGGTTTTTCCCCTTGAGACGGCGGATGGACCTGTCAGTGTTCAGCCCGACAATAAGACAGTCCCCGAACGCGCTGGCCTGCCGCAACAGCTTCACATGCCCCGGGTGCAACAGGTCGAAGCATCCATTTGTAAACACCACTTTCTTGTTCTGCAGATGACACCTTTCCGAAAAATAGGCCGCCTGGGCGCGGCTCATGATCTTTCCGCTCACAGCTTCGCTCCGGGCCAGGCTCGATGCGATTTCCTCTATGGTAACAGCTCTTGCGCCTATATGCCCCACTTCCACAGCCGCGGCGACATTGGCAAGCCTGGCCGCGTCATAAAGCTTTGCTCCGCAGAACATGAATGTCCCCAAAGCGGCTATGACAGTATCCCCGGCTCCGGTCACGTCGAACACCTCGAGCGCTTCGGCTTCAAGGCGCATGCCGGAACCTGGCGCGTCAAACACGCTCATCCCCTCCGCGCCACGGGTGATGACCAGCTTTTTCACCTTTGAAATTTCAAATATCCGGCGGGCCGCCTCCTGGTAGTCCTTGTCGTCATGGATATCAACCCCCGTCGCCAGCGAGGCCTCCATCTTGTTGGGCGTGATCATCGTGGCGCCTTTATAACGGGAATAATCGCGCCCTTTCGGATCCACGATAACCTGTTTACCGGCTTTCCGGCAGATCGCAAATATTCGTTTCAGCAGGCGGGGAGGCAGGGAGCCTTTGCCATAATCGGAAACAATCACGCCCCCGCACCGGGTTACGGTTTTTTCTATTTTGCCAGATATTTTCTCCCCTATCTCTTTGGAGACGTCGTGACGCTTCTCCCTGTCCACCCTGAGCATCTGCTGACGCAACGCCATGAGCCTGGTTTTTCTCGTAGTGGGCCTGGAGCGGTCTGTAACCAGGCCATCGGATTTGATTTTCAGTTTTTTCAGGGCCGACCGCACGAGCTTGGCGTCTTCGTCGCGCCCGACGACCCCCACAAGGATCACATCCGCCCCCAAACCCTTGACGTTAGCGGCGACATTTGCGGCGCCACCGAGAACCACTTTCTCCGACGCCACTTCAAACACCTGTACGGGAGCTTCAGGAGAAATCCTCTCCACCGACCCTGTGATATATCGGTCCAGGATTATATCCCCTATCACCAGCACCGGCTTTTGCCTGGTCGATTTGACAAACTCCAGCAACCGTTGCGTCACCGGTCATCCCCCATGGACGTTTCTATGATTTCGCACACCAGATGCGCCGCAGTCATTTGCGCTTCCTGGATGCGGGGCACGTTGTCTGACGGGATTATAAGGCTGATATCGGCCAGATCCTTCATGGCGCCACCTGTCTTGCCAAGAAAACAGACACGCTTCACGCCAAGCTGTCGGGCCGCGTCAAGGGCCTGTACAAGGTTTGCGGAGTCGCCGGAAGTGGAAATCGCCCAAAAAACGTCTCCCCCGCCCCCTATAGCCTCTATCTGGCGGGAGAATATTTTCTCATACCCCGCATCGTTCGCGACAGATGTCAGAACCGAAGTATCGGTGGTCAGGGCGATGGCCGCCAGCGCAGGCCTGTCCTTCAGATACCTGCCCACAAGCTCGGCGGCTATGTGCTGGGCGTCCGCCGCCGATCCGCCGTTGCCCGCCAACAGGATCCTGCCTCCCCGTTTAAGCGACTCGACGCACACCCGGGCGACCTGCTCTATCGTCTCGGCCATACCATCGGCCAGCATTTTAAGTTTCAGATCCGCGGACGCTTTGAGTCCGCTTGTAACCACATCCATTTCCCGTTCCATACTTTGTGCAATCAGGCCAATTCAAGATAGTTGATAAAAAGAGCCAGGCTCTACAACTCCCCGTTGTCCGCAAAGGAGTAGTATTTGTCATCACATACGATTAGGTGGTCTATCACTTCTATTCCCATCAGTTTTCCCGCATCCACGAGACGCCTGGTCAGCCTGATATCTTCATCGCTGGGCGCGGTGTCTCCGCTGGGGTGGTTGTGGGCGAGTATCACGCAATGGGCCGATTCTCTCACCGCCACGTTAAACACTTCGCGAGGGTGCACAACGGTTCCGGTGAGCCCGCCTTCAGAAACCGTCACGGTTTTTATCAGTTTTTTCCTGGAGTTTAGCAACATGGCGCTGAAAACCTCCTTCTGAAGGTTTTTCATCGACGATATGTAGAGCTGATACACATCCTCGGCCGTGCGTATCGGCGACGACTTTACATTTTTCGTAGACAGGCTAAACCGTCTTCCCAGCTCCAGCGCGGCCTTTATGCCGATGGCTTTGTTAAAACCGATACCCTTGACAACGCACAGCTCATCTATCGAGGCCGATTCCAGCCCCGCCAGGTTTTCAAACTTGTTAATAAGCATTCTGGCCAGATCGATCGCGTTTTTTTTCCCATGACCGGACCCTATCAGGATCGCCAGCAATTCTGTGTCGGAAAGAAACGCCGCCCCCCGGCCTGCAAGCTTCTCTCTCGGCCTGTCGCTTTCGGGCCACTGTTTGATGGCCTCGTCAAGGCGGTATTTGGTCTGTGGCATGGATCAGATTTAAAGTTCTGAGATATAATATTTTATTGTATATTTCAGCCCTTCCTCTAGGGAAACTTTCGGCTCCCAACCAAGGATTTCCCTCGCCCTGGAAATATCCGGCTGGCGTTGCTTCGGGTCGTCGACGGGAAGAGGTTTAAATACTATTTCGCTGGTCGAGCCTGTTATCCCGATTATGGTTTCCGCGATTTGAAGGATTGTGGTCTCCTCGGTGTTGCCCAGGTTTACAGGGTCTGTTTCACCGGAATACAACAGCTTCGCTATTCCATCTACAAGGTCGGATATATAGCAAAAAGAACGAGTCTGGGATCCATCGCCATAGATGGTGACCTGTTTCCCTTCCAGCGCCTGGCAGGCGAAGTTGGTCACCGCCCTTCCATCCTCAACCCTCATCCTGGGTCCGTATGTGTTGAATATCCTCAGGATTCGCACATCAAGCCCCCTGGCGCGATGGTACGCCATGGTTGCCGCTTCGGCGTATCGTTTCGCCTCGTCATAACAGGAGCGGGGACCGACGGAGTTCACATTTCCCCAATAGCTCTCCGGTTGCGGATGAACATGCGGGTCGCCATACACCTCCGACGTGCTGGCGATCATGAACACGGCGTTGTTGTTTACCGCAAGGTCGAGCGCGGCATGGGTGCCTGCAGACCCGGCAAGCAGCGTTTCGACCGGATATTTAAGGTAGTCTATCGGGGAAGCGGGGGATGCGAAATGCAGCACGTAATCAAAACGCCTGTCCAGGCTGTCAAGCCCGCCGGATACGTCCTTTTCCACAAACGTGTATCTATCCGACTTTATGTGATTTATATTGCTTGAGGAGCCTGTGATAAAGTTGTCCACCCCCACCACGTCGTGTCCTTCGCTCAGAAACCTGTCGGTAAGATGCGAGCCTATAAAACCCGCCCCTCCGGTTATCAGCACACTAGCCATTGTTCAGTGTCATCAGCCACGCCCGACGCCGTAATATTCAAACCCTTTGGACCGTTTCCTGTCCTGATCGTATATGTTGCGTCCATCAAATATCACGGGTGTTTTCATCAGGCCCTTGATCCGATCCATGTCCAGCGACAGGAATTCGCGCCATTCGGTAACAACCACCAAAGCGTCCGACCCGGAGGCGGTGTCATACGCGTTTTCACAGTATTCCACGTCAGGCATGATTTTCCGGGCGTTTTCCGTGGCCACCGGATCATACGCCTTGACTTTTGCGCCGTATGACAAAAGCGATTTTATTATCTCAACCGATTTGGCGTCACGCATGTCGTCCGTGTCTGGCTTGAACGCAAGCCCAAGAACCCCGAAAACCCGCCCTTTCATCCGGGGGAAACGCTCGCTCATTCTGCGGACCAGGTGTGGTATGCGGTCTGCGTTTATGGATATAACCTCGCGTAACAACCCGAAATCGTATCCGAGAGCGTTGGATGTGCGCTCCAGGGAGATGACATCCTTCGGAAAACACGATCCGCCAAACCCCAGCCCGGCGCTGAGGAAATCCGGACCGATCCGCCTGTCCGCACCGATGCCCCTTGACACGTCGGACACGTTGGCCCCGGCCCTCTCGCAGATGTTGGCTATCGCGTTGATAAAGGAAATCTTTGTCGCCAAAAAGGCGTTCGAGGCGTACTTGATAAGCTCCGCCGAAGCGACATCGGTGATGAGGATGGGAGCCCCGATCATCGCATATAGCTCCATCAGTTTCATCGCCACATTTTTCGATGGAGCGCCGATCACCACCCTGTCCGGATTGAGCGCGTCTGCGATGGCGGACCCCTCGCGCAGAAACTCCGGGTTGGAAACAACGTCAAACTCGACATCCGTTGTTTTCGACTCGTTGACAAGGCGGCGAACCAGATTGCCCGTGCCGACAGGGACGGTGCTTTTGTTCACGATCACTTTATAGTTTTTAAGGTGTTTCCCGATGGTTGCCGCGGCGCTTTGAACGTAGGACAGGTCGGTCTCCCCCTGGTTTTTGGCCGGAGTGCCGACACATATGAACACAAGCTCCGCCCATTCAACCGCGCCGCCCACATCGGCGGAAAAATTGAGCCGGCCCTCGTTCATGTTACGTTTGACCATTTCCTCCAGACCCGGCTCGTAAATAGGCATCACACCTTTGGTCAAAGCGCCTATTTTATCCATGTCGACATCCACGCAGGCGATCTCATTACCCATATCGGCGAACACCGCCCCGGTGACCAGGCCGACATACCCTGAACCTATGACACAAATCTTCAAAACTAAAATTTCTCCGTCAATTTCTGGTCAGACATAACCGCAACGAGAGAGCATTATATACGAACTTGAATTAAAGCGATACTTTAGCTCCGGTTACGCCAATCATCGACCAACAACAGGCCGATCAACCGTAATTGCAAAAACACTCTGCAAATCAAGCCGACATGATATGGGACCGGAGCTTTGCCGCCCTGGTTTCATACTCTTTCAGTTTGGCCCTGTTCTTTTCCACTATCTCCTGTGGAGCATTTTCCACGAACTTGGCATTGGACAGCTTTTTCCTGAAAAACACGATCTCTTTTTCCATGCTGGCAAGCTCTTTTTCCGCTTTTGCCTTCCGGTCGCCTTCGTCCACCATTCCCTCCAGACCCACGAACACCTCGACACCCCCCACAACACCCGCCGCGGCGTGTTTCGGCTTGTCCTCGCCTTTTTCCAGGATTGCGCTCGTGACTTTGGCAAGCTTATTTATGAACGGTATCTGCCTTGCCACAATTTCTTTTAAGGCCTGGTCCTCGCGGACAAGTATCATCACATCCAGCGTGATGGAAGGCTTGATCCCGAGCTCTCCCCGGATATTTCTTATGGCGGTGGTTGTGTCCATAATTGTCGTCATGTCTTTTTCGACCACGTCGTCCACCAACCTGTCGTCCGCCTTTGGATAGGGCTGTGTAGCGAGCATCCCGCCCGACGGGACGACTTTTTCCCAGATCTCTTCTGTGATAAACGGCATGATCGGCTGAAGCAGGCACAGCGTGTTTTTCAGGATATGCGCCAAAACATGCTTTGCGGCCTCTCCGCCCGGCTCGTCTCCAGTAAGCCTTGGTTTGATCATCTCCAGGTACCAATCGCAAAACTCCCGCCATATAAACTGGTACAGAACGTGCGCGGTGTCGTTGAACTTGTAATCATCTATAGATTTTCGTGTGGCCCCGATGGTTTTGTTCAGCCTTGACAAAATCCATTTGTCTGCCAGATCAAGGTCGTCCCGGTTTATATCCGCACTGTCCATATCAAAGTTTTTCAGGTGCAACAGCGCGAACCTGGACGCGTTCCACAATTTGTTGGTAAAGTTCCGGTAACCTTCAATCCTCTCTTTGGACAGCTTTATATCCCGCCCCTGGGCGGCGAACGCGGCGAGGGTCATGCGCAGGGAGTCGGAGCCGTATTGCGACATGATTTCCAGCGGATCGACTACGTTGCCCTTCGATTTGCTCATCTTCTTGCCTTCTGCGTCCCGGACAAGGGCGTGGATGTATACTTCGCGAAACGGAACATCCCCGGCGAACTTGAGCCCCATCATTATCATTCGGGCCACCCAGAAAAAGATAATGTCGAACGAAGTGACCAGTACAGACGTAGGATAGAAGGTCTTCAGCGCATCGGTCTTTTCCGGCCAGCCCAAAGTTGAAAAAGGCCATAACGCCGATGAAAACCAGGTGTCTAGCACGTCGGTCTCCTGTTCGATATTATGGCTTTGACATTTTGTGCACCGTGTCGGGTCTTCTTCGGAGACCATCAGCTCTCCGCACTCGCCGCATGTCCAGGCCGGGATGCGATGACCCCACCATATCTGCCTGCTGATACACCAGTCCCTGATGTTTCTCATCCATTCGAAATAAAGGTTTTCCCAGTTTGACGGCACAAACCGTATGCGTCCGTCCTCCACCGCCTTGACAGCCGGCTCCGCCAGGGGCGCGATCTTGACGAACCATTGTTTCGATACGTTCGGCTCCACCACCGTGTGGCATCGGTAGCACGTCCCCACGGCATGGCGATGGTCCTCCACCCGGTCCAGCAGTCCCAGGCGCTCGAGCTGGTCCACTATGTCCTTACGGGCGACGAACCTGTCCAGCCCGGCGAAACGCTCCCCCGCCTGGGCGGACATGGTACCGTCATCGGCGATCACCTTGATATTCTCAAGCTTGTGCTTTTCTCCCAGAACAAAATCGTTGGGATCGTGAGAGGGGGTTATTTTCAAGGCTCCACTTCCAAACTCCCGGTCGACATACTCATCCGCTATTACCGGGATTTTTCGTCCGGCGATCGGGAGGACGACCTTTTTCCCGATAAGACGCTTGTAACGCTCGTCATCGGGATGCACGGCCACGGCAGAGTCACCAAGCATTGTTTCCGGCCTGGTGGTGGCGATGGTGAGGGTGTCATCCGTACCCTCCACCTGGTAGCGGATATGCCACATGCGGCCGTCGCGCTCCTGGTGTTCCACTTCCAGGTCCGACAAGGCCGTGTGGCATCGGGGACACCAGTTGATCATGTATTCGCCCTGGTATATCAGCCCTTCGTCGTACAGAGATACAAAAACCTTGCGCACGGCCTTCGACAGCCCCTCGTCCATCGTGAATCGTTCCCTGCTCCAGTCGCACGAGGCTCCCAGGCTTTTAAGCTGGTTGACTATCGTCCCACCTGACTGGGCTTTCCATTCCCACACGCGCTCGATGAACTTTTCCCTCCCCAGCGAGCGTCTGTCGATTTTTTCTTCCATGAGCCGCCGTTCCACCACGTTTTGAGTGGCGATTCCGGCGTGGTCCGTTCCCGGCATCCACAAGGTGTTGAATCCGTCCATCCTCTTATACCGGATGAGTATGTCCTGCAAGGTGTTGTTAAGCGCGTGGCCTATATGCAAGGCTCCCGTGACGTTTGGCGGCGGTATTACTATTGTAAATGGCTTTTTATCAGATGTGTCGGACGCGGCGAACACACCTGATTCGATCCACTTTTCGTTCCATTTTTTTTCCACCTCGACAGGTTCGTACCGTTTGGCCAGTTCTTTGGGCAACTTTTTATCTCCAAATATACCACTGAATGTAAAAATCCGGATTATAACAAATAAGCGATCCCGTTATGACAATTTGACGAGTCAGGATTGACAATCCGGAGTCTGTGTCATGACCGTGGGATAAACTCAAGCGGCTCTGTTTCCCGCAATCTCCCGTTCGGCCCGATTCTATCATACGGCGTGACACGGCGACGGAGCTGGCGGCTAGAGATACATCCCACCTCTGATTTTATCGTCGCGCCCAGTGATGGATCTGCATCCGGCCACCACATCACGGAGCCGGTACAAAAAAACAGCAAAACCAGACTTTCAGGACGCGGTTCGTGGTGTTGGGGTAAAATTGACACTATTGAACGAAACTGTTATAAAGAGAGTTTAGCTTAAACTGGAATATGGCTGGTCAAATCGGCTTGCAGGCGGTAGTTTGCGCGCTGGTGGTGGAGGTTTAGTGGATAAGATTGGGCAAAAAGACCAGACGCCCGGAAGCGGGTTGGCGCTCAAGGTATCCCTTATTCCGACGGACGAAATCCATCGAGATTGGGAAATAGCTCCGGAAAATTTTAACAAGGAGGATGACTCCCTGCCGGTATCGGGGCCGTCTTACGTGAAAGGCAGGCTGTATCGATCCGGCACTACGATATATTTCGATGGTACGGTCAGCTCTACCCTTGGGCTGGAATGCTCCCGTTGCCTGGAGACTTTTGAATCGACTATGACAGGGAATGTGACATCGATATTTATGCCGCAAGCGGATGACCGGAAAGACGAACCCGAAGCGAAACTGAGCCCGGAAGATCTGGATGTCCAGTTTTATGGAGGAGACGAAATAGACCTGTTTATGCCCATTCGTGACCAGATAGCCTTGGCCGTTCCGATGCAACCGCTTTGCTCGGAAAGTTGCCAGGGCCTGTGCCCCGTGTGCGGCGTGAACATGAACGAGGAAAAATGCTCGTGCGACCCAACCCCGGCGGACCCGAGAATGGCCGCGCTATTGAAACTGATTACTGATAAGGAGAAAACCGATGCCAGTGCCTAAGAAAAGGACCTCCCGCAGCAAACGCGGCATGCGCAGGTCTCATGACGCTTTGAGTGTTCCCGCGATTTCATCATGTCCGGAATGCGGCGCCGCCAAAGCCCCCCACAGGGTATGCCCGGAATGCGGCATGTTCAAGGGTGAAGAAGTAATAGTCGTGGAAGAGGGCTGATTTTTTGAGCGAAGATCAGAACAAAGCCGCGGACGAAGCGATAGACAAGAGCCCGCCGGAGTCCGCAGAGGAGCCCGGCCCCGCCAAACCGAAGGAATCTGAAAGAGCCGAAGACGGCAAGGTTGTGGTTGCGCTGGACGCCATGGGTGGCGACAACGCGCCCGGTGCGATCGTCGAAGGCGCGGTTCAAGCCCTTGAGGTTATGGACGATTTAAAAATCGTCCTTGTCGGCAACGAGCAGGTTGTAAAAGACGAGCTTGCCAAGTGGGAATATGATGAGCGGGCTCTTACCGTCAAACACGCCGATCAAGTTATAAATATGGATGAGTCACCTTCATCGGCCGTGCGCAAGAAGAGAAAGTCATCGGTGCATATCGGCATGAAGCTGGTGGACGAAGGGCAGGTGGACGCGTTTATCTCTGCGGGCAACACGGGCGCCGTAATGGCGGCCGCCACCTTGATCCTGAGAAACCTGGAAGGCATAGACCGTGCCGCGATAGCTATCACTCTTCCGACCCAAAAAGGACACACCGTGCTTTTGGACGCGGGGGCGAACGTGGTGTGCAAAGCGACACATCTGTACCAGTTCGGGATAATGGGTTCCATATACGCACAGTATGTCCTGGGAGACAAGCTACCCAGGGTTGGGCTGCTTGCCATAGGCGAAGAGAATATCAAAGGGAATGAAACAACCCGGGAAGCGCTGGAAATGCTGACGCGCAGTTCCATAAATTTTGTCGGCAACACCGAGGCCAAGCTTCTGTACCGGGGAGTGGCGGATGTGGTGGTATGCGACGGGTTCACTGGAAATATAACATTGAAAATATCTGAATCCATGGCGGAGATGGTGGGACTGTTCATGAAAGACATGTTCACGAGGAACCTTCGGGGGAAGCTTTCCTACGCCATGCTTAAGCCGTTTGTGGAGAATTACAAGAAAAGAATGGACCATTCAGAGGTGGGGGGCGCGCCCTTGCTTGGTATCGATGGGGCCGTATTCATTTCGCATGGGTCCTCCGGGCCGAAGTCGATAAAAAACGCCCTGGTGGGAGCCAGGAAGTTTGTGCGTGAAAATGTAAACGATCATATCAGCGAAAGTCTTGCGCAAAATGAGGATATCCTGTCCCAACTGCAGGAAAAACGTGGCGGCCTTTGGGACCAGATGAAGCGTAAAATCGGCCTGGGCGCTGGTGACGAGCAAGAAAGCCAGTGAGCAAATCCGTTAGAGCGCGGGTAGCTGGCATGGGGGTCAATATTCCCTCCAGGATATTGACCAACGCCGACCTGGAAAAAATGGTCGAAACCTCCGATGAATGGATCACCACCCGCACCGGCATAAGAGAGCGGCGAATCGCAGACTATGGTTTAAGCGCGTCACAGCTTGGCATACCCGCCGCCATGGAGGCTGTTGAGCAAGCCGGCCTGAACCCTGCTGATGTGGACCTTATAGTGTGCGCCACTTCCACCCCGGAAAAGATGTTTCCGTCAACCAGTTGCCTCATCCAGAAGGGCATAGGAGCCGGTGAATGCGGTTCGTTCGACCTGCTGGCGGCGTGTTCCGGATTCATTTACGCAACAATGGTGGCGGACCAGTTCATACGGGCAGGTTCCGCCCATAACGTGCTGGTGGTCGCCAGCGAGATATACAGCCAGATTATTAACTGGAAAGACAGGGACACGTGCGTTCTTTTCGGGGATGGAGCGGCGGCTGTTGTCTATTCATCTTCGTCGGGGCCAGGTGGAATTGTCGATTCCAGATTGCATTCCGACGGTTCGTTCGCCGAGTTTCTTACAGCCGGTGGCGTAAGCTCCCGCAATCCGGAAAGCGCCGGCGCCTTGGGAAATGGCGGATATTTTCTGGAGATGAAGGGCAATCAGACATTCAAGGTGGCTGTAAAAAAAATGACCGAGGTATCCATGGAACTTCTCGAGGGCAACGGCTATGGCCCTGATGACCTGGATATGGTGATACCCCACCAGGCCAACATCAGGATAATAAACGCGGTCGGCAAAAACCTGGGAATCGGTGAAGAAAAAATGTTTGTAAATCTCGACAAGTATGGGAACACGTCCGCCGCGTCCATACCTATCGCGATGTATGAAGCCGCTCGCGACGGCAGGATCAAGCCGGGAGACCTTGTTCTAATGGTGGCTTTTGGCGGCGGGCTGACATGGGGCGCAACCCTGATCAGGTGGTGAAAAAGCCGGCCAACATCGATTTTCGCTCTTACCGCAAACGCCCCCGACAACAAAGATGTTTTTCAAAAAATACCAGAAGTTTATTTGGACAGCTGCGGTGAATCCAGTCGATCGGTGACTATGATGGTAAACTCTTTGTCCGCGGAATAGTCCCTGGTCAGATGCCAGGCCGTTATCGTGAAAGTAAATGATCCAAGCGTTGTGGGGGCGCCGCTTATCAGACCCAACTCGTTCATTATCAGCCCGGGAGGCAGGTCTCCTTCTTTTACCCTGTACCTGATGAAATCCGTGCCGTCTTTATCATCAGCGAACCATTTGCATCCGGAATATACACCCATCTGGTACGAATAGGCTTGCCCCAATGTTCCCGCCGGCAAGCTGTCGTCGGTAATTTCCATATCACAATCGGTTCCAAGGAATGACCCGCAACCAGCCAAGCCGGTGATGATTATTGCGGAAACCAGGTAAACAAACAACCTTCTCATCATAACCATCTCCTGTGACACGCTACAAAACCCGCATTGTAGCTTTTTTTCCCGGCGTTTAAAACTCATGATAGACCCTGCAAATCGGCGACCTGGATCTTTATCCCCTTTTTTCGGCTCCTCCCCCCCCGATCCAGCCGGATTTTCCGCATGCGCGGTTATCATGGTTCCGGGAGTCGATCCACCGGTTTCGCCATTAGTGGGGGTTATCGCGTCATCACAATTTCGGTATCGCAAGGCCAGACGCGCCTTTTGTTATCTTTTTGTGATTTATAAATGGCCATAACTAACAGTATCATGAACCACTATACCGGTCGATACGCAAAAAACGATTCTTTTTCAGGCCGATATTGCTTGAACATGCTTTGGTTATAGGTGTATCGTTTGGAGTTTGGTAGTTATGGCAGATTCTTCCAGGATTATTTGGATAATATTTAAATGAAAGTCGACTTTTTCCGGCACAACATAACCGCGTCTGAACGAAAGGCTCTCGACAAGACGTTGCGCGGCCTGTTCATTTCCACTGGAGACGAAGTATCGCAGTTTGAGGAGCGGTTCGCAAGATATCTCGGATCTCCCTATGTAGTTGGTCTCACCAGCGCCACGGCGGGCCTTCATCTGGCCGTGGAATCGCTGGGTATCGGCAGGGGCGACGAAGTGATAACCAGCCCCATGTCGTTTATCGCGACAGCCAACGCGATTATCCACGCAGGGGCGACCCCGATGTTCGTGGATATAGAGCCGAACACCGGAAACATCGACGCCCGCCTTATAGAAGACGCCATAACGGAAAAAACCAGAGCCATCATGCCTGTTCATGTTTACGGTCAGCTTTGTGATATGAGGGCCATACACAGGATCGCCAAAAAACACCGCCTAAAGATAATCGAGGACGCGGCGCATTCCGTGGAGGCCAGGCGGGACGGAGTCTCCGTGGGACAGCTATCCGATGCGACGGCGTTTTCGTTTTACGCCACCAAAAACCTTACTTCAGGAGAAGGCGGGGCGGTATCGGTTCATTCAAAGAAATTGAGGGACAGGCTACGGCAGGCCAGACTCCACGGTATGACAAAAGACGCAGCTTCGCGCTACCAGAAGAGGTTTCAGCATTACGATATGAATTTTTGCGGATGGAAATATAACATGTCGAACATCCAAGCCGCGTTGCTGTTACCGCAAATCGCCCGGATAGAAAAAAATCTCAAGATACGCAAAAGGGTCTATGAGATTTATATGAACGAGTTGGATGGTGTTAAAAACCTCGGGTTCCCGGTGATCCTGCCGGGTTCGCGGTCGGCTTTGCATCTTTTCACTGTATGGGTTCCACCCAGGAAAAGGGACAAAATATTGTGGAGGCTGGAGGAAAAAAGGATAGGTGTTGCCGTCAACTTCAGGCCGATCCACCTTATGAGTTATTACAGGAAAACGTTCGGCTTAAAAAAGGGCATGTTTCCGGAAGCGGAAAAACTCGGGGAGAAGGTTATCACCCTGCCCTTTTATCCGACATTAAAGCCGGAGCAGATCAAATATGTGGCTAACACACTGAAAAACATAATGAAAACTTTATAGTAGCGACCAATATGGATGAAACAGATAAGAAAATACTGAACCTGATCCAGACGGGGTTCCCCATATGCGAGCATCCCTACGCGGAGATAGGCTCCAAAACCGGCGTCTCGGAAGAGGAGGCTTTCGGGAGAGTAAAATCTATGGTGGAATCCGGGATTATCCGTAGGCTCGGCGCCAGTTTTGATTCGCGCGGCCTGGGCTGGACCTCCACCCTGTGCGCCATGAGCGTACCCAAGGACCAGATCGAGCGCGTCGCGTCCATCATCAGCGAGTACCCGGGCGTCACCCATAATTACGAGCGCAACCACAAGTTCAACCTCTGGTTTACCTACATCGCTCCGGACGAGGAAGCGGTGTTGAAGACTTTGCGCGAGATAGAGGAGAAAAGCGGGTATGGTCCCGTTTACAACCTTCCGATGCTAAAAAAATTCAAGATAAAAGTGAATTTTCAGTTCAAGGAAAAAGCGGGCGGGGAGGCTGGAAAATGAAAAAGGAAATTACCGCCACGGACGTAAGGATCATGGCGGAACTGCAACGAAGCCTGCCGATGACCATGCGGCCATTTGAAACGATCGGCGCAAAGCTGGGCCTTTCCGAAAAAGAGGTGATAGAAAAAACCAGATCGTATGGAGAAAAGAAGTTTTACCGACGTTTCGGGGCCACCCTCCGCCACCAGAAGGCGGGTTTCAAGGCGAACGGTATGGGCATATGGTCCGTGCCGGACGAGGCGAAAAGACAGGAGCTCGGCGAGAAGCTGGCGGCTCGCGCAGAGGTCAGCCACGCCTACGAGCGTCCCTCGTTCGACGGTTGGCCGTATCACCTGTTCACGATGATCCACGGCGAGTCGGAGCAGGAGGTTCTCGATACGGCAAAACACATGTCCGAAGAGACGGGGATCGAGGATTATGACGTACTGTTCTCTGTCCGCGAGTTCAAGAAAACAAGTATGCAGTATTTCGACCACTGGCCCTCAGTGGTGGATTAACACATGGATTGATGGAGCGTTGATATGAGTCTAGTTGTTGTCGGGACCATGGCCTACGATTCTGTAAAAACCCCTTTCGGGGAGCGTGATTTGGCGTTGGGCGGGTCCGCCACCTACTTTTCAGTTTGCGCCGGCTATTTTACAAAAGTGATGCTGGTAGCCGTAATCGGCGAGGATTTCGCCAACGAGGACCTGGAAATGCTTAAAAACCGTGGCATCGACACCACTGGAGTGACGAGGTCTGATGGCAAATCCTTCCGTTGGAAAGGTGAATACGGCTTCGACCTGAACGAAGCCAGGACCCTGGACACGCAACTTAACGTGCTCGCCGGTTTCGACCCGGTTTTGCCGGAGACGTACCGTGACGCCAAATATTTGTTTCTGGCCAACATAGACCCAACACTCCAGCGCAAGGTGCTCGACCAGATGAACGACGTGAAGCTGGTGGCGCTCGATACGATGAACTTCTGGATAGACGGCGCTATCGATGAGCTTAAAAAAACTTTGGAAAGGGTTGATATCCTGATAATAAACGAGGGTGAGGCCAGGATGCTGGGTGAAACCCCCAACATGGTTCAGGCGGCGAAACAGATCACCTCCATGGGACCAAAGACACTTATCGTCAAACGGGGGGAATATGGCGCGTTGCTGTTCCACGATGGCGAAATTTTTTCCGCCCCGGCGTATCCGCTGGAGCAGGTGTTTGACCCGACAGGAGCCGGGGATACGTTCGCCGGGGGTTTTATGGGGCACATAGCGCGGATGAATGAGGACAAGATCAACGACACCATCTTGCGACAGGCTATCATTGTCGGATCGGTCATGGCTTCGTATACGGTCGAAAAATTTTCCGTGGACAGGATCAAGGAGCTTGATCGCGCGGAAATCGCGGCCAGGTTCCGACAGTTCAAACGGCTCACTAATTTTGACGATCTTTCAGGAGAGCTTTGATAATGACGGAAAACAACGAAGCCCAGGAATACTCCATCAAGGACCTTGTCCTGCTATCCATGTTTCTTCCCGGTATGGCGCAGCTTGCCATGGGACACAAGAAAAAGGGGCTGATCACCCTTGTCATATCCGCAATTTTGTTCGTGGACATCATAGTCCACACATTCCTTCTGGCCGCGCCAGTATTCGGCGCAATCCTCGCCGGGGCTGATCCGCAGGTCGACGAGAGAATCCTGGATCCGCTAAAATCATTGCTCATAGTTATCGGTATCGTGTTTCTTGTCTGGACCTGGGCGCTTGTAGACACCATTTTCGCCGCCAGACGCCACAAATCGCAAGCCGGTCTTCAGCGGTAGGCCTTTGCGGATTATCGGGGGAGCTTTTCGCGGGACAAGGCTCTATATGCCCAAAAACACGCCTATCCGTCCCACATCAGACAAAGCCCGTGAATCGCTTTTCAACATCATCGCGCCCCGCATACCGGGATCGTCATTTCTAGACCTTTTCTCCGGTTCCGGCGCTATCGGTCTAGAGGCCATATCGAGAGGGGCAAGCCGGGTTGTCATGGTGGAGCTTGAGCACATCGACCTTATCCGTAAAAACTCCGCCAGATGCGGGTTGACCACATCCGGGAAATTTCACGTTATACGGGGGGATGTCTTTGACGCGCTCGGGATAATCAAAAAAAATGGAGAGAAGTTCGATCATATTTTCGCCGACCCTCCGTGGAAGGAAAAAATGGAAACAAAAATTGTCACGGCTTCGGCTGGATTACTGAAAAACGACGGCTCCCTGATAATCGAGGCGTTTCGCAAAACAGCCCCCCCAGACGGCCTGCCGGGGCTGGAGCTAGCCAGCGCCCGCCGCTACGGCGACACCACTTTGCTGTTCTACAAGCCTGTTTGACAGGCCAGGACGACTACTTTCTCAACCCCGTGCCTCTCATGAAAGGCTCAATGAAATCCATAGGCAACGGTATAATGACGTTTGTGGTGCTTTCCGACGACATCTCGCGGATCGTCTGCAGATAACGGAGAGTAAGCGCCGCCGGTCTTTTTTCTATGATCTCCGCCGCCTCGGCCAGCTTCTGCGCCGCCTGAAATTCGCCCTGGGAGTTGATTATCTTTGCGCGCCGCTCCCTTTCGGCTTCGGCTTGCTTGGCCATGGCTCTTTGCATTTCACTAGGCAGATCAACATGTTTTATTTCCACATTGGACACCTTGATACCCCACGGATCTGTCCGCCGGTCCAGCAGGGACTGCAATTCACTGTTGATCTGGTCCCGTTCGGAAAGAAGCGTATCCAGCTCCACCTGGCCCAGTATGGCCCTCAGGCTGGTTTGGGAAAGCTGGCCGGTGGCGTAGAAAAAGTCCTCCACCTGGATAAACGCTTTTTCCGGATCAACAACCCTGAAATAGACAACAGCGTTTACTTTCACCGAAACGTTGTCTTTGGTGATGATGTCCTGCGTGGGGATGTCCAGCGCCACCAGACGCAGTGAAAGTTTATACATGTGATCGATAAACGGCCACACAATCCGCAACCCCGCCTGTTTTACCATATGAAACTTGCCAAGGCGAAGCACCACGCCTCTTTCATATTCCTTGAGCACCCTTAGGGAAGACGCCAAAACCATCGCCAGGAAAATCAGAACGCCAGCAAACCCGCCAATAGACATAAGTCGCTCCTATTATTTTGGTAAATGCGACAGCCGGACCGGCTCCGCTTTACGGTAATGGACCGCCACCTGGTTTATTTCACCCCTGGACCTGATTTTACACGAATCCCAGGCCAAATACCTTTCAAAAAAATTTCCGGAGCTAATCAGGGTTTCCACGCTCAAAAGTCGCTATTGTCCGCTTCCACGCCTGTTATACGAACCGCCTCAATCTCGATGCCCGAATCTCTGACCTGATCTTGTAACATGGCCCGAACCTTATCCTCATGATCACGCCTGTGGGTTTCAGACAGAACATGCCCGATGGATGTTTCGGTCATAACAGCGCGAAGGCAGGTGGCCGCCATGTCCTTGACCACTTTTCGAAAGTCCTCGGCCTCACCCACGGCTTTCACAGGATCGATCACCCTGAAAGTAACCTCCGACTCCACACTAGCCGATTGGCGCTGTGGCGACACTATTTTTTGAACCGGAACAGTCTCCGTCACCGGGTCCAGGTCCACACGGACAACCGAATCCATTATTGGCCAGAGAAAGACAAAGCCGGGGCCGCGGACACCTTTGCATTGCCCGAAACGAAAAACAACAACTCTCTCACTTTTCCCGAGCAAACTGGTGTCAGACGTCAAGACAGCCGCCACCACAAGCAACGCGATTATAACGATAGGATCATACATTTCACTTCATTTTCCCATGTCATCATGATACAAACACAAAATGTGAGATTGATTTTGACATAATACGCTGATGATATCCTTACATTTCATGAGTTGTCGATATGGACGCGGATTTGACGGTGAAGATCCGGAACCATTCGGCCGCCAGGCTTCCCAACGGTTATTCTTCTTTAAAGGTTTATATGGATATAAATATCAGTTAAAGTGAAAGCCATGGTCCGAACCAGCTATTGAGGTTCCGTGCGAAAAAAAGCTTGTTTGTTCTGGATTCTTTTCATATTGCCCTTCCCCTATATTACCTTCGCCGAAACTCCTACGCAAAAAGCCGACAGGATCCTTCGCGAAATAGACGACCTCTGGCGTGGGGAGTCTTCCCGGGCAAAGTTTACCATGGAAGTCAAAACAGCCCATTACACCCGCAAGATAAGCATGCAGGCCTGGTCAAAGGGGAAGGAGAAATCGCTGGTGGTCATACTGGCGCCAAAAAAGGAAAAAGGCACCGCCACCCTGAAATCGGACTCGAACATATTTTCCTACCTGCCAAAAACGGACAGGACAATACGGCTCACGGCGGGGATGATGATGGGGTCGTGGATGGGAAGCCATTTTACAAACGACGACCTTGTCAAGGAATCCCGGATGTCTGAAGACTACGACACGTCCATCACTTTTGAAGGTATGAACGACGGTGTGGACATTATTGAGTTTACACTCATGCCGAAAGCGGAGGCGGCGGTGGTATGGGGCAAAATCGTCATGAAGGTTCGTTCAGACAACCATATGCCCATAGAATCCCTCTATTATGACGAGGACATGACCGTGGCTAGATCGATGTTTTTTTCCGATGTGAAGAAAATGGACGGCAGGCTTTTCCCCTCGGTTCTGAAAATCATGCCCGCGAACAAACCAGAGGAACACACAAAATTGACCTACCACGAAATGGAGTTTGACATCGATCTTGACAACTCGTTTTTTTCAATAGCCCAACTCAAGCGCAAACGCAGGAAATAGCGACCATGAAAATCCTCCCTTTCGCCTGGCGCAACATTGGTCGCAACAGGGACCGCACTATCGTCACCATAGGCGCCATGGCGTTCGCGGGCGCCATCATGATTTTCTATGTATCGCTCATAGAAGGGATGGTAGAAGGGCTTGAACGCAACATGATCGGCATGAACCTCGGGGATATCCAGATTCACGCCAAGGGTTACCGCGACGACCCGGACCTATACAACCGGATCAGCGGCGTGGACCATTTAATCACAAAACTTGATGAACTCGGGTTCAATGTCGCCCCGAGGCTTTACGGGTTTGGGTTGGCCGCTGCTGGGGCGGCCTCATCCGGGGTTTCCATTCGCGGAGTGAACATCGAAAGAGAAGCCACAGTGACCTCCATCGCCAACCATGTAGCCAGGGGACTATGGCTCGATTCGTCGGATATCATGGGCGCGGTGATCGGAGCCAAGTTGTCAAGAACCCTCGGCGCCGGAGTGGGTGATGAAATCATCATTGTCGGCCAGGCGTCTGACGGGTCCATGGCCAACGACATCTTCATGGTTCGCGGCGTCCTGAAGCCGGTGGGTGAGGGAATAGACCGATCCGGGTTCCTGATTACAGAATCTGCGTTTCGCGAGTTTTTCGTGATCCCGGATGGATATCACGAATTGGCCCTTGTCCGGCGGGACAGATCCATCCCGCTCGGGATCGCAACACAAAAAACGAAAGGCGCGGCGGAAAAGCTGGATGTGAAAAACTGGCGGGAGTTGCAACCTGTGATGGCCAGAATGCTCGATATAGCCGATGCGGGAAACCTGATTATGTTGCTGATAGTCTATGCGGCGATAGGCATGGTCACGTTAAACGCCATGCTCATGAGCGTTTTTGAGCGCATAAAAGAATTCGGAATCATGAAAGCGGTGGGCGTATCGCCGTTGCAGATCATGGCGTTGATCCTGGCCGAGGCAGGTATACAGACGCTGATAGCCTGCACTCTCGCCCTTGGGGCCGGGGGGGGATTGTCCTGGCACTATCAGTACAAGGGGCTGGATATTTCATTCATTTCCGGCAAGGCTTTCGAAGGCTCTTTGGCTGGTGTGGCCCTGGACGCCGTATGGTATCCGCACCTGTCAGCGTCGTCGGCGCTACAGCCTGTCGCTGTTCTGGCCATAGTCGTCAGCCTGGCCGTAATATATCCAGGTGTCAAGGCGGCGGTTATCCAGCCGGTAAAAGCAATTCATCACATCTGACAAAAAGGAACGCGCATGCTTGTCCGGATGACCTGGCGCAACCTCTGGAGGCGCAAGCGAAGGACGTTGATCACGGCTTTTACTGTGGCGGGGGGGGTGTTCCTGGCCGTTTTTTTTACCGGTTCGGGCGACTATGTCTACACGAACATGATAGACACCAGCGCCACGATGGGATTCGGCCATGTGACGGTGGAGGGGAAAGATTACAACACGAGCCCTTCCTTAAAAATCAGCATTTCCGGAGCGAACAGGTTACGGGACAAAATACTCGCCATTCCCGGGGTTACAGACGCGGCGGTGCGAATATCGGGCCAAGCCATGTTCGCCAGTGCGGTAAAAAATATTGGCGGAGTATTCATGGCGGTCGACCCGGAGCAGGAATCATCCAAAAACAACGTATTCGTCGGATCGATAGTCAAAGGCAAAATGTTTGACGATACAAATGGGCGAGGAATAGTTGTGGGCGCTCGAATGGCCGAAAAGCTCAACCTGAAACTTGGCAGGAAAGTCGTCTATACAACAACGGATATCAATGGCGAAATCGTAAGCGAGATCGCCAGGGTTACGGGCGTATTCCGCACCGGTGTAAACGAAGTGGATGGATTTATAGCCCTTTTACCGATCGACACGGTTCGAACCCTTATTCGTTATGGCCAGGACGACGCCACCCTGGTTTCCGTATTCATGGAAGACCAGCGATACTCCGGAAGAATGCGGGCAATGATACTGTCCGCCGTAGGAGACGATATGCTGGAAATTATGACATGGGACCAGACCCAGCCCGATGTCGCAGGCTATGTCGCCATGGACCGCAGCATGAATTATCTGTCCCAGGTGCTTGTGGGGCTGTTGATAGCCGCCGGCATTCTGAACACGATGTTTATGAGCGTGCTGGAGCGAAGAAGAGAATTCGGAATCATGATGGCTATCGGGATGTCACCTTCGCGTTTGTTCGTCATGATTCTGCTGGAGTCATTCTGGCTGGGGCTTTTGGGGCTGGCGATGGGGGTGGCGCTGACCTCTCCATTTTTCTACTATGTTTACAACACCGGCCTGGATCTTAGCGCTTTTATGGAGGATGGTACGGACATAGGGGGTGTGCTGTTGGATCCGGTGATGAAGATAAGGCTGTACCGGGAAAGCTCCATCGCCATCATCGCCGGAGTGTTTACACTGACGATGCTGGCCGGTCTGTATCCTGCGTATCGCGCAGGCAAGATAACACCCGTGGAGAGTATCAAAACCATCTGAACGACAAACATGACAGTGTAAAACTTAACCATGACAACTTAACCCCCATCGGAGGCTTGAAAGCCGCGAGATTTGAAAGGAAACGTTTTATGAAAAAGCTGATATTTACAATTATTATTCTTGCCGCAACCGCGGGACAGCTATTGGCAGGGTCCGCCTTCTTGTCCGCCGGGGATGTGTATCACGCAAAGTTCAAAAACGCGGAGGCGCTCGAGCTTTACAAGCAAGCGTACGAGGCTGATCCTGACAACTTCGAAGCTTGTTTCAAGATGGTGCGCACATACGTCGATACCGGAGAGGATATCAATTCTGAAGAATCGGAAAAATATTATGTGAAAGCCGTAGAGTACGCCGGGGAAATGGTGAAAAAATATCCGGACAAAGCCGTTTCGCATTACATGCTCGCGCTTGCCACCGGCAAACTGGCCCTGTTCAAAGGCGGCAAGGAAAAGGTCAAAATGTCGCGGGCGATAGAACGTAGCGCGAAAAAGGCGCTTAAGATCGATCCTGAGGCGTTCAGGCCATACTTGTTGCTGGGTGTATACTACAGGGAGATAGCCAACCTGAACTGGTTTTTGAAAATGTTCGCCAAAACATTTTTCGGAGGTTTGCCGGAGGGGACCAATGAAGACTCGGAAAAAATGCTGTTAAAATCCATCAAGCTGAACGGCAAGTTTCCCCGTTCATATTACGAGCTGGCCGAAACATACGAGGTAA
Source organism: Nitrospirota bacterium (assembly GCA_024275315.1). GTDB lineage: Bacteria > Nitrospinota_A > UBA7883 > UBA7883 > UBA7883 > JAJRZK01. Next base: position 90,314 of record JAJRZK010000020.1, read on the forward strand.
TGGGACGGACAAACGACGCGAAGCGGAATTACCAGAAGGTGATCGACCTTCCCGTGACGGACCACCTGGACAAGAACTACAAGGAAAAGGCGAGGGAAAAGCTCTCGAACCTGTGAGCTGATAACCATCGGATTATAAAATTCCAGTTGGCTAGATGAACAAAACAAAATCCAATAGCGGCATCGTAAAGCTGGTCGGCGTCTCCAAGGTCTACAAGCAAGGGATGATAGAAGTAAAGGCTGTTGACAATTTTTCAATTTCCGTCCGCAAAGGTGAGTTTACCGTCCTTTGCGGTCCATCCGGGTCCGGAAAGACAACGATGTTGAACATCATAGGAGCGCTGGACACGCCAACCGAAGGGGAAGTATACCTGGAAAACCGGAACCTGGCGGAATTATCGCGCACGCAACTGTCCCGTATCCGCCGGGACAGGATCGGGTTCGTATTCCAGTCCTACAACCTAGTGCAAGTGCTGTCCGCATATGAAAACGCCGAGTTTATTCTTGCGTTGCAAGGCGTGCCGGAAGCCGAACGTAAAGAGCGGGTGATGAACGCGCTCAAGGCTGTCGGGCTGGATGGGCTGGAAAACCGCCGCCCGGATGAAATGTCCGGCGGCCAGCAACAACGTGTGGCCATAGCGAGGGCCATAGTTCCGGAACCTGCCATCGTGCTGGCCGACGAGCCGACAGCCAACGTGGACTCCGCAACGGCCAACTCCATCCTGGGTGTCATGGAAAAGCTTAACGACACCAAGGGGATCACTTTCCTTTTCTCCACGCATGACCAGAGAGTCATGGACAGAGCCAGGCGGATCGTCACCATGCGCGACGGAAAGCTGTATACGGACGAGGATCGCCATTGAAATTTCCGGTCGGCCGTCTTGTCATCGCCGCAACCGCTGTCATTGTTTTAACGACACCCGCAAGTCTGTTCGCGTTTTACGAATGGAACAACGACTATTATTCAACAGAGCTCCAGGGTGTGCTTCGGATTGTCGGGGTGGCGGCCAGTAATCCGGAGGGATCGGACATCTATTCCACCACAAAAGACGGGAACGCAGGTTTCATCGGCAGGCTGATCATCAACGCCCAGGCGGGCGACCATTTCTCGATCGAGCTTAACGCATATAACCTGGTGAACCATTCCACGTTTGAATTTTCAGGATTGCTCGATACACTCAGCCTGGGAGACACCGAAAGGAGCCCTGCTCTGGAAACGGTATACACGGGCGAAGGTCGCACCGAGGGGCGTCTTGTGCTCGACAGGGCGCTCCTCGAGGTTTCCTACGACAGGCTGGGCCTGATCGCGGGTCGCCAGCCAATCAACTTGTCTACATGTTTTTACTTTACCCCAAACGACTTTTTCGCGCCTTTTACCGCGCAGACGTTTTACAGGCTGTACAAGTCCGGGGTCGACGCGATCAGGTTGGAGACCCGGCTGGCCAACCTGACACAGCTTACAATAGTCGGTGTTTTGGGATACGAAACGGACAAATCCACGTCCAACGGGTATTCTGCGGCTGTGTCGAAGGAACGCTCATCCGCAGTCGCCCGGCTGACTACGTCGGCCGGCGGATTGGAGTGGGCCATTATGGGCGGCCACGTCCGGCAGGCTACAATCCTGGGAGGGTCGATACAGGGAGATATTTTCGGCGGACGGCTCGGCGTCCGCGCGGAGGGGCACTACTCATCGTCCGACTCCGGCGACAAAACAGCCGTCGAAGCGGCCATGGATATTGAGCACAGGTTCGAAAACACCCTCACCTTGCGACTCAGCCAGTTCTACCACGGTAGCGGAAGCGACAATCCCGATGATTACCTGGGAGCGATCTCCGATGGTAGTTCCGGGGCGTACCTGGGCAGGCGATACATGGCGTTGGGGGCTGGATACGAGCTGTCCCCACTGACAATAATCGAAGCCGTCGGCATCACCAACTGTGACGACGGATCGTTGCTTTTATCCTTCAACACGATCCATTCCCTGGCTGACGAGGCGGAGCTGTCGTGGGGATTTTCCATCCCGGCGGGAGAAGGACCAGAGGGTTATCAGATCAACAGCGAGTTCGGGACATATCCATGGTCGATCAACATGGAGATCAGGTACTTTTTCTGACCGCAACGCCACACCACCTGCGGCCGGCGGCCGGCTATTGCTTGTCCCAAGTCAACCGCACCATCCCGTAAACGCTGGTTATTACCATAGTCATAGCGCCCTTGCCGATTTTTTCACGGGGGAATTGTACGATATAAAACGATCGGAAGTTGGTGGTGAACGGGAGATTGGCGGTCCACGGCAACTGGTCGATATCAACAGGCTTCAGCGACGACGGGTGAATCGGCGCTTTGCCGGCGGATTCCAAAAACAGGTTCCATATGGAATTTTCGGAGGCCAGGCCATCTTTTTCGTCCTCGTCGGGGGTATAGACAGCCACAACAAACTGAGCGCTATTGCCGTTGTCGCTGGATTGTTCGGCGTCGAGTTTTTCTTTCTCCGCATCGGACAGCATTTCGCTTTTCGCCGTCTGGTCCACCCACGCTTTTCTCAGCTCAGCGCTGTTGTAAATTACGTCCACTATCAGCCTGGTGTCAAATTGATCATAAAGCTTCCCCGTGCGGTTCCATTTTGAGATTACAGCGTCCAGCGGATTAGAGGAAATTATAAAACTCGTCTGTCCGCCACCGGTAGAGCAACCGGAAAATAAAACTGTCATGGCCGAAATTATAATAGCGGTTGTTCTAATCAATGCAGGTAATCCTCCAGAACTTTCACTCCAGCTTTTGATCTTAACTTTTCTTTCGCCTGTTTTTCAATCTGCCGAACCCGCTCCCTGGTCAGTTTGAGCCGTTTTCCTATTTTATCCAGAGTCATGGGAGGCTCGTCGAACCCGTATCGCAATCTGAGAATCATCTCCTCGCGATCCGTAAGCGTGCTTAGCATCTTCTCCAAATCGTGATGCAGGCACAACCGAATAAAATCTCCCTCAACGCTGTGGTCGGGGTCGGATTCCAGCATATCTATAAACATCGACGAGTCATCATCGGATTTAAGGGGCGAATCGAGGCTCATATACGCTCGATAAACACGCATTGCCGATTCAAGAGTGGAAACGCTCAGTTTCAGTTCCTTGGCCAACTCTTCACGGGTTGGTTCCCGGCGATACTTCTGGCTTAGTTCCTCGATTTTTTTTGTTATTTTCACAAGCAACCCGGCCTGCTTTATGGGCACACGCACAACCTTCGCCTGATCCGCAAGCGCCTGAAGTATCGCCTGGCGAATCCACCACACCGCGTAGGTAATGAATTTAACCCCCCTGTCAGGATCGAACCGCCGCGCCGCATGTATCATCCCGATATTACCTTCGTTAATAAGATCTGTGATGGAGACTCCCATACCCTTGTATTTGCTGGCTACCATGACGACAAATTTAAGGTTGCGCCTGATGAGCTCCTTGATATTTTCCTCGCCGCCGACGCGGGCAAGCTCGATCTCCTCCGACCTGGAAAGCGGGTTGATCCCCCGAATTTCCCAAAGGTACGCTTTGAGGGAATTGTCATTGTCAGGGGGCCGTTTTAAAGACATAAGCTAATATCGGGTCAAACTTCGGGTCGGGATCCATCCAGCGGTGTCGATATAGCCTCTGGACACGTATTCCTACTCAACCGCCTTTAACACTTCGCTCCGTATCTGGGGGATCATGGCTTTCCAGTCCGTCATTAAAGGGGCAAGTTCATATTCAAGCAGATCGGCCACGGTGATCCAGTCTTTCTCCTCCTGGCTCGACGCCATGTTCGTGGTGATTTCAAGGAAGTTTTCCTCTTTTTCGGCCAGGGTTCCGGTGTCGGATTTTATATTCGACAAGTCGGAGCTCGCCACCAGACGGACGGTGCTCAACAGCTCCACAAACGCCGAAAGCCCCTCTAGCGCCTGCAAAAGGACCTTGTTCGCCTCTTCCGGGTTTCCCATACGAAACTGGTCCGCCACCTTGCCGAGTCCTTCGGGAAAACCATCAAGATAATCGCTCATCCTATCCAGAAGCGAAGCGACTTTTTCCTCCGGTTCTTTCAGGGTTACAAATGATATCTCGCTACAGCTGGATACTTCGCAATCTTCTTTTTGCCCAAAATCACCATGGCCGAGCGTCCGGCCGTCCACATATACTTCCGTGATGATTTCGCGAGGCTCAAGCAACTCCCTGGCGACCTTGTCTATGAGGTCTGACAGCTTGGAAACAGAAGATATGTCAACATCGGAGGTTTCGTTATTTATTATTATGACCGGAGCCATGCGATTCTCCCAAAATATGGAATAATTGGCTTTATATAACGTCGCTTCCCTATATGACTGTAGTGTATCAGCCTTGTCATGATTAGCCAATTCCTTTTAGATTCGGGCGCTTTTTACCTGCCGTTCCGGCCATGACACGCCAGGTGTCATGGCTCGCCGTTTTCAAACGCCGCCGATGGTTATAGCGTCGCTTAAGATGTAGCGGCGGTCACCGTGATGACAATGATATCCTCGTCCGAATCGGTTCCGTCGCTGACCCACAAGCGCACCGTATAGGTTCCCACTATGTCAGGAGTCAAAAACGCCTGGGAAGAGCCCCTGCCGTCCAACTGGTAGCTGGAGCCGCTTGGAGCGCCCACCACAGCCCAGGAATACTGAAGCGTGTCGCCATCCTCGTCAAAGCTTGCGCTACCGTCGAGCACCGCCACGTTCCCGAGCGTGACAGACTGGTCCGCGCCGGCGATCGCCACAGGGGGATGGTTGCTCAAGCTTGTCACGGCGTCGATATATGCTGTCGCTATGCTGCTGATTTTCCCCGACTGGTTCGTGACCTGAAGCGTCACGACATATGTGCCCCCCTTGTCCGCGACGAAACTGACAACCGCGTTGGTGGCGCTCGATATCGTGGCGGTGGACCCGTTTGGAAGCTCCGCCAGCACCCACGCGAAGGTCAGTGATTCGTCCTGGGGATCATAGCTGTATGTCCCGTCGAGGATCACTGTCGATCCGACCAGCACCTTTCGCTCGGAGTCGGCTATTACGGCGGTCGGGATCACCTCTTTTTCAGGGGGGTTCGTCACTTCGTTAAATTTATCGGAAAAAAACGTGTCTATACCGCATCCCGAAACCATCAGCAAGGCGATGAAGACCGCCGGAATAAAACCCGTGGATTTAATATCAGACGTTTTCATAGTCTTATCCTTTCAGTTCTGCGACTTTTTTTTCATTTAAGAGTTTTTCAAAGGCAACAATGGCCGTGTTTTTAAGCAGGGACGCTGACATGCCAAGCCAGCGCAAGGCGATCCACGCCTGGCGCGCCAAATCCACCGCGTCTTCGCTGGTGAAATTTTCCACCCTGCGGCCGTAAACAAGCGCCAGGGGTGCGAGGGCTTCGTGAGTGCAGGCGAGTTCCGTGATCGCCTGGTCTATTTCACGGAGCCGTCCGGCGGTGGCGGACAGCTTATCGGGGCTCATCTTAGCCCCCGTGTTCGCTATTCCAGCCGCCAGGGCCTCACCTTCACCTGTTATTTCCATCAGCTTGCCAGCCCCGTCAACGGCCCGGTTTATCCAGGTTTTTAGAAGGTCTTCGGACACGGGCGAAAAACGCTCCCTGATTTCGTTAAACGCGTTTTCCAGAGGTGTGGCGCTTATGCTGTCGGGAACATTCCATCGCTCCAGAACATGTGTGAATATCGGCTTGTACATGTATGCGAACAGCTCACTTTTGCAAAGAGGATATTTGTACATGGGCGCAAAATCAATCCCGCCATCTTTGTGAAAACAGCTTTTGTACATACGTACCCGTCCGAACAGGCCATTTGTAACCTGCACAGCCTGTTTGCCCTCCAGCAACATATCGCTCACCGCGAACACGTCGGCCGGGGTGATATATTTCAGACATGAATGATGGCCGCATTGGGTGTGGTGCGAGCATGGGGCGCAGTCGATATCCGCTTGAAGAATCACCGCGTTGTCACAATAGGGGCCTGTCTCCTCGGCTCTTGCGTGAACAAAAAACAGGGCCACTACCGGAGTATTTACCGCCGCGGCTATGTGCATCGTTCCGGTGTCGTTGGTTATCAGCAGGTCCAGCCTTTTCACCCACTGGATCAACTCGCCCAGGTCCGTGGCTCCAATCAGATTGACCGGGCGATGGGACATGGCCGACTCCACCTGGTCACCCAGCGTTTTTTCCGTGGCGGCTCCGAAAAGCGCGATTTTAGCGCCCTTTTCCCCAATCAGCCGGTCCGCCACCTCGGCGAAGTATCCGGGGCTCCATCTGCGATCTTCCCTGCTGGCTCCGGCCTGGACACCGACTAGCGTGTCAGAATCCTTAATTCCCTCTTTCTCCATCCTCAGCCGCGCAGACTGGGCCGAACCCAGGTCAGGGTTGATGTTAAGACGTGTTTTTAAACCGGGCCGTAACCCCGCCCCGCGCATATAGATGTCTACCAGGTTAAACCTGTTCAATCTTCTGAAATTGAGAAACGATGTGAAATAGACAAGCCACGGGTCCACAACCAGACGCGTGCCGCTGACAGAAGACGTGAAACCCCTGATGTCCGGGGCGTGAATCATCATGGTGAGCATCGCCGAAAGTTTCGTGTGGCTTAGGTTGATGATACGGTCGAACTTTCTCGATTTCAAATCGGCGGTAAGCCTGTCGAGATAATTGTATATTTCCAGCACGTCCGTTTCCCGATCATCATCAAATCCAAACTGGAGCATGTCAAACGTGATCAGCTCGTCGACGCCCTCCACGAACTTGACGATCCCCGCGAACTTGGCGTTGGCCAGCATGGTGATCCGGCAACCTGGCTCCTGCTCTTTCAGTCCCCGGATCAGCGACGAGGTCTGTATCAGGTCTCCGATCCGCGTCAGGTTCAGGACAAGTATTTCGAGGCTCATTTCGATCCTGAATGCCCTCCTGTAAGTATCTGGTCGAGCATGACGAATATCTGTTCCGGCCTGGTCAGGGCTCCTTCTCCTCTTTCTACGCTTTCCATAACCTTGGCCAGCGACAAAACGCCGTCTTTCCTGAATTTGCCAAGAAATTCGGCCAGTTCCGGATTATCTGTTCTTTCAATCATCGAATCGATCCGGTTGATCGACTCGCCCCTGCTCCGGTTGGATTCAATACGTCCTTCCTCCGCCTCGGAGACGATGTTTATCATTCTGGCCATACGATGGACAAATGTGTGCTCACCAAGGACACGTCGCCTCCCGGCTTCGGCTATCATGGCCCTTTGCTCCGGATGTTTCATGTAGTAGTCCAGCTTGGCCCGGAGATCGTCTATATCGCTGAACGTGACTATCTGTTCGCCTATGTCAAACGCTTCGGGAAGACAGGTTCGGACATCTACCAGCCCGAACCCGCCACAAGCGGCGATTTCAAACGTTCGGGGGTTTACAAAGTCGCCCACAGGATCGACACCATGATGCGTTGTCGAGCTGTGGAGATTGATGTTTATGGTGGTGGCGTTGAATATCTTCACATATTCTTCCGGATCGAGCCGCCTGTTCGCGTTTTTTACACGCTGGCCAACCAGTGAATCCAGGTCCCATTCCGTGCCCCAGATAACCAGGGGATACTCAAGCAAACCGGCGAAAAAATGGCGCCGGTTAGGATAACCCGCTCCCATAAATGACAGATCGGAACCATATTTTTCCATGTCCTGGCTGTCCAGGGTAAGGGGACGGTGGACAAAATGGTCCGCGGCGGTGGGAAGATATTCCGGACGCGTAGCGCCCGCCTCGGCCAGCATATCGAGAAATTGTCCTTTTTGTATGCAGAAAAAATAGTCGTAACATGGAGCGACCGATCTCCAGTATGAAATAGTCCGGTAATCCTCCACGAACCAGAAGACGACTGGCGGACCCAGCTTTTTAAGCCTGGTTATCGTGTCCGGACGAAGAGGCGCCTGGGCGAGCGCGATTATGATATCCGGCCTCGTATGATCCGCGCGGGCGATTATGGATTCGCCGAGGAAGTTGCTGTATAAATTTTTCAGGGCGTCCTGGTGGGTGGTGTTCGGCGTAACGCCGTTTATCCCGAAATATTCGTCCTGGTGGATCGTGTTGTCCACAAAGTCCACGTCAAACCCCAATGCCGTAATCGCCATGACCACCGATTTGGCGGTTGTCGTCGTCCCCCCGAATGTGGGACCTATCACCATGATCCTGTATTTTCTGGTGGCGGATTTAACCCTGGCCCTGAACACGTCTGAAAGACACTCGTGGGCTCTTTGGTGCAACCTGACGCTGGGCTCGTGGCGTATCCACACCGATTTTGAATGATCGATATCCCTGGTGGCGTCCTCGTATTTGTCCGGTGTGGCAATTAATACGTTTTCTATAATTGATGTAAGATCACGTGAATCAAAAGCCGCCCGAAGCATTTCGATCGACGGTTCGATAACGATAACATCCACACCGGTCTTGTGAAGTGATTGGAGGTGATACCCGAACCCGAACCCGAAGATCAGCGCCGTTCCGGTGTCTTCCGCCAGGATTTCAGACGCGAACTTCTCCGGCTCTTTCTCCGGATAATATCCGCTGTGCAGGGATATCCGCCCCACTTTGGGTATGGGCGCGCCCGATCTGGATCGTAACACCCGGATTTCGGAAGGCTCGTCAGCCGATTTTATTCTCGCCGCAAGTTCCGGGTCATATGCGCCCAGCGCGAGAAGGTTTCTCTCCAGATAGCTCATGCGCCATTCCCGACAAGTGTCATGCGCCCGATTTTCTCCAGAGCCTTTGTCGAGCTTTTGTCGAACTCGTTTGCGATTTCATACAATTCCCTGAACAACGTACGGTAAGCCGCGAACGAGTTGGCCAGGGACTTAGCTTGCGTGATGTCTCCACCATTTTTGCGCAACCGCTCCACAGAGTCGATGACCATATCGACATGCCATCGGTTTACTTCGACAAAAAGTTCATGCTCCAGTATTTCATGAGCGAGGTTGGCCAGCACCTGCATGTCGGTCATTGTTCTGGTGGCCGCCATGCCTTCATACCCTGCCCTGTCAATGGCGGTTTGCAGTTGCTGCGATCCCCTGGCGCAGACGGTTTTTACAGTGCGAGCTTCCTTTCTTGCCCCTGCCAGGGCTTTTTCCAGGTCACCGGTTTTTTCGGGCCACTCTGATCTTTCAGAAGTGATTCGCGGCAAAGAAAGAGAGTTTTTCAGATTTGTTGCGATCACCTCATCCAGCGATACGTTGGCGACGCCTGGTATTTCAATTCCTCCTTCAGTGGCGTTGATCGCCGCCACTCCGCCATGATTGATAACAGCCTCATACCATCTGCGCCAGGTATCCATTTTTGTCGAGGTAAGCACGGGCCGCCCGAAAATATCCTCTCTGCTGAAAAGATCATTCTCGGCCGCCTTGTCCCGGGGCGCCGCTTCCGGAGGAGCCACCTGGCCGCCCATGTCCTGCAAAGAACCTGTGACGTGGCTTTTGCCATCCGTATAGGCCATATCCTGGCCGACGAATATAACGGGGGAGCAACCAAGCTTCATCGCCAGATCGAACGCTGTAGTCGCCACGGACCCTCCGGCCCTGACGTCGCCTCTTTTGCCAATGATATCTTCGATCCATTCAAACATCGGATCATTGTTGCCGATAAAAAAACACCCGCCCGCGCGTTCCCGGGCAAGCTCCGGCCACACGATGGGGCTGAGCGCAAACAGGGTATCTGGCTGGTCATATCCGGCTACATGGAGGTAGTTTTCATATTGCGAGTCGATGGCCACTACAATGTCCGGCGCCACGCCTGCGGATAACAGGGGCCTGGCGGCGGTGTCGACCGATATTATGAGAAATCGACCCTTGACGGAGGCCAGCGCGCTTTTATTCTTGTCCAGGGAGGGGCCAGCCGCCACCACGACGGCGGGCGACCCGGCATATTTGTCAAAAAGCGACAAAGCCGGAGGCGAGTTGATTATGGCAGGCAGATTTTCAAATATGTTTTTTTTCCATTCTTTGCCCATCGAAGCTAGCGTAATAGTGTTTTGCCTGCCGAACTCCTTTAGCTGGTCCAGATTCTTCTTGACCTCGGTGAAATATGATTTGTACAGGGGAGCGGACCACGGGTTTTCGATTGTTGGAAAATCCCGCAAGGTAAACACTGAAAACTCGTTTTCAACCCGGATAATCGTGGCGGCTTGCGGTTTTTCTCCAACAGCGGCGCAGACCCGCTCAAGGCTGAATATCCTGGACAAATCCACTTCCCGCACTATGGATGCGAACAGGTCGATATCAGGCTCCACCAGCAGGATGAAAGTTTGTGAGGATGTCCTGTCCACTATCTCTGACAGCATCCTGCCGGAGCCGAAGCCAA
>JAJRZK010000001.1:0-100000 GCA_024275315.1 Nitrospirota bacterium
CTTCTGCTGACACACCCGAAACCATGGAAACCACATCCGACGCGCCTGCGTCACAGGACGATATCGACGCACTGCTATCCGCGAACGCTTCTTCTGCTGACACACCCGAAACCATGGAAACCACATCCGACGCGCCTGCGTCACAGGACGATATCGACGCACTGCTATCCGCGAACGCTTCTTCTGCTGACACACCCGAAACCATGGAAACCACATCCGACGCACCTGCGTCACAGGACGATATCGACGCGCTGTTGGCCGATAGCAGGCCATCGGAAGAAAAATCGACTGTCCCTGATGTCATAAGCCAGGCTGATGGTGAATCAAGCAAGCCGACTGAAGAGGGCGATATTGATGAAAGTAGCGACAACCTTGCTCCCGGCCAGGATGAAACCGAGATTATTTCGCAGGATGATATCGACGCTCTGCTTGTCAGCGCAGATATGGAAGATGAACCAGACGAAGACGAGGCGTCACCGGATGAAACCACGATCATTCGCAAGGAAGCTGAACCGGAGCAGGCCGAAGAGGAAGATACCAGCGAAGACGAGCTCGATAGCCTGTTAGATGGCGAAGACGAAGACATGGGAGAGGATATTTTTGTCGATGAGACGTCAGACGATGACTCCATCAGTGAAGAGCCCACCCTGGACGATATTATATCTGAAGAGGAAGCCACATCGGAATTCCCCCGCGAAGATGATCATGACGAAAGCATGGACGAGGAGATTCTTGGTATCCCCTCCACATCACATTCCGACAGCGCAGACGAAGAGCTTGATGACTTTCATATGCCAGAGGATGAGGTCGAAAGCAAAAAGGGTATCGGCGCTTTGTTGTCAGGGCTGCTTTTCGGGCTGATAAAGCCGATCCGTCAGGTTGCAGGCAAAATACCACTGCCCCCATTGATGCGGGGTAAAGTGTTTTCATCGAAGTTCAGTGTTATTGCGACGGGCGCCGCAGGCGTCATGCTGATGGCGTTATTAGGCGGCGGATACTGGTTTTTTTATGGAGGAGTCCAGCCGGAGCTGGCGTCCCAGGCCGCGCAACCTGCAAAAGATGAGGCTAAGGATGAAGGGAAATCCGACGAAACCAAAGCCGAGGAAGAGCTTCTGGTGGACGATCTTACGACAGACACCACAGAAGCGAAGGTTCCAGAGATAAATATCGAAGTGTTTTTACCGGTGGAGTTTGATTCGGAAGCGACCCGGATAATGAGTGTGACGGTTAGCCTGCTTTTCGAATCCGCCGAGTTCAGGGACGACGCGTATGGCCGGGTTTTTTATTCCACGGTTACCGTGGAAAACGCCATCGAAGCTTTTTTCAAGGAGAAGTTTTATTCCGATACCGTGTTTGTGCAGGACAAGCTCGAGGAGTTCCTGATGCAAAGTCTTAAGTCGTCCAAAGAGATAATCGGCGTAAAGGCGGTTCGATTGGAAAACCTCACCTTTGAATAGTCTGCTGGTGAAGATGTCCAATGGTCACCTCGCCCTGTGACGCGGCGTTAATCCATTTTTTTGTGATATTGAAGCCTGGGTAGTTTCCGCCCGAGATTTTCCCGCAAGGATTGTGAAAAACAGCCGGAAGAAGTGTATTATTGAATCCTGTATACTTTTCGCTTGCCCGGCGTCTGGAACCATTTTAATCAACTGGTGGTAGAAACAGAATATGGAATATGAAGTTGTAATCGGGCTGGAAGTGCACACTCAGCTTTCCACGAAGTCCAAGATATTTTGCGGTTGCAGCGCCCGGTTCGGCGCAAATCCGAATGAGAACACATGCCCGGTCTGCCTCGGTATGCCCGGATCTTTGCCATTGCTGAATTCAGAGGTGGTCAACCGCGCGATAAAAGCGGGGCTTGCGACCAATTGCACGATAGCGTCCAAAACCAAGTTTGACAGGAAAAACTATTTCTATCCCGACCTCCCAAAAGGATACCAGATTTCACAGTACGACATGCCAATCGCCATCAATGGCAGGATTGATATCCATGTTAACGGCGTAAAGAAGAGTATCGGGGTTACCAGAATCCATATGGAGGAGGACGCGGGTAAGCTTATACATGGAGAAAACCTGGGCGACCAGAGCTCGAGTTATGTCGACCTGAACAGGGCCGGTGTGCCGCTACTGGAGATCGTGTCGGAACCGGATATCAGATCGTCCGAGGAGGCCAAAAAATACCTGGGCAAAATCAAGGCGATCCTGGAATACCTGGATGTGTCGGATTGCAACATGGAAGAAGGGTCTCTAAGGTGCGACGCGAACATATCGCTCCGGCCCGTGGGGCGTAAAGAGTTTGGCACACGGACCGAGGTAAAAAACATGAACTCGTTTCGTTTCCTCAAAAGAGCCATAGACTACGAGGTGGAGCGCCAGCGGCAGATACTGGAAGATGGCGGCGCAATCATCCAGGAGACGAGATTGTACGATTCTGACCGGGATATGACGATGTCGATGAGGAGCAAGGAAGAAGCCCATGACTACCGGTATTTCCCAGAGCCTGACTTAGAGCCGCTGGTGATCGACAGTGCGTGGATTGAAAAGGTCAGGGCTTCGCTTCCGGAGTTGCCGGACGCGAAATTTGAACGGTTCGTAGAGCAATATGACCTGCCGGAGTATGACGCGGAAGTGCTGACCGCTTCGCGGCAGATCGCAGATTATTACGAAACAGCGGTCAAGGACGCCAAGAATCCGAAAACGGTTTCCAACTGGGTGATGGGCGAGGTGTTGAGGATCGTTAAGGAACAGAACATATCACCGGAGCAGTGCGCCGTAACTCCAGCCATGCTAAACGATATGATCGGCCTGATAGACACAGGCGTTATCAGTGGCAAGATAGCGAAGACAGTGTTTGAAGAGATGGCCAAAACCGGCGCGGACCCCAAAACCATAGTAGAGCAAAAGGGTCTTGTGCAGATTACAGACACATCCTTTATAGAAGAGGAGGTTGGCAAGGTCATATCCGCCAATCCCGAACAGGTGGCGCAGTACAAGGCTGGTAAAACCAAGCTGATCGGATATTTTGTCGGGCAGGTTATGCGTGCGACCAAGGGGAAGGCAAGCCCGGAGTCTGTCAACCGTATCCTCAGGCAGAAGCTGGATCAGTAGATAAACGCATCCATGGCCCCCGGCGCTGTCAGGCAAGGTTATCAAACTCGAGTTTTTCTGTAAACATATGCCGGACCAGGAAAAAACAGGCCGTTTAATCGCCCATCATGGTTTGAAAGTGCTGATATCCACACCTGAAGGCGTGGTCGAGTGGAAACCTCCCCGAAGACAAACCTGGGTTGTGGGGGATATCGTTCGGTTTGTGGGTGACCGTCCGAAATCCATAGAACCCAGACGCAACGAGTTGGCCAGGACGAGCGACCACCGGGGGGCGAGGCAGGTGCTGGCGGCGAACCTGGATTGCATGGCGATCGTCACGGCTTGCGGCGACCTGTTCAAGCCGGGGTTGATAGATCGTTTTGCCGTGGCGGCCAGCCACGCCGGGATCAAGGCCATAATTGTTGTCAACAAGATTGATATTCCGGATTCGGGCAAGTTCATCCGCGCCGCACAGGAGTATGAACCCCTTGGATACGATGTGCTCCCTGTGTCCGCGATCAGCGGGGCCGGAATCGAGCGTTTGGAAAAATCGCTAGGCGGCCTGATATCCACCATGGTGGGGCACTCTGGAGTTGGCAAGTCGTCACTGATAAACAGGCTGGTCCCCGGGGCGGACAGGCTGGTCGCCAAAGAATTGGGAGAAATAAGCAAAGGACGGCATACAACCACGTCGGCGCTGATGATAGACATGCCGGGGGGCGGAGCGATAATCGATTCTCCGGGCATACGCCTGTTTTCACCGACCGGTGTTTCGCCCGCGGATGTGGCGTCACACTTTCCGGGTTTTTCAGCGTACAGCGGAGGATGCAGATTTCGCGACTGCCTCCATGTCGAGGAGCCGGGTTGCTCTATTCGCGATGGGGTTGAAACCGGCCGGATAGACAAGGGCAGGTACGCAAGCTATATTCGTATCCTTCAATCCGCGAAGGAAGGCGATATCCCGGCGTGGCGACAGCCCGGCCCGTGACGCCACCATCACACGGCAGGAGGCGCGGGTATTGTGGTTTCTACCGGTATAGCCTGGTTTTTTTGTAAAAGAAGGGCTTTAAAAGGCCGAGCCCGCCGATACCCAGAACCGGTTTTATGAGCCAGGACAGGAACGTCTTGCCGCCAAGGCATCGTTTGCAGTATGGTTTTACCAGGCGAAATCTGCGAAACCCCGCCATTATCCGGCCAAGCTCATCAGATGACAGAATCTCCTCGATTGTAGATTCGTTCAGGTTGCCGATGGCGGTTTTGCCCTTGAAATCGATACAGCACAAGGTAACGTCTCCGTTTTGCGTGATCGCAAAATGATCTTTCATTCCGAAACAATATCCCGCCCATGCGTCATATACTTTCCCCTCGTGGAAAGCGTTGCCCCAGTCTTCGAGTATGTATGTTTCGAAAAAAACATTAGGCAGGATTTCCACAACATTCCATTTGTGGCAGACAAGGCTCTCAAGCCGCCTTATCGCTTCTGAAGTTTGCTCCGGTTCGATAGAGAGCCGTTCATAAACCGCCCTGACCCATCGCGCGAAAGTGTCCCGGAGCTCACGGTTGCTCGACATGACATCTATCCGTCCATGCCTTTTTTCCATCGATTTCACTCTGAACCGGGTATTCAGAAAACGGAATTTGAAAATGGTCTCCGGCCACCTTGCCCTGTGGGCGGTAAAAAAATCGAGTATTCCGGATAGATAATCGTCAAACGTGACCTTGCCGGCTCCACGCAGGACAAAAGACGCCTCGTCGGGCGTCTGGAACGACACATCAATCTGGTGAAGGGGATAATCAAGCAATCGAGAGCCCACATCGCCACCGAGATTGCGGCCATTGGTTGTCAGGCCGACGTTCACTTTTTCCAACGCGGCGTGGTCGAGAAACTTGAAAAACTCCGGATGAAGCGTCGGCTCGCCCATGACGTGAAATGTAATCTTCTCCGCCAGTCCATGCTTCGCTATTTGGGAAATGACGCGCTTGCCCAGCTTAAGATCCATGAATCCATATGGCCTGTCCATGATAGGTTTGGGGCAGAAACTGCAATCAAATTCGCAAGCGTTGGTAAGTTCTATGTGGATACGCTTGAAAGGTATCTCCACATGGCCGAATCGTTTTTGGGGCATTAATGTCTTTTCCCGAATATTGTCATGATCGTGATAAATCCGCAAACCGGCAACAACCAGCGGAAAGGGTGGACGCTTTATTTCGCCAACTGATTATAGGGTAAAAGCGATGTCCGGAGGGCAGTAAATATATCGTAAAGGCTATCCAAAAAAAAACGCCACCGGCGAAGAGCCCGGAGGCTCGCCGCCAGTGGCAAAAATAATTGTCCTAGAAATTGAAGATCGTCATGAGGTAGCTCCAGTTCGATGTGTCGCTATTATCGCTGGAGCGCTCCTTGGCGGCTTCACCAGGCTGGAAGATGGAGTATCCAAAAACCAGCTTCAGGTTTTTAAGAGCTTTGTAGACCACCGTCAGATCGATTTCAGTACCCGCGTCGGTGCTGTCTTTACCTGCGACGGCGGACTTGAAGGCCTTCGTGCCAACCACGTTTAACCAATCATCGTTACCGTTATCCAGTGTGAAAATGTGGTAGTCGAGCTTGACGACCACTTTTTCCATGGGCTTGGTTTTCAGATTGATCTGGATATCGTTCATGTTGCCCCAGGAAAAATAATCCATGTAACCATACTTACCGTGGTTTGTATGGTAGGGAAACACGAAAGTCTTGTGCTCGTTGTCAGATGGATCGTCGTCACCGGAACCGTGATCGTACTCAACGCCTATCCGGGTGCCGCCCAGGACATTGAGCTTATACCCGACCCTGACCGCGAACGCGTTGGCCGACTGCGTCACGCCTTCGGCCCAGTCGCCAGACTGGAAGACCGCTTCGGCTGTGCCGTCAAAACCACCCATGACCGCCTTGAACCTGGCTCCGTAGGTCATGATGTTGTGACCCTTGGCCGCGTTCCCGTCCGCGTCGGTGCTGGCGGTTTTCCAGTTAAGGAGATAAATATCAAGCTGAACCTTTTCAGCCAGCTTGGTCATGGCGTATACACCCATCAGATCGGCGTCGTTCTTTTCGTCGGATGGCTTGCCGCTCTCATCTTCTTTGGAGGCGATCAAATCGATCCTGGTTTTGCCCAGGTCTACGATAACTTTCAGGGCGTCATGCGTACGCGCCTGATCTTTCCATCCGAGATGACCGAGCAATCTCTGGTCACCATAAACAAGGGTCTGGCGTCCGGCCTTGATCCCGATGGGGGAACCTCCGATTTTGTTGACCTGGAAATATCCTTCAAAAATGTCCACAGCCTGAACGTCGGTACCTTCCATGCTGGTGTTGACGTTGCCCTCTTGACCCCATTGCCTTACATCCTGCAATGTGATCTTGGCGAAAACATCTTCGGCCACGGTGGCCTTAACCGTGAAGCGCGCACGGCTCCCTATGAATCCCTGCTTGTCGTCGCTACCACTGTTAAAGTCGGAGTTGTCCCGCATTTCCGGGCGGAACCGCAATTGCCCGCTGAAATCGAAAGTGGTTTCAGCGAAAGCCTGGCCGGTGAGCGCGATTGCGCACACCATGACCATCGTGAGAAATAAACTTTTTTTCATAATGCCCCCTCAATAAATAAAAATATAGAATCGCCAGCCAAGTCCATATCACTGAGGATATGCAACTTCTTTAACACAAACTGGCGAAGCGCTTTAAACAAGGACCCTTGTGCATAAATCCGTTCCGGATTTGAAAGTAGCTGGCAAAGGGTCTAGTAAGCGCTGGAATTAGTCTAGAGCCTATTCTTTGGATTGGTTATGATAAAAGTCATAAAATATCGTTGATTATAACTACAATCTTTTATATATCAATAGTTTCACGATTGAATGCCGATTTTTCCCATACCTGTGATATGGAAAAAAGTGTTTGTGCGGAAGCCCGGTTGATGGAAAATCATCTTCTATATATTATGGTCAGCGATAGCAGAACCGGGATTTGCGGAACAGTTTCACACAGATGAAAATATGGTGGGCGGTACTGGATTCGAACCAGTGACTTCCACCGTGTGAGGATGGCACTCTCCCGCTGAGTTAACCGCCCGGGTAGATTACGGAATTAATGGGATGATAACCCCTTTTGACCCCATTGTCATTTCCAAAACAAAGCAAGATTGGCCAAACATTCAGACAGCGTTGGCTTTTTGCTGTTTTTTATTCATATCGGGTTTGGGAGTAGCTTCCGGATATATGCATGCCGGGCAAACGTGGCCGGATACTCGCCCGCATTGAAGACACCTGGCGTCTTCAAAACGATCTATCAATGTACCGCCACAATGGCGGCAGGTTTGGGCGGTGTTTATCTCCCTGGTCATTGCACGCTCCTTGCTGATTTGAAAGCGAAATAGTTTACGATATCCGGGGCGATAAAGTCAAATCCCCGCTGGATAATGGGTAACATCCTGAAATATCGTGGATTGTGTTGAGCCTGACCGCTCCCACAGGCCTTGCGCATGATGGCGTTAGAACACCCTAGGTCGGTGCGTGCAGGTCAGTGCGCTTCGTCCCAATTGTCTCCGGCGTTGATTACGACAGCCAGGGGCACATCAAGCTCGGCGACGTTTTCCATCTCTTCCCTGACAAGATGAGTCAATCGGTCGACTTCATCTTCGGGGGATTCGAACAGCAACTCGTCATGAACCTGAAGTATCATCCTCGACGACAGTTTCTCCGTGGCGAGCCGACGGTCTATTGATATCATGGCAAGCTTGATCAGATCCGCGGCGCTCCCCTGTATGGGAGTGTTGATCGCGTTTCGTTCCGCAAACTCCCTGGCCTGTTTGTTGGACGAGTTTATTGCCGGCAGATAACGCCGCCGGCCCAGGAGCGTGACGGCATAACCATTTTTCCTGGTTTTTTCCAGCTCCCGACTGAAATATTTCCTGATCCCGGGATATCTGTCGAAATAGTTGTCTATATATCTTTGCGCCTCACCTCTTGGGATTTTAAGCTCGCGCGCAAGGCCGAAAGCGGTTTGGCCATAGATAATCCCGAAGTTCACCGTTTTGGCGACCCTGCGCATGTCCTCGGTAATCAAATCCGAATGAACGCCGAACACTTCCGCGGCGGTCCTGGCGTGGATATCCTCGCCGTTATGAAAACTTTCCAGCAAAACTTTTTCAGAAGAAAAACAGGCGAGTAGCCTAAGCTCTATTTGCGAATAATCGGCGGAAACCAGCTTGTGTCCGGCAGGGGCGACAAAGGCTCTCCTGATCTCTCTGCCCAGCCCGGTGCGGACCGGTATGTTCTGAAGGTTCGGGTTGGACGAAGACAGCCTTCCGGTCGCTGTGACTGTTTGGTTGAAGGAGGTGTGAATTCGGCCGGTTGATGGATTGATCATTTTTGGCAAAGCGTCCACATAGGTGTTTTTCAGCTTCGCCAGACGCCTATACTCCACCACCAGCTCCGGCAACCGGTGCTTGGGCGCAAGGTTTTCCAGGGTGGCCTGATCGGTTGAAAAACCGGTTTTGGTTTTGCGTCCGTAAGGTAGTTTGAGCTTGTCGAAAAGAATCACGCCGAGTTGCTTGGGAGAGTTGATGTTAAACACCTCGTCAGCGGTTTCATATATTTTCTTCTCCATTTCGCCGATCCGGGTTCCCATGGACAAAGAAAGTTCCTTCAACACTCCGGCGTTCACCATCACGCCGTTTCGCTCCATTTTGGCCAGAGTTACGGTCAAGGGTATCTCCACCTGTTCCAGGAGGTTCGCCAACAAGCTCTCGCTCCTGATTTTGCCGGCAAGCAACTTGGCGAGACGATATGTCATATCCGCATCCTCGGCGGCGTATTCGGTGGCTTTGTCCACGGGGATCTTGTCGAAAGTGACACTCTTCGAGCCTGTGCCGCACACTTCGGAATAGGGGATTGTTTTCTCGCCAAGGTACTCCCTCGACAGTGCGGACAACCCGTGCGACCTGGCGGGGTCGAGGAGGTATGAGGCGATCATCGTGTCGAAACCGACAGGATCAACGCCGATCCCCTCGGTATTGAGAACGATCATGTCGTATTTTATGTTCTGCCCATATTTCGGGATCGAGCCATCCTCGAGTAAACGCCTGATTTCAGGATACACAACTTCCGGCGTCAGCTGGTCCGGGACGCCTTCATAATCATGCCGGAGCGGCAGATAATACGCCTTTCCCTCCTGGCACGAAAAGCTCACCCCCACGAGGCGCGCGTCCACGGGGTTCGGGGAGGTGGTCTCGGTATCCACAGCCAGCTCCCCGGAGCGGCGAATGTCTTTTATCATCGCCTGGAAAGTTTCGATATCGAGAACGGATATGTATTCACGCTCCACCGCCTGGCTGGAAGGCGCAAGGTCATCGATCATCGAGGTGAACTCAAGCTCGGTAAACAACTCCCGCAGTTTTTTTGTGTCAGGTTCGCGCACTCTCCATTGATCCGGGTTAAAGTCAACCGGAGCGTCAAGACGGATAGTGGCGAGACGTCTGGATAACCTGGCCTGGTCGGCGAATTCAAGAAGGTTCTCGCGCAGTTTCTTCCTGGTCATGGTTTTCGCCGCTTCAAGCGCCGCCTCCATGCTTCCATATTCTTTCATCAGGGCTATGGCCGTTTTCTCGCCCACGCCCGGCACGCCCGGGATATTGTCGGAAGAATCCCCCATTAGCCCCAGCACGTCAGCGACTTTTTCCGGAGCGACCCCGAATTTTCGCTCCACCTCGTCCGGGCCAATACTTATATCCTTCATGGAATCGAGCATGTGTATGCCTGGTCTTATAAGTTGCATCATGTCTTTGTCGGAAGAGACTATAACCACGTCGTATCCCTTCGCCGCCGCCTTTACCGCCACAGTGCCGATGACATCGTCCGCCTCGTATCCGGGAATCCTGACCGTCGCAAGATTGTAGCAATCAGCCAGCCGGTTGATATATGGAAGCTGGGCTACAAGGTCTTCGGGCATGTCGGGCCGGTGCGCCTTGTATAAATCGTACATCTCGTGGCGGAACGTTTTTTCCTTGCTGTCAAAAGCGATCATGGCCAGATCCGGCGTTTTTTCTTTCAGAATTTTTTTAAGCATCAGCGCGAATCCATATACCGCGTTCGTGGGCACACCCCTGGAATTGGAAAGCAACTGTCTTATGGCGAAATAGGCGCGATAATAATATCCGGCGCCGTCGATCAGGTATAAAATAGGTTTTTTAGGCATGGTTCCACGATTATATGATTAAATAATTCCCATGTTCAATCACTGTCAGCGCTGGCGCTTTACAGCTTCATCTGTGTTAGCAGGTTTTATGGTCGCCTGCATGTCCAACGGCGCCATCGCTGTCGCCCAAGGTAAAAAGCAGGGCCGCCCGCCCGCGTCTGTCGAGGTTGCGCAAGTAATTGAAAAAAACGTCTCCGCCTCGGTCGACATGGTGGGCTCTGTCAAGGCTCTTACCATGACCGTCGTCTCCGCTGAAGCTCCAGGCAGGATAACAGACTTTTCCAAAAAGGAGGGGGACGAGGTTTCGCTTGGTGAGACCGTTGTCGCCCTGGATGAAACCGTATACAAAATAAAAGTCCGTGAAGCGTTAGGTAGCCTGGATAGCGCGAGGGCTAACCTGAAAAAAACCGAGCTGGCCGCAAGACGGACCACGGAGCTTTATCGGCAAAAAATAGCGTCCCTGGAAAACAAGCAGAACGCGGATCTCGATGTGGACTCGGCGAAGGCGAACGTAAAGCTCAGGGAAGCCGAGCTCGACCTCGCCAGATATAACCTGTCCCGCCTCAGGGTAACGTCGCCTTTCAGCGGGTTTATCACCAGAAAATTTGTGGATGCGGGAGCCTGGGTGGAAAAGGGGGAAAATCTGTTTGAAGTTGTCGACACTCACAAGGTGGAGATCATCATCGAAATTCCGGAACACCTCATGTCCGCTGTCAACCCGTCCGGCGAGGTTTCGCTTATGTTCGACGCGTATCCGGGAAAAGATTTCACAGGAGAGATCGTGGCTGTAGTTCCCAAGGCCAATACGAATACCCGCACTTTCCCTGTCAGGATAGTAATGGAAAACCCGGGGTATCTGGCCAGGGACGGGATGTTCGTCCGTGTGAAAATACCGTTGGAACAGAAAAAAAAGGCGACGCTGATCCCCCGGGACGCAATAGTGTGGAGAGAGAGAAAGGCTCTTGTGTTCACCGTCGATGAAAATGGAACGGTAAGGTCGATCGTTGTTACGCTTGGTCGTCAATATGGAGAGCTGGTTGAGGCCGGGGGAGATATAACGCCGGGGCAAAAACTCGTTGTCACGGGCAACGAGATACTGCGCGACGGACAGCAGGTGATGGTCATAGGGCGCAAAGCGCCATAACCGCGGCTTAAAAAACATCCTTCCAAAATGAGATCCTTCCACGAAAACGGCCCGAGCAAGGAGCTATTACACGCATGTGGTTGATCCGGTTCTCGATACACAACCCGGTCACGGTGACCGTGGCCACCCTGCTTGTCGGGTTGTTCGGCGGTTTGTCGCTGGCGAATATCCCTATCCAGATGAAGCCGACGGTAGACAAGCCTGAGATAAGAATCACCACAAACTATCAGGGCGCCGCTCCCCAGGAGGTCGAGGAGCAGATCACCATCCCCATGGAGGAGAAACTTCAGGCCGTCGAAGGCCTAAAACGGATCACTTCGACCTCCAGGGAGGGCTCCTCGAACGTGGAGCTGGAGTTTGAATGGGGGGTGAACAAGGATATAACGGTTGTCGATATCATCAAACGGCTGGCGAGAATCGGAGATTTTCCTGAAGGAGCGGACGAACCCATCATCTTCGCCGGCACCAGCTCCGAACTCAGACCCATATACTGGGCCACGATGAGAGGCTCCATGCCGGTGAATAAAATGCGGCAGGTGGCCGAGGATTTTATCGCCCCGAGGTTCGAGCGAATCGAGGGCGTCGGTGAAATACGTGTTTATGGAGGTGAAGAACGCGAGATCCTGGTTGTGGTGGATTTCAAGGCGCTATCCGCCAGGGGCCTTGTCATCTCCGACGTTTTCGACGCCCTGCGACGCGAGAACATGAATGTCCGCGGCGGGCATATCGACCAGGGGAAACGCAGATACCTGGTGCGCACGGTCGGTTTGTTCAGGAACATACGTGATATCGAGTCGGTAATCATCAGGAAAGACAGGAACTCCGCGCCGGTGTATATGCGGGATATCAGCAAGGTATACGACACTTTCAAGGAGCGATCCTCCATGGTGAGGATCATGGGCCAGCCGGCGGTTGCGTTCGGGATAGTGAAAAAGACCGGGGCGAACACGATTCAGGTCATCAACGAAATAGAGAAAACCATAAAAAAACTTAACTATGAACTGCGATCGAAATCTGTGGCGATATACGAAAGCTACGATTCCAGCGATTATATCTGGGAATCCATCAGATTCGTATCCTCCAACCTCGCTTATGGCGCCTTTCTGGCCGTGGCGGTGCTGATACTTTTCCTTAAATCTTTCAGAAGCACCCTGGTCATAGGCGTTTCCATCCCAATAGTGGTCGTATCCGGATTTATACTTCTGGGCGTTTTCGGCAGGTCGATAAACATAATCTCAATGGCGGGCATGGCGTTTGCCGTTGGCATGGTTGTCGACAACGCCATCGTAGTCCTGGAAAACATATACCGCCACCTGCAAATGGGTAAAGACAGGATGGAAGCCGCTCTCGACGGCACGGTAGAGGTTTGGGGGGCGGTTCTCGCCTCCACTCTGACGACCCTGGCCGTGTTCATACCAATCATGTTTGTCAAGGAGGAGGCGGGGCTCCTTTTCAAGGATATCGCCATCGCCATCTCATGCTCGGTCTTTGTCTCTCTGATAGTGTCGGTGACGGTAATACCCATGCTTGCGGCCAGGTTCATGGTGGCTGGAAAAAGTCTTGAGGGGAGCGTCGGGCGGGTGGTAAGCAGGATTTTGTCGCTGGATTCCGTCGGCCTGGCCGTCAGCCGGTTGTTTACGGGTATCGTACAAAAACTTTCAGGGGCGGGGCTCGCTATCAAGTTCGCCATAGTGATCGTTATCGTAACCCTGGCCGGGTCCACTATCCCCCTGGCGCCGAAGATGGAGTACCTGCCCAAAGGCAACAGAAACCTGATATTCGTTATCTTCAAGCCCTTTGTCGGATCCAACATGGAGACCATGCAAAAACATTCAGACAAGATCGCGGAAAAAATCATGGCTGTTCCCGATGTCAAATACATATTTCACGTCATATCCGCCAGGTTCAGCGGTATCGGTATAAGGGTCAGGGAGGAAAGCAGGCTCAAGATGGGGGAAGTGGCGGCGAAAATAAATAAAGTCATAGCCGGGTCCCCGGGATTCAAACATGTGGCCGCCTTTCAGACTCCCCTGTTTTCCAGGCTGCTGGGGTCGGATATGGAAATAGAGGTACGCGGTCTGGAAATGGACAGGATAGCCACCATAGCGGGACAGATTCAAAAGAAAATTTACGGGACCCAAGGGGTTCTGTTTGTCCGCTCGAACCTGGAGACAGGGGCGCCTGAATACCAGGTGCGTATAGACCGGGAGCGGGCGGCGGACTTGGGGCTGTCAGTCAGCGACATAGCCGAGGTTGTGGAAACGCTGGTCGCCGGCAAGAAGGCGACGCTGTTCAAGACCGGCGGCGAGGAGTACGATATCACTGTCAAGGGCGCCGAAGAGGCGTTTACCAACCGTCATTCCCTGGAAGATATCATGATCTACGGCAAAGATGGTGTCGCAATCCGGCTCGATTCGGTGGCGAAAGTGGTGGAGACCTCTGGCCCGAGCCAGATCAACCATATAGAGATGGACCGGGCAGTCTCCCTGTCTGTGACGCAAAACCCGAAAATCGCGTTGCAGACCATGGTCGAGTCGATAAACAAAAATGTCCTCGACCCGATCCGTCAAAGTCTGGAGTATGGCTATTCGATTTCCATTTCCGGCTCTGCCAGCGACCTTGAACAGACCGCAAAAGCGCTGTCCGGGTCGTTCATTTTGGCCGTTGTAATCGTATATCTGCTGATGTCGGCTCTGTTCGAGTCGTTCATATATCCGTTACTGATAATGTTCTCCGTGCCATTGGCGGCTTCCGGAGCGATTCTGGGCCTGTGGGCGACAGGGTCGAAGCTTGACGTGTTGACCATGCTTGGTTTTATCATCCTGACAGGAATAGTCGTCAACAACGCCATCCTGCTGATTCACCAGACGGTGCGAAACCATCAATACGCAAAAATGAAGAGGAAAACAGCCCTGCTCGAAGCGGTCAAATCCCGAATCAGGCCGATTTTCATGAGTTCGGTGACCACCGTGTTCGGCATGCTCCCTCTCGTGATTCGCGGAGGGGCCGGGTCGGAGCTCTATTCCGGGCTGGCGGCGGCGATTGTGGGAGGGTTGACGGTTTCCACCCTGTTCACCCTTGCTTTGATACCCGTGCTGTATCTTATACTCGTAGACATCCAGGCCAGGGCAGGGGCGTAGGACAGCCCCTTTTTCATGTCCGGCGATCCGTCGCGTGTATAATATCAATATTGGAAAATAAATTTTACAGATGATGTCAAAAACCAAAATAGTACTCGCTGTGACCGGCAGTGTGGCCGCGTACAAATCCGCGGAGATTGCCAGAAGGCTTATGGACGAAAGCCTGAGCGTCCACGTGGCCATGACCGCCAACGCGGAAAAATTTATCACCCCCCTGACGTTCGCGGCGTTGACGGGAAACCATGTTTTGCGTCACGGTTATCCGGCTCCGGGCGATGATCCCATGCCCCACATCACGTTTCAACGCGGCGCGAGCCTGATCCTGATCGCCCCGGCCACAGCCAATATCATCGGCAAGCTGGCCAACGGTATCGCCGATGACATGTTATCCTCCATGCTGATGGCGTCCGACGCGCCTGTGCTTGTGGCTCCGGCCATGAACGCAAATATGTATAATCATCCATCCGTCCGGAAAAATATAGAAACGCTAAAACAGCTCGGCGCCGGTTTCATAGGCCCGGCGACGGGAGAGCTGGCGTGCGGCGAAACGGGCGAGGGGAAAATGGAGCGGGTGGAAAACATAGTAAGCCAGGTCCTGGACAGGCTTGATCTTGGCCGTGATTTGCTGGGCAGGAAAATTCTGGTAACCGCCGGCGGGGCCAGAGAGCCGATAGACCCGGTCCGGTTTATCGGCAACAGGTCATCCGGTAAAATGGGTGTGGCGATCGCGCAAGCGGCCGCAAGACGCGGGGCGGATGTTACACTGGTCGCCGGAGCGATGGAAATCCCCGTTCCCGAAGATATAGAGACAATTTACGCCCCGACCGCTCTGGAAATGATGAGGACGGTACAAGAGAGGTTCACCGATTCGGATGTTCTTGTTATGGCCGCCGCGGTTGGCGATTATCGGGCTAGAAGTGTAGCTTCCGGCAAGATCAAGGAAAAAGAGAGCTGGGACCTTTCGCTGGTGAGGAATCCGGACATCATCGCAAAAATGTGCGCGTTGAGGAACAAGCAGATCGTGGTTGGTTTCGCCGCGGAGACTGACAATGCG
Organism: Nitrospirota bacterium; assembly: GCA_024275315.1. Lineage (GTDB taxonomy): Bacteria > Nitrospinota_A > UBA7883 > UBA7883 > UBA7883 > JAJRZK01. The sequence continues at coordinate 15,648 of JAJRZK010000001.1, forward strand.
GAGAAGAGCGGACGTGAAAAACTGCTCAGGAAAAACATGGATATGATAGTTGTAAACGACGTGTCCCGCGATGACATAGGGTTCGGGTCCGACTATAACGAAGTGGTTATCATCACCAGGTCGGGGGAGACCATCAAACCTCAGAAAATGTCGAAAAGAGAAATTGGGGAAATAATCCTTGACCGGATCGCCGGCATGTTGACCGGCGGATACGGCGACCGCGGCTTGGTTGGAGGGCGGACGTGAGCGAGAACGAGGAGATACTGGCCAAGCTTGCCGAGCTGAAGCTGAACCTGGAGACGCTTCAGTTGCATGGCCATGATCTGATCGACGGCTCCACCCGGAGCGACTGGATCTCCGCGCTCAGGGAGATGGCCGAGGGAGGATCCGCCCAAGAGGCGCGTCGTATATTCGGGCAGGAGAGTGAACCGCCTGAAAAACAACCATCCACAGATTCGGCTCAAAAGTTTTTTGCGATGGGAAACCTGGCCGGGATCGCCGGTGAAACTGCAAAGTGTGAGTTGTGCGCCCTGTCGAAAACACGAACTAAGGTGGTGTTCGGCTCGGGCGACCCGAACGCCAGGTTGATGTTCATAGGCGAGGCTCCCGGCGCCGAAGAGGACAAGCAAGGAGCGCCTTTTGTGGGCAGGGCGGGTAAACTGCTGACAGACATGATAACCGCGATGGGGCTGGATCGGGGCTCTGTTTATATCGCCAACATATTGAAGTGCAGACCGCCGGGCAATCGCGACCCGAAGCCGGAGGAGGTCAAAGCGTGCGAACCCTATCTTAAACGGCAGATCGCATCCATCGGGCCGGAGGTCATATGCGCGCTGGGAGCGGTTTCGGCAAAAACACTTCTTGACACCCAAACACCCATATCAAGATTGCGGGGGGAATTTCATACGTACCAGGGCATTCCGTTGGCGCCCACGTATCATCCCGCCTACCTGTTGCGCAATCCGGGGGCGAAATCCGAGGCGTGGAAAGATCTCCAGATGATAATGGAAAGGCTTGGCCTGCCAGGGTCCGGATGAGTGAACCGGGGAATTTGCGATGAAACCGGTCAGAAGAAAAAGACCGCAGGTAAAGCCGCAAACAGGGCGGCTCCGAAGGCGGAAAAAACATAATTACGTAAGGACGTTTTTCGCGTTTTTTTCCATCCTTTTCCTGTTGACCCTGGTGGCGGGAGCCGGGGCGGGCTGGTATGTCTACCGTCAATTTTCCAGTGATCTTCCGGATGTGTCCCTGTTGCGCGACTACAAGCCCAGCCTGGTGACGAGGATCTACGACAACAGCGACTCGCTCATAGCCGAATATTATGTCCAGAAGCGGATATTGACTCCTCTGGAGAACATTCCCCACATGTTGCGACTCGCCACGATAGCCGTTGAGGACTCCTCCTTTTATGAGCACCACGGCCTCAACCTGGAAGGTATTTTGCGCGCGTTCATCGCGAACATGAAAGCCGGCAGGGTTGTCCAGGGTGGAAGCTCGATCACCCAGCAGGTGGCCAAGACGCTGTTGCTCACTCCGGAGCGTACGCTGGAAAGAAAAATCCGTGAGGCCATATTGTCCATCGAGATCGACAGGAGATACACAAAAAACGAGATACTGGAAATATATCTTAACCACATATATTACGGCCATGGCGCCTATGGAGTCGAAGCGGCCGCGCAGACTTATTTCGGCAAGCATGTCCATGAGCTTACCTTGGCTGAGATGACCATGATATCGGGACTTCCCAAAGCTCCCAACAACTACTCCCCGTACCACGACCCGGAACGCGCGAAAGAGCGCAGAGAGCACGCGTTAAACCGCCTGGTCGCCATAAAGGCCATTACCGAGGCCCAGAAAAACGAAGCCGCCAACGAGCCTTTTAATCTGGTGGGGCTGAAAAAGCCGACAAACAACGCCCCCTGGTTCGCAGAGCACGTAAGGAGGTATTTGGAGAAAAAGTATGGCGCCGACATGTTGTACAACGGAGGCCTGACCGTGCGAACCACCCTGGACCTGAAGTTGCAACGATTCGCCAACGAGGCTGTGCGGTTCGGTCTGGAAAAGACAGACAAGCGCCTGGGGTACAGGGGGCCTGTGTCGACCGTGAATCTGGAAAAGGGAGAACAGCCCGACTGGGCCCGGCTCAACCCCAGACACAAAGCCGACATGGACGACTATTATAAGCCCGGCAGGGTTTTGCGCGGATTGGTCCTTGAAGTCGGCAGGAAAAACGTGTCGATAGGTTTTGAGGACGCCAAGGGTTATATCGCCCTGAAAAACATGGATTGGGCCAACAAGGTCAACCCGTCCCAGAACGCTCTGTGGAGGGGCAAGCTCAAAGACGCCAGAAAAGCGCTTGATAAGGGTGATATCGTCGATGTGAAAATCCTGGAAGGGGAGCCGGACGACGGTGGACGCCTGCCGCTCGCTCTGGAGCAGACACCGGCGGTCCAGGGCGCCTTGATGGCCGTGGACCCGCGCACAGGATATATCCTTGCGATGGTAGGCGGATATGACCCGGCAGTGACGAAATTCAACAGAGCGATCCAGGCGTTGCGCCAGCCGGGGTCCTCTTTCAAGCCGATCATATATACCGCCGCGATGTACAAGGGGTTTACACCCGCTTCTATTATCATTGATTCGCCCATTATCTTTAACCGGGCGGCGACGGAGTTTAAGGGCTGGAAACCAGTGAATTTTGAAAAGAAGTTTTTTGGCCCGACAACACTCCGCACAGCCGTCACCCATTCGCGCAATGTGGTCACCATAAAGCTTCTCGAAAAAATAGGTGTGTCCTATGCGGTCGGTTTTGCCCGCAGGTTCGGAATTACCAGCCCGATAGACCCCAACCTGACATTGGCGCTGGGGTCGTCTCCGGTGACTCTAAAGGAGATGGTGTACGCATACAGCTCGCTCGCCAATGGCGGGAAGCTGATGAAGAGCATGTTTATAAAATCGATCGAGAACAGAGAAGGAGCGGTTCTGGAAAAAAATGTCCCCGAGGGGCGACAGGTCATCTCACCTTCCATTGCCTTTTTGATGGTAAATATAATGAAAAACGTTGTAAAAGAGGGGACCGCGCGTACCATAGGAAGAAAAATGAAACGGCCCGTAGCCGGCAAAACCGGAACGACGAACAGTTATATCGACGCCTGGTTCAACGGGTACACACCGGACATGGCGTGCGCCGTGTGGGTAGGCAAGGACAACAACGAGCCGATGGGAAAAAAGGAGACCGGCTCGCGGGTGGCCATTCCCATATGGCTCAAATTCATGGAAAAAGCTCTCAGGGATGTCCCTGTGACGGACTTTACGCCTCCCGCCGACATCGTGTTCGCGCGGATAAACAAGAAAACCGGGAAGCTTACACGTTCCACCGGAGATAACGCCATCTTTGAATCTTTCATAGATGGAACCCAGCCTGACAGTTTCACGTCCGGGACGTCCGACGAAGCCGCCCACTCCAAAAATATCAGAAAAGGACTATAGCGCCCAGTCCGTCCATTGGCCCATGCCCCCGCGCTGTTCAGTTTTCCTCGTTTTCTTTGATTTTTACAAGCCCGAAACGGTTCCGCTGAAATTAAAAATTCTGTCGCCCCACCTTTGCTACAATAAGCCTGCACTTTAACATCAGGTTGCTAATGATCAAAGAAGCGCTTATCCGCACAGTTAACCTTACCAGGGAGTTTAAAATCCCTGAAAGCAAAGAGGGGTTGCTGGGCTCGATTTACAATCTTTTTTCCCGGAAAAGCAGTGTGAAGCGGGCGGTGGATAATGTTACTTTCGATATAGGCGTGGGGGAGTTTGTGGGATATGTCGGAGAAAACGGCGCAGGCAAATCGACCACGATAAAGATGTTAACGGGGATCCTCACCCCGACATCCGGGCAGGTGTTGGTCAATGGTATCGCTCCTTATGAAAACCGGGTGCAAAACGCATTTAACATCGGTGTGGTGTTCGGCCAAAGAACGCAGTTGTGGTGGGACCTGCCCGTGCGTGACTCGTTCGACCTGCTAAAGTCCATATACCGGATTCCCGATGACAAGTTCAAACGCACCTACCATGACCTTGCCGATACCCTGGATCTGGATCCGCTGACGAAAGTCCCTGTCCGGAAACTTTCGCTGGGGCAAAGGATGCGATGCGACCTGGCCGCCGCGATGCTGCACAATCCGAAAATACTGTTTCTCGACGAGCCGACCATCGGGCTTGATATTATCGCCAAGGACAACGTCCGGCGGTTTCTTGCACGTATAAACAAAACCAGCGAAGTAACCATCATCCTGACCACCCACGATATGGACGACATAGAGACCCTTTGTGACAGGATCATCATTATCGAGGAGGGCAAAATCGCCTACGACGGCGCCACGGAGCTGCTTAAGCGGGATTATGTCCGGTACAAAATCCTGGAGATAGAGTTCCACGATCATAACCCGGAGTTCAAATTGTCGCCCATGCTCGAAGTTGTCAAGACCGAGGCGAACAAGAAATGGCTCCATTTTCACCAAGGCGATCGTTCCATCCATGATGTGATTTCAGCTCTGTTCAGGGACTATCGTATAAAAGATATATCGATTCATGAACCGAAAGTGGGAGATATAGTGAAAACCATATATGAAAACCGGACACAACGCCGCAGGGTAACCGCCAAAGATGCCTGAAAGCGTAATTCGGACGTTTGACAAGGCGGGCCGCCGCGCAAGCGTGGTCGGCGCCGTCAGGATGTCCGCGGGGGTTTATATCAATTTCGCCAAGAAATCTTTCGAGCGCCAGCTTGCTTACAAATTCGAATATTTTATGGGTGTCTTCAACGGGTTGCTGTTCATTTTCATATTCACATCGCTTTGGGAATCTATATATTCCAACCCCGCCGCCGCGGCTGTCAGTTCGTTTGATCGCAGGAGCATTATTTCCTACGCGGTTTTCGCAATGATAATCCGGATATCGATGACCATGGAGGATTCCTATACGGTGATAAAGGTCCGCACCGGAGCGATAAGCATGGACATGATCAAGCCGGTGAACTATTTCGCCATGTGCTTTTCTGAAATGATCGGGTTGTCTATGTACCACTGGTTCACCAGGGCTCTTCCTCTGGTGGCGGTTTCCCTGGCCCTGTTTGATGTGACTATGCCGGGACGACTGTCAAACTACGCCCTTGCGTTCGTGGCGTGGATTCTCGGATACCTGATAATGTTCATGATTAACTTTTTGTTCGGCTTGCTGGCTTTTTGGGTGATAGAGGTGTTCAGCTTTCAGCTTATGAAATACGGAATGTTCACCCTGTTTTCGGGTGGCATCCTTCCTGTTGATTTTTTCCCGGACTGGGCGCGTCCGCTGATCGACTTCATACCGTTCCAGTATGTTCTTTATGTTCCCACCTCACTTTTTATAGGCCACGTGGAGGGAAGTCAGGCCCTGCGCCTGATAGGTCTGCAGATCGTATGGGTGGCGGCGCTATCCGTGGGATGCTGGTGGATGTGGACTGCGGCGCATAAGAAGCTGGTGGTGCAGGGGGGGTAGAATGTCCGAGTTCGGTATATACCTTAAAATGATCGTAACCTCGATCAGGGCGAAGATGGAATACCGGTTGACCTTTGTCTTCACTTTTTTCGCTCTGGTGGTTTTTTACCTGGGTCAGCTTGGCGTGATCCTGATCATGCTTTCAAAATTCAAGAGTATCGCCGGGTGGACCATCGGCGAGATAATGTTCCTGTACGGGCTGATGGTGTTCAGCCAGGGTCTTACCACGGTTTTTTTCGCGTCGCTAAATGATTTCGAATCGCTGATAATCAACGGTGATTTCGACAGGTTTCTGGTGCGTCCCCTCGATCCGCTGACGCAGATACTCTCCAGCCGGTTTGAGATCACGTCCATGGCCCACTTTTTTATAGGCTCCACGGCGCTCTATTTCGGCTCCACCTACGCCGAAGTGGAGTGGACGTTTTTCAAGGTGATGTTTTTTCCCCTTGCGCTGTTGGGCGCGGTGCTGATACAGGGCGGAATCCGTCTTGCGGTATCGGCCGTGGCGTTTTGGACGCTCCGGAACAGGGCGCTGGTGCATACGGCGGTGTACAGCTCCAAGGAGATGATATATTACCCCATATCCATTTACAAACTGTGGGTGCAATATTTTCTTACGTTCCTGTTTCCCCTGGCGTTCGTAAATTTCTATCCCAGCCACTACTTCTTGAACCGTGGCTCGTCTGACCTTCTGTTTCATCCCGTTATCCAGTTTATGACTCCCGTCATGGGCTTGATGGTGTTTGCAGCGGCGTATGCTTTCTGGAAAGCCGGGATCAGAAACTATCAGAGCGCGGGGCATTGAGCAGGGTGTAAATCCGGATGTTGGCGCTGGATTTATGGGGGATGGTCGTCTATCATTCCTATTTTGCGACTTTCGGGAGATAAAATGACATGAGGATTTTGCCGGCTATAGACCTGCTCGATGGAAAATGTGTGCGGTTGCGCCAGGGCAGGTTCGATGATGTGACCGTATATTCCGGAGATCCGGCTGGAATGGCGGCGAAATGGCGGGACATGGGGGCCGAAGGGTTGCACCTTGTCGACCTGGACGGCGCCCGCGAAGGGAGGCCGGTGAACAGAGAGGCGATAAAGGCCATTGTAGATACGGCGGAAATACCCATCGAGATAGGCGGAGGCGTTCGGTCTGTGCAGGTGGCGTCGGAATACCTGGACCTGGGGGCTTCACAAGTTATCCTGGGTACCGCCGCGATAGAAAATCCGGATCTGGTGATGGCCGCGGCGGACCTGTTCCCGGACAGGATCCTCGTCGGGCTTGATGTGAAAAACGGTAAACCAGCCACCAGAGGGTGGCTGGAGACGGCGTCTTGCGACCCGATCGAGCTGGCCCGCAAGTTCGCGAATATGGGCGCCGCAGGAATTATCTATACGGATATTTCCCGCGACGGCATGCTCGAAGGGGCGAATATAGACGGCTTGAGACATTTTGCCGAACAGCTGGACATACCTGTAACCGCTTCCGGTGGCGTCACATCTGTCGATGATGTGCTAGCGATCGCTTCGCTGGAGCCTGTTGGTGTAAACTCGATAATAATAGGCAAGGCTTTATACGACGGAGCGCTCGACCTCAAAGAGGCTCTCCGGGCTGTCAAGGGTTGAAAGATGGCTCTTCGGCGCAGGATCATACCATGTCTCGACGTCAAGGAAGGGCGTGTGGTTAAAGGTGTGAAATTCGTCAATCTTCGGGACGCGGGCGACCCGGTGGAGATAGCCAGGGAGTACGACGCCCAGGGAGCCGACGAGCTTACCTTTCTGGATATAACCGCCTCTCATGAAAAAAGGGATATAATTCTCGATGTGGTGGCCAGTACCGCCGAGCAGGTGTTCATGCCTCTCACGGTGGGGGGGGGTGTCCGGGTTCTCGAGGACATACACAGGCTTTTACGGGCCGGAGCGGACAAGGTGGGTATAAACACCGCCGCCGTCAAGCGTCCGGAGTTTGTACGGGACGCGGCGCAGAGATTCGGAGCGCAGTGCATCGTAGTCGCCATAGACGCCAAAAGGAGGAAAACTTCCGGATGGGAGGTTTACACCCATGGAGGAAGGGAGCCGACGGGACTGGACGCCGTGCAGTGGGCGGAGAGGATGGAAAGCTATGGCGCTGGCGAAATCCTTTTGACATCCATGGACTCGGACGGCACAAAGTCGGGATACGACATTGATTTGACCAGGACCATCAGCCGCGCCACAGGGATACCGGTGATAGCGTCCGGGGGGGTGGGGACCCTGGAGCATATTTACGAGGGGCTGGTGGATGGGGAGGCCGACGCGGCTCTGGCGGCTTCGATTTTCCATTTTCGCGAATACACCGTGGCCGACGCCAAAAAATTCCTGCGTGACAAAGGCGTATGCGTGCGTGACGCCACGGAACAGGCTTAGCGGCGGATATATTAGATTTTCACCAAAACTCGGGCTGGTTTATCATGGCTGGGAAAAAGGCCGCTTCAAAAACAGGCGGCAAAGGCGGACATCCTGTTATCATCAATCGTAAGGCCAGGCATGATTATCACATACTCGAATCGATGGAAGCGGGGTTGGCGCTGAAAGGATCGGAGGTAAAATCGATTCGCGAGGGGAAAATCTCCCTTAAAGACTCCTATGCCAGGATCGAAAAAGGCGAAGCCTGGCTGGTCGGATGTCATATTTCGGCATACACGAACCAGAACACGTTCGAGCCATACAACCCGACCAGAACCCGCAAACTGCTACTGCACAAAAAACAGCTTTTAAAACTTCACGCCACGGTTAAAGAAAAAGGTTTCACCCTCTTGCCGCTTAAAATCTATTTCAAGCATGGAATAGCGAAGCTTGAACTGGGGATCGGGAAAGGCAAGAAACTGTACGACAAACGTGAGGACCTGAAGAAAAAAGAAGCCGACCGGCAGATCGAACGCGCCATGAAGGGGTAAACCCCGGTCAGCGCTTCACGTGTATTTGCCTGATTATGAAAAGCATTGTATAATAATAAGATATACGTATGCGTCTGCATGCGGGGTTTGCCGTTTGAAACAACTGTCGGGGCTTTAAGATAGTGTCATATGAATGAGACCGTAAAAAACGGGAAAGTCGAGAGTACCGCCGCCGAAACCACTCTGGCGAGAATCTTTGACGAACTCGACGGGATACTCGATATCCCGCTGACTGTAAGCGTCGAGCTGGGTTTTGCGGAAATGACCGTGCGCGACGTTCTGGAGTTGCAGGCTGGTTCTGTTATAGAGCTTAACAAGCTTGTAGGTGAGCCTATGGAGATTCTCATCAACAATCTGCTGACCGCCCGGGGCGAGGTCGTGGTGGTAAATGACCGGTTCGGGATCAGGGTCACCGACGTTATCGACCCGCTGGAAATTATCCGCTCTTCTGTGTAACCACACGCCCGCAGGGGCTTTCCCCGTGTGCGGGCGCTGGATTACTATTTCAACTCAGCCGTTTATTAGTTGTGGCCAGAGTGCCCGTTTAGATATTTTTTCTTGAAAACTTCCGCGATTTCGCTGGGGGTCTTGTTGGCCTGTGTCATCTTCATGGCGACGACAGCCTCACTCATACATGTCCCGCACATGGAAGCGTGATTATCGGTATAACAGGTAAGCAGGCTTTTGTGCTTGAATTTCGGGTTCATCGAGCAATAGCAATAGCAAAACAGCTTGTCCAGAACCTGCGGAATCTCGTTTGCTATCTCATACGTTCTTGCGATATACGGTTTCGACGCGAAAATATCGGGGCTGAGAATCTCGCGGGTCTCCTGCATCTCCTTTGTTTCGAGCAGATGTTGCTGGATCATCTCCGCCGCCAGCTTTTTGGACTGGGCCAGCGCCGCGACGGTTGAAAAAGCGGTGACGAGGATAAAGGCTACGATAAATGTTTTTCTGTAATGGAGCATCGTCAGGTACCTCTAATTAACCAATTCAATCAATAATCCAATAACTGGAAGTAAACTCACCATTTGTTCAATTATATCCATTTCCGGGGCTAATGCAAAAACACAGGGCCGGACACGGCGTACCTGCCGGTTTCAACCTCCCGAAAATCCCGACAATCAACGATCCCTGCGCTTACTCCTCTAGCATCTTCTCAAGCCTTGGTCCGCAACGTTTGCCTTTGCACTGGCCCGCGCCCGCGCCTGTAATCCTGCTGATTTCGTTGAGATCGGTAACTCCGCTTTCGATTAATTTTTTGAAAGCCCCTTTTTTTATATTCCGGCACTGGCACACGACTTTTATATTGTCGATAACCTGTTCTTTAGGAGTCATTGGCGTAAGATGGAAATCATGTTTCGCAGGTCCCCGGCCCTACAGACCCAGTTCTTCTTTGATCATATCCATCAGCTCTCCCAGGAGTTTCGCCGAAAAATCGAACCTGATGCCGGCGGCTTCGAATAGCTCCCTTACATTACCACTCCCGCCAAGAGCCAAAGCGTCAAGATATTTTTCCATCGCCTTGTCCGCGTCACGCTGGTAATTACGGTAAATCTGCAAAGCTCCCAACTGCGCTATGGCGTATTCTATGTAATAAAAAGGAACCTCGAATATATGAAGCTGCTTGTGCCACTGGGTTTGCTGAGCCTTAGGTGGCGCCTCGGACCAGTCAACCCCGTATCCAAACCGCCCGGATAACTCAAGCCAGGCGCTGGCGCGGCTGGCGGGATCGTTTCCCGGGTTTGTATATATCCAGTGCTGGAACGCGTCCACCTGCGCCACCCACCCGAACAGGCCAACCACTCCTTTGAGATGATCCAAACGAGCCCGGTCGCGGTCCTGCTGACTTTTATAGAACGGCTCGAGCCTGCGCCCGCCCAATAGTTCCTGGGTCATGGACGCGACTTCGGAAAACTCCATGGCGCAGTGGCGGTCCCATATTAGGGGTTGGGACCGGCTCTGGAGCGTATGAAAAGCGTGCCCCCCCTCGTGAAGGAGGGTGTTTACATCTCCATGAGATCCAACGGCGTTTGTGAATATGAAAGGTATGCGCGCCTCTTCTAGCGTGGCCTGATATCCGCCAGGGGCTTTGCCTTTTCTGCTGTCGAGATCCATGGAAAACCGGATCGACTCGAACCGCTCGCCAAGCCTCTTGTCCACAGACATGAAAACCTGAGCAACACCATCTACAAGCTCGTCGGCGCTGGTAAACGGTTTTAGTGGCGGGCGCCCCTTCTCGTCGCATTCCGTGTCCCAGGGGGCAAGCCTGGTCAGGTCCATTTCCTTTTTCCGGTTTTCAAAGATCAATCTTGCCAGGGGCAGGGCGGATTGCTCTATGGCTTCGTGGAACTGTAAACAGTCTTCGGGCGTATAGTCCCGCAGTTTGCTTTTAAAGCAATAGTCGCGGTAGTTATCGAGGTTAAGGTTTTCGGCGAAGGTGGCCCGGTGCGTGAGCATGGAATCGAACAGCTCCTCAACCCTGTCGGCGTCCTCCAGACGCCTGGACGTGGATTTAAGGAACGCTCTTTTCCGCAAATCCGGGTCCGGCTCCCGCAGGTACGCCGCCATCTGGGGCATTGTCTTTTCCTCACCATCGAAAGTTACGGTCATGGCGCCCATGATCTGCTGGTACTTTTGCGACAGCTCGGAGAGCTTTACCCGGACAGGTATGTTTTTTGGCGTAAACAACTCTATCGAAACCTGGATTTTGCGGTCCAGTTGGGTGTGTTTCCCCCGGGCGAGATCGGCCCTGAAAGGTGATTGCGAAAATCGTTGGTTCAACACGTTTTCACGCTCCGCCGATTTGGGCTCGAATTGGCGCACACAATAGAGAAACGCCTCTTTTTTGTCTTCGTCATCGGTGTGGCACGTCATGTCCGTATAGCGCCTGGTGACAAATTCGTCGGCGACGCTTTTGAGCTCGGACCAGTCCGACAGCCATTTCTCCATATCCGCAGGTGACTCGATCGGCCTCGATTCGAGCTGGTCGTAATAGGGTTCTATATCATCCCAGCTTGTGATCCGCAGTTCTTTTGCCACGAACCGCCTGGGATATGGCTCAAGCCATGGAGCTTTGGACGAGGTCATGTGGTCATTTCCCGGATTATTGTTGTGTGCCGCTCTAACCTCTTGACGCAAAGCGAGGCAACGAATACCATTCCTCAATCGCCAAGGCGTTTTAATATGCAAGCGACAACTTTTTTAGCAAAGAAGGATTATAATAAAATATGTCTGTTATTAAAAGAGCGCTGATAAGCGTGTCCGACAAGACCGGCCTGATCGAGTTCGCACGCTCCTTACGCAAATGGGAAATCGAGATCCTGTCCACAGGCGGCACAGCCAGCGCGCTGAGGGAGGCGGGGCTGGAAGTTAGAGATGTCGGCGACTATACGGGATTTCCGGAAATGATGGACGGCAGGGTGAAGACCCTGCACCCGAAAGTGCATGGCGCGATCCTCGGCAGACGCGATCTTGAAAGCCATATGGAGCAGATGCGCGAGAACGGCATCGAACCTGTCGATATGGTTGTCGTCAACCTGTATCCGTTCGAGGCGACCATAGCCAAGCCTGATGTTTCCCTGGAGGAGGCGATTGAGAATATAGATATCGGGGGTCCCGCCATGATAAGGTCCGCCGCGAAAAACTCGAGAGATGTGGCTGTGGTTGTCAGCCCGGAGGATTATTCCGGGATAATAGCGCAGATGGAGGATAATGACGGCTCCCTGTCGCCCGGGACCAGGATGGAGCTGGCCACGAAAGCTTATGCCCATACGGCCTGGTATGACGGCCGGATAGCGCAATACCTGGCTGACCGCTCCGGGACCGGGGATAAGTTTCCAGAAAAAAAGATCATCCAGCTTCAGAAAAAGCTCCCCATGCGATACGGGGAGAACCCGCACCAGCAAGCGGCGTTCTATGCTATAGCCGGCTCCGGGCAAACCGGTGTGGCCGGGGTCAGGCAGTTTCATGGAAAGGAACTCTCCTTTAACAATATTGTGGACATGGCCGCCGCCTACGAGCTGGCCTGCGAGTTTTCCGATCCGGCTTGCGCCATTATCAAGCATACAAACCCGTGCGGTGTGGCCAGGGACGACTCCCTGGTCAGGGCCTTCGTTACGGCGCGGGATACGGACCCGGTGTCAGCTTTTGGCGGAGTGATAGCCATAAACAGGGAACTGGACGCCCCGGTGGCAAAAGAGATTTCACAGATGTTTGTGGAAGTTGTCATCGCCCCCGGTTTCGGCGAGGAGGCGGTGGAAATACTGACAGCCAAAAAAAACGTGCGTCTTGTTCAGGCCCCGTCGCCAACCAGCGATGGCGAAATGGTGATGAAATTCGTTCCCGGTGGTGTGCTGGTTCAGGATAGCGATTCGATCACCCATGACGAGGCCACACTGAAAGTTGTCACCCGCCGCAATCCTACGGAAGAGGAGATGGAGGCGCTCAAGTTCGCCTGGACCGTCGCAAAGCATGTCAAGTCCAACGCCATAGTCTATGCCGACGCCAACTCCACGATAGGTGTCGGAGCGGGCCAGATGAGCCGCGTGGACAGCGCCAGGGTCGCGGTGGAAAAAGCCCAAAGACCCGTGGAAGGTTCTGTCATGGCGTCGGACGCGTTTTTCCCGTTTCGCGACGGGATCGACGCCGCGGGGAAGGTCGGTGTCAGGGCTGTAATCCAGCCGGGCGGTTCCGTGCGTGACGAGGAAGTGATCGCCGCCGCCGACGAATACGATATGGCGATGGTTTTCACCGGCATTCGCCATTTCAGGCATTAGGGACGAACCCATGCGGTGGAAGCCGGGCCGGATTTATCGCTCCAATCCGGCGATCGCGGTTTTCAGGCTTTTTTTGATACGTTGGCCGCTTTAAAAGCGAGCCTGTCCTTGATGCGCTCCACGCTGACCACGTCCGGAAGCTTCATGATGGAGTTCATCAACCCCTGAAGCTGTTTGAGATCGTAGACTTCCATGGTCAGGTAGATCGACCCGGTGTTATCCTCGTTGGTCCTGACGGTCGCTTCGGTGATGTTGGACTCGAACTCTGCAATGGCCCCTGTGATGCGGGAGAGCATCCCGGGTTTGTCCCTGGACTTGACCGCGATCATGACAAGGTGTTTCTCTTTTTCCTTTATATCCCATTCCACGTCCACGCTCCGGTCGGAATCCGCTCCGAGTCCAAGCGTGTTGGGGCAATCGGCGGAGTGGACCACAAGCCCCCTGCCTCTGGAGATAAAACCCCGGATATCATCGCCCGGCACAGGGTTGCAGCATTGCGCGAAACGGATGAGCATATCGTCCATTCCCTGGATACGCACCCCGTAGGATGGAGCGTTTTTGGCGGGCCTGCTTATGAACTTTTTGATGGCGCTGGCGATGGTGGTTTTCTTCTTGTAAGCAAGCTCCATTTCCCTGGGCGCAAGCTTCGCCAGGATATGCGATATTTTGAGCTTGCCCAGCCCCAGGGCCACAAAGAAACTGTCCAGGGACATGTAACCCGCCGCCTGTGCGTGAGGCAGGAGCTTGTTGTCGGCCATGGTCTGTTTTACATCCACGCCGAGTTTGGCCAACTCTTTTTCCAGGTATTCCCGTCCCAGGGCCAGCGCCCGTTTTTTCTCGGCCTGTCGCACAAAAGAACCGATCTTTGTTCTCGCTTTGGAGGTTTTGACGAACTTCAGCCAATCCCGGCTGGGATGCTGGTTCTGGCTGGACAGGACTTCCACGATATCGCCGTTTTTCAGCTCCTGTCGCAGCGAGGCGAGCTTCCCGTTGATCTTGGCGCCGACGCAATGGTCGCCCAGGTCTGTATGGATGGCGTAAGCGAAATCGATCGGTGTGGCGCCTCTTTGAAACGCTTTTACCTCCTGTTGCGGAGTGAACACGTATACTTCATCAGGGAACAGGTCTATTTTTACAAACTCTAGAAATTCGCGGGGATCCTTGACATCCTTCTGCCAGTCCAAAAGCCGCCTGAGCCAGACGATCTGTTCATCCCCCTTCCCTTCCTTGGATACCCCCTCCTTGTATCGCCAGTGCGCCGCGATCCCCTCCTCGTTGATAAGATGCATCGCCTGCGATCGTATCTGAAACTCCACCGGCTTGCCGTTGGGGCCGACAATAGTTGTATGGAGGCTCTGGTACATGTTCGCCTTGGGAAGCGCGATATAGTCATCCAGGTTGCCTGGTATCGGCTTGTACATGCTGTGAACCAGGCCCAGCACGGTGTAGCATTCCTGCTTGGAATTTGTAATTATGCGAACGCCCATCAAGTCGAACACCTCGTCAAAACCGATACCCTGGCGGCGCATCTTCGAGAAGATGGAGTAATAATGCTTGGGCCTTCCGTGCACCTCCACGTTCAGCCCCTCTTTTTTCAGGGTCTGGTCCACCTTTTCGACTATCTCATTCAGGTATTTTTCCCTTTTGGCCTCCACCGCCTCGACCTGCTTTTTGATGTCATAATATTCTTTGGGCCAAAGGTATTTGAAAACGTTGTTCTCAAGCTCTGTTTTTATCCAGCCGATCCCAAGCCTGTTGGCGAGAGGGGCGTATATATCCAGGGTTTCTCTGGCGATGCTTTTTTGCTTTGCCGGCTTGAGATAATGCAAAGTGCGCATGTTATGGATCCGGTCGGCCAGTTTTATCAGAATAACGCGGATGTCCTTGCTCATGGCCAGGATCATTTTGCGAACGTTTTCCGCTTGTTGCTCCTCTTTGCTGGAAAACTTCAACAAGGATATCTTGGTCACACCACCGACAAGGTGGCTCGCCTCCTCGCCGAAAAGATCCGTTATATCTTCAATGGTGGTGTCCCCGTCTTCAACAGTGTCGTGGAGCAGGCCGACAGATATAGAGATGTATCCAAGCTTCATCTGGGTGAGAATATGCGCGACTTCCAGCGGGTGGCTCAGGTACGGCTCTCCGGAGACCCTTTTTTGGCCCTTGTGGCAACGGGCGGCGAAGGCGTACGCTTTCCATACCATGTCGAAATCCGCGTCAGGCATGTACTTGCGCAATTCTTCTATAATAAATTCCGGCCTAATCATGATCACCTAAGCGCTTCACCTATAATTACTTGATTATTCTAACATGGTATAGAGTGGTATAGAACATCTCCGCTTTCATAAGTGGATGAAATAACGCACTTGCCGGCCGGACAATTAATTATTCGGCTTGAGCAGGATGAATGGTTTTATGTAGAATGTATCCAGCCGTCGAATGACTGCTGGCCCCTCGTCTAACGGTAGGACAGTAGATTCTGGATCTATATGTCGAGGTTCGATTCCTCGGGGGCCAGCCATTGCTATCGATGTCACCTTTTTTATCCATACGGTTAACACCTATGCTTACACGCAATCCGCGCATGACGCTCACGCCGCACATGACGTTCATGTATGAAAGCTCGGGAGAAAAAGCGCCGTGATTAAACCCGCGTGGCTGAGAAAATCCGCCGTAAAGTTTTCCGACACGCTTGGCGTACGGGGGGTGATCCGGGGCGCCAGCCTGAACACGGTGTGCAAATCCGCCCGCTGTCCCAACATGGGAGAGTGTTACGCCGGCGGGGTGGCGACATTTATGATCCTGGGGGACAGATGCTCCAGGAATTGCGGTTTTTGCAACGTGCCCCAAGGTCCCGACAAACATTATGTCGACCCGCTGGAACCGGCGAACGTGGCCAAGGCGGCTGTGGAACTGGGGTTGAAACATATCGTCATCACATCGGTCACCCGCGATGACCTGCCGGACGGTGGCGCGGACCACTTCTCCAGAACGATTGGAAAATGCAGAGAGCTTTGCAAATCCGCGACGATGGAGGTGTTGATCCCCGATTTCTCCGGCAGGGAAAGGTCGATCGACACGGTGATAAAAGCCGGGCCGGACGTGTTCAACCACAATATCGAAACCGTACCGGAGTTGTACGCGAAAGTCCGCCCTTCGGCCGATTATGCCAGATCCTTAAGGTTGCTGGAGAAAGCCGGGCGGAGCGGAGAGCCGATGGTTGTAAAAAGCGGATTGATGCTCGGCCTGGGGGAGACTATGGACCAGGTCAGGCGGGTCATGATTGATCTTAAAGACGCGGGATGCGATGTGCTTACCATCGGTCAATATCTTCAGCCCTCCCGCAACAACCTGCCGGTTGTCGAATATGTGAAGCCGGAGATTTTTAATGAACTGGCCGAGGCTGGAGAAGCCCTGGGCATAAGAAAAGTCTTCGCCGGCCCATTCATCCGTTCGTCATATCACGCCGCCCAGGTGTTTCGATCGGCGAGGGTATAGCCGCCGATCCTTTCTGTTTTCTCCTTCCGCAAAGGTATGTCATTGCAAACGTCTTGAAAAACCAATTAAAATACAAAATTATCCTGAATATCAAGCAGGTTGGATTAAATCTACCACAATGAACAAGCTGAAACAAAAACGCAAGTTTTCGCGCATAGAAAGGCTTCCTCCATACGTTCTGGCGGAGGTGACAAACCTGAAGATCAACGCCAGGCGGGCGGGGGACGATATCATCGATTTTGGCATGGGCAACCCGGACCTGCCGACACCGGAACATATAGTCGAAAAACTTGTCGAAGCGGCCCGAAAACCGCATAACCACAGGTATTCCGCCAGTAGAGGGATAACAAAGCTGCGTCTTGCCATTTGCAACTGGTACAAACGCAAGTTCGATGTTGATATCGACTACGAGAACGAAGCCATCGTCACAATAGGATCAAAAGAAGGCATAAGCCACCTGATGCTGGCCATAACCAGCCCCGGTGATTCGGTGCTGGTACCGTCTCCGACATACCCGATACATACATACGCGGCGGTGATCGCAAATGGTGATGTGATAAACGTGCCGCTAGCCAACGACGCCGATTTTTTTGAAAACCTGAAGCAGGCGTTCAAAAGGACATGGCCCCATCCAAAAGCGATGATGCTTAATTTCCCGCATAACCCGACAGCGATTTGCGCGGATTTGGATTTTTTCGAAAAGGTTATCGAGTTCGCCAAAGAACACGACATCATGGTGATTCACGATCTGGCCTATTCCGAGCTTGTTTTCGACGGCTACAAGGCTCCCTCCATACTCCAGGTACCTGGCGCGATGGATGTGGCGGTGGAAGTGTCCACTCTGTCAAAATCGTACAACATGCCAGGTTGGCGGGTCGGTTTTTGCGTTGGAAACCACGAGATGGTTTACGCTCTGCAACGTATCAAGGGCTATCTCGACTATGGCATGTTCCAGCCCATACAGATCGCCAGCATTATTGCGCTTAACGGTCCGCAGGAATGCGTTGAGGAGACGCGCAGGGTTTACGAGTCACGCCGCAACACTCTTGTCGATGGGCTTAACAGGATCGGCTGGAGCGTGGAAAAACCGAAGGCGACCATGTTCGTGTGGGCGGAAATACCGGACATGTACAAGGAAATGGGGTCCGTCGAGTTTTCCAAAAAGCTCCTTGCCGAGGCGAAGGTGGCGGTGTCTCCAGGGTTGGGTTTTGGCGACGGTGGAGACAGTCACGTCCGGTTTTCCCTGGTGGAAAACGAGCACAGGACAAGACAGGCGGTGCGGGGGATCAGGGAGGCTCTGAAACTTTAAACAAATGATAAGCGACGGAATCAGGCGATACAGAACACGCCTGCCACGGTTTCGACACGATATTAAACGGGATATTCAGCTTTACGTATAACAATGGACTCAATAAAAATAGGTATGATCGGATTCGGCACAGTGGGAGCCGGTGTTGTGAATCTGCTCCAGGATCGGGGGGACAGCCTCGCCGAGAGGGTCGGGGTGAAACTGGAGTTGGTCCGGGTCTCGGTGCGGGATATCAACGCGAAGCGTGACGCCAGGGTGGACCCGCTTATGCTGACCACAGACCCCTATGAAATAGCCAACTCCGACAATGTCGATATAGTCATAGAAGTTATGGGCGGGGAAGAACCGGCGATCGGGCTTGCCCTGCAATCATTGAAAAACGGAAAACACCTCGTCACTGCCAACAAGCTTTTGCTGGCGATGCGTGGTGAGCAGGTCTACCAAGCTGCGGAAGACGCTGGCGTGGAGCTGGGGTTTGAAGGCGCCGTGGCGGGGGCCATTCCCATAATCCGATCGATCAAAAACGCCTTTGCCGCCGACCGGATCAGCCAGGTACAGGGAATAGTCAACGGCACCGGCAACTATATCCTTTCCAGAATGACCGATGAGGGGAAGGCTTTCGACGAGATTCTAAAGGACGCCCAGGCTTTGGGGTATGCCGAGGCGGACCCGACATTCGATGTGGAGGGCATTGATTCGGCCCACAAGATAGCGATCCTGGGGTCGCTCGGGTTTGAAACGCCGATAGATTTCGGTGATGTCTATACAGAGGGAATCAGCGCGATAACGCCGGAAGACATAGACATGGCCCGTGAATTCGGCTATCGAATAAAGCTTCTGGCCATCGCCAAAAGAAACACGGATTCCATAGACGTAAGGGTTCATCCCGCGATGATACCCGCGGATAATCTGATCGCCAACGTAAACGGAGCGTTAAACTCGGTTGAGGTCGTCTGCGACGTCTCGGGAACCAGTATGCTGGTGGGGCCTGGCGCGGGCTCCGGGCCGACGGCGTCCGCTGTCATGGGGGACGTTGTGGATATTTCCAGAAAAATTATCAATGGCGCCGCCGGGAAAACTCCGCCTTTGAGCGTGCCCTGCAAATCGCGGACAAAGATCCCGGTGCGGCCCATGGATGAGGTCATGTCGGAGTACTATCTGCGGTTTACGGTTCCGGACAGGACTGGCGTGTTGTCCATGATAGCCTCGGCCCTTGGTCGGCACAAGATATCAATCTCTTCTATGATACAGCGCGGCAGAATGGAGAACGAGCCTGTCAGCGTTGTGTTGACGACACATATGGCCAAAGAGGCGAATCTCAAAAAAGCGCTGGGCGAGATAGATGATATGAACGTGTGCGCGGCGGAGACGATGGCCATACGGATGGTGGGCGCAGGTTGAAAAGAGGGTCCGGAGCTTGATTGATATGCGAGGTTGTCATGCGGAAAAATAAATATGTGATACTGCTCGGCGACGGAATGCCCGACAGGCCCCTGGATGAGCGTGGCGGGAAAACCCCGCTTATGCTGGCAAAAACGCCGAACCTGGACGCGCTCGCCAGGGAGGGATCGGCAGGTTTCGTGTACACCACCCCGGCGGGTTTCGAGCCCGGGTCTGACGTTACCAACATGGGAATACTTGGCTATGATCCGGTCCTCTATTACACGGGCCGGGCTCCTTTGGAAGCGGCGGCCATGGGAATAAAGCTGGGGCCGGACGACGTGGCGTACCGTTGCAACCTGGTCAGCCTGCGCGCCGTGGCGGATGGCGTGGTCATGGATGATTTTTCCGCGGGTCATATAGAGACGGAAGATGCGGCGGAACTGATTAATGATATGAACTCGCAACTGGGAGGAGACGATTTCTCGTTTTATCCCGGGGTGTCGTATCGTCACTTGATGGTATGGAAAGGTGGCCCCGCGGGAGCGAAACTGACCCCTCCGCATGACATATCGGACCAGAATATACGGGACTATATGCCCGAGGGAGCCGGGTCGGATTTTTTGACCCGATTGATGGGCGAGACGCAGATATTCCTGAAGCATCACAAGGTCAACTCTCGCCGGAGAGCCATGGGGAAAAAAGAGGCGAACAGCGTATGGTTCTGGGGTCAGGGACGGGCTCCCTCCATGCCCCCGTTAAAAGAGCTTCGCGGTCTTGACGGCGCCATGATCAGCGCGGTTGATCTTATGCGCGGCATAGCGGTCAACGCCGGGATGAATGTCATAGACGTTCCGGGCGCGACGGGCTGGATCGACACCAACTATGAGGGGAAGGCCGCCGCGTGCCTCGACGCTCTTGAAAAAGTCGATCTTGTATATCTGCACGTGGAGTCGCCCGACGAGTCGGGACACTCGGGCTCGCTGGATCACAAAATACAGTCGATAACCGATTTCGACGCTAAAGTTGTCGGGCCTGTCGTGGAGGGATTGAAGCCGGTGGGCGATTTCAGGATAATCGCCCTGTCGGACCATCCCACGCCATTGGAAATTAAAACCCACAGCACGGACCCCGTGCCTTTTGCGATATATCCCGCTTTTGAGGCTGCGGGGGCGGACAGGTTCGACGAGCGAATAGTGAAAAACTCCAGCCTGGAGTTCGGCTCCGCCGTGGAGCTTTTTGAATATTTCATTGAAGGCGGGCCCGGATAGGTCGTCATGGCTCTTATAGTGCAAAAATATGGTGGCACGTCGGTCGGGTCGCTGGAGAGAATCCGGCATGTGGCCCGGAAGGTGTCGGCTGCGGCAAAAAACGGAGACAGCCTGATTGTGGTGGTGTCGGCCATGTCCGGTGAAACCGACCGGCTGATAGAAATGGCGCAAGAACTGTGCGCCAACCCGCCTGAACGGGAGATGGATCTTCTCATGAGCTCCGGCGAACGGGTGTCGGCCGCGCTTTTGTCCGTGGCCCTGAACAGCATGGGAGCCCCGGCGATTTCGTTCACGGGCCGGCAGATAGGGATGCTAACCGACGCCGTTCACATGAAAGCCAGGATACGCAGAATCACCGGAGAAAAGCTTCGCGAAGCACTGGACGGGGGAAAAGTGGCGGTGGTGGCTGGCTTTCAGGGCATAGACGAATCCACAGGAAATGTGACCACGCTTGGTCGCGGTGGATCGGACACTTCTGCAGTGGCGATCGCTGTGGCCATGGGGGCGGACCTGTGCGAGATATACACCGACGTGGACGGGGTTTACACTACCGATCCGAATATAGTCCCAAACGCCAGGAAAATAGAATCACTATCTTTCGACGAGATGCTGGAGATGGCCAGCCTTGGCGCAAAGGTATTGCAGGTCCGCTCCGTGGAGTTCGGAAAAAAATACAACATGCCGATCAGGGTAAAATCGACATTCTCAAACGAAGAGGGTACGCTAGTGACATCAGAAAGGAAAGAAATGGAAGAGGTTGTGGTTTCCGCTGTCGCGTACGCCCGGGACCAGGCCAAGGTTACGGTGGTTGGTGTCCCGGACAGACCGGGTATTGCGGCCAGAATATTTACCAGTGTGGCCAGCGACGAAATAAACGTGGACATGATAATCCAGAACACCTCCGCCGGAGGATTGACCGACCTTTCGTTTACCATCCCGAAAACGGAATCGGCCAAAACCATGCAATTGCTCGAATCGGTGGTCAAGGAAATCGGGGCCAGGGAGGCCATCGTGGACGGGGAGATAGGTAAAGTGTCCATAATCGGAGTTGGCATGAGGAGCCATACGGGTGTTGCGGCGAGGGCGTTCAAGGCCCTGGCGGATGGTGGAATAAACATCATGATGATATCCACGTCGGAGATAAAGGTCTCCTGCGTGGTGTCGTCCGGGGAGATTGACCGGTCTGTGCGGATATTGCATGACGCGTTCGAGCTGGCCCTGCCCGTGGAGGAGAGATCATTTCAGGAAAACAGGAAATGAGCGGCGGGAAAATCACGCTGTACGACACCACCTTGCGTGACGGCGCCCAGGCGGAGGAGGTGAGCTTCTCGCTGGACGACAAACTGCGCATCACCGAGGCCCTGGACGATTTCGGTATGAGCTACGTGGAAGGCGGGTGGCCCGGGTCTAATCCCAAGGACAAGGCGTATTTTAAAGAAGTGGCCAAACTGCGTCTTAAAACCTCGAAAATCGCGGCGTTCGGATCGACACACCACCCCGGCGCCACTCCGGCGAAAGATAAAAACGTAAAGCTCCTGCTTCAGGCGGGGACACCTTGCGTCACCGTGGTGGGAAAAAGCTGGGATATGCACGCCAAGGTGGCTCTGGGCATATCTCCGGGGCGTAATCTTGACCTGATCCACGATACGATATCATACTTAAACAGGCGCGTTGACGAGGTGATGTTCGACGCCGAGCATTTCTTCGACGGATATGCGGCCGATTCCGAATATGCGTTGCAGACGCTTTCGGCCGCGCTGGACGCGGGGGCGAGCTGGCTGGTGTTGTGCGAGACCAATGGCGGAGCGCTGGCGTTTGATGTGGAAAAAATCGTGGCGGAGGTGTCCCGCCGGTTTCCCCGGGCGAAGCTTGGTATTCATTGCCACAACGATTCGGATAGCGCCGTGGCCAACACGCTGGTGGCGGTAAAATCCGGAGCAAAGCAGGTCCAGGGGACGGTAAATGGAATAGGGGAAAGGTGCGGCAACGCGAATCTTTGCTCTGTGATTTCCAATTTACAGATGAAAATGGGGTACAAATGCGCGCCCAAAAACAAGTTGTCGAAGCTGATGGATCTTTCACAGCTTGTTTTCGAGCTGGCCAACATGGCCCAGCGCCCCCATCAGCCGTATGTCGGCAGATCGGCCTTCGCCCACAAAGGTGGTATACATGTCGCCGCGGTGAAGAAAAACTCCACTACGTACGAGCATATAGACCCTTCGCTGGTCGGCAACCGGCGCAGGGTTTTAGTGTCGGACCTTTCGGGCAAATGGAACGTTCTTCACAAGGCGCAGGAGTTTGGTATCGAGCTTGACGGCAAGGACCTGGTCACAACGAACATACTTGACGAATTAAAAGCCCTGGAAGCGAGAGGGTTTCAGTTCGAGGGGGCCGACGCCTCGTTCGAGCTTCTCATGCGAAAGGCGCTGGGCCAGTGGAAGAAAAAATTCGAGGTGGTGAGGGCCAGGGTTGTGTCCAACTTTTCAGACGCGAAAGGGGACAACTGGGCCGAGGCGGTCATAAAGATAAAGCTTCCGGACGGAACAATGACCCACGCCGTGGCGGAGGGCAACGGGCCGGTAAACGCGCTCGACAAAGCCGTTCGGGTAGCGCTGGTCGATTATTATCCGGAGCTTTCCGATGTGGAGCTTCATGATTTCAAGGTGCGGTTGCTGGACGAGTCATCCAAGACGGCGGCCATGACCCGTGTCCTGATAGAATCTGGCGATGGGCAAAGCAGGTGGAGCACGGTAGGGGTTTCGGCCAACGTGATAGAGGCGAGCTGGCAGGCGCTTGTCGACAGTCTTGAATTCAAACTTCAAAAACGCTCCAGCGCCAAACGGACCGGCAAAAAGAAAACCGGCGCATCCAGGTAACCACCGATTTGAAGCAGGACACGCCGGATTTTTCCATGACAGGTTATGAGAGCCACTGACACGAAAGCAAAAGCTGTCGAATCGATGTTTTCCTCGATCGCCGGCTGGTATGATTTTTTGAATCACCTTCTGTCTCTGGGGCTGGATATTTCGTGGCGAAAAAAAACCGCGGCGTGTTTTGATGATCTAGAGGGGAAGCATATCCTGGACTTGGCCTGCGGAACAGGCGACCTCGCCATTACAATAGCCACGGCGGGCGGTGGATCCACCAGGGTGACGGGAGGCGATTTTTCCCGTAAGATGATTGACGTTGGCGTTGCCAAGGTGAGGAAGCTCGGCCTTTCCGACCAGGTGGATCTTGTGTTTGCAGACGCCCTTAATCTCCAGTACGGTGACGCGGTCTTCGATGGAGTTACATGCGCGTTCGGTGTGCGAAACTTCGCCGACCTGGACCGTGGCCTCGAGGAAATGTCCCGCGTGCTGGCGCCGGGAGGGCGCATGGTGATTCTGGAATTTACGACACCTTCCAACCGGCTGTTCGCGGCTTTGTACAGATTCTATTTCACCCGTGTGCTTCCCTTTGTCGGCGGGATCATTTCCGGCAACAGGTCTGCGTACAAGTATCTTCCAGATTCCGTCTACAAGTTTCCCACCCCACACGAGTTGGAGAAAAAGCTGTGCGGGGTAGGGATGGATCAGGTAAGGACGATTCCTCTTTCGTTCGGCATTTGCTCTATCCATACAGGCATAAAAAAATGAAGTACACGACAAGATGGTTCCTGCTCGGGTGCGTGGCCGGTTTTGTGGTGGCTCTGTTTTTCTTTGGGACGGGAGCCTATCAAGGCGCAGGAGCGGGCGGCGCGGGCCAGCGACGGGCCGGTGTCAGTGGCTCGTTTGTGGAAGTGGCCAGGAGCATAGCTCCGAGCGTTGTGCGTGTAAACGCGCTGACGCTGGTATGGAACGATCAAAGCGATCGTGGGGGCGATAGCGCCCTGTTTGGCCCGGGCTCCTCCGGGAGTCGCACAAAACAGCCGCCCGGATTGATGGGTCGTCTGAAGAAATTGTTAATGCGCTCTTACGACCGGACTTATAGAGTTGAATCTTCCGGCTCCGGAGTGGTCATCAACAAGAGGGGCTATATACTTACCAACAACCATGTGGTGGATGGGGCGGATCTGGTGACAGTCGAGGGAATCGGCTTTAAAGGAGAGGCCAAAATCGTGGGAAAGGACGCGATGACCGACCTGGCCCTGCTGAAAATACCGCTGGGGCATGACCTTACGCCAGCCGTGTTTGGGGACTCGTCCAGGCTTACCCCGGGCCAATGGGTGTCGGCTTATGGGAACCCGTACAATTTTGACCGCAGCTTCACGGTTGGCGTGATCAGCGCACTAAAACGCCGGGGTCTGGGTCTTGTCGACCTGGAGGACTTTATCCAAACGGATGTGAAAATATTTCCCGGCAACAGCGGGGGCCCGTTATTGGATTTGTCGGGTAAGGTTATCGGCATCAACACCGCTGTATTCAGTCCCGGGTCCTGTGTCGGGTTCGCTATTCCGTCGAAACTTGCAAAAAGGGTCGCCATGGAGTTGATCCGTTCCGGCTTCGTGCAAAGGGGCAGGATAGGTTTGAAAGTAAGCGTTATCACCCGGGACCTTGCTAAAGCCTTCAACGCCTCGAAAGGCCAGAAAGGCGCACTGATCGTGGAGACCATGCCGGATTCCCCCGCCCGCGCCGCCGGTTTGGCCAGGGGAGACATCATAATATCCTACGACAACACCATGGTCACCGATCCGGACACGTTAAGAACACTTGTTTTGAAAAGCAGGGCAGGAGAGACGGTGACTGTGAAAGTTCTTCGTGATGGAAAGCCAATATCAGTATCAGTAACAGTGACCATAGGCGGCTATCCGTCCGGCTAGCGGAGTCAAACGATTCGGCGTTATCTAATCTTTTAAAATATCAGGACCAAAAGTAAGGCGTTTCATGGCCCCTTGCAGAACTGTTGAAATAAAGAATATCCTGGCTGAAAAACGCTCGGCGCTACAGAAGGAGCACGAGGCGGGAGCCAGCGGCCTGGAGATATGCAAAAAGCTGTGCGAAACAGTGGACAGTGTGATAATCGACCTGGTGGAAAAAGAGATGGGCGAGTATAACGGCGCGGTGGTGGCGCTCGGGGGATATGGGCGGGGATTGCTGAATCCCTATTCTGATATTGACCTTCTTTTCCTGCTGGCAAATTCCATTGGCGGCAAAACCCACCGCCCTCCCGATAGGCTTCTGGCGCGGCTGTGGGACCTTGGCCTGAAGGTCGGGCACAGCTCCCGCACCATCTCCGACGCGATCAGCATCGGATTGTCGGACCTGTATTCCAGGACCTCCATGATGGAAAGCCGAATGCTGGCTGGTGACATGGAATTGTATGACCGGTTCTGCAAAAAATATCTGCGGGAAGTGGTCCACCGTAAACCGGGGGCTTTCATCAAATCCAAAATAGAGGAGATGAACAAACGCCACGCCGCCAACGGGCTGGTGGTTCACCTGACCGAGCCGAACGTGAAGGAGAGCAAGGGCGGGTTGCGTGATTTTCATACAGCGATGTGGATCATCAGGGCGCGGGAGGATGTCTACACCATAGAACAGCTGGCGTCGAGGGGAATGACAGACAAGCTGAAAGTCGGACTGGTGAACAGCGCCCATTCGTTCCTGCTCAGGGTTCGCAACAGCATGCACTGGTGCGCCGGCGTCCCGGCGGACACGCTTTCTCACGCCCTCCAGCCAGACATAGCCAGGCTGGAGCGGTTGACAGGCTCTGACAACCAGGCCTCGGCCCAGCTTATGAAAAAATATTATCAGGCCGCAGAGGTGATAGACCATTACGTATCCGAGCTGGTGGCCTTGGCCGCGGCCTACAAGTCCGGCTGGCGGAGATGGGGTCGATCTTTGCGCGTGGACAAGGATGGGCTGTTTTCGGATAAACGGTATCTGCACGCCAGGTCGTTTCCTCCGGACAACCTGGACGGAGGGCCGCGCATATTGCTTCGGATCGCACAACGTCTTTCCGGCGAGAACCTGGAACCGGCTCCGAACCTTATGCGGGGACTTGGCAAGATCGCCGACACAGCGCCAGCCGACTGGTTCGCCGGGCCCGACGCGGGCCAGTTTCTTGTTTCAATCCTGGCCCTTGAAAATTCCGCTTGCGCGATCAAGGCTTTCCACAGGTCGGGGATTATCGCCCGGTTCATCCCGGAGATCAGGGCCATCACCAACCTGTCACAGTTTGACATGTTTCACAAATATACTGTTGACGAGCATATCCTGGCCACTCTCGACAACCTGGAAAGCATCCCCCGTGGAGCTCCGGTCTGCCCGGAGCTTGTGACTATTTATAACTCCCAGCCAGACCTGGAGACCATAAAACTGGCGTTGCTCCTGCACGACCTGGGGAAATCCGCGGAAGATCATCACGCCACTGAAACCGATAACAGGACACCTGCGATTTTGCGAAGACTGGGGCTCGAGCGGATGATTGAACCGATAGGTATGCTGGTCAAGGATCACCTGTTGATGAGCAACACCGCCCAAAGGCTCGATTTTACGGAGCGGGACACGTTGCGCGGGTTCTGCTACAAGGTCAAGGACAGAATCAATCTCAAGCGGTTGTACATCCTCACTTACGCTGACATCGCCTCGGTTGGGCCGGATATATGGAACGGGTGGAAAGATAATATACTCAGGGATCTATATGAGGCGGCGGATAAATATTTTATCGAAGGTGACGCCATGTTCGCCACCGAGCGGGAAATGCGCCGAACTTTGGCTCTGCGGTCGGCCGAGGTGGACTCGGACTTTTCCGAAGATGAAATCACGCAATTTCTCTCAAAAGCCTCACTGCGCTATCTTTCCACCATAAAACCCTCCGAAGTGGTAGAGCATATGGCCCTGGTGGAGCGCTTGCCCGATATAAAAGTTGCGACGCTTTTCAAACCCGGACCGGCGCAAGACACGGGAGTGATCACATTGGTGTCCAAAGCCAAAACAGGATTTTTCTCCATAGTCGCCGGAGTTCTCGCCGCGAAGGACATAAGCATAATAGACGCCCAGATCCACACTTTTTCGGATGGTCTGGCGATCGACGCGTTTACTGTCAGGGGCGCGAGCTTGAGCCTGCTTTCCCACCCGGAATCGCTGGCCAAGTTTGAAAATGAATTGAGCGGACTTGTGGGCGATGAAAAGACAGTTGCCGGCATGGTGGCCCGACGGGTAAAATATATTCGCAAAACCAAAGAACTTGACAGGCTCGCCCAGCCACCGCAAGCCTTGATAATGAACCACCTTTCCGAGTCGAGCACCGTTGTGGAATTATGGGCGAGGGACCGCATCGGCCTTCTTTATGATATTACAAAGATCATGGCCGAGCTCGAGCTTGATATAATCTCCGCGAAAATCAACACTGAAGGTAATATCGCCATAAATGTTTTTTACATTATGGACAGGATGGGTGGCAGGATAGAAAATGAAGAGCGCAAAGAGCGAATCAGACAATCACTGCTTGCGGTTATAACATGACGGGGATGTTTTTTCTCCTGCGCTCATTGGCGATGGGGCGGCTGATGGCGGCAGGCGCCTTGACGCGCGAGCCGCCGCGGGGCGTGATAAATATTCTGAAGAAATCTTAATGGTTGGCTGACGGAGATCTGACAGATGAAAAAAATATGCGCGGTCATCGGATTGGGAAGATTCGGGTTTCACCTGACGAAAAGTCTTTATGAAAGAGGTAACGAGGTGCTGGCGATTGACCGGAGCAAAGACGTGGTGCAAAAGGTGAAGGACCATTGCTCCAAGGCGGTCATGGCCGACGCCACAGACCGTGAAACCATGGAAGCGCTTAACATATTCGATGTCGATTTTGCGGTTGTGGGTCTTGGCTCCCCCCTGGACCATTCGGTGCTGGTTACACTCCATCTCCGGGAGATGGGGATCAAGGAAATTATCGTAAAAGCCATATCAGAAGAGCACGGCAAGATATTACAAATGCTCGGCGCGTCGGAGGTTGTCTATCCGGAAAAGGATATGGCGATGAAGCTGGCCGCATCTCTTTCGTCGCCCAACCTGCTGGACCACCTGCCGCTGATGCCCGGATTTTCCATAGTGGAGCTTGCGTGCCCGAACAGTTTCGTGGGCAAGACCATAAAGGAGCTGCAACTGCGTAACAATTACGGGATCCAGATTATCGCCATTAAAGAGCTGGTTCCGGAGCGGATTTCATCCATGCCCACCCCGGACTTCACACTGAAAGACTCCGACATCCTCGTGATAATGGGATCCGACGAAAGCCTGGAAAAAATCAGCGCGATAAACTAGGGCAAACCGGCGCAAACAACCAGTATGACCGGTACCCTGGCAGGTTTCGCCGTGGAGTAATAGCCCCCTGTTTTGTCCAGCTATTTGCGCCTCCCCTTGCGCAGTTCTCGCATCCTGTCGGCGATGGCCGCTTCACGTCCCAGGTTTGTCGGCTCGTAATATTTTCTGTCCATAAGCATTTCCGGCAGATAGCCCTGCTCGACGAAATGGCCGGGATAATCGTGCGGGTACCTATACCCCTTGCCGTACCCGAACTTTTTGGCGTCTTTGTAATGTGTGTCCTTCAGGTGATCGGGGACGGGAAGGCTTTGGCCCTCCTTTTAGATATTGTCCATCGCCCTTTTAATGGCGACATAAGCGGAGTTGCTTTTTGGCGCGGTGGCTATGTGCAGCGTGGCGTGGGCGAGAGGTATCCGCCCTTCGGGAAGGCCGATACGCTCCACAGCCTCTGCGGCTGCCACCGCCACCATCAACGCCGCCGGATCGGCAAGTCCCACGTCCTCAGACGCGGTTACGATCAGCCTTCGCGCGATAAACCTGGGGTCCTCGCCGCCTGCAAGCATCTTGGCCAGCCAGTATATGGCGGCGTCCGGGTCAGACCCGCGCAACGATTTTTGGAAAGCCGACGCATGATCGAAATGCTCCTGTCCGAGTTTGTCATATAAAATCGAGCTGTCCTTTGCAAGATCGTTGATATTTTCCATCCCGATCCGTCTGCCGTTTTCACTCTTGTCAGACGCATGCGCCACCGCTTCAAGAAGGTTAAGAGCCACCCTGGCGTCCCCGCCGGATATTTCGGCTATACGTTCGAGAACGCCTTTGTCCGGTTTTATTTCGTAGTCGCCGAGCCCACGCTCCCTGTCCGAAACGGCTCTTTTAAGCAACCGGAGCACGTTGTCAAACCCCAGCGCCTCCAGGCGGAATATCCGGCACCGGGACCTTAGCGCCGGGATGACTTCGAACGATGGATTTTCAGTTGTAGATCCAATAATCGTCACAGTCCCGTCCTCCACCCTGGGCAGGATAGCGTCCTGCTGGACCTTGCTGAATCTGTGAATCTCGTCTATGAACAAAACAGTCCGACGCCCGGCGGATTTCCATTCGGCTCTGGCCATCTCAATCGCCTTGCGAAGGTCGGCCACCCCGGCGGCAACGGCGGATATTTCCAGGAAAACGCTCTTTTGTGACGACGCGATCAGCCTGGCCATGGTGGTTTTTCCGGAACCTGGCGGACCCCAGAAAATCACCGAAGGGACTTTCCCGGCGTCTATAAGCTTTCGAAATGGCTTACCCGGCGATATGAACTGTTCCTGCCCAACCAACTCATCAAAAGTGACAGGCCGCATCATGTCCGCCAGCGGCCTTGGCCCGCCCTGGTTCCCGCCTGGTAAGTGATTGTCGAAAAGGTTTAATCTCATCAATAGGACCCATATCAAGTGGTGATGGCCAAATGCTTTGGCGTAAGTATTTTAACATTACCATGACACATTGAGGCGACAGCCGAATTTTCAGAGACTGTAGCCGCCAATGGGGCCGGAAAATCAATGTGGAAAAGTGTCATCCAACCGGTATTTCACCATAAATGCTCCAGGGGGATTCACGCCAGCTTTGACTTTACAGCAAAGCTTAAACCATTTAGAATTTAAGAGTTTATATTCTCAGACAACGATGGGCCATGATCAAAAAGTATTATTCCGAACCACCTTCAGAAGGTGTGAAGCTGGGCACGCCGGAAGCTGACCGGCTGATAATTGAATATTCGCCCCTGATAAAATTCATAGCCCACAGGCTGGCCATCCGTTTGCCGGCCAACATAGAGCTCGACGATCTTATAAGCGCAGGCGTGATCGGGCTTATAGACGCCATCGAAAAATTCAACGCGAAAAAAGAAACCCAGTTCAAAACATATGCGGAAATACGAATCCGCGGGGCCATGCTTGATGAACTGCGTTCCCAGGATTGGGTCCCCAGGTCCGTCCGGCAGAAAGCTTCTGCGGTTTCCGCGGCCTACGCCAACCTTGAGCAACAGCTCGGCAGGCCGGCCGAAGATGATGAAATCGCCGATGCGATGGGGCTTTCGATAGAGGAGTTTCACAACCTTCTGCAACAGTCGGCAGGTCAGCCTATTCTGGCCATAGAAGACCTGGGAGGGGTCAGCAAGGATGGTGAGAAACGTGACCTCATGGAAGTGCTGGCTGGCACCAAGGAGACCGATCCGGAAACCCTGGCCAGGCTCGAGGAGATCAGAACCATAATTGCCCGGGCGATAGATATGCTTCCTGAAAAGGAGCGGCTGGTGGTTTCCCTCTATTACTACGAGGAGCTTACCATGAAGGAAATCGGGGAGGTGCTGGGAATCACCGAATCAAGGATTTCACAGATTCATACGAAGAGCGTGTTCCGGCTTCGGGCGAAGCTTCGCAAGTTCATCCACAGCGACGACGATCTGGATTTAGAAGACGATTAAAAGAAAGCGCCTGACGATCCCCGACATAATTCGATCGATCAGATCATAGAACTACAACCTTGTCAATTCCGGGCGCTGTCGTCAATCTCGATTTTAGAAGGGCGGTTTTTCGCCGGCTCACACCTTCTTTTCCACGCTTTCCATTATTTGTGATGGCCGTTCTGAAGCCGGCCCAGTCCGGAGAAATCGCCGCCAGGGTTTCGATTTCATCAGCCCCCAAAGACCCCGCCAGCGCAGTCATCAAGCCATATCCGCGCCCATTTTCAACATGGGCTCGCAGTACGCGGGGCGCCATGAAATCAAACAACGTTCTACCATCTTTTGTGTTTGTGTCGACCAGGATGCCGTCTATACCAGCTTGCCGCGCCGTGTGAGGCAGGGCCGATACCGGGAACAAACCCAGCTCCCCCGCGTCGGCGTACGCCGCGGCGACCACCATGGTTTGCTGCGGCAAGGATTTTTTCAGCCTGATCAGCGCCGTGATGGCGTCGGGCGGCGTTATGTCGCCAAGCCCGGCCTTAACCACGTTCACGCCAGCGTTGACCATCTGGTGCGCAAGATCAACCGTGCGCAAGCCGTCGAGGTCTCCCACGGTGGCCGAAAGTAGCATGTCGGCGTTGATATGTGATCGGACACTGGTTACCGTGGAGAGCTCCGGAGCCCCAAGCGCTCCGATCGATGGATTTTTGACATCGATAAGGTCGGCTATGTCCGCTATGCAGACCGCCTCCCTCGCCGATACAACGCTGGCGAGTAACCGCATTCGTTATCAGTCGCTACCGCGACCGGATACAGCGGTGGCCTGGTAACCTGCGTCGACAAAAAGTATCTCCCCCGTGGTGGCGGTGGAAAGGTCTGAGAGAAGAAAAACACCAGCGTTGCCAACCTCGTCCTGTGTCACGTTTCTGCCGAGTGGGGATCCTGTGGAGCTAATGTGCAGCATTTGCTTGAAATTGGAGATACCGGCCGAAGCCAGCGTTTTCACCGCTCCAGCCGAAACGGCGTTTACGCGGATATTTTTCGGTCCCAAATCGGCCGCCAAATATCTTACGGAGGATTCAAGCGCGGCTTTAGCCACACCCATCGCGTTATAGTTTGGCACGGCTTTTTGTCCACCATAAAAAGTGAGCGTCAGCATCGCCCCGCCGTTTGGCATGATCTTTTCCGCCCGCGCGGCCAGCGCTGTGAATGAATAAACGGAAACATCCATGGTGTTCAGAAAATTAGCCCTGGATGTTTCATAATACGGACCCTTCAATTCCGACTTGTCTGAATAGGCTACGCCGTGGACGAGAAAATCCATGTCCCCCACGCGTTCCCTGTACAAGTCGAAGACCTTGTCCATCTGGCTATCATCAGTAACATCCATTTCTTCAACGAAAGTTGAGCCCATCGATTCGGCCAGC
Organism: Nitrospirota bacterium; assembly: GCA_024275315.1. GTDB lineage: Bacteria > Nitrospinota_A > UBA7883 > UBA7883 > UBA7883 > JAJRZK01. The sequence continues at coordinate 48,453 of JAJRZK010000001.1, forward strand.
GGCCTGACTCTTTTGCCAAGCTGCTCTCCGGCGTATGTAAAAGCGACCACGGCTCCCTCCCTGCCAAGAGCCTTGGCGACGCCCCATGAAAGGCTTCTTTCATTAGCCACACCTACCACCAGGCCTTTTTTCCCATCCATCAATCCCATAAAATCCGCTCCCAATCATGCGTTTTCTAAAAGCCCGCGAACCGCGTAGCTTCAAACCTTACCAGACCACGCTACAAAAGGCCCAGTTTCTCCTTGACCAGGTTTATGGTCTCCATGGTAAGAATTTTATTATAAACCAGGTAATTTTCCAGATTGTTTATGTTCTGCTCCGCAAGGGCGTCGTCCAGCGATTCCTTGCCGAGTTTCTTGTTTTCAACAAGCCATTCGCCAAGCCTTAACGTGCTGGTGTTGTTCCAGAAGAATTTCGTAAAGCTTTCCTTGGTCATTATACCCTGCTCTTCAATGACAGAAACCACGTTCACGCTGGACCTGTCATCGTTCATGATGCTGTTGTATTGCTCCGTTTGCAAAAACCCCTGCTTTAACAGCTGGTCGCAAAACTTGAGATAAAACTTGTTGTTTTCGGTGAAAAAATCGTTGAGAGTCTCCTTGGAAACAAGTCCCCGGTCCACAAGTATGTTTCCAAGATAGCGTTTTCCCTTGTCGTCGAATTCTTTTCTGAGCTGGATAAACTGTTCGAACTGCTCCTTGGAGAGTTTGTTTTTTTCGATCAGGACCTTGGCGAGTTTTTTCTCGTTTTCGGTGATTGCGCCCATGTTTGCAGTGGAACGCTTTTTGACCATAACTAAAATTCTCTTTATGTTTTTAGGATTGATGTTGAATTTTATTTGCTTTAAGGCGGGAAAACAAGAAATATCGCTATAATCAGCCAAAGCGGATTATCCAACAGATACCCAGGAGTCGTAACCGGGCGATACGCAAAAACTTTTCCTGCAAGTTATGGTTAACGTTGTTTATTTGCCCGAACTGGGGCTACAATCAAAAATCCGGAGCTGATCCAGTAGAGGCCCGTCAACAAGTTGACGATTTTGGGGATATGGCAAGTTGGTATTAATATTGCTCTAAATCAGTGATTGTATAACTGCATAAGGGAAGAAGCGCGCAAACATGGATCTGGCCACAATAATCGGTATAATTGCCGGGCTTGGAGTTATCGCCTCTGCGATAGGCGTCGAGAATCTGACAATTTTCATAAGCATACCATCATTTTTGATTGTAGTCGGCGGCACTGTTTGCGCCATCATGGTCAACTATCCCTTGGCGGATTTGGGGACTATGATCAACGTCATAAAAAAAACCTTGTTTTATAGTGTACCGAACCCTCGAGACATTATTCCGATGCTGGTGGATTTCGGATCCAAGGCCCGCCGTGATGGCATACTCGTGCTCCAGTCTGTCACAAAGGATATTGACGACCCCTTCGTGGGCCAGGGCATCCAGCTTGCCATAGATGGCGCGGAGCCGCAGATGATCCTGAAGATACTTGAAACCGAGGTGGAATACGTCAAGGAGCGGCACAAGCTGGGAGCGCAAATGGCGGAAGCCATTGGAACTTTCATGCCGGCGTTCGGTATGGTGGGCACCCTGGTTGGCCTGGTGCTGATGTTGCAATCTCTCGACGATCCTTCCACGATCGGACCTTCGATGGCCATAGCGCTGATAACCACATTTTACGGAGCGCTGATGGCGAACCTCATTTTTCTGCCTATGGCTGGCAAGCTGAAAAAGCGTAGCGCCGATGAGGTCCTGGTAAAAGAGCTTATCATAGAAGGAATAGTCTCAATCGCCTCGGGTGATAACCCGAGAATCATGGAACAAAAGTTGCATGCGTTCCTTTTGCCCAAACTAAGACAGAGCCAGTTCGACTAATGAGAAACATCGCGCCACGCCCGGCAGGCAACCGCAGGGGCGACCTTCTCAATAAAATGAACGTCACGCTCATGATGATTCTTCTGGCGTTTTTCATCGTGCTCAACTCACTTGCTGTTCCTGCGCCGAGCAAGAAAAAAATAGCGCTCGGGTCGTTGATCGGGTCGCTGGGGATATTGCCTGGGGGGCCGTCTCCAATAGTCGCAAAACGAAAAACACTGACCCGGGCACAGGCGCCCATCCTGCCGAAGCCGGACTCCCCGGCCCAGTTGATGGGGGAGTTCGAGGAGTATGTCATCAGGAAAAAAATCGCCGAGGATGTGGCTACCGTCGTGACAAACAACGGACTTGAACTGACAATCAACGCCAGCATGATTTTCAAGCGCAACTCAATAGAGATCAGACCGGTGATTTACCCTGTGCTTGACAGGTTAAGTCATCTGCTCAAACGGGTAAACGGTCCTTTTGTCATAGAGTGCCATTCGGATAATAAAAAATTCAAATCAGCCAGGTACGCAACTTCCATTGATTTTTCCATTGCCCGCGCTGGCGCTGTCGCCAGGTATTTTATGGATAAAGGCGGTGTGGAGCACTCTAATGTATCCATCTCGGGTTACGGTCCCCTTTTGCCTCTTTTTCCCAACGACACAGCGGAACACAGGAAGAAGAACAACAGGGTGCGTATTGTTTACAGGCGTGCGGTTTGACGAGGCGGCTTTTATGAGTATATCCACTGCACAGAAAAAAAAGAGAAGCAAACAGGAAGAGGAAGGATTCGACGCTGAATTCTGGATGGTTACGTTCGGCGATCTTCTGTCGCTATTGATAACGTTTTTTGTGATGTTGTTTGCAATGTCGTCACTCGACGATCAGATTTTATAAGAGATGTTTATTTCAACGTTTTCCGGCGGCGCCGGAGCGTTGTCGTTTGGAATAGGCGGCGAAATTCACCCGCCCACCATGGAGAGTATCGCCACCCAGCGACAATTGGGGATGCAAAAGCTGTACGATTTTCTACTGAACAAAGACAAACAGATAACAAAGGAGATAATGACCTCGCTCAAGGGGTTGACTGAAAGCATGCTGGCGATGGATGTGGTGATCAGGAAGCGCGGGCCGAATTTCAGCCTGGTGTTTCCCAGCGAAAAAATGTTCCCGCCCGGATCGGCGCAGATCAGCGAACCAGTCAAACAGATCCTGAAAAACCTTGGTGATGTCATGAGATTTTCCACAAGCGTAATATCGATCGAGGGGCATACGGACAGCTTGCCGTTGCATGGCGGCAAGTTCCCTTCAAACTGGGAGCTATCGGCGACCAGGGCGGCCAATGTTATGAAATTTCTGGTTGATCAGACCCCTGTTGAGGCGAATCGAATACGGGCCATAGGTTTTGCGAATACGAAGCCTGTGGTCAAGGAGGTAAATGAAGATATGCGGGCGCGCAACCGGCGAATAGAGATAATGGTGCGCCAGGCGCCCGAAAGTTAAACAGAATAAGGATTAGGAGAGATACATCATGGCTGATGACGAAGCGGCGGAGGGAGCCTCTTCTGGAGGCAGTAAACTTCTTATCATAATTCTCGCTATTGTTCTGGTCCTGCTTATAGGCGGTGGGGCGGCTGTGTATTTTGTTGTATTGCCAAAAATACAGCAAACGGAGGGAAAAACCATTGAAACGGCTGAAAAAGAGAAAGCGGCGCCGGCGGTATCGCTGGGGAGCACTATTGAGCTTCAGCCTTTTATCGTAAACTTGTCCGGCGGCGGCGGACGATACCTCAAAACCACAATGGTTCTTCAGCTATCCACCCCCGACGTGGCCAAGGAAATTACGAACCGGGCTCCACAGATCAAGGACGCGGTGATTACGATTTTGTCGAGTAAGACAGCGGATGAAATCATGTCCGTCCAGGGTAAATATGATCTTAAGACGGAGATTATGAGAAGGGTGAATACATTCCTTTCGACAGGGGTCGTCCGGGAGTTATTTTTTGTAGAGTTCGTGGTACAATAACAGTTCAGGCATGATTGTTCAACTGTATAGGCTGGCGTATAAATGAGCCAGGTTCTTTCACAAGAGGAAGTCGACGCCCTGTTGCGGGGTGTTACCGACGGCGAGATTGAAACCGAAGTCGAAGATATCGCCGACGAGTCGGGCATAGTCCCCTATGACCTTACAAGCCAGGAACGGATCATCCGTGGAAGGATGCCGACTCTTGACATCATCAACCAGAGGTTTTCGAGGTTGTTTCGCAACTCCCTCTCCTCCTCGCTTCGCAAAGCGCTTGACATTTCCGCGGTATCCACCGACACCGTCAAGTTCGGCGAGTTTGTAAAATCATTACCCGTGCCCGCGTCTTTGCACATTTTCAAGATAGACCCCCTGCGCGGCTTTGCGCTTCTGGTGGCCGAATCGAAGCTGGTTTTCGCCCTTGTGGACACTTTTTTCGGCGGAACCGGCGAGGGCAAGATGAAAATCGAGGGGCGTGACTTTACGATAATCGAGCAACGCATGATCAAAAAGGTGATCCTGATGGTGCTCGAGGACATGGAATCGGCGTGGAAACCTGTTCATACCGTGAAAATGAGCTTTGTCCGCTCTGAGGTGAACCCCCAGTTCGCCGCGATTGTTCCGCCCACCGACGTGGTGGTCGTAATAATGTTCGAGGTGGAGCTGGACCAGGTGAGCGGGACGCTCACAGTGTGCCTGCCTTATTCCACCATAGAACCGATTATCGGCAAGCTCCGGGCCGGGTTTCAAAGTGATCAGCTTGAGGTGGACCAGGCCTGGATCAAGAGGCTGAAGGACAGGCTGAAAGAATCGAGTGTGAATGTTAATGTCGAGCTGGGATCGGCGGTCGTGTCTGGAAGAAAGTTCATGGAGTTCAAGGTTGGTGATGTCATCACCCTGGATAATGACGCAGATGCGGAAATGAACGTGATGATAGAAGGAATTGTGAAATACAAAGGTAAACCTGGCGTTGTCAAGGGTAGTACAGCTATTCAGCTTACCAAGGTCATTCCCAGGTCTGGCGCGGGGGAGCGTGACCTCAACCAGGATGGCCAAACAAAAACAGGATAGGTAATTTTTATGATGAGTGACGAAGAAACCAGCGCCGAAAACGAGGAAGACCTTTGGGCCGCCGCGGCGGACGACCTGGCCCAGCAAAGGGAAATGCTTCGGGACGCCGCTGACACTGGCGAGGCTGAACCAAATGACACCCCGGCAGAGGAGGGTGTGGCCACGGCTGTGGCTCCCTCGGCGGAGACGGCTCCCGCTGGTGAACAATTATCGGATGCGACCAAAAGCGATGTGGACAGGATTCTTGATATTCCACTTAAAATCTCGGTGGAGCTGGGCAAGACAAAAATGTTGATCAACGATCTTCTGCAACTTGGCCAGGGATCGGTTATCGAGCTTACAAAGCTTGTCGGTGAGCCCCTCGAGGTCATGGTGAACAACCGGCTTGTCGCGCGAGGCGAGGTTGTGGTTGTAAACGAAAAGTTCGGAATTCGTCTGACGGAAATATCCTCGCCCAAGGAAAGGATTGAAAAAATGGGCTGAGCTGTTTCCGATTTTTCTTTTCGGCGCGCCCCGACCCTATCTGACGGATCGCCTCCCGGCGGTTTCGTGGTTAATCATTTCTCTCGTCAAATTACTGCCATTAATATTGGCATATCCCTTGCTACTTGCTGTGTGTGTGGTTGAATCTGACAAAGATATGGCGCTTAGCGTCCTGCGCAAAACGGAAAGCGAGGGTAGTGGAATAATGAAACGAGCCATCCTTATACTGGCGTTTATATGGCTGGTCGCGCCGCAAATAGCTTATGCCAAGGCGGACCTGTCAGGATTTAACCGTCTTGATGGCGTTTCCGTCTATTCAGACAAAGGTGAAGTGCGAGTTGTTATCAGGTTCGCCAGGGACAGGAATCAAAAGCCGGAACCGGTGTTTTTCGAAAAATCTGTCCAGTTTGAATTTGAGAACACATATATAAACCCCTCCAAACGTGACTTCCGCTTCGATGACTCTCTGGCCGTTTCCGCCACGGCGTACCAGTACTCCAGAGACTCGGTACGCTTGCGGCTTTTCCTGAACGAGGACCCCAGGTCCTACAAGGACAAGTGGGGTTTAAAGATTAACGGAGACCTGCTGATATTTACGATAGAAAAAAAGGCGCCACCCGCCCCTGTGGATAAACAGTCGATAGAAAAGCCGGCGGATCCTGTCGTCCAGGCCGAGCCTGCGGCTCAACCGGTGGCCGCACCCGCAGATCAGGCGGGACAAACCTGGGGCAAGGCGTTTTCGGTTACGGATCAGAAGGTGGCGGGTAAAAGCGATGACACCAATTCACCACTTTTGCTGGAATCGGCGCCGGAGAAAAAGGGTAACGGTTTTTTAAAATATGAAGAACCTGTAGCCCCGGCGACACCGAGCCTCGGCAAAATGTTTATCAAAATGATCGCCTCACTTTGCATAGTAGTGGCGCTTGTCCTGACGCTGGCATGGGTGGGCAGAAAGTATCTGGGCAAGATAAACGCATTACCCGCAGGTGACGTGGTCAATGTTTTGGCCACCGGTTCCATAGGAGCGAAGCAACAGGTGTCGGTCATAGACGTCGCCGGCGAGGTGCTGGTGATAGGCGTGGCGGGAGAGAATATGACGTTACTGGCCAGCCTGGATGACAAAGAGACGATAAACCGGCTTCGCCGCAAAGTGGGCGGGGCGATTCGACCTTCCAAAGCCAGGTTAAAAAACAACAGTTCCCGAGTTGCAAGCGAAGGTCAGGTGGTCACTCAACTTATCAGAAAAGCCGTTGGCGCTTTTCGGATCGGGAGACACAAAACCTCGCATAAAAACGATCACGCCCTTTTCGACCAGGCCGATCCGGACACTTTCGCAGGCCAGTTCAAGGCCGCGGAATCGGCTGGGCGACAACCCCGCCAGGATGGTAAAACCGAAGCCGTCCGGGAGTCTTTGAGCCGTGACGACCTGATGAAAAGGGTTACCAGCGCCATAAAGGCCCGCAACGGCAACTTAAGGATAGCGTAGCATGTCTGTGCGCAGGATTATTTTTGCGGTCGTCATCGTGGCGCTGGCGATATCCGCTGTTCCCGCCGAAGCCGCGGCCGGCTCCGCGCCCGCCATCAGCATAAGCATAGACGGGGCCACGGAAGGAGGCAAGATAGCCACCGGCTTGAAAATAATGATTTTGCTGACGGTGCTTTCGCTGGCTCCGTCCATATTCATTTCGCTGACGTCGTTCGTGCGTATAGTCGTTGTGTTTCATTTTCTAAGGCAGGCCATGGGCACGCAGACGATGCCGCCCAACCAGGTGTTGGCGGCGATGGCCATGTTCATGACATTTTTTATCATGTCGCCGGTGTTTTCAAAAATTTACGATGAAGCCTTCGTGCCCATGAGCAAAGAACAGATAACCGCCCAGGAGGCGTATGATAAAGCCATCGTACCTCTGCGAAAATTCATGCTCTCGCAAACCAGGGAGAAGGATCTCTCGCTGTTTGTGGGGCTGTCAGAGATGAAAGAACCCGAGACGTTCGATGACATACCGACATATGTGATTATTCCGTCGTTTCTTATTTCCGAGATGCGGACATCGTTTACAATCGGGTTTCTTATCTACATACCCTTTCTGGTGCTCGACATGGTGATCGCCTCTGTGCTGATGTCCATGGGCATGATGATGCTCCCCCCGATCATGATATCTCTTCCGTTCAAGATAATGCTGTTTGTGCTGGTGGATGGCTGGTACCTGATCGTGGGGTCGATGATGAGAAGCTTTGCGATGTGATGAAAGCGCATATGTAATATGGTAACCCCCGATTTTGTCACAAACTTCGCCGCCGAGGGCCTTTGGATGTATTTGCTTATCGCTGGCCCCATGCTGGGATTCGGCCTTGTGGTGGGTGTGGCTGTCTCGATATTTCAGGCTGTAACCTCCATTCAGGAAATGACGCTTACGTTTATTCCCAAAATACTCGCCGTCATGATATCCATCCTGATTTTTTTCCCCTGGATGATAGAGATGATGCTCAGCTACACGGCGAAAATCATCATCAATATCCCAATGTACATCAAATGAAGGCTGGAAAATGCCTGATGTTTTCCCGGTAGACATAAACACGCTCCAGGCGTTTCTGCTCGTGCTCACCAGGGTGACGTCCGCGCTTGCGTTCATACCGGTCACTGGTGGCATGGCGGCGCCCAAACAGGTGAGGGCCGCCCTGTCGATATTCGTGGCGATTGTCGTGTTCCCGCTTGTCGATATCAGCCACATCAACGTGAATGTGGATGTGTTTTCCATCGGATTGACGATAGTGGGCGAATTCATGATAGGCGCGCTGACGGCGCTGTTCGTCGGCCTTGTCTTTGCGGGGGTACAGCTTGCGGGAGCCGTGATCGGTTTTCAGGTAGGGTTTGGTATCGTCAACGTTGTCGATCCGGTCACCAGCGCCCAGATATCCATCACCAGCCAGTTCATGAACCTGGTGAGCATGTTGCTGTTTCTTGCGTTAAACATCCATCTGGTGCTGATAGGGGCGATTGCGAACAGTTTTAACATAATCCCGCTGGGCGGTTTCGCTTCCCACCAGAGTTTGCTGGAAACGATGGTTCGCGCGATGGGGGCGGTATTTATCACCGGAGCGCAATTGGCCGCTCCACTTACAGTCATGTTGCTGTTAAAACAGGCCGCCATGGGCCTGATCGCCCGTTCGGTGCCCCAGATGAACATTTTCGTTGTAGGGTTTCCCATAACGATAGCCATGGGGCTGTTCAGCATGGGCGTAGCCATGCCGGCGTTCGGCATGTATATCACAAAGCTTTTTTCCCGGATGACCTCCCAGATAGAACTTGCGTTCCATCTGATGGGTTGATCTGGCTGGGAAGGAAAGGAGGTGAGGAGGATTGGCTGACGACAAGGAATCAAAAACCGAGGAACCGACAGCAAAAAAGCTGGAGGACACCAGGAAAAAAGGGCGCACCGCCAAAAGCCAGGAGATAAACACTGTACTGGTATTGCTGGTTTCGGTTGTATTTTTTATGTTTCTCGGGATGCATACGATCAGGAATCTGTTGATGCTTTGGCATGACTATTTCTCCATCTCCTCAGAATTCCATCTGACCAGTGAATCGACCCAATTTCTCCTGAAAAACACGTTTGCCCAACTGTTTTTTGTCACGATGCCTTTTATGGGTGTATTGGCCCTGGTCGGTGTGGCTTCCAATTACTGGCAGAACGACGGATGGCTGTTTTCCTGGGACCCCATATCCCCCAAGTTCAACAAGCTCAATCCACTGCAGGGGTTCAAGAAATTTCTGGGCAAGGAGGGCGCCATGAACCTTCTGAAATCCCTTGGCAAACTGTCGCTTATCGGAACCGCGGTCTATCTTGCGTTCGATGATGAAATGGAGCTGATACCGGTGTTGCTGGAGTCGACAATAGTGCAGATGCTACAGATTCTCGGCTGGGAGACTTTTGACCTGGTTATGAAAGTATTGCTGGTGATGACGATAATCGCGCTGATCGACTACATCTACCAGAAATACGCGTTCATGGAAAGCCTGAAAATGACCAAGCAGGAAGTCAAGGACGAAAGGAAAAACATCGACGGAGACCCGTTTATCAAATCACGTATAAAACAGAAACAGTTCGAGATGTTCCGCAACCGGATGATGGGCAAAGTGCCTGAAGCCGAGGTGATAATTACAAACCCCACCCACCTTTCAATCGCGTTGCGGTACAACCGGTTGACCGACCCCGCTCCCGTGGTCATCGCCAAGGGAGCCGGCTATGTGGCCCTGAAGATCCGGGAGATCGCCAAGGAGCACGATATACCTGTAGTGGAAGATAAACCACTGGCACGCACTTTGTATAAATCTGTGGATATAGGAGATCTCGTCCCTGAAACACTGTATAAAGCGGTGGCGGAGACGTTGGCTTATGTATACAAGTTAAAAGGCAAGGCCCTTTAATACAAACAGCTATGTTGTAACCCGCGCGCTTTGAAAAGAGCAAGAGTTGCCAGATGCATGATGTTGATAAATTGACGCGACAAAATTTTGACGCGGATTGCGCCAGATCCATGACGGGATCCGTAGCCTGGCCTGTCCGGGGAAAGCGCTGAACATGGCTTCTGCGAAACTGGCGCATGGCATAGTGTCCAAGGGAGCCGATGTCGGGCTTGCAGTTGGGATTATTCTCGTGCTTGGTGTCATGGTGCTTCCGGTGCCAGCTCAGCTCCTGGACCTGCTATTAGCCGCATCGATCACCATCGGGATGGTGATCCTGATGGTTTCAATTTATCTCCGGAACCCTGTGGATTTTTCCGTGTTTCCATCATTACTGCTGGTGGTGACCATATTCCGGCTTTCGTTAAACGTGGCGACCACCAGGCGTATCCTGTTGCATGGCTCTGAAGGAGCCGACGCCGCCGGAGCGGTGATTCAGTCATTCGGCCAGTTTGTCGTTGGTGGAAATTATGTTGTCGGGGTTGTGGTGTTCGTGATTCTGGTCATTATCAACTTCAAGGTAATAACCCAGGGCGCCACCCGCACGGCGGAAGTGGCGGCGCGGTTTACTCTCGACGCCATGCCCGGCAAGCAAATGAGCATAGATGCGGATCTAAACGCCGGTATTGTCACGGAGCAGGAGGCCAAGGAAAGGCGTAAACAACTTGAGGACGAGGCCAGCTTTTACGGGGCGATGGACGGCGCCATCAAGTTTGTCCGTGGCGACGTGGTAGCGGGGATCATTATCACGGTTGTAAATATAGCCGCAGGGTTCGCCATAGGCACGCTTCAGCAAGGGATGCCGCTGGCCGAGGCGGCGGAAATATACACGATATTGACCATTGGCGACGGATTGGTGTCCCAGCTTCCCTCCCTGATTGTCTCCACGGCTTCAGGTATCGTGGTCACAAGAGCTGTCGGTGAAAGCAACCTGGGAAAAGAGATGGCCGAACAGTTGATGGTCAACCCAAGGGCTTTTGCGATTACCTCCGGATTTCTTATATTCATGTCCTTAGTTCCCGGCATGCCTTTCGTCGCTTTTATGGTTCTTGGCGGCACGGCTGGTATGCTTTCGTACATGATGGTCCAGGGCGAGAAACTGTCCCGGGCCGAGGCGGAAATGGAAATGGAGAGAGAGGCGTCCAAACCAGCCCCTGAACGGGTTGAGGCACTGTTGCCGCTGGACACCCTGGAGCTTGAGATCGGTTATGAGTTGATTCCCCTGGTCGACGCCCAGCAGGACGGGGAGCTTCTTGAAAGGATCAAATCCGTTCGCAGACAGTTCGCTCTCGAGATGGGGCTTATCGTGCCGCCCATGCACATCAGGGACAACCTGCAACTCAAGTCCAACGCCTACTCGATACTGATCAAGGGCATCGAGGTCGCCAGTGGCGAGCTGTGGATGAACCATTACCTTGCCATAGACCCAGGCACGGGCGTGGAGAGGATACAGGGGCATGAGACCATAGAGCCCACATTCGGTCTGAAAGCGTACTGGGTGACCGAGGCAAACAAGGAAAAAGCGAAAACGGCCGGCTACACGGTGGTGGACACGGCCACTGTCATCACCACGCACATAAAAGAGATCATACGCCAGCACTCGCACGAGTTGCTCGACAGGCAGGAGACAAGCAACCTGGTTGACAACCTGAAGGAGACCAACCCGAAAGTCGTCGAGGAGCTTATACCCTCCGTGCTGGCGCTGGGCCAGGTGCAAAAGGTTCTGGGCAACCTGCTTAAAGAGGGGATTTCCATACGTGACCTGAAAACCATTCTGGAAACGCTGGCGGACAGCTCCATGATTACCAAGGATACCGATAACCTGACGGAATATGTCCGCGCCGCCCTGTCCAGGTCCATAAGCAAGCAGATGCGTTCCGACGACGGATCGCTGAAAGTGATGACTCTCGATCCGGGCCTGGAGCAGTCTGTAAACAACTCTGTAAAAATAACGGAACACGGCGCCTACCTGGCGCTGGATCCCAACATCGCGCAGAAAATGATCGACAGCATTCGTGAACAGATCGACAAATTCAACGCATTAAACACCAACCCGGTTCTGTTAACAGGGCCACAAGCCAGGATGCATTTGCGCAGGCTGACTGAAAGGTTTATCCCGAACCTGTCGGTGTTGTCCCACAATGAAGTGACTCCGGACACGAAGGTCGAAAACATCGCCGTGGTCAAGGTTTGAGGTTTAAGGAGCCTACATGCAGATAAAACGATATGAAGCGATCGACATGAGTCAGGCGATAAAGCTGGTAAAAGAAGATCTCGGCTCCGAAGCGGTCATCCTGTCGTCGCGCAAGATAACGAAAGGAGCCGGGAAATTCGGAATGTTCGGCCGGCAGGTGATAGAAGTCACCGCGGCCGCGGAAACACCGGTGATTGTGGAAAACCCCCGGCAGAGACGATATCGTCCCCGGGAGTCGGGGAGTGAAAATAAAAGTCACGCGCAAAAAGCGCGCTCGAAAGCTGAATCGGCTCAGCAGGTGATGGTAATGATGGAGCCTGTGCTGGAGGGGTTGGACGAAATACGAAACAGGTTGAGCGAGTTTCAGCCAGGTGATGACAAAACGGGGCCGGTGTCCGCAGGTTTTACCGATGATGTGCGGGAGCTCAAATCGATGATGGCCTATCTTGTGGACCAGGCGGTGGCCCAGAAAGGCGAAGGAGATCACAAGAACTACCAGTTTCTCGTCAAACGCCTGACAGAGCAGGGGGTGGCCCCAGAATACGCCCGCGCCATCGTGGATGAGATCAAGGAGACCGGTGGCTCCTCGGCCACGCCGGACCTTCGCACGCTGGTGTATGTCGCCGTCGCCAGGATGCGTGACACGGTGACCATGGATGGGTGGATCGACCCGGCCAATACAGGAGATGAACAGCGGGTAGTGGCCCTGACCGGGCCGACGGGGGTTGGCAAAACAACCACTGTAGCCAAGCTTGCCTCCAACCTTTCGATGAATGGTGTCAGCGTCGGTCTTATAACCATCGACACTTTCCGCATAGCCGCGGTGGAGCAACTGAAGATATATGCCAGGATCCTTGACGCGCCACTGGAGGTCGCTCTTTCCCCGGCGGAGCTGAAAAACTGCCTGCACTCTCTGCGGGATATGGATGTGGTGCTGATAGACACCGCCGGCAGGTCCCATCGCGACAAGGAGCATATGAACGATCTGGAAAAATATCTGGACGCTGCGCCGGAGATAGAGACCAGGCTGACTCTTTCCGCCACCGCGTCTGATAGGCAGTTAGAAGAGACTATAAGGAATTTTTCCAGGGTGCGTGTGGATGGGCTGATATTTACAAAGCTCGATGAAGCGGTCAGACTCGGCCCCATTTTCAACCAGCAGGTACGCACGGGGCTACCCATTTCATACTTTACCACGGGCCAGAGCGTGCCGGAGGATATCGAGGAAGCCAGTGTTAAACGCCTTATCGGTGGCATGTTCAAGCAGGATAAAGCAAACAAGTAACTATATCGGTAAATTAACTAAGGAGACCTATAATGGATCAGGCGGTAACACTCAGGCGACTGTCACAGGGGACAAGTTTTTCTACGCCCCGAACGGCTAGTTCCAGCTCTATGTTGCGGGGCCTTGCGGTTGCCTCCGGCAAAGGAGGGGTGGGAAAAACCAACACGGTGGCCAACCTGGGCTACGCTCTTAGCTCCATGGGCAAGCGGGTGCTTGTGTTGGACGCGGACATGGGGTTGGGTAACATCCACATACTTCTCGGGCTGGCGCCCAGATACACTTTACAGCATGTTATTTCAGGCGAGCGCGGTATCGAGGACATAATAATCAGGGGCCCTGGCGGGCTGGACATTCTTCCCGCGGCTTCCGGAACACGCAAGTTCAGCAATCTTACCGGAGAGGAGATGTTGACCCTGAAGACAGAGCTGGAGGTTTTAGAGTCCAACTACGATTTCATACTGTTCGACTTGGGAGCCGGTATCTCCAGCAACGTCACCTATTTCTGCTCCGCCGCGAAGGATGTGGCGGTGATAACCTCGTCGGAGCCCACATCGTTTGCAGATGCGTACGCGTTCATGAAAGTCTTGTCCAGGGACTTTGACAAGCGGGATTTCAAGCTGATAGTCAACAGCGTAAAGAGCAAAAAGGAATCGCTGGATGTTTTTTCCAGGCTTTCGCAGGTTTCGGACCGGTTCGGGCTGGACATACGGATAGATTTGCTGGGCCACATTGTTCATGATCCGGTTGTTTCCACGGCTGTGCGCAGGCAGATGCTGTTTACAGAAAAATACCCCAACTCACCTGCGGCCATGTGTATTTATGACATAGCGGACAACCTTGTCCGTACATTGAGGCCGGCGGAAGTGCGGTGGGGCAAAATATTCTCATAGCTTTTTATCGCAACGGGTTTGTTACCAGAATATGACAGATTACGCTGACAAATTTCCACTGGCGCTGGCTGTATGCGCGTTCGGAGTGGCGGGATTTGTCTCCATGTATGTCGGCGCCGGAACATGGACAGCCATAGAACGTGGTCTTTTGGCCGGGTTTGCTTTTTATGTTTTCGGGAGAGCCCTGGCCTATGCCTTTTTTTATGATCCGGACAGCTTGCCCTCCGCTCTTTTAAAAGAGCAACCTTCGCCCCCCGCCGAGGGAGAAGATCAGGAATAACAAAAATTCACACAATCTCCTGGCTCGACCGATTCGCAATTGCCCTACGGGCGTTCTGTTCCGTATTTAAAAGGGCGCGCGACATCAGATCCTGATGCAGTTTGATTAATTCACGACCTGGAATAAGGAAATGGAATGAACAAAAGCGACTTTTTTTTCGACCCGTATCGTCTTGACATCGCATCAGGAATTAGTGGTACAATTTTATTAATGATTAACAAGAAATTGGCCGTACACAGCCGTTTACACTCAAAGCTGTTTCAAAATCGCTTGAACCAGCCATTTCCCGTGATTCCTAAGACCCCTTGGTCCGAATTCGGGAAAAACCTTCTATAAAGGCTTGAATTGCCCCACGATCCGGATATTTCATGCACGAAATCAATCTAGACTACAATCCAGGTTTTCAGGAACTGGCGGGGGTTAACGACAAGAACCTTCTAAACATAGAAAAAAGGTTCAATGTCAAGATTGTCGCCCGGGGCGGGAGCCTGCGCATCCGGGGCAACAAAGCGGATACCGAACTGACGAAAAAACTTATGGTTCAGCTTTTCGAGCTTTACGACTCCGGGCGCCAGATAAACAATGGCGCGATGAAGTTCATGATCCACGCTTTTCATGATGACCCATCGATCCAGTTAAAGGAAATATTCAGCGATGATGTGCGCATATCGACCGGCAAACGAGAGGTAGCGCCCCGCTCTCTCGCTCAGAGGGAGTACGTGTTTGCCATAAGACGGTTTGACATCGTGATCTCCACAGGCCCCGCCGGAACAGGGAAGACATACCTGGCGATGGCGTGCGCCGTCAACGAGTTGCTGCAAAAAAGAGTAAGCCGGATCATCCTGACCAGGCCGGCGGTGGAAGCGGGGGAGCGGCTGGGGTTTCTGCCGGGAGATCTATATGAAAAAATAAATCCGTATTTAAGACCGCTGTACGACGCCCTGTTCGACATGCTCGAGGCGGACCATGTAAACAGCCTCCTGGACCAGGGTCTTATCGAGATAGCCCCGCTCGCCTATATGAGAGGCAGAACCCTGAACGACGCGTTTATTATCCTTGACGAAGCGCAAAACTCCACGCCCAGCCAGATGAAGATGTTCCTCACCAGGTTGGGATTCAACTCCAAGGCTGTCATCACAGGCGATGTGACGCAGGTAGATCTTCCATCCAGGCGCGATTCCGGCCTGATACAGGTGAACAGAATCCTGAAAAACATACCAGGCATACGCCTGCTCGAATTTACGGACAAAGACGTGGTTCGTCATGACCTGGTCAAGCGCATAATCAAGGCGTATGAAGACTCCGAGCGGAACGGTGGTGGCGGGGCCGACCTGGCTACCGGAGAACAGCGACAATGAGCCCCGCAGGCAAAATCATCAACATAAACGCTTTCAAAAATAAAGAAAGCGGCCTGAAGTCAAGTGGGCGCCTGTGGACGACCGCCAAGAGAAATAATCGGATCAATATCGGGCTTGTCCCTGCGCTGGTGGCTGTAATGGTGGTGACGCTGTCATACCTTATGACACCCTCCACAAAAGGGCCCATCCTTGTTCCTCCCGTGGATTCCATCGCGTCGCACAATATCAAAGCCACCGCGGACATGCTTGTTGAAGATGAGGAATCGACGGAGAAAAACCGGCAGGCCGCGCGGAACGCCGTATTGGATGTATACGATTTCGACTCCATGGCGGAGAAGGAAGTGCGCCGGAGAATAAAAAGCGCGTTTGACCTGATCACCGACAGCTATGGCACACACGTGGAGCGGTCATACGAGAAAGTCATGGACGAGATAAGGCGATCTTTCTCCGGCGAAAGCGAATCGGACCGGCCGGAGCCTTCGCCGGAATGGAAGGCGGAGCTTGCCGAAGCCAAAAAGACGATCAGGGAGTTTGAGGAGAGCAAGGCCTTTGCCAGCATTGAGGCCGAATTTGCTGAAAGACTTGGCGTGGAAATAAGCGACAGGTCGATCCAGACGTTGCGCTATTACCACTATTGGCCCGGTATCGGAGAGAAGATATCGCTTATCCTGGCCCCGATATTTTCATCAGGTATCGTTGACAGAAAGAACAAGCTTCCCGCTTCCACGGTAAAGGGGATAACGCAAAGGTTCCTGGACTCCGGCTCCGAAAAAGTTGTGCGAAATTTCGAGGAGATATACGACAGCGCGAACATAGGCAGGACAATCCGCGACAAGGCGATCGAAATGGTTCCAGCCAACCGCCCCGGATTGCGCAGGCTTCTGATAACAATCGCCGAATCGCTGACCCAGCCCAACCTTACGTTCAACAGAAAAGAGACCGACATTCGCAAGCAGGCCGCGGCCAACTATGTCAAACCGGTGTTTTTTAAAATCCAGCGAGGCGAGATGATAATCCGCGAGGGTGAGCGGGTCACGGCGGCTCATTACAAGAAACTGACGCACATGTCGGAAAGTTTCCAGGACAGGGGCAAGCTGGAAACTTTCGCCGGGATGGCCCTGTTTAACCTGATGCTACTGGTGATCGGGGTTTTGTTTATCAGGAAGTACCACGAGGAAGTGCGTGATTATCCCAAGATGCAGGTTCTGATATCGTTGTTGCTGGTGGGGCATATGGCCATCGCGGCGGCGGCGGAGTACACATTTACTATTGCTATCAACCAGATACCGGCCATACCCACCCAGGCGTATCTTCTGGCCATCCCCCTCGCTTTCGGGCCCATGATAATTTCCGTTTTTTTCACCGCGGAGCTTACTGTGCTGTTTACGGTCATAGCCTCCGTGATGACCGGGCTTATGCTTCAGGACTATCCGATCCTGGCGCTGATCACGATAACCGGAGGAATGGTGTGCGCATATCATGTGCGTGGTTATAACAAGCGCTCTGCGGTGTTGAAGGTGGGGTTGCAGGTGGCCTTCGTAAATGTCCTGGTTGTGCTGGCGTTTGAGATGATAGACGCCAAATCACCGGCGGAAACGCTCGTTTATTACATGATATTCGTGTTTTGCGGGGGGGCGATTTCGGCTCTGCTGGTCTCCGGATCCCTGCCGCTGATAGAGAGCCTGTTTCCTGTTGTGTCCGATATCAAGCTGTTGGAGCTTACCAACTTAAACCACCCGTTGTTGCGTCGAATGATCCTGGAGGCTCCCGGGACGTACCACCACTCCATCATGGTCGGGAATCTCGCCGAGGAAGCCTGTAAAGCCATTAACGCCAACGCTCTTCTGGCCAGGGCCGGTTCGCTGTTTCACGACATAGGCAAAATGAAAAAAGCGGAGTACTTTTCTGAAAACCAACAGCCGAACCACAACCCGCACGACAAACTTTCTCCCAACATGAGCACATTGATAGTTATAAACCACATAAAAGACGGGCTGGAGCTCGCCAGGCAGAATAAACTGCTGCCCCAGATAAAATCCATGATTCCCGAGCATCACGGCACACAGCTGGTCAAGGCGTTTTATCACAAGGCCAAAGAGCTGGAGAACAGAAAAAAGGGGGAAGTCAAAGAGAACGATTTTCGATATCCCGGTCCCATACCCAGCTCGATGGAGTCGGCGTGTGTGGCGCTGGCGGACAGCATAGAAGCTTCCGCCCGGGCCTGCCTGGATCCTACGCCTCAACGTCTCAAAGAGCTGGTGACGGAAGTTATCAACGACAAGTTCATGCAGGGCCAACTCGACAACAGCCATTTGACACTGCACGATCTCGCGCTGATATCGGACAGTTTTATCCACACGCTAAGCGGTATTCACCATCACAGGGTCCAGTATCCCAGCCCGGGAAAAGACCCGGCTACGGTAAGTGCAGATACAGATACTAAAAAGACACAGACAACAAGGGACGCCGAAAGTCTCTGACCTGCGCTCAAGGATAGGACTGATACTCCTGGCCATTGGCGCGGGGGAGGCCGAGGTGAGCGTGTTGTTGACAGACGACGAGGAGATAAGGCGCCTTAACAGGGACTATCGTGGAAAAGACAAGCCAACGGATGTGCTCTCTTTTTCACAGGCCGAAGGCGAGTTTGGCGATGTTGTCCCCGATATGCTTGGGGATGTGGTGATATCGATCGAAACTGCGCGCCGCCAGGCGAGTGAGTCCGCCATATCCCTGGAAAGCGAGCTCGACTCGCTTCTGGTCCACGGAATACTTCATCTCGCAGGTTACGATCACGAGCTTGGGGCGAAAGAAGCCATGGCCATGCGCGCGCTCGAAAAAAAGATAATGTCGAAACTCCAGTGAGACAACCATGACCGAAAAACCGATTTGGGCGCCTTGGCGAATAGATTACATTCTCGGCGCCAAACCCGAAGGGTGTGTGTTGTGCGCCATGCCCGATGAAAACGACGACCAAAAGCGTTATATTCTCCATCGGGGCAAGACCTGCTATATCATCCTGAACCTGTTCCCCTATAATAACGGCCATTTGATGGTCGTCCCTTTTCGGCATATATCAGACTATTCCGCTCTTACACCCGATGAGCTGACCGAGTCGTCCGATTTTACAAAAAAAGCGATTATAGCGCTTAAGGAGGCATTCGACCCGGCCGGGTTCAACATAGGTGTTAACCAGGGGAGCGTGGCCGGGGCGGGGATAGATGAGCATCTGCACATCCATGTTGTCCCGCGCTGGAGCGGGGATTTCAATTTCATGCCGGTAATCGGCCAGACAAAGGTGATCCCCCAGCACCTTAAGGAGACGTATCTTGCTTTGTCGGACAAGTTCCGTTAATAACGGCGCCTGATATGGAGATGTCAGCTCCCACTCCGATGATGAAGCAGTATCGGGAGATCAAGAAAGATTATCCCGATTCCATACTGTTTTACCGTATGGGCGATTTTTATGAGATGTTCGGCGAGGACGCGCTCATCGCTTCTAAGGTGATGAACATCGCGCTTACCTCGCGGGACAAGCGCTCAGACAATCCTGTCCCAATGTGCGGTGTTCCGTATCACGCTTTGGCAAGTTATCTGCCGAAGATGATTCAAAGCGGCCACAAAGTGGCCATTTGTGAACAGGTGGAAGATCCAAAACGGGCCAAAGGCGTGGTTCGGCGGGAGGTGGTTAGAATAGTAACGCCCGGCGCCGTTATGGAACCTGTGTTGCTGGAGGACAATTCCCACAATTTCCTGGCCGCCGTAGCTCCATCGAAGCGGGGGTTCGGCTTGGCCGTGGTGGACCTTTCGACGGGGCTTTTTCGCGTGAGCGAGTTTATTGGAGACCGATCGCTCAGGGAACTGGAGCATGAGCTGGACAGGACCTCTCCAAAACAGGTTCTCGCGCCGGATAACCTGGAAGATATCCATCCTCCTCTCGCCAGGTCGCTGGGGGAATCCTATGGGGCCTGTGTCGACAGGGTAGACGGGTGGCTTTTCGATTATGAAAACGCCAGGGGGGCCGTTCTGGAACAATTCAACGTGGCCAGCCTGGACGGGTTCGGCGTGGAGGGGATGGACCTTGCCGTCATAGCGGCAGGTGTAGCCGTAAGCTACCTTAAGGACACCCAGAAAAGCTCGCTGGAACAGATCAACAGGCTGACAATCCACAACCATACCGACACCATGCCCATCGATCCGGCCACCCGGAGAAATCTGGAGCTTACACACAACCTTGTCAACAACTCCCGCGAGGGGTCGTTGCTCGATTGCATGGATGTAACCAGGACATCGATGGGGGCGAGGACGCTTGCGGAATGGATCCTCAGGCCCTTGATTGATCCGGGAAAAATAGGGGATCGGCTTGCGGTTGTACGAAGTTTCAAAGGCGACACGGCACTGCTTGATTCGCTGAGGGATATCTTGAAAGGAGTGGGCGACCTGGAGCGGATTACCGGGAGGGTGACGCTGAAAAGCTGTTCTCCCAGGGATTTGCTGGCGCTGGGCAAATCCATCAAACCACTACCTGACATAAAGACTCTGGTGCAAACCATTAACGGCGCATTGGCCATGGCGTGGCTGGAATCATGGGACAACCTGTCCGATCTCGGCTCCTTGCTTGAAGAATCGATATCAGACGAACCACCCATACACGCGCGTGACGGTGGCGCGATCCGGAAAGGGTTTTCGAAGCGGCTGGACGATTTAAGGTCGATACAATCTGATTCCCGCAAGCTGTTAATCGAATTGGAAGAGCATGAGCGCTCGCGCACCGGCATTACCGGGCTCCGCGTGAAATATAACAAGGTGTATGGCTATTTTATGGAAGTGTCGCGCCGGCAGGCCCAACAGGTCCCGGAAGACTGGATGCGCAAGCAATCGCTGGTGAATTCCGAGCGGTTCGTATCGCCGCGGCTAAAGGAGCTGGAGGAGAAAATCCTGGGCGCGCAAGAGCGCGCAATGGAGATGGAGCTGGATATTTTCGAAAAGGTTCGAGCCCGGGCCGCGTCCGAAGTCTCCAGAGTCCAGGCCATGGCGTCGACGGTCGGGAAAATAGACGTTCTGTCATCATTGGCCCAGCTTGCCCGGGATCGGAATTATGTTGAGCCGGAAATCAGTGATGGTGACGCCATAGAGATAAAAGAAGGTCGTCACCCAGTGTTGGAGTGCGCCGGGCTTGCTGAGCGATTTGTTCCCAACGACGCGTCGCTGAACCGCGGGGAGAGGATGCTTTCGGTGGTTACCGGCCCGAACATGGCGGGTAAATCGACTTTTATACGGCAAACCGCCATCATTTGCCTGATGGCGCAGGTTGGCTCTTTCGTGCCTGCGCTTTCGGCCCAGATAGGTGTTTGCGACCGGATTTTCACAAGGGTTGGCGCCCAGGATCACCTGCAGAAGGGCCAGTCCACTTTCATGGTGGAAATGAACGAAACCGCCCTCATACTGAACAACGCCACCTCCAGAAGCCTGGTTATACTCGATGAAATCGGGCGCGGCACATCCACGTTTGACGGAATATCAATCGCCTGGGCGGTGGCGGAGCATTTGCACAATCTGGGCGCCAGGACGCTGTTCGCAACACATTACCACGAGTTGACGGAGCTTGCCGACAGCTTGAGCGGGGTTTGCAACCTGAGCATGGCCGTAAGGGAATGGAATGACGAGATAATTTTCCTGCGCAAGATCATCGATGGCGGAGCGGACAAAAGTTATGGCATTCAAGTGGCCCGCCTCGCTGGCTTGCCGGGGGAGGTCATAACCAGGGCCGGGGAAATTTTGACCCAGCTTGAGGCTGACGAGCTGGACTCGTCAGGCCATCCGAAGCTTCGGGCCAAAGATGGCAGGGGCAGGGAGGAAAGGCAACCGGACCTTTTCATACCCCGCGCAAGCGTATTTGATGAAGAACTGCGATCCATGGATATAGACAGGCTGACACCGATAGACGCCCTGAACA
Organism: Nitrospirota bacterium; assembly: GCA_024275315.1. Classification (GTDB taxonomy): domain Bacteria; phylum Nitrospinota_A; class UBA7883; order UBA7883; family UBA7883; genus JAJRZK01. The sequence continues at coordinate 70,320 of JAJRZK010000001.1, forward strand.
AGCTGGCGGAATGGAAAAGAAAACTGTAGATTGAGTTGCGCCGGGTTTCACGACCGATTATTCGCCGCCAATCGCCATTGCCGGCCGGATCATGACACCTCCATGCAATTAAAGGCACATACACGCCCGGGGTGTTTACCGGAGGCCGTCACGCTTTTTCCGGTGCGCCGGTCAATCACTCACTTTTTATGCAGGAAGGAAAAAACCTTTTTCGTAAGGCTGAAAACATCGTCCTTGCCGCCGGATTCGCTCTGATTCAGATTTATGATTTTAATAGTGAACGGGCCGATCTGTATGTTGTCATCCGGGCCGATTTTCGCTTTGCTGACACGTTTGCCGTTTACCATCGTACCGTTATTGCTGTTCAGGTCCTCGATAAAGACATCCTCTTCCAAAAGATAGATTCTGGCGTGTTGACGGGAAACCATGGGGCTGTCCAGCTTCACATTGCAGGTGCTCATACGGCCCAGGGTCATAGGTTTTTCGCCTATCGCATGTTCGGAAACAACCACCCCCCCTTTTTCCACCAAGAACCGGGGAGCCAGATCCGCTTGCATGAACATGGTGGCTTCTGCGTCATGCCCTTTGCCGATTTCCTTGAAACCATCTTCACCAGCCAACTGGAGCACAAGTTTGACAGATCCGATCACGAACTCGTCCCCGTCCTTTATCTGTTCCCGGACTATTTTTTCACCCCGAATCTGTGTGCCGATATTGCTTTTAAGATCCTCCAGATAATATTTGCCTCCCTCCCTGACGATCTGGGCGTGTTTGCGGGATACGTACACTTCGGGCAACATGATGTTGGTTTTTTTAGAGCGACCTATCACGATGATGCTTCTACTTTTGGGTATAGGAAAATACTCGGGATCCTTGCCTTTGCGCTCCACTACAATCCGCGCGTCTTTAAACCCGGCCTTGGTTTTTCGGCTCTCCTCGCTGTGATCCTCCAATCCGCCTTGGGCGGGAAGATCGCCGGTGACGGCGCCGTCCACATATTTACCGAATTCATCGGAGAAATGCGATCTTTCCTGGTAGTTCTTTACATCCGCGGGCAACCATAATACCCTGTACGTTTTTTGCGGGCCAAGTTTTCCACGAAGGTTGGCTTCCTTCAGAAAAACCACGGTGATATCCGGATCATCCTTGACGAGCTGGTATGTGTCCTGCGATATCAGAATTTGCTTCGGCTCCGCCATCGATTCAAACCTTTGAGCCACATTTACAACATCACCGTACACATCATTTTTTTCCACGATGCCCAGCCCCGTGTTCAACCCGCATCGGATCATCAATGGAGGATCACAGTCCTTCTCGGTGTTATAGTTGTTTATTCCCCGCTGGATATCTATCGCGGCTTTAACAGCGGCCCGTGCGTCATCAAAATAGGACATGGTGCCATCGCCCATGGTCTTGACCAGGATACCTTTGTTAGCCCGTATGCACGGAAAGAGAATATCGTTATGATCTTTCAGAATAGTCCTCATCTGAAAGTCACCCAGGAGCTCGCTCATTCGGGTGGAGCCGCTGATATCGGTGAACAGGAGAGTGATCTTGCGCGTGAATTTGCGTTTGATGAGGGATTCGAGCTTCTCTTTTTCCCGGAGTAGCTCTTCCAGGTCGATATTTTCCGATTTTTTCCCTGCGATGTCTTTATGTTTTTTCATAAAGCTCCACTGGTCTCCCGGGTACGCTGTTCAACCATCATAAACCACTCAATATAGTATACTGCCACAATCGGCTCAACTCAACAAAATGCAATTCTGGCAGGTGGTCGCATTGCAAAACAAAGCTGTCGCCCGGAAATATCTTTAGCGAACCGCCATGGCGGCCAGAGTCGGGGTTTGTTCCGATCCGGGCTATACTTTTGACGGGTTAATACACAAGCCCGACAACCGATTTCAAATCGCTTTCGTCGAACATGATGCCGCCTCCGAGAAAAAATGTGCGGTAATAATCGTTTAACAGCTCGTCCCCGCCCAGGTAGAAAAATATATATTTGTGCGCGTACCACATGATCTGGGCCTTGATCTGCGGATTGGGCGAGTCATCGTCGTATCCGCCGAGATTGAAAAATTCTGCGGACGCGATCAACCTTTCTCCCATCATATGATAATCGATCCCCGCGCCCGCGGATGATTCGTACAGCCCGGCTTTCAACGTAATATCAGAAAACCGTTTTGCCAGAAGGGCGGTGTAAAGGAGCGAGTTCAGGGTGTTGCGAGTGGAAGACAGATCTTTATACCTGCGTACATCCTCGGATATTTCCAGCAGGTAATATTTATCCTCCCGAGGCTCGATCCTGAGCGAAACAAAAGACTTGGTGTCGTCCTGGCTGAACTGTCGTTCGGCGCGAAACCCGAGAGAAAGACGCAAGTCCTCATATTTGTCGAAAAATTTGCCCGCGTCCTTAAGGGCGCTGTTGAGCTCGTTATAAGTCTCCTCTTCAGTAATGAGCTTTCCGATGGTGCCTTTGCCCTCCTTGATGCCGCTGGTGATCTTTTCCATGGACTCGCTCATTCTTTTGGCCGAAGCTAAAACCTCGTCAACTTTGTCCGAGGCCGAGCTTATGTTGGCCATGGTGTTCCGGAGGTTTGCCCGGTTTTCCTTCAGAATGTTCTTAAACTCTTCCGAAAGCTCCCGGATGTTGGCCATGCCAGCGGCCAGGTTTTCCTTGTTTTGCTCGATTATCTCCCGCAACCCCGCAGCCACCTTGTCCAGGTTTTCAGACATGGCGGGCGCGTTTTTGGCGAATTCCCCGGATATGCTGGAAAAATTGTCCAGCGTGGTCTTGAGCGCCGCCCTGTTCTCCTGTAGCACGGCCTTGACGTTGGCGGACGCTTTGTCGAGGTTGTCCAGGATGTTTTTCATGGCCGTTTTACCCTCCATGGTCCCGAACACGGATCGCATGGTTCCGGTGATCGCTTTTACATCCTCCAGCGCTTCGCCAAGCTTGTTAAGCATATCGCTTATGTCAGACGGCTCTTGAGTATTTTCCAAAAAGCCGTTGTCCTTTATCAGCGGCTGGTCTGGCGATCCCTGGACTATCTCAATGTATTTTTCCCCAAGTAGCCCGGCGGTCCTGATAGTGGCGATAGCGTCCTTGCGAATGTCCGCCTGGCGTGTCAGCCGGGCTTTTACAGTGGCGTAGGTGTTTTCAAGGATTATGTCTTCTATGTACCCGATTTCCACCCCGGAAAGTTTTACCTTGGATTTGACATCCACCCCGGCGACAGTGTCGAACCGCATGCTGAATGTCATGAATTGTTCAGTCCCGAACATCGAGACTCCCGCGGTTTTGAACGACAGATACATGAGCGCGACCCCGGCCAGGATCGTGAACAAACCCACTTTTACTTCAGGCGTAAAAACTTTCATGTTTCGGCTGGTTCAGCTAATCTCTCTTATGAATCGCTTCGGTTTCACGAATAACCTTACCAATGTAACAGAATTTGGAGACTTCAGGAATGGTTGAAGCAAAAACCTCCTCCGGCGTACCTACAGCCACGAACTGGCCATTCAACAACATTGCCATTCTGTCGGAGATTCTGTTCGCCGATACCATGTCATGGGTGATGGTGACAGCCGTAGCGTTGATTTTTTCCTGGAGCGATGCGATAAGCTCGTTTATCTGGTCGCACATGATCGGGTCCAGCCCGGTCGTCGGCTCGTCGTAAAGTATTATCTCCGGATCCATGGCGATGGCTCTCGCCAGACCGGCTCTTTTTTTCATGCCGCCGGACAGCTCGTCCGGCTTTAAATGCTCCACATCATACAACCCAACCATGTTCAGCTTTTCAGTGACTAGCTTTTCCCTGTCCCGCCTCGGAAGGTCGGTGTGTTCCTTCAGCGCGAACCCGACATTTTCGCCTATGGTGAGCGAGTCGAACAACGCCGCTCCCTGGAACAGCATGCCGAACTTCCGGCGGAGGTCGTTGAGGTCTTTTTCACTCATGACCCCCACTTCTTCGCCATCGACGTAGACACTACCCCTGTCCGGCGTCAAAAGTCCTATCATATGCTTTATCATCACGGATTTACCGGTGCCCGAGCCTCCTATTATCACCATCGACTCGCCTCTCCTGATCGATAGGTTGGCCCCGTTCAGCACCTTTTTCTCACCGAACGCCTTATGAACATCGACAACATCTATGATTATGTCTTCTGCCACCTTTTCAACCCCGTATAGACGAATCGCCGAACAGCAGCGCAGTAAGGATATAGTCGACGATAAGAATCAGTATCGACGATATGACCACCGAGCGAGTGGTGGCTTTGCCCACCCCCTCGGCCCCTCCTTCCGTATAGAACCCCTGGTAACAGCAGACAACCGCTATTATGGAGCCAAACACCATGGACTTGAACAGCCCCGAGTATATATCGTTGAGCACGAGAAACTCGAAAGTCTTCTTCATATACACTATCGGGTTGGCCCCAAGTGTGCCTACACCTATGCCCGCCCCGCCCAGTATGCCAACACAATCAGCCACGATAGCAAGCAGTGGAAGCATCGACGTGGCCGCTATAAACCGGGGCACGATCAGGTATTTCACGGGGTTGGCCGACAGGGTGTACAGAGCGTCTATCTGCTCTGTCACTTTCATTGTTCCGAGCTCCGCCGCCATGGCGGACCCGGCCCTGCCCGCGACGATGATTCCTGTTAGCACCGGGCCGAGTTCGCGGGTCATGGACAGGGCGACGACGGTGCCCACCATGCTTTCCGCGCCGAACCGTTTGAACCCGACATAGCTTTGCAACGCCAGCACGCCCCCGGTCGAAAGGGCGGTGATGGCGACCACCGGTATGGAGTAATAGCCGATCTCGAGCATCTGCTCGAAAATCGCCCTTATCCGAAAAGGTGGGCGCAACAGCCACCTTACGATGTCCCATGAAAATAAAGCGGCCTTGCCGCAACTGCTGGAAACCTGTATGACCCACGACCCCAGCCGGGATACTATAAACATGACACCCCCGCCGAGCCCCGGGCCTGGTTAATATGACACGAGAAAAAAGTGTGTCTCATCACAAATCCCCGGCCAGTCTGGTGTCCACTTTACCGGAGCGTATATAAACCCTGCGGCATCGTTGTCCAATCATGCACATGACCTCATAGCTTATGGTTCCAAGCTGTCTTGCGATATCTGTCATTTTAATGACCGCTTGGCCCTCTTTTCCTATCAGGGTGACGACGTCTCCTGGTTTTGTGTCGACATTTGTTACGTTGAAAATAGAGTTGTCCATGCAGATCACGCCTATCTGGCCCATCTTTTTTCCGCCTATGATAGCACGCGCCCTGTTTGAAAGGCTCCTGGAATATCCATCCGCGTATCCGACGCTGACAACCGCCACTTTCCGCTTGCCAGGGCTCACCCAGGTCATGCCGTATGACACGGGCTCTCCTTTTTTCAATTGCCGCACATGCGTCACTCTTGCCCGCCAGCTTAGTATCGGCGCAAGACCCGCGTCGGGCCCTGCAAATTCCTGAACTCCATATATCCCGATACCGGGCCGAACCAGGTCGTAACGGGAGTCAGGATGGAGAAACACCGCCGCGGTGTTCGCGGCGTGTTTTGGAGGGAGAGAAAAACCCGCCGAAGCGATTACGTCTAGAATACTGTTAAAACTGTTTATCTGGCTTCTAGCCTGACCCCGTATCCTGTCCGAATCGGCAAGGTGGGTCATGACACCTGATATGCGAATTTTTTTCATACCGGCAAGCTTGCGATATGTATCCAGCGCGTCGCCGGGACAAACCCCAAGCCGACCCATTCCGGTATTTATCTTCAGATGCACCGGAACGGGTGATTTAACGGCCGCTCGAGAAAGGACGCGGGCGGTGGTGGCGGAGCTGATTACAACTTCAAGGCCAAGCTTTACAACGTCACCGGCTTGTTCCTTCAGCACTCCGTCAAGGACGATTATCCTGCCCTTTACACCATTTTTTCGAAGCTCTAAGGCCTCATCCACGGTTCCGACGCAAAGCGCGGCCACGTCGCTTCTTCCGGTTAACTCCTTCGCTATTCGCGTCGCTCCGTGTCCGTACGCGTTGGCTTTTACCACAGGCATGAGCGGCACGCCTGCAGTGGAGCTTATCAGGTCTACGTTTTTATGAAGCCTGTCCAGGTCTATCTCCGCGTAGGAGAGATGTTTTATTTTCACCTTTTCAAAATGTCCGCATGCGCATGAGGTAAATAAAATGTCCGGTCACCATGTCCCAAGGCCGGAACGCACAGCCCAACAAAAACTCCCGGGACCACGAACCATCGAAACAATCAGCGTTTTTTACGCCATGCGCTAATATTCGGAGTCGGAGTATCCCTCCTGCCTCGCAAAATCCTCGAACCTGGTAAAATCCTTGAGGAACGTCAGGGTCAAGGTGCCCAGTGGGCCATTACGTTGCTTGCCGATGATTATTTCCGCCTTGTTTTCAGCGTCGGGTTTATCGGGATGATAAAACTCCTCCCTGTATACGAACAACACCACATCCGCGTCCTGCTCTATCGATCCTGATTCACGCAGGTCGGCCAGTTGGGGCCTGTTGCCGGTTCTGTCCTCGACCTTGCGTGACAGCTGGGATATGGCTATAACCGGCACGTCGATCTCTTTTGCCAGCTGTTTGAGCGACCTTGTGATAGCCGAAACTTCCTGCACCCTGGATTCGGCTTTGCCACGGGAATCCATAAGCTGTAAATAGTCTATGATGATCAGGTCCAGCCTTCCTTTTTCAGCTTGCAACCGCCTCGCCTTGCCCCGCATGTCCAGCACTGTTTGGCCGGGGGTGTCGTCTATGAAGATGGATCGTTTATAAAGGTTTCCCGCCGCAATGGACAGCTTTGGCCAGTCTGTCTGGGCCAAAAATCCGGTTCTCAGTTTCTGCGAAGAGACTTTCGCCTCCGAGCAGAGAAGCCTCTGGACAAGCTGGCTTGAAGACATCTCCAGGGAAAACATGCAAACGACACCTTCTTCTTCGATTTTCGTATAGTTCTGGACAATATTGAGCGCCAGGGCCGTCTTGCCCATGGAGGGGCGTCCTGCTATGATTATCAGGTCGGATTTCTGCAACCCGGCGGTTTTTTCATCCAGGTCCTTGTACCCTGTGGCGACACCGGTGATAAGCTGTTTTCGGTCGTACAGGTTCTCGATTATCTTCATGGTGGGATTGATAAGATTTTTTATCTCCACAAACGTCCCCCGGGCGCGTTGCTGGGATATGTCGAGCACCATGCTCTCGATCTGGTCGACCAGAGTGTCCACGTCGTCCCGTTGCTCGTAGGCTAGTGTTACCGCTTCGCCGGCGACGGTGATGAGCTTGCGCAACACAGCTTTTTCACGGACAACTTTGCAATGGATTTTAACGTTGGCCGATGTCGGCACCATCTCTATCAACTCCGCCAGATAGTCCACACCCCCCACTTCCTCGAGCCTGCCCCTGGTTCTCAGGGATTCTGACAGGGTCATCAAATCCACCGGCTCGTTCCGGTTGAAAAGGTCCAGAATCGCCTCGTAAATCTTCCGGTGCCCCGGCTTGTAGAAATCAGATGGATCTGGAAGAATTTCTATGGCTTTGGGCGTCGCCTCGTTGTCCAGAATAATTGCGCCCAGGATGGCCTGTTCCATCTCTACATTGCTGGGAGGAACACGTTGCAACCCGGGGCGGTCGTAGGGTTGTGCCGATGGTGACAGTTTGTTCATGCCTGCTGTTGACTAAAGGGAGCTTCCATTCGCTGGCGGAAAAAAACAGTCCTCAACGTATGTTTCCATACACTTGCGGAAATTTCCTTCCGCCTCCTCGTGAAAAACCACTTCATTTGTTTTCGTTGCGAAACCAATTTAAAAGGCTCCCTGAAGATTACGGCTGATAAAATCACACCAAATAAAGCCCCCTGACGCCTGAGCCTGATGTATGGCGGTTTCAGGTAGCAGGGCAGGGTGTGATTATAACCGATGAGAGTTTGATAGGGAAATTAAATGGGAACCGGAACAGCCGTCAGCCTGTTCATTTGGACACATTTTCAGTTTTCTCAAGCCAACGGGTTACGGCTTTTGCCCGTTCCTCTTTTGCTCTGTATTCAACACTATTTTTTTCAATGAAATCCACGGTTTCCTTGCCCTCTTGCCTCATATCGTCAAGAACCCGCTCCTGTGCTTTCATTCTTTGTTTAGCGTCGGAAAAATCAACCTTGTCCAGGCTTTTTTGCCCGGGTTTTGTTTTTGAAATTTCGACACGATCCCCTTTTTTATTGGACTTTATCCCTTCCACATCCGCCTTGAGATCCGTCTGGCTATTATCGTGAGACGCTGTTTCCGATAGCTGATCCGCCTTTTTGGGATTGCCCGGGTTTTGCTCCGCCAGTCCCGGTATTATCCCGGGATATTGGAAATAGATAACAAAAGCCCCTCCAGCGCAAATCAGCGTTATGAGGAGAATTGCAATAACTATTACAAGTTTCATAATTCAACCATTTCTACATTATTTTATGTCAAATCGGCCATGAATCCTAAGCCAATCTCTTGCGCAAAATGTGACAAATTTGGTCGATCTGGTAACATAAATGACCGATTACAATTCAAACCATGCCGAACGAATCGGCTATATTTTGGGAGGCTTTGTATAAACGGTGTAAAAACAGCATGTTAATAATGCGACAGGTTTGTGGGGCTTATGGCATATGTTTTGCTTCATTTGTTTATCAGAATGTAAAAGGATCATGTTTCTTGCTCGACGATCCGATAAATAGAGTAAGTAGTGGAACCACGCATGGAGGAGTGGACCATGGACAATAAAAAGCATGAAAAAGAGTTAAAAGAGTTGTCCCAGATTATTATCGAAGTATTGACCAACAATAAAGATGTGATGGGTCTTCTTGCGGATTTGAAAGAGCGCAAGATAATCGAATCGACAACGCTTCTTGGTCTCGCCCTCAAGGTCAACGATCTTTTGGAGATTTCCGGGGCTACCTTCACCAAAGAAGAGCTGGAAAAAGAGAGCAAGCTTCCTGCGCCGGAAAACAAACTGCTTGAGGCGGATGGCTCTGGCACCGGAACGACGAGCAAGAGGGAGCTTATCGATGGCAGGGAACTGACCCCCAATGAAATAGCTTTCGAGCAGTGGTCCCGGGAGAATTTCGACGAGGATCGGTGGCTCCGCAAATCCGGTCTTATCTGGTAGCTTTTTTATCTGATTACGGCCATGCCGGCTTCGGGGGAGCCAATTATGGAGTTATTTGAGCGGCCATAAACGTCTGAAACAATTACTCTTGCGCCGAGGCGCTCACTATGGCCCATTTGTATCCGCCCGGCATTTCTATCATCGCCGCCACATACATACGATAGCCGCCTTCGGGAAGACGGATCACCACAGGGTCGTTTAGCGAGAGGACCGAAAACTCTGTAAAATCGCTCCATTTCAACCGGTCGCCGCTTTCGATTTCATATGTCCTGTGATCGCTCGAAATAAAGCTGTTAATTATCCCGGCCGGGTTTATCGGTGGCTTGGCGTCGCCAGGACCCTGGGTCATAGTGAACAGTCGCCGCCGCCCGTCGGGCAAAAGAAGGCTCCTCGGATCGACGTAGGTATTGCCTCCTCCGCCCGCGTCCTTGTCGCCAAGCACGTCGCCGTTCTGGAATGTGAAGGTCAGTCCGTTGTCGGTGGAGAGAGCCATGCGCACGTTATTCACCCCGCCCATATCCCCGATGTAAAGCATGACGACATTGTTATCCAGTCCGCTGTAAATGTCGTATACCCCGATAGTTCCGTGATCGCTGTCATGGGGAACATAGCGGACGCCCTGGTCTGTCGTGAAGCTTACCCCGTCAGTCGAGCTCCTGCTCCTCATTTCCCCCGCCGCGCTGTTATACTCATAAAATCTCCACGTGACCCCATCGGGCATGAGGACTTTGCGCGGATCGTTAGCCGCGTCGGCGGTCTGGCTACCCGCGCCAAACACGATCCCGTCGACCGACGAAGCCATCTTGGTTGTTCCCGGTCCTGCGCCCGCTCTCGATTCGTAAACGAGGTATATTTTTCCATCGGCGCCCACGCCCGCATGCGGGTTCGACGCGTTGTCCACTCGTAGCCCCGGGTCGGGGGTGAAATCAAGCCCGGCGGCTGATTCGAAAGAACTTCCGACGCCGCATCCGGCTTGCCCGATAGAGCACGCAAGAAAAACCAGCGCCATCGCCAACAGTGAGAGCATTGAACGGTCACTTGCAGAAACTGAAACTTTGTGTATCATCCCCATAGCCATCCGTCTGGAACTATACCCGACATTTTCCTGATGTTGACTTGATCCTATCCCTTGGTTAACATAACCTTGGGATGAGACAGGATATAGTGACATAGTATCGCCGCCTTGCAAAGGTACGGAGTGTCTCAACGTGTCCCGTGTTTTACATTATTCCTTTGCGTTAAGAGTTAAGTGAATTCCGATTCAGGCCAGTCTCTCACACCCATCATCAGTGAGGAGGATTTTCTCCCGCTTGTGGACAAGGAATGCCAGAGTTTTCTGTCCATCCTGTCTGTGATAAGCGAACCGGAAATCAAGGTAAACAGGTTTTACTATTTCACACTCCTCCAGGAGGCGGACAGGCTTGAAAGCTTTTTGGATGATTATGGCTCCAGGTCGAACCTGCGTTGGCTCTATTTCGCCGAGCTCGTCGCCTGTGTGAGGAATTTCTCGCTGGCGATCTTTCATTTGTACCATGCGCTGGACAGGTATTCGGACTACCTGGGGGCCGGGCATGACAATGTCAGAAAAGAATTCGAGAGCCATGCGTTTGATATTCTGGACTATTTTTCTGATTTTTTGAGAAGGTTCCATAAGACCCTGGTCGCTGAAGCGCGGACGCAGGGCATAAAGATTAAATTGGCGCCTATCCAGAAAGAAAGCTGGAAGGTCAAGGTTACCCCGCAACTTCCCTACACCATCTCCAACTATGAATCCGCCGATGAGAGCGAGAGGATCATATCTGTCGCCCAGGCGTACCGCCGCGCGAGAAAGGGTTTTAGAGAGCACGGCCTCCACAAAAGGATCAGGGCGGATAACCTGGCCCAGATCATCCCGGGGAAAATAAACGAAACACTCATGGCCGAGTTCGAAAGCGCCCTGCACAACATTCAAAGCGAATACGACACACATATCCGGGGGGGGAAAACCGAGAAACAGAACCAGTGGATGATCACCCTGCGTGGGCTGACCGCCATCCCCATGCATTTGATCGAGTTTATCAGATGGCTGGTTCACTTTTATGAACGGCACGAGAACCAGGTCCGCCAAAGCGATGTCAAAGCCAGGATCTCCGGGCTTGTCGATGACGAGCGGCTGATGGACTGCATATGCGGGTTCGCCCTGCGCTATTGCAACCGCTACCTGAACGAAGGCAACGAAGTGGCGGAGCGCATCCTTTCGATGTATGTGGAGCCGATCACGTATGAACTGCCACTGCCCAAGCCGCAAGGATTTCACGCCCGACCGGCGACCTATGTCAGCCTCGTAATCCAGGAGCATGGGACAGACGCGTTTCTCCTGGTGGACGGGAAGAAATTCAATTGCCGCTCCGTGCTCGACCTGCTTGAGGCGGGAGGCATCCTGGCCGATCTGGGTATGGAAACAGTGACGGTGGAGGGGGACAAAAGATCCCTGGACGACCTGAAGATTCTCGCGCAAAATAACTATTGCGAGGACAGGGAAATACCAAAAGAGCTTAGCTACCTTCGTATATCGAGAAACCTTTAGAGCCGGATATTATGGCCAGCCAGTCTGTCGCAAGACAAATCACCGGGGCGGTGGACTCTATCGCAGATAGAATAATCGCCACTCACAGGCTGATTTTTAATCACCCGGAGACATGTTTTAACGAGCGTTTCGCCGCAGAAAAGCTTACGTCCTGGCTAAGGGATGAGGGGTTTGAGATAAAAAAACCTTACGCCGGATTGGCGACAGCCTTCCTCGCTTTGCACAAGACAGCCTCGAATGACCCGAAAGTGGCGCTCATCGCAGAATATGACGCCCTGCCGCATCTCGGACACGCCTGCGGACACAGCCTCATAGCCGCCAGCGCCGCCGGGGCGGCGGTTGCGCTAAAACAGGTCGCGCCCGGTCATCCCGGCTCGTTGCTTGTAATTGGAACTCCCGCCGAAGAGGGGGGCGGCGGAAAAGTGAAAATGATCAGCGAAAAGGCCTTTGAAGGTGTCGACGCGGCTCTGATGGCTCATCCAAGCAACAAAACCCGGGTTATCTCCCGGATGTACGCCATAAACGAGCTCGAATTTACATTCACGGGCAAAGCCGCCCACGCGGCGGCGTTCCCGGAGCAGGGAATAAACGCGCTCGACGCAGGTGTGTTGTTCTATAACGCGGTGGCGGTCATGCGTCAGCAGATGCGGGACGGGGCGAGGGTGCATGGCATATTCACACATGGCGGGGACGCGCCCAATATCATACCCGAAAAGGTGGTTATGAACTTTTACGTGCGCGCGCTCGACCGGGACTATTTTATGGAATTGACGGAGAAAATAAAGAACGCCGCCAGAGGTTGCGCGAAATCGGCCGGATGCAAGGTTTCCATAAAACGCAAGGGGAGCGCTTACGACCCGTTTTATCCCAACTATCCCATGGGAGAGGCTTTCCGTAAAAATATGGAGCTTTTGAAAATTGAGGAAGATGGTTTTGGCCAAACCGAGGAGATAGGGTCGTCGGATATTGGCAACCTCAGCCAGGTTATACCCACGATTCATCCTGAATACGCGGTGGGGGGCAGGGATGACATCAACCACTCCAGGAAATTTCTTGAAGCTGTCACTTCCAGCAAAGGCGAACGGGCCATGATTTCCATGACCAAAACCCTGGCGTTGACGGTCCATGATCTTCTTTTCGACGCCAGCCTTATAAAACGGGTCAAGGCGGGCTTCGGTAAAACCGGTTCGAGGTAGGGCAGGGTTTGGCCAGGGTAATCGGCCTTATGTCAGGCACGTCCGCAGATGGTGTGGACGCTGGCATGTTCGATATCCGCCGCAAAACCGGCCGGGTCATGATAAGGCTTGTCGCAGAGTCAAAGGTCACCTACCGCCGGCGGTTGAGGGAGCGGCTGTTGCAGTTTGACAAAGCCAGCGCCAGCGCCGATGAGCTTGCCGACCTGAACGTTGCGGTGGGCAAAGTGTTCGCGACGGCGGCGCTTAAAATAATCAAATCCACGGCGGCTACGGGAGGCGCTCCGCAATTGCTGGGTTCCCATGGCCAAACGGTGGCGCACGCTCCCGAATCGGGGATAACTTTGCAGATTGGCGAACCCGCGATAATCTCAACCGCCTCGGGGCTCGATACCTGGAGCGATTTCAGGGTGGCCGACGTCGCCATGGGAGGGCAGGGAGCTCCTTTGGCCCCGATTGTCCACCTGCCGCTATTCGCGGATGACCATTTCGATGTAACCGTGATCAATATCGGTGGCATTGCAAACCTGACTTACATACCAGCGGGCGCAACCAGGCTCGGGGACCTGCGCGCCTACGACACCGGGCCTGGCTGTATGTTGATCGATCTTTGCGCGCGACAACTGGGAAAAGATTTTGACCGTGATGGAGCCATGGCGGCCAGGGGAACATGCGACCCGCGTTTACTGCGCAGGTTTTTGACGCATCCCTATTTCCTGCGCAAGGCCCCGAAATCGGCCGGCCGCGAAATTTTTGGCCAGGCTTTTTTGGATTGGGCCGGGTTAAAACGCAGACAAATCGCAAACATGAAAACTGTCGCTACGTTTACAGAGCTTACAGCCCGGTCAATAGTTGACGGAGCCGTGAAAACCAGGGGGAAATCCTCCAACCCGTGGCGTATAGTATTGTGCGGTGGCGGGGCGCTGAACATCCATCTTGCGAGGCGAATCGCGCAGATGGCCGGCTCTAAGGCTCAGGTGTCCCTGTCGGATGAGCATGGCATGCCATGCCATTCGGTGGAGACTGCCCTGATAGCTTTGCTCGCATACTACGCACAGCGCGGAGAGGCTCTGGACTTGCGAAAACTCACCGGATCAAGCTGTTGCGTCAGGCTGGGGAAAAAGACCCCGGCTCCGGCCGCTCCGGCGATTGTGGATAAAAATAAAATAGCTAGCGGGAATCTATTTGTATAACCTTGCCCGGAACGATCGACACACGTTTGTTGATCGGCGTTCTGCCTTTTGTCTGAATATAGACCATGTGGGAACCGGGCGACAGGTTGTCGAGCGTTACTTTTTCTTCTAAATATTGTTTTCCATCAACAACTATCATGCTGTCCGGAGGAGCAAGGATTTCCAACGTTCCGGTTTTGGACGCCCCGGCGACAGGCTCCCGCCCCATATCACCCGTTTTCTCGCCCGCCTCCACCAGGCCGATAGTAAATTCACCTTTCTCACCAAGCTCGATCGTCTTTTCATATGGCACATATCCGCTTTTGGTCAGTCTGAGGTTGTGTTTTCCACGTTTGATCTTCAAGTTGTTAATAGGCGTCAACCCAAGGAACTTGTCGCCGATGAACACCTCCGCGTTTTGTGGTTTTGATTTGACGGTCAGATAGCCCAGCTCGACGCTTGCAGGAGGCTTGGCGCTCACCACTTTTACAGGCTCGACAGGTTTTGGTTTTATGACCACAACTTTTTTGGAGGTTGTGGGTTTCTTCGGCGCATGTTTTGGCGGCGCTGGCTTCCGCTTACTTTTGCCAGCAGCAGTCTCGACTGTCTTCGCCGGTTTCGGCTCGGCTATTTTTTTCATGGTTGGTTTGGGTTTTGCCTGCTCGGCAGGCGGCGCATCCTTGCTTGCAATATTCCTGTCCTCCGGGACTTTATTTTCGGCAGGTTCGGATTTCTCCGCTTTTGGAGACTCCTCCATGACCATGTCAAGGTCACGGGATTGCACGCCTGTATCGGCCACGTTGGTTTTGTCCTGTTCGGGTCCTGTTCCCAAAAAGAAATACAAAACAGCCGCAATGGCGATAAACAGCCCGGCCGCTGCGCCGATAAAACTCTTTCCGGAAAGAAAAGCGGCCCCGATGGAATGGCCGGATGCAATATCTTCTCCCTTGTGGGATTTTTGCGCCATTGGTTTTTTCATCACCACGGAGTCGTAGCTGGCGAGAAGATCGTCCAGGGCCTTTATATATTCCGTCCCGCTCTGAAATCTTTCCGACGGCGACTTCGCCAAAGCCTTGGCGATCATGGGATCGATGGATCCGGGCAGGTCCCGGTTCAACCGCGTGGGGGGGATGGGGTCGTCGTTTACCACCCGGTATATGACCGTGGTGATGGTTTCTCCTGCGAATGGTTTTTCATTTGTCAGCATTTCGTAAAAAATAACCGACAAGGCGAAAAAATCGGAACGCGCGTCGACTTTCTTACCCTGCACCTGTTCCGGCGCCATGTAGTTGGGAGTGCCCAGGATTGTACCGGACATCGTAAGAGACGAGTCGGGAAACCTGGCCAGGCCGAAGTCCGTAAGTTTCGGGACATTACCTTCGGTAATAATGATATTCGCGGGTTTTACGTCACGATGGACGATCTCGCGTTTGTGGGCGTAGTCGAGACCTTCGGCTATCTGTCTTACTATCCTGATTTTTTCCCTGAATGAAAACTTATCGGTGGCTATGTATTGATCCAGGCCGTCGCCATCCAGAAATTCCATGGCGATATAGACGATTTTCCCTTCGGAGGTGGACTCTTCTCCGACATCGTAGATGGTGACAATGTTCTGGTGCGACAATTGTCCGGCGGCCTGGGCTTCGATATAGAACCTTTCCAGCGCTTGTTGCTGTTGGTTGGTTTTTCTTGAAGAAAGCAGGGTGCGGATCACCTTGAGCGCCACAGGCCGGTTTATTTTCGGATCCAATCCTTTATAAACCACACCCATACCACCTGAGCCGACTTCTTCGATTATTTGAAATCTGCCTAGCTTTTTCAGGTCCATCGTTCAGGAAATTTTAAGGTAAATCCCAGCGAGCGAGCTACGCCGGGGTGAGTAATAAAACCTTCCGCGGAGTTCAGCCCCATCCTCATAGAATAATTTCCCCGCATTGTTTTATCAACGCCTTTCTCGACAATTTCAAACAGGCCGGGAAAAGTTGCGCTGGCCAAGGCGAAGGTGGAGGTGCGTGTGACCGCCCCCGGCATGTTCGAAACACAATAATGTGTGACGGAGTCTACCACGAATGTCGGCTCGGAATGGCTGGTGGGCCTGCTGGTTTCCACGCATCCACCCTGGTCCACCGAAACGTCTACAATTACGGATCCGGGTTTCATCTCCTTTAACATGCCGCGGGTCACCAGCCATGGGGCCTTTGCTCCGGCGATTAAAACCGCTCCGATCACCAGGTCGGCTTCGCGAACGGCGTCAAAAACGGTATGCGGATTGGAAATGAGCGTCTCCACCTTGCCGGCGAGGATATCGTCCAGGTAACGCAGGCGTGGAAGATTGACGTCGAGCACAAGTGTCCTGGCTCCGAGCCCGACAGAGATTTTTGCGGCGTTGTGCCCGACGACCCCGGCGCCAAGGATCACAACCTTTCCAGGTTCCACACCCGGCACCCCTCCAAGCAGGACGCCTCTGCCTCCAAGTTCTTTTTCCAGGTACTTAGCGCCAGCCTGGACAGACATGCGGCCGGCCACCTCACTCATGGGAATAAGCATGGGCAGTGTGCCCGATTTGTCCTGCACTGTTTCATAACCGATAGCGACCGTCTCGGTCTCGACCAGCTTTTGCGCGAGCTCCGGATCGGCGGCGAGGTGCAGGAAAGTATAGAGAACAAGACCTTTGCGAAGAAACCTGTACTCCTCTTTGGTCGGCTCCTTGACTTTGACAACCACTTGGGCGGACCATGCTTCCTCCGCGCTGTGGACAATAGTCGCCCCTTCAGCTTCAAATTCCACGTCTCTTATCCCGGACCCGTCGCCAGCTCCAGCCTGGACCAGCGCTTGATGTCCGGCCAGGGTAAGTTGACGCACTCCGGCTGGTACAAGGGCCACCCTGTACTCATCCGCTTTTGTCTCTTTCGGGACCCCTACAATCACTCGATATCCTCCGCAGGCCGATTAACCCGGGTATTGTAGCATGCATAATCTCCAGTGAATAACAGCAGTATGGTTTGTCCGGATATGGGGGATTTGAGGCAGGCGGGAAAAAGGGGTTGGCGGGTGTCAGGGCGCATCGCCGGTACTGCTGGCAAATACGCCCTTAACCCGTCAAACGATCTCGGATGTGTTACGCGCTGAAGTTACGATCGCTGTCTCGCCATCTTTACACCGCCAGTTGGAAAACCAGGCGCAAGAGTAATAAAGCTGAGCGACGCTATCAGATAAATATGGAAAGTTATGATTTCAGTCATTTTTTTCACCGTCAAACAAATGCTCGTGTTTTTTAACTTTATTAAAAGCAAGTTTCGGGCCAAAACCAACATGCTGATTCTACTCAGGATATAAAACCAGACCATGACAGGAGCAAGACATCTGTGTCCTGTTTGCAAATGTATGTCCGGAAATTCCAGAGGACGCGCGCCTATCTCCACGAACATAAACAGCGGGCCAATTTGACATAGCTGGTATGATAAAAACCTGGCAAAATATATTATCAAACGAGGTATTAGTGAACAAAAGACATCCATGGTTCGATATCGAGATTGGTGACAGGGCTCCCACGTCTGTTCGGGCTTTTATAGAGATTGAACGCAATTCCAGGCTGAAACTCGAGCTGGACAAAAGCACCGGTTTTTTAAAGGTGGACAGGGTATTGCACGGCGCCATCCACTATCCCCACAGCTATGGTTTCATCCCCAGAACGTACTGCGATGACAAAGACCCTTTGGACATTTTTGTTTTATGCTCGGAAACCATACCGTCCGGTACTATCGTGGAGGCTCGCGTAATCGGCCTGATGAGAATGACCGACCAGGGGGAACTCGATGACAAGGTTCTGGCCGTGGCCTCCGGCGACCCTGCCTACGCGGAGACATTCAATGTCACACAGCTTCCCCGGTATCAGCGTGACGAGATGAAAAAATTTTTCGAGGAGTACAAGACTCTGGAGAAAAAAGAAGTCATAGTCGAGGATTTCATCAACCATGACGCGGCCGCAGAGACGGTTGCCAACGCGATGGGTCTTTACGATAGAGAAAAAGAAAAGCTTATATTAAAATATAATTCGGAATAAAAGTTGTTTTCCGGAAAGGTCAATCCCAGGCGGGCGTAGCTCAGTTGGTAGAGCATCAGCTTCCCAAGCTGAGGGTCGAGGGTTCGAGCCCCTTCGCCCGCTCCATTCTTCAAAAAGTCAGGTGGTTTTACCTCTGCGTTGCGATATCTCCGTTGTCGCTCTCTAATTTGAGATGCGCTTTCTTGAGAGGATTTGACGAAAATAAAATCCATCGCTTGTGAGCCGGCGCGACGCGGTCGGCTATCTATCAAGAAGCGCCAGCGGAGCGCGTATTCAACTGAGCTTGCGCGGAGTCGCATTATACCGGAGGCCTTGACCTGGACAGGCAAAGCTCCGCAAGTTCATCCACGCTGGCTGTTCCCACGCACATCACGCTATCAGCGCCGGCCCAGTATATTTTGGCGGAGCCATCCTCCTCGGCGACGGCTCCACAGGTGAACACCACGTTATGGACATACCCGGTAAGCTCCCACGCGTCCTGTGGAGCAAGTATCCAATCGTCCGACACACCGATGATTTTTGAAGGGTCATCAATATCATGCAAGGCGACACCGAGCCTGTAAACAGCCCCATCCATCGTGTTGAACACGCCATGGTATATGTTGAGCCATCCTTTTTCCGTTTTTACAGGTGTCGCTCCCGGGCCTATCTTCATCTCGTCCCAGTGGTATTGGGCCGGTTTCATCACCACTGTGGAATCGCCCCAGTGCACAAGGTCCGGCGACCAGGATATCCATATCGACCAGGGGGTTATCTCCGAGTGGGGACGGTCCAGCCTGGCGTACAAACCGTTGAACTTCTCGGGGAATATCACGACGTTTCGCATGTCGACCTGTGTGATCATCGACACTCTTTGGATCGATCTGAAATCAGGCGTTTTGGCGAGCCCGACGCGGACACCGTGCCGTGAATAGGCGCTGTAAGTTATCAGGTATTCCCCGTCGATTTCGCAGATGCGAGGGTCCTCTACGCCATACTCCTCGTATTCCCCTTCCCCGCGCATGAACGGCTCGGGACCAACCTTGAAATTGAAACCGTCGTCGCTCTCGGCTATGCCTATTATTGATCGGCCGTTTCGCAAATGGGAGCGGAACAGCATCACGTAGCGCCCTTCGTGCTTTGCGACTCCGGCGTTATGGGTGGTTTCCACCTGGTACGGGACGTCTTCTTTTGTGAGTATGGGGTTGCCCTCGTACCTTTTGACGACAGGCCTATTCGACTCTGCCATAGTCATCCTCCAGCCTGATTATATCGTCTTCACCAAAATAATCTCCTGTTTGCGCCTCGACGAAGGTCAGCGGCCCGGAGCCGGGATTCATTATCCTGTGAGACGCTCCCATGGGTATATCCACGGCTTCGCCCGCCTTTAAAGGGATTTCCCTGCCATCCACGGTCACTACGGCTTCGCCGCTTACGACGACCCAGTGCTCCGCCCGGCGCCGGTGTTTCTGGAGGCTCAACCGCTTGCCCGGCTGAACGATTATACTTTTTACCTTATGGTTGTTCTTTTCGCTCAGGATTTCATAGTGGCCCCATGGGCGGTGATTTTCCCTCCTTTCAAGGATCTTTTGGTATACATCCAGATATTTCTCCGCCATCTTCCCGGCTGTAAAATGTTTCTCCACGTGTGAGCGGCAAGCGTTTCTGTCGAGGGTGACGATCCTTTCAGCCGCCTGCACCGCTTTTTTTATGTCCTGTACGACAAATCCGGTCTCCTGATCTTTTACGACTTCACGGACAGACCCCCGCCCGAACGCTATGACAGGAGAACCGCAGGCCATCGACTCGATCATGCTCAGGCCGAACGGCTCGTCAAAATTAATCAGGTGCAGCAGGGCCATCGCGCCCCCGAGAACTTCCGCTTTTTTTTCGGGCCCGACGGAGCCGATGTATTCCACCGTTTTGCCGTCTATGTGCGGTTTGACGTGGGTTCTGAAATATTCCTCGTCCTGTATGATACCTGCGATAACCAACTTGACACCGGTCTGCTTTGAAACTTCAATGGCTTCGCGCACACCTTTTTCATGGTGGATGCGTCCAAAAAAAAGGAGGTATTCACCGGCGTCCCGGTTTAAAGGAAATTTTGAAATATCAATTCCATGATGGACGGTGGCGATATAGTCTAGCTCCCGGCTTCTGTCCGCGTCGCTTATGGCTACATAATGGGAGCGTTTATTGTACTTTCTGAAAACGGGAAGGATGGAGGGGGACGAAAACCCGTGTATGGTGGTTAAGACCGGTGTTTCAATCAGGCCGCAGTAGGTCAGCGGCAAAAAATCGAAATGATTGTGGATGAGGTCGAACTCATCGGCCCGCTCGAACACCTCCGAAATATGCATACACTCCCACACCTTCGGGTCTATGGATGGATCCTCTGAATAGGGGCGCGGGCAAACTGACACCAGTTTTCCCGCTGTCACAGAGTCGCCCGTGGCGAACAGGGTCACGTCTTCCCCCTTTTTCACGAGTTGCTCCGCCAGCAGGCTTACAACATTTTCCCACGGCCCGTAATGGCGAGGTGGAGTGCGCCACGATATGGGGCTCAGCAAAGCTATTCGCATGGACATTTCCTGAATACTGATTTCCGGTCCCTATTATACAGATGTTGCCTGCTTGTGACAGTAAAGTTCGCTGATGATGGTTTGTCCTGACGGCGAAAAACGCCCAATCTATGACATTCTGATATTGTGCAAAAGCATCGAGGTTTCAGATAATATTTGTAAGCGCTCTTGTGTGACAATACGGCATAATATGAGTATTAAATAACCGAGGCTATGAGAATTGTGAACAACCAACCGACCATAAAAGTCAAGCGGCGGTCCATTACACTAACCCTCAATAATTTACGCGTTATCACCAGGCCCTACATTCCTGGAGGGGACCGTCGGGTAGCCAATGTCGTCAACCGCGTGTTGAAAATATCGGAAGACGAAGTCCGATTACTGCTCGATTCTGTGATGAGGGGTTTTTCCGACCGGCACAGGTATCTGCCGCAGACATTTGAAAATAATTACGAGAAAATAAAAAGCTATGTCCCGGAAGGAGAGAATATTTCAAAAGAAAGGCGTCTTCTGCTGGGCGCTTATTTTACGTCCGAATATTCAATAGAAGCCACGGCGCTTTTTAACCCCTCGATTGTCCCCCATCCCAACCAGAGTGACCTGCCAGCCGGGAGTCTCAGGTTCATCATGAGTTTCCGCGCCACCGGCGAAGGGCATATATCGTCCATCGAGTTTAGAAGCGGTTTGATAAACGAGAACAACAGTGTGTTTTTCGACCCGGTAAGCGATTATGTCGATACACCGGAGATTCTGCCTAACCCGCAATATGACAGGCATCTGTTCAGGCTCAAGCTGATGGAAATGGGGGCGTGCAACAATGTTACGAACTATATGATCGACGGGCTCATGGAGGAGTTCACGCTCAACCAGCTACAAGGAAAAATCATTGAGCTCAAGTCCAACACGACTTTTCCTGCGGACGATAAAAACGAAGCTATAGACATGGCGTTGTGGCTCGCTCGTTCCAATTATCAGATGCGTTTCCTGCCGGACCACCGTATTTCCGAAAGGGTGATCCACCCGGTCTCGGAAAATGAAAGCGGAGGGATAGAAGACGCCAGGTTCGTCCGTTTTGTTGATGATGACGGTGAGGTCACCTATTACGCCACGTATACCGCGTATAACGGATTCGTCATCATACCCCAGCTTATCAAGACGAAGGATTTTGTGACATTTAAAATGATAACGCTAAACGGGAAAGCGGTGCAGAACAAGGGAATGGCGCTGTTCCCGAGAAAAATCAAAGGGCGATACGTGATGCTTTCCCGCCAGGATGGCGAAAACAATTACATCATGTTTTCCGAGAACCTGCATTTCTGGCAGGAGGCGAAGGTTTTCCAGGAGCCGTCGAATCCGTGGGAGCTGGTTCAGATAGGAAATTGCGGTTCTCCCCTGGAAACCTCTGAAGGATGGCTGGTGCTGACGCATGGGGTCGGCCCGATGAGAAAATACAGCATCGGCGTCGAGTTGCTTGATCTGGATGACCCTTCCAGGATCATAGGAAGGATTAACGAACCCATACTGACGCCAAACGAGCAGGAACGGGAGGGGTATGTCCCCAACGTTGTCTATACGTGCGGGGCGATAATACACAACGATGAGATGATCATTCCGTATTCCACGGCAGACCAGAGATGCGCTATTGCGACAGTGTCGGTTCCCGAGCTTCTATTATCGCTGAAATCGCGTTAGGGCGTTTTTTTCGATTTCGTCAAAGGGGTTTGCTCTGACGATTCTTTTTCGCGTTTGCTCTCCTCTGTCCTGTCCTCGGCGCCTCGATGGTTGTACAGGGCGATCAACGATAACAGCCAGCACAAGGTGGATTCCGCTCCCTGGTTTTCGTTGACGCCATGAGGCTCCAATCCGTCCCGGCATCCGCCCGTGGAGTGGTCATACAGTGAAACGTTAAGATCATTCGCCCCCAGATACCAGTCAAGACATTTGTACGCGAACCTGATCCACTCATGGTCACGCGTGCAGTTGAAAGCTTCGATACAGGCGTATATCATCGCGGAAGCCTCGATGGGTTGCTGGTCATACTTTGATTTTACGCCCCCCCTACGGTACCACTCGCTGTTTCCGATAGGTGAAAAGGCCCCGCTTTCGTTATCGGACTGGATTTCCTTGAGCCATTTAAGGGCTCTAAGTCCGGTGGTTAACATTTCATTATCCTGCATCCACTGGCCCGATAAAATCAGCGCGTGTGGTATCCTGGCGTTGCCGTACGAAAGGATATCTTCAAACCAGGGCCAGTCGGTTTTTGCGTTTTCCCTGAATTTTTCCATGAGCTTTCTGGATAGAACCCCACGAATGCGCCGGACGTTGCTGTCTCCGCTGTATACGCCGAGGTATGCGTGTATGCCGATTATGGAGAAGGCCATGGCCCGGGGATGGACAAGGTCCTCTAGGGCGATAAGGGAATGGTGGAAAAGGTAGAGAGCCGAAGCCGCCAGTCCCTTGTCTTGCCCGGCCACCGTCACACCCAGGCTCCACACGGCCCTGCCATGCGCGTCTTCCCAGTTGTCGTCTGCAACCCACTCCCGGTCATAGGTCATAAAATTACGGAATTTACCCGTTTTTTCATCAAAAGCATGATCGAGAAAGCTCAAATAGATAGATGAGAGACTTTTTGCGTGCGGTTCCTGTGGCAACAGGTTGTCCGCCATAATCGTTACGATAAGCGCACGGGAGTTGTCGTCGACGCAGTAACCATGGTCACGATTGGGGATTGTGAACCTGGCGTGCTGTAGTATTCCTGTGTCATCTGTCATTACGCGAAGATGATCGAGCCTTATTTCCGGCAGTCTCTGCCGCCCGGCGCTTAAAGTTTTGAGTTTTGTGACAGGGACCTGGGCTCTTAACCGTGTCTGTTTCGCCTGCGTAAAAAGATGCAGATATTGCTTGGCGACCTCCTCCCACACCATGTTCCTGCAGTGCTGGTAGGCCCTTTTGCACATGGCGTTTCGCTCCTCGGGATTGTCCAGAAGGAAATTGATCTCATTCGCCAGAGCGTGTGAATCCCTGAAAGGAACCAGCCTGCCGCGGCCGTCGGCCAGCATCTCCTGCGCGTACCAATATGGTGTGGACACAACCGCTTTGCCCACCCCGAGGGTATAGGCGAGTGTACCGGACACTATCTGCTCTTCGTTCAGGTATGGAGTGACGTATATGTCGGCCGATCCGATAAAATCAATCAAATCCTCCAGATTGACAAAACGGTCGTGGAACACGACATGATCGGATACGCCAAGCTCTTTGGCCAGGTGATGCAGGCTCAGCCTGTAACCTTCGCCCTGGGCTATTTTCAGGTGTGGGTGCGTGGCTCCTATAACCATATACACCACATCCGGGTGGTTTTTTACTATGGCGGGGAGAGCCTTGATAATGTATTCAAGCCCTTTGGACGGGGACAGCAGGCCGAACGACAGGATCACGGTTTTGTTCTCCATGCCGAACTTGCTTTTGTAGATGTCGGGGCTCGTTAGAGGCATTTTGGGGATTCCGTGGGGGATCAGCCTGATTTTTTGTTCGGGCGTTTCATAGATGTCCCGAAGAAAATTGACCGAACGATGGCTCATCACCACCAGTCTGTCGGATAATTCGGACAGTTGCCTCATTATCTCCCGCTCCTGCCGGGAAGGATTCTTTAGGATCGTGTGCAGGGTGGTAATCACGGGAATCCGAATATCTCTTAATAATTCAAGTATATAGCCTCCGTTCCTGCCGCCGAATATGCCATATTCGTGTTGCAGGCAGACCACGTCGACATGATTCATGTTAAGGAACTCCGCCGCGATGTCGTAATCGTGAAGACGGTCCTGGTTTATCTCGAACCGCACCCTCGACGAGTATTGGTAGCCCTCCGGTTTATCGTTGATGGCGATAACCCAGTTGGAGATATCGGGAGCGATCGACGCGAAAGATTCGGACAGGTCGGTGGTAAACGTGGCGATACCGCACTGCCTCGGGAGGTAGTTTCCTATAAAAACTGCGGATTTTACAGATTCCTGGTTTTTATGAAAATCCCTGTCATTTAACATCTGTACATACTCACTTGCTGTGCATGAATTAAATTGCGTTCAACATTATACGATATCATCGGACGATGATGGCGCCGAAGACCGGTGGTGGCTCCTATTTCGCATATCAAAAAGAAAAAGTGCCCCAGGGACGCAAGCGCAGGCGCGTCGGCTCCGGGAACATCCCGCCTGACGCAACCCCGGGGGAATGGTTATATGCCGCCCAATCGGTTTGCGGTTTCAGAGTAAATTCTTTCCGCTTCCGGCTCATATTTCTCTCCGGTCCTATCAGGAAGGTTCCTTGAATTTTTTCTTGATGGAAACAATTTCATCGAGGACGCCCATGAACACATCGACCAGCGTAGGGTCGAAGAGAACTCCTTTACCTTTCCTTATCTCTGCCACGGAGTCTTCTATGCTCCAGGCTTTTTTGTATGGGCGGACCGATGTTAAAGCGTCGAACACGTCTGCGATGGCGCAAATCCTGCCCGATGCCGGTATTTCCGCCCCCTTTAAACCATTCGGATAGCCTGACCCGTCCCATTTTTCGTGATGTGTCAACGCGATTTCCCGGGCCATGATCAACAAATCGGATGAATGGCCGCCAAGCATTTGCGCTCCAATAGACGCGTGGGTTTTCATTATTTTCCACTCTTCCGGATCGAGCTTGTCCGGCTTTTGCAGTATCCTGTCCGGTATGCCGATTTTGCCTATATCATGCATGGGGCTTGCGTTGAGCAATATGTTCGTGTCCAAGCCTTTAAGCCCTGCTCTTACCCCGATAGCCTGGCACATTTTGCTCATTCGGATTATGTGAAAACCTGTTTCGTTGTCCTTATATTCCGCCGCCAGCCCCAGTCGGCGGATAATTTCCATTTGTGTGTTATGCAGTTCGGCGGTACGTTCGGCCACTTTTTGCTCCAGGATTGCGTTTTGGTTTTTCACTTTCTTGTGAAGCAGACGCGTCTCGAGCATATTCCGAATCCGTGTCAGGGTTTCGGCGTGATCGAATGGTTTTGATAGAAAATCCTTGGCGCCGGATTGTAGCGAACGAAGACGCGTTTCCCTGTCCTGCTGCGCTGTAAGCACGAGCACCGGGGGGTAATCGTTTCTGTCCAGCTCCTTAAGCTGTTCCATGACCTGGTACCCGTCCATGTAAGGCATGTTGATGTCCAGCAGTATCAGATCCGGTTGGTAAGCTTCGTATAACTCTGCCACTTTTCGTGGATCGGTGACGCTTACAACGGAGGTATACCCGCCTGTGGCCAGCGTTTCCTCCAGCAGGGCAACATTGGATTCGTTGTCATCAACTATGCATATTCTCGCGTTGAGAATTTCGTCCTGTGATACCATCATAATAATTTTATGCCGCTTTTTTCAGGCGGGTGTGCGTCAACCAAACATCTCATCGACAATACCGAGGAACTCGCTTACGTTAATGGGTTTTGCAAGGTAGTGAGCGAACCCCGCCTCATCATCCCTTTTCATATCGCTCGGTATCGCTTCGGCGCTTAACGCCACCACGGGAATATTCCTGGTTTCTTCGGCGGACCGCAATTGCTTCATCATTTCAAAACCATCCATGTCCGGAAGGTTGATATCCAGAAGAATCATTCCCGGCTTGTGTTTTCGCGCCATCTCTATGCCCGACCTTCCCCGCTCCGCCGTGATAATATTTATTTCTTTACGCCGCTTGAGTATGTTTTCCATCAGCGCCGCGTTCGGCAGATTATCCTCTACGTACAATATTGTCTTATGATCGGACCCGGACTTGTCATGGACCTCGTCAGAATATCGACTCTTTTGCGACTTTTTAATCCCGGGCCTGGAGCCTCTTGGAAAGTAGATAAAAAATTCAGAGCCTTTTCCAATTTCACTTTCCACGTGGATGCTTCCATTCATGGCGTTCACGAGACGTTGCGTGATGGTAAGGCCGATCCCGGTTCCCTCGATGTTTGAAGCCTCCGCTCCAAGACGGTTGAATGGCTCGAAAAGCAGTTTCATTTTCTCTGCAGGTATTCCGGGACCGGTGTCCTTTACGCTTATGCGCAACATGTTTTCCTTCGCTTTCCCGCAGGAAAGAATAATTTCACCACCATCCTCGTTATACTTGACCGCGTTGGACAATAAGTTAAGCATCGCTTGCCGGAGTCTTGTACGGTCTGCCAAAACATATTCCTTGCAGTCGCATACGCGATTAACAATCCTGATGTTGCGCTTTTGCGCTCCCTGGCTTATTGCGGCGATCGCGTCACCTGCAATGTTGGTGACCGAAACATTCTCAATGGACACCCGCAACCTTCCCGCTTCTATCATTGAAAAGTCGAGCACATCATCGATAAGCTCGAGCAGGTGAGCTCCGGATCGTTGTATTCTGCCCACGATTTCCTTTTGGGAATCTGTAAGAGGGTGCACCTTGTCCAGCGCCAGCAGTTGGGAAAACCCCAGGACAGAATTCAGCGGGGTCCGAAGCTCGTGGCTCATGCTGGAAAGAAACACAGATTTCGCCGTGTTGGCCCGTTCAGCCTCCTCCTTGGCCGCTACAAGGCTCTCCTCCGCTTTGCGCCGCTCCTTTTGCTCGAAACTGAGCGCCACCATTTCTCCTACCGTCAGAGCAAAGCTTTTCTCGTCATCACTCCATTGCCTTGGGGCCCCCTTGTGCTCCAGGCATACTATTCCGTTTATCTTGCCCTTTAACGTGAAAGGGACATCCAGCATTGAGCTTATGGAACGAGGCTTGAGGTACGATTTACGTAATTCGCTCGTCCTGGGGTCGGAGCAGGCGTCGCCGGCGTCTATCAGCTCGCCTGATTTTAATGACTTGAAAAAGTTGGGATAATCCGACTCATGCAAAACCACGCCGTTTGAGTGCGACTTGTTCGAGCTGTCGTAATAATCATAGCTTTTCAACGTAGCTCCTCCGTTTTCCAGCACCCAGACGCTGGTGAAGTCGACACCGATTGCGGCGGCGGTTACCTCGGTAAACTCGGCAAGTCTCTTTTCCTCCGCGATGCCGTATCCAGCTAGAAACGAAAGGCTTTCCCTGTGCTTTCTGAGCTTGGCGTCTGTCTCAAGCAAAGCCGCCTCGGCGTTTTTGATCTCGTCTATGCTTTCCTGGGTGGCGATGAAATGGGTAATTTCACCTTTGGAGTCGGTAATAGGTGAAATGGCGGCCAGTTGCCAGATTCGTTTTCCATTCTTTCTCCTGTTGTGGAACTCGCCCAGCCATTTTTTGCCGGATAAAATGGTCTGCCACAGGCGCCTGTACTCTTCATGGGACATGTTGTCCGAAGCCAGTATGGAAGGGCGCTTTCCTACGACATCATCTCTGGAATACCCGAACACCTGGCAAAAAGCGGAATTTACATATTCAATGCGGCCGGTTTTATCGGTTATGGTGACCGTGTTGGGGCTTTGCTCCAGGGCGACCGTCAGCTTTTGCAGTTCAGATGTTCTTTTGGCGACCTGGTCCTCGAGATGGTCCCTGTACTGGCGGAGTTGCGCTTCAGCTTCCTTGCTTTCAGTGATGTCCTGCACCGTGCCGATCATTCGTACGGCCCTGCCGCTGTCGTCCCTTAACACCATGGCCCTCTCATAGACCACGCGCAACTTGTTATCCGGCTTTACTATCCTGTGCTCGAGGTTGTAGGAATTCTTCCCGCGCACAGCCTTGTCCGTTTTTTCAATGATACTGCCACGGTCATCCGGGTGCGCCGCGCTTAAAAAAGCTTCATAAGTGGCCTCGAACCCGTTGGGTTTTATCCCGAAAATCCGGTACATTTCGTCAGACCACTTCATCTTTCCAGTCACCATGTTCCAGTCCCAGCTTCCCACATGCGCGATCTCCTGGGCCATGGCAAGAGTCTCCCTGCTTATGGACAGAGCCCTTTCAGCCCCCCATCGCTGCATCCACGCCACACTGATAAAATATACGCCGACACCCGCAAGCGACAGCAACGCGATATAAATTAAAGCAATGTTGTTAAGCAACACCCCCGACCCACGCCGCACCGCCTGGTGGACGATCTCAGGCCGCAGATGATAAACAATTTTCCAATAATATTTCATGGCGCTAACTTTTGAAAACGATTTATCCCCCTCACGGGAGACCCTTTCCACATATGTGTTATGGACCGTCCGAAACGGATAAAACGTGGAGAAGGAAAAAAGATGGCCGTCCAGATAAAACTGTCCGGTGTCGCTCGACGATATCTTCTTCCACGCCCCGGGAAACACCCCGCCGAAAGTTTTGTCCCGTTTGTCTTTGAACATAAACCCCCATTCGTTCCCCTCCTTCGAGCAGGACAGCCAGTAACCCCGGGGGTCCAGAAGCGAGCTGTCGGCGAGAGAATGACTCGCTATCGACTGAAAGCCCTCCAGTAGCCTGTAGGCGAGGTAGTTGATAATCAACACCCCCCTGAGCCTGCCCCGGTCATCAAACACCGGAGAGCCGAAGCGTATCATCGGCTTGAAAGGTTTCTCCACCTCTCCGTTCTCCACATTCAGGTCGAGCGGGGACATGTAAACCTCGCCTTTGTCCAGCTTGAGGGTCTCCTTGAAATAGTACCGGTCTGCCTTGTTTTGCAGTTTGTCGTCAGGAACAACGGTTGGATTGTGGTCATTGTAATTCAACCTGACAACCTCCTTGCCGGTTATGTCGAGAAATCTGATCTGGTCATATAGTTTCTTTCTTAACAATATGGACAGGAGGTCAGCTTCAAGATCGACTTTGGAGTAGTCCTGCGATTTATTGGCAAGTTGCCGCAACTCGTGCATGTTGGAAATCACTTCAAGGTCGGATATGACTCCATGGAACTGCGAGGCTATAACCTGCGCCTGGAATCTGATGCGCTCGATATTCCTGGCTTCGATGACACTGACCGCCGCGCGAGTCTCTGATTTGTACACATACCAAGTGGCGCCACTAATCAGAAGGGC
>JAJRZK010000021.1 GCA_024275315.1 Nitrospirota bacterium
GAACATGAAATCCTGTTTGTCATCCTCGCCCCTCATAACCTGCCTCCCATCGGATGTGTATGCGTTATGAAAGGTTAGATGACTCATATCTTAAAACGGCGCCCAAAAAAGAGTTTTTCAACGACCTGCTAGTCTGGCTGCAGGGCAAGTGGCCACTCGTTGAAATCTCAGGCGGACATCATTTCCGGAAGAGTTTCGGCCCATGGTTTGACCAGGTCGGCGATGGCGCAATCGACAATTGTCGTTTCGTTTATAGACAGCCTTGCTGTTCCGGAGGTTACTTTTCCTATGACTTGCGCCGGTAGGTTTCTGGCGTACACGCTGTCCATCAGGCTACTCGTATTCTCCGGCCGGCACGATATCACCACCCTCGACTGGGTTTCCGAAAAAAGAAACACATCCGGCCTCAGGTCTGTCCTGACGGACACGTCGAACCCAGGTTTTTCCTGGAGTCTGATATCAAAACAGCACTCCGCAAGACACACGCCCAGCCCCCCGTCGGATATGTCGTGCATGGACGACACCAGGCGCTTGTCGGCGAGCTCCACAAGCAACTTTTGCAGGGCCACTTCATGGCCCAGGTTCAGCTCGGGCGGTTTCCCTTTTTCCATCTGATGAATGATGGCCAGGTAGGCCGAACCGCCGGTCTCCGCCAAAGTCTGGCCGACAAGGACAATGTCGTCCCCCTCGTTCCGGAAGAACTGGCCCACCATCTTCGTGTGATCAGCAAGCAACCCAACCGCGCCCACCGTCGGTGTGGGCCATACCGGATCCGTCTGGGTCTGGTTGTAGAAAGATACATTCCCGGAGACCACCGGCGTTCCCAGGGCCTTGCACGCCACGGACATGCCCTCTATGGCTCGTATGAACTCCCACATCACCTCTTCGATCTCCGGACTGCCAAAGTTCAGGCAATCTGTAATGGCAAGCGGTTTTGCTCCACTGCAGGCCACGTTTCGCGTCGCCTCCGCCACAGCCTGGGCGCCTCCCGTGTATGGGTCCAGGTGGCAATAGCGGCTGTTGCAATCCAGGCTCATGGCGACCGCCTTGCTTGTCCCTTTGACCCGGATCACCGATGCGTCGGAGCCGGGCAGTTGAATGGTGTTGGTGCGGACCTGGTGGTCGAATTGTCTGTAAACCCACTCCCTGGAGCACAGGTTCGGGGACGACAACATAGCAACCAGCGTCTCGCCCAGGTCCGGCGGGACCGGGATTTCATTCATATCAAGATGTTGCCGATCCCGCAGGTCGTCCGGCGGCCACGCGGGCCGGGAGAACATGGGAGCCTTGTCTGCCAGTTGCGCCGCGGGCAGATCGGCCACCACCTGCGCGTTGTCCCTGATGACGACCTTGCCGTCGCCTGTCACATGGCCCACAACTTCGGCGTTGAGTTCCCATTTGTCGAATATCCGGCGTACCTTTTCTTCTGTCCCTTTGCGGCATACCAGCAACATCCGCTCCTGCGATTCGGAAAGCATGATCTCGTAAGGGGTCATACCCTCCTCGCGCCGGGGGACCTTGCTCAAATCCAGTTCCACGCCCGTGCCAGCTCTTCCGGCCATCTCGAACGAAGAACTGGTCATTCCCGCCGCGCCCATATCCTGGATGCCGACTACGAAATCGGTCTTGAAAAGCTCCAGGCAGGCTTCCAGCAGGCGTTTTTCCGTGAACGGGTCACCCACCTGCACGGTCGGTCTTCTCTCCTCGTTGCCCTGTCCGAACTCTTCGCTGGCCATGGTGGCGCCATGGATGCCATCCCTGCCCGTGCTGGAGCCGACATACATCACCGGATTGCCGGCCCCTTCTGCGCTTCCCAGGAATATCGAGTCTTTTTTCACCAGGCCAAGGTTGAATACGTTCACCAGGCAGTTGCCGTTATAGCTCTCGTGAAACACCATCTCTCCGCCTATGGTGGGAACACCCATGCAGTTGCCGTATCCGGCGATGCCAGCCACAACACCATCGACCAGGTACCTGGTTTTTGGATGATCCGGCGACCCGAACCGGATCGAATCGAGCGATGCGACCGGCCTTGCGCCCATGGTGAAAATATCCCGCAAGATCCCCCCCACACCAGTGGCCGCGCCCTGGTACGGTTCTATATATGAAGGGTGGTTGTGCGATTCCATCTTGAACACCACCGCGTCGCCGTCTCCGATATCGACCACCCCGGCGTTTTCCCCTGGTCCCTGGATCACCTGTGGCCCTTTGGTGGGGAAAAGAGCCAGGTGTCTGCGGGAACTTTTGTAGGAGCAGTGCTCGCTCCACATCACGGAGAAAATGCCCAATTCCACGAGGTTGGGAACCCGTTCCAGGATTTCAAGGATCAGGTCGAACTCCTCCATGGACAGACCATGCTGTAAAATCTGTTGCTTATTGAACATCGGGCTATTATAAACAATTGTTCAACCATGGCAACCGGTGGCTTGCCAGTGGTTGTTTGATATAGTTGAAAATGTTCCACAAACAGTCATCGGCGCCCGGCGTGGATCGCCGGTGTCAAACGTTACGGAAAAAGAAAGCCAGGACATGAATCCATACGGAGCCGCTCCCAGTGTGGCCTTGATGCTGCCAGATCATGGCCTGGGTTTGTCCGGCCTGTATGAAAGGTCGTTTTCCAAAGCCGGATGGGGGGTGCGCCATATCGACCACCCGGAGCGGTATGGCGGGGAGGACTCGCTGGCCATAATAGATTTTAGCGTGGCCGCCAGGTTTCCCGGGTTGGCCGAATCGATACCCACCAGCGCCCTTGCCATCGATCTTGTGTACAGCAGGGAGTATGAATCAGACTACCTGAATTATCCATTCCACCTGCTCGACAACGCCACCGTGATTATCCACGATTACGAAACCAGACGCCTTGTGAAAACCATAATCCGTCCGGTCAAGCCCAGGCTTGTTATGGTTCATTATCCGTCCGCGCCGGTAAAAGGCGCGGTGGAAGCCGCTGGCAAACTCGTAGAGCCGGGTGGATGGGTCGGAGATGTTGGTAAACCCGGAGAGCCGGGCGGAGAGGTCGGAGGCGTCGGTAAACCCGGAGAGCCGGGCGGAGAGGTCGGAGGCGTCGGTAAACCCGGAGAGCCGGGCGGAGAGGTCGGAGGCGTCGGTAAACCCGGGGAGCCGGGTGGATGGGTCGGAGGCGTCGGTAAACCCGGAGAGCCGGGCGGAGAGGTCGGAGGCGTCGGTAAACTAAAAATATTCGCCCATGAGATGTTCAGGGATCATCCCTGGCTTGACGGCGAAAACGTGGAGTATGTAAAAGCCCCGTTTCCGCGAACCGTTCCTGGCCGGTTCTTTATCGTCATCCCGGAGTATGACCCAAACGTATGGCCCATGGTAAATTGGGGTGCGGCTTTGGGCGCTCCAACGGTCGCCCCGGGGACAGAGACTTTTCCCAGGACGATGTTTTACGGATCGTTGCTGTTCGACCCTGTGTCTGAAGACGATTTCCGGCTCAAGATATCGATCCTTTCCCGCCCCGACCCGAAACGGCCATCCGGAGGGAAAATGCGGTTCGGCGTTGTAAGCCCCCGTCACGGCCAGCACTCGCCGGGCGGAGCGGAAAACCACGCCTTGTCGCTGGCGTTGGGCCTGAAGCAGGCGGGGCACGACGCGCAGATCATCACCACCTGCACAGACAGTATGCTGAGCTGGAACAACAACCTGCCCGCCGGAGTGGATGACAGCGGACAGATTACCGTGCGCAGGTTCCCCATAGACAACATCGACGTGGCCATGCATCACGCCATCGGCCACAGGATCAACTCCCACCAGGAGTTGACCTGGACCGAGGAGACCGAATGGATGCGGCAAAGCATACGATCGGCCGGGATGGAGGAATATATCAGGTGCAACAGCGGGGAATACGACTGGTTTTTGTTTGTTCCATATCTTTACGGCACAACCTTCTGGGGCTCCCAGCAAGCGCCGGAAAAAAGCTTTATCGTCCCTTGCTACCATCGGGAGCCGCACGCCTTCACCAGGGTCGTCAATCAATGCGCCCAATGGTCGGCCGGGATGGTGTTCAACACGGTGTCGGAAAAGCGCCTGGCCGAAACGGAGCTTAAGATACACAATCCGGCCATGATGGTGGCGGGGTCGGCTGTGGATACTGACGCAAAAGGAGACCCTGCCAGGTTCCGGGCCAAACATGGCGTGGATGGCCAGTTCCTGCTGTATGTAGGCAGGTTGCAAAGGGAGAAAAACGTGCCCGAGCTTCTCGATTATTTCCGGAAATATTCGAGGGAGCGCGGAAAAGGTCCTGGCCTGGTCTTCGTCGGCAAGGGGGACGTGAACATACCAGACGACCCGTCGGCCAGAATAACGTGTCCCGGTTTTCTTGAAGAACAGGACAAGATGGACGCGTTCGCCGCCTGTGCGGCGTTTGTGCTCCCCTCCGTGCAGGAGAGCTTTTCGATCGTGATGATGGAAGCGTGGGCTCAGGGCAGGCCGGTGATAGCCAACGGTCGGTGTGAGGCGGCGCGGGAGCACATATTTTCGTGCGGGGGAGGGGTGCTGTACCACGATGAAGAAGAGTTTAGCCGGGCGGTGGACAAAATAATCGGCGACCCCGCCCTGGCCGAGGAGATGGGGCGAAAAGGGCGGGAGTACGTTCTGGCGAATTTTACAAGCGCCGATGTGGCCTCCCGCTTGCTGGAATCGCTGTCTGGTGTAAAAATCACGCCAGCGATAGAGCGTCTCGGCAAAGCCGCGTCGGAAGGTGCGCGTTTGCTTGGAAAAAAAGGGGAGGACGCGCTTAGCCTCTGGATAGCCGACATAGAGGCGAATCATGCGCAAACAGCGCCCGTTTCGGAGCCCGCGGCGCCGGAGCTTTTGGAAAAAGTGGAGGATTTTGCAGATATTTCCACAGGTTACAAGGAGTTCAGCCACAGGGCTGTTGTCGGGGGGGTGTGGAGCCGGTTGAGAGGCGCCATCACCCGTCACCTTCGCGTCAACTATATCGAATCGCTGGAGGGCAAGCAGGGGGTGTTCAACAGGGAGACAGTCAAGCTGTTAAGAAAGCTGTACGAGGAGTTGCGGGGCAAACAATAGGCGTAGCTGACCTTCCGGCTTGGGCAGGGGATGCGGACAGCCAACACAGGAGCAGACGAACTGGCCGGACGCCAGATTCCCGCCAGGCGAAAAAAAAGCCGGACCTTTGCGCATGGCCCGGCTTTATGCTGTTACAGCGTTTTAGCGCTGATATCGTCTATCGGTCGATACCGCCGTCTATGTTCGCCGGGCGAACAGCCATGGCCTCGAAACCAGCCACCTTGGCTTTGGCGGCGTCTCCGGAAGCTTTCAGCTCGTTGTGATAGGCGGTGGCCCCTTCGATGCATTTTAACGCATAGTCGAAGGCGTAAGGAATACCGGCGCCCCTGGGAGAGAAACCGCCGAGGATAACACCGACCGTCGCCGCTTCGAAAACCTCCATCACGCTCGCGCCTTTTTCGCAGGCTGGGATGACGTGCACGATACATTTCGATGACATGGTGCCCACGCCGCCAGACATGAACATCAGCTCCTTTACCTTCTGGGAAAGGTTACCGTCACTGAAAACCGTCGAGTAGTAGTTGCCGAAACATACACCCGCGTCCGTGCTGACAGTATTGATAATTTTGAACATACGTGGGTTAAATCCCGATACGGCATCCATGTATTCGTTGGCGTCGGTGTCACTCATGGAGCCAGCCAGATCTTTCATCTGGTTGCGCAAATCAAGCATTTTTTGAACGTTGTCGCTCATAAAAACCCCCTTTTCAGTATTTCGGTTGGGCAATTCAAGGCGTGTTCTAGCAACAAACTCCCCTGTCACCGCTTGGGCAGAAAACCTAGTTTGCAACACACCTACTACGAAAGGAGTTTATTCCACCCAAACACAAATGTCAAAGCATTAAATGGCTCTGGATGGAACAATGCCTTTGATTTAAATACTTGTTTTCCTATGGTTTTTATGGAAATAGAGTGAGAAAGACAACCGGTCTCAGGTCGGCGGCGACGCAGGCGGAAGCATCCTTGAACACGCTCGTCACGTGGCCCATTCTGCAAATCCGCAAGACATACGAAACCGATGATTTGCATTTTTTTGCGATCATCATCAAACAGAACTGGATTTTGAGGCGGTTAAGGAGTTACAATACCCAGTTTTGTAAGATGGGGCGTCGTCAAGCGGTAAGACACGGGCCTTTGGAGCCCGCATTCGGAGGTTCGAATCCTCCCGCCCCAGCCAGGAGTTAGCGGCGTTTATTAACGATTATAGGTGCTCGGATGGAGACAGACAACGACAAGCTGGCGCTGATAAGCGGCCGGTCAAACCTGCCCCTTGCCAGGGAAATCTGCGAGTCGGTTGACACCAGGATGTGCTCACGGGAGCTTACGAATTTTTCCGATGGGGAGATTTTCGTCAAGATACAGGAAAACGTGCGCGGGTCGGATGTGTTCATCATCCAGTCGACATCGACGAACGTCAACGATCACCTTATGGAATTGCTGATAATGATCGACGCCATCAAGCGAGCTTCGGCGAAGCGTATCACAGCGGTAATGCCATATTTTGGGTATGGCAGGCAGGATCGCAAGGTGGAATCCCGCACACCGATAACCGCCAAGCTGGTAGCGGACCTTATCACGGCGTCCGGGGCGGACCGTGTGCTGACCATGGACCTGCACGCGGGCCAGATACAGGGGTTTTTCAACCTGCCGGTGGACCATCTTTACGCTTCCCCCATACTTACGGAGTATATCAAAGGCAAGAGCTACAAGTCTCTTACGATATTTTCCCCCGATTCCGGCGGGGTGGAGCGCGCCAGGGCGTTTGCGAAGGCTCTTGGTGTCGGGCTGGGAATCATCGACAAGCGCCGCGAAGAGAAAAACGTCGCCAAAGCCATGAATATTATCGGAGAAGTCAGCGGGCGCGACGTCATGATAGTGGACGACATGGTGGACACAGCGGGAACATTGACAGAATCGGTAAACGCCCTGCTCAACGCCGGCGCAAACTCCGTGTCGGCGTGTTGCACCCACGCTGTGCTGTCCGGCCCCGCCATAGAGAGGATCAACAACTCCTCCTTGAAGGAGCTGATAACCTGCAACACGATAAAACTGAACAGCGAAGCCATGAACTGTGGGAAAATATCCGTGCTTTCCGTGGCTCGACTTTTGGGCAAGGCTATAATGCGAATCCACGCGGAATCTTCTGTAAGCTCGCTGTTTGAATATTAATCAGGATTGAATATCAGGACAAGGAATCATGAGCGCAACGATATTGAATGGCAAGATACGGCCCGTCGGCCGGAAAGGTCCGTCCAGGAGACTAAGGGCAGAGGGCCTGCTTCCGGGCATCATATACGGCAGGGGGGAAACTCTGCCGGTGACCGTGGCGGCCAGGGATATAAAAAAGATCCTGGAGGTTAAAGGAGGGGTCAACAGGATCCTGACCACCAAGGTCGAGGGGGACAAAAAGGAGCGGCAGGTGATTATCAAGACTCTGGACGTCCATCCTATTTACGACACTCTGCTCCATGTGGACTTGCAGGAACTGGATATGGACAAGCCCCTGAAGGTGAACGTGCAACTCGAGTTCGTGGGGGTCGCGGTCGGAGTCAAGGAGCAGGGCGGGAAGCTCAGCATAAACCTGCGCTCGCTATTGATCGAGTGTATGCCGAAGGATATCCCCACTGTTATAAATATTCCCATAACGCAAATGAGTGTGGGGACGTCGTGGCGTGTGAAGGATTTGCACATAGGCGAAAATCTTAAAGCGCTCAACGATCCTGAAGTCGTGGTTGTGGCTGTGGCCATGCCGAAGGTAGAGGTGGAGAAGACCGGGGAAGATGTGGCCGCCGAAGCCGAAACGTCTGAGCCGGCTGAGCCTGCGCAAAGTTAATCCATAAAGCTTTACTGTGTCGCCTGGCGAAGATGAAACTCATTGCCGGACTGGGCAATCCCGGTTCCCGGTACGCCGACACGAGGCACAATGCTGGGTTTGTAGCCATAGACGTTTTGTTGCGTCACCATGGTCTTAAAATGGGACGGAACAGGTACAAGGCCCCCTTTTTGTCGACGAATCTTCTGGGGAATGAAGTGTCGTTTGTAAAGCCATCGTCATACATGAACCTCAGCGGTGTGGTTATCCGTGAAGCCATGGACGAGCTCGACGTCGACAGGTTGCTGGTGATCCACGATGATATAGATATAAAAAAAGGTGAAGCGCGGTACAAGACAGGTGGCGGCCACGGCGGCCACAACGGATTGAAATCGATAATCGCCGAGCTTGGCTCCAACCGGTTTGAGCGGATCAGGATAGGCGTAGGCCGCCCGCCGGAATGGATGGACCCGGCGGAGTATGTTCTTGGGGAGTTCACCGAAGATGAGCGCGAGCCCCTTTCACAAGCGCTCGATACAATGCTCGACCTGGTGGAGGATCGGTTTCTGGCCGGCGCCGGGGAGGGCGGGACATGAAGACAGGTTTTTTACGGGCGGCGTGCAGACGCCATGTATGCGTGTTTGCGTCGGCTTTTGCAATCTGTGATATGGACAGGGAAAATGTTAACCGTATTTACAAGTTTAACTTATTTAACTTAGAGAGGGAATGAGGATGCAGATACTGGTTTCAATAGCGCCGCTGGTAGCCATAGTGGGGCTGGGAGTGGCGTTCATGCTATACAAGGATGTCGTCAAACAGTCACCCGGCACAGAAAGGATGCAAGAGATAGCCGAGATGATCCACCAGGGCGCCATGGCGTTTTTGAAGCGGGAATACTTGATACTCGCCGCTTTTGTGGGCGTCGTGTTCGTCTTGTTATACATATTTATCGCTCCCAAAACGGCGGTGGCTTTCATAATAGGGGCGATATGCTCCATGGCGGCCGGTTATATCGGGATGATGGGGGCCACCAAGGCCAACGTAAGAACCTCCGCCGCCGCCAACCAGAGCGGACAGGACGCCGCGTTGCAGATCGCTTTCTCCGGAGGGTCGATAATGGGCCTTACCGTGGCCAGCCTGGGACTGCTTGGTATCAGCGTTTTCTTCATGATCTATGTGATGTTTTTCGGTGTTGAAAATGTGTCGTACCTGGCCGGATTTGCCATGGGAGCCTCGTTGATCGCCCTGTTTGCGCGTGTGGGCGGCGGCATATACACAAAATCGGCCGATGTCGGGTCGGACCTGGTGGGCAAGGTGGAAGCCGGAATCCCGGAGGACGACCCACGCAACCCGGGGGTCATAGCGGACAACGTGGGAGACTGCGTAGGCGACACCGCCGGGCTGGGGGCGGATATATATGAATCGTACGTGGGCTCGGTCATCGCCACCATCACCATCGGGGCCGCCATGGGTTCGAGTTCCATGGCGTACATGACGTTGCCGATCATAGTTATCATGATAGGGCTCATATCCTCCATAATCGGGATAGCGTCCATGAAGTTAATGAAAGGATTCGATCCTGCTTCGGTGCTCAGATACACATCCTTTGTAGCCGCCGCCATTATGCTGGCGCTGTCGCTTGTGGCTGTCGCCGGACTGGGACTTGGAATCGGAGTTTGGGGAGCTCTCACGCTCGGGTGTCTGGCCGGCATCGGCATCGGGTTGCTGACGGAGTATTACACCGGCATGTTCGGCCCCGTGAAAAAACTTGCCGCGACAACCAGCACCGGCGCGGCCACGTTGATCATTTCCGGTTTTGCTTTGGCCTTGGAATCGGTGGCTCCGACGGTGATAACAATAGCTATCGCCACATATTTCGCAAACGCGTTCGCCGGCCTGTACGGTATCGGCCTGGCGGCGGTAGGTATGCTGGCCACGGTGGGGATAACCATGAGCGTGGACGCGTACGGACCCATCGCCGACAACGCTGGAGGCATCTCCGAAATGTCCGGGCTGGGGCCGGAGACAAGGAAGATCACAGACGGTCTCGACGCCATTGGCAACACCACGGCCGCCATCGGCAAAGGGTTTGCCATAGGTTCGGCGGCAATGACGGCTCTCGCCCTGTTCTCCGCGTACACCCAGGCGGTCGGGCTGGAAAGCATTAACCTGGTAAACGCCACCGTGGTTATCGGCCTGTTCATAGGAGGCGCCATCACGTTTTCCATAGCCGCCATGACGATGACCAGCGTCGGCAAGGCCGCGATGATGATGGTAGAGGAGATCCGGCGCCAGTTCCGAGAGATCGAGGGGCTCATGGAGGGAAAGGCGAAACCCGATCCGGCCACGTGTGTCGACATCGCCACCAAGGCGTCGCTAAAAGAGATGATCCTTCCTGGCGTCACGGCGGTTCTCGCTCCGCTGGTTGTGGGCACGCTTCTTGGCGCGGAGGGCCTGGGCGGAATGCTGGCGGGAGCCACGGTGTGCGGCGTGATGCTGGCGCTGTTGATGGCGAACGGCGGCGGAGCGTGGGACAACGCGAAGAAATATATAGAGGAAGGCCATCATGGAGGCAAGGGGTCAGACGCTCACAAGGCGGCGGTCATAGGCGACACCGTGGGTGACCCCTTCAAGGACACTTCCGGACCCGCGATGAACATTCTCATCAAGCTGATGTCGATCAT
This sequence comes from Nitrospirota bacterium, assembly GCA_024275315.1. Lineage (GTDB taxonomy): Bacteria > Nitrospinota_A > UBA7883 > UBA7883 > UBA7883 > JAJRZK01. Next base: position 10,549 of record JAJRZK010000021.1, read on the forward strand.
CTCGCTGGTCATAGCGCCTCTGCTTATCGTGTAGACCGGGTTGTTTCATGTCTGTTTTTTGCAGGACAGGATGACCATGGCGCCGGAAAAAAGGTGCATTGAGTGTCTATCCCTGGTGCAAACGTTTGAAACGTTATGGGCATATTACTCCCAGAGTGGTGGAAACCTGTATGGCCCGGAGTGCAAAAATCCATGAGCGAACTGCTGGTGGCGCTGGACGATATTTCAAAATTTGACCGGCGGTTCGGCGATCATGTGCAAATGGGTTTTTTTGAGGAAGGCGAACTGACAGAGTTCATGAGCAGACTCCAGGCATGGGTCGCCGGGGACGAACCGGCGTCACATGGAACGTTCATCGAAAGTCGTGTGATGCTCAACGACTATTTCAAGCGAGTCAAGGAGCTGGTAAGCAAAAGCCTGGGCATACCGGTATACACCGACAAAATGCAGATCGGGAAGGAGTTTGAATATAACGAAGGGGCCATAAGATGGAAAGGTTATCTGCCCCAGATCGTCAAGCTGTGGGACAAGCTCGACACCATTTTCGAGACAGCCTCTGGCTCCGAAACAATCGTGGTCATCGGTGATATCAGGCGGTCGCAGGATTTGATGACCTTTGCGCCCAATCCGCAGGTGTTCGCCGATTATATGGGCAGGTTCATACATGAATCGAGACGCATCATCAGTGAGAATTACGGCGTGTTCGACAAGTTCACGGGGGACGGGTTCATCGCCTATTTCAACGAGACGATTTGCAAGGAATTCGACGTCGATTATACGGAGTGTTTTTAAAATTTTCGCGGATGGAAATAGAATTCGCCAATGAACTGTTCGCCGAATGGCGGGGTCTTGTGAGGAAAAGACCTCAGGAGCTAATAAGTCTTTCCATAGGCGCTGATACAGGAAAAATAGATTTTCTGGACAAGGACTATCACCTCATTGCAATAGGCGACGCCATTGTGTGGGCCCACCGCATGGTGAGCGTGGGCAAGGCCAGCGAGATTGTTATCAATAACCTGTTAGGAACGCAACTGCGAGGCTATGAAGGCCTGGAGTTTGAATACCGGCCAGGTAAGACCAAGGCGGGCGAATCGTTCATGGCGCAAGTCCTGAAATTCAAATAAGGCGCTGTGGAATAAACTGAAATCGGGGCGGGTTACTGGTTTAATTGAGCGTTGATATGATCCATAACCCTTTTGACGGCTTCTTTCGAAATCGGCTCCGTTTTGAGGGATAAAAACTCATCCCGTTTTGCCCTGACGTTTTCAAAAAGGGGTATGTCCTCTTCCTGTGCGAACCTGCCCAGGCAACGGATGGAAAGTTGCAGGAGCTGAAAAACGGCCTTGGCGTCGTTGACGTTTCTAGCCTGGGAGTACACGTCGGAATTCGGGTCCCCATACTCCCGTACAGCGGAGCGTATTATCCTGCGCTCTATCATTCCGCCCGAAAGCGACAACAGTATGAAAAGCTCCCGCTCAATCGATATGAGAAACCGCAACGGTTTAACGTTTTCATCTTCGGCCGCGCCGCTTATGATGCTGACCAGGTCTTCGTGGATGGATATGATTTTACGCAGAAACCGCTCATGATCCCGGGCGATGAAACCTGTGACATACCTGGCCCGGTCGTCGCTGATGCCGTCTTTTACCAGGAGGACTTCCTCTGGCGTAAGCTCTATGTGGCGGTGAAGCTCCTTGTTGTATTTACGTATGAGGATGTTGGCCAGGATAAGGCCGTTGCGCTCGGAAAAATCCAGCATTCCGGGGGTCTTTACAAAGTCGGACAATATAACTTCCAGTATTGTGTCTGGCCGCTTGATCTTGTCTATGAACAACTGCAGAGAGTTCAGCATCGCGACACGGTCGTCCCTGGCTTTGATTTTTTTCAGGAAGTCCCAGAAAGACATGAAGGATTTCTTTTCATTTGTGGCGAAAAACAGGATGTTTTTGTCAAAAGTGTTTTTGTAAAAGCGTCCATCGCTTCTGAAGCATTTCCTTATAATATCCAGGAACCGGTCCGCCTCCTCCACCGGGGCGTTAATCTCCAGGGAGATCGTTTTAAGATCGTTCGGGTCGAAATCCACATCCCCGTCCAGTAGCCTCCCGATTTTGTCGTTTGTTCGCGCCCTGTTTTTTATGAAGTTGACATACTTTAACAGGCTTTTGTGGAGTGTGATGGTTTTCATGTCACCGCTGGGCGCGGCGATATTCAGTTTTCCGCCTTCGACAGCGATGGAGTCGGCGACATGATCTGGTGTCCGGAGCAGTTTGCCGCGAATTTGTTTCAGCGCTTCGAGTTTTACATCGTCTTTTTTCGACTGCAAAACAAGTTTGTTCACATCGCTTATAATTTCCTTGAATTCCTCCGAATGAATATCGCGATAATCGGCCATATAGAGAGAATCGATAATCTTTGCGGCTTTCAGAGGCGATTTTGCGTACAATCTCATCAACTCACGCGACAGCTCGGCCTGGGCGGTGGTGAGCGTCGCCTTGCGCTCTGAGCTGGTGAATATCCAGCGTGTGCTGTTGACTTCTATCGCCGGCTTTATCGCCTTTTCCCGGAATTTGGGATTCATGAAAATGGCGTCGTACACGTTGGCGCACCGCAGGAGAGGGGAGCCGCTTCTGGCGTTTTTAATGATGGCCCCGATTTTGGCCACCAGCTTCTGGAACGACAGCCTGTCCGCCTTGTTCAGCCAGGCCAGCATCGTCAGATTCGGGTCGGGGCGCGTATGCTCGTTCAGGATTATTATGTCCACGCCGTCCTTGCCGATCCTGTTCTTGGCGGCGGGGGGCATGCCAGACATGGCTTTTAAATAATCGGACAGCATCCAGCAGGTGTTTTCCAGGCTGTCCACGTCGTCTCTTTGTCCCCGGGGGAGGCTGATTCGCATTGTGAATATACCGGCCCTGGCGAAGGTTTCAGAGGCCGTTTTGAGTCTTTCGGGCAGATATTCGGAATCCTCGCCCTGCAGTTTGCTCGTTTTCCCGATAGTGGCGCCGTCCACCAGCGTCGTTCCAGACTGAATTGTATAATCGAGCTTGCCGCTTTGGTCGTCTATTTCCGGGCCTTCCCTGCCTCTGTATTTTATCACCAGGTAGTCGTCATGGTCATAAGCTTCGGCCAGGTCTTCTATCGCCCTTGTAAAGTGCCCCAGCTCCACCTCCTGTGTCGTCCGGTCCCGGAGGGCGATGGCGCTGTCAATGAAGCAGGACAACGTATACGCCGCTTCGACCAGAAGGGCTCTCGTCAAACCCAGAACCTTCGATTCCTCATAAAGAGTTTCGATGAGCCCCTCTGGCTGCTCGACTGACCAGGTGGAGTCGTGGTCTTCCTCGTCGTCACCATACTGCTCGAAAAGCGCTTCCTCGAAATCCTCGAGATTGAAGGTTTGATCTTTGTCCACCATACTTTGTCCGCCTCGAACCCTGTGTGTGATCCGGATACGCCAATTCAGTATATTTCCACACCGATAGCATATCATTTTTTACTTATTTGCCAACACGCGCCGTCCTGCGCCGGATTGGGGAAAAGATAATCGCTGAAGTGATCAGACAATTCTTGGCGGATACGCGCCGGGACGGGGAGCAGACAGACGAAAACATTTTCCGGCAAAATCGGCTGACGGTTCATGTTGTCATGCGAATTTTATCGTTCGTGGGATCCGACAGACATGAAATTATCAAGCGACAAAACTTTTCCCATCAACGCTCCGGGGGGGCGGTTCTCGAGATCCATTCTCTGGCAAAGAGTAAAAACGGATCGGTTTATCTTTCATACGAGTTCAACCACCGTATATTAATCCACACCAACGGATCCACCACAAGCTTTGGCGAAAAGGAGGCGAGCCGGGATGTTCTGGTATTCAAGGGGGCTTTGCCTGGTTGACACCGGGGACACGGAGGAGCTTTTCGTGTGCGACTCCTGGAACACGGATATCCATCTTAAATATGTCGCCAGGCTGTCCAGTAAATGGGGTCCACCTCTATTATCATCTGGCTAAACTGGCGTTGGCGAAAGCCGACCGAACAAGCGCGCGGGAGCATTTAAAGTGTCGCCTGGAATTGGACCCGGATCACGGAGCGGCGGCCAGGCTCGCCAAAGACTTTTCGTGCCTTGGGATGGGTGTTTAATAAGGTGGCGGAAACCGGAAAACATCGAGATGAATAGACTGGCGACACCATGTGATAGGTTGTCGGTTTACGACTTTGCCCTGAACCGCGACGCCATCTTCAGTGATTTCTCCTCGTAGATCGCTTCTGTTCAGGCTCAGTAGAGGGGGTAGACGCCACCTCCCGGCTCCTCTTTCGCTTCGGCCTGACCAGAAAAGACGGCGGTGTCGGCGAGGGGCGGGGTAATATGCGTTCCGGCCAGAACCTGTGGCAGCAGTCCCGTGATGTTTTTTGCGATGAATCGGTGCGCCGCCTCGTTCGGGTGAGGGTCGAAAGGGTGAAGGCGCACCTTGAAAACCATGTTCCAATGATGGCAATGCTCTCTGGCCGGCATGGCGTCGTAGTCGATTCTCGTCCATGAGAAACCGTTTCCCGTCAGAAACTCGAAAATATCCCAATCCGGCTCGTCATGAAGATATGCGACCAGCAGAGGGATGCCATGGTTGGCGCAAAGCTTTCTGACCTTCCGTAGCAGAAACTGAAACGTGCATCGCTGCACGCCTTTGTCGCCCCTGCCGCGGAACCTGACCCGGTTGACGCCGTGTTCCATGCTTTTCGTGATAGCAAGGTTTTTCAGGTATGCTATCCGTTCGTACCGCTTCGGCGGATACTCTTTGCATCTCTTACCGTCGAACACGATGCCCGGTTTTTTCACGTTATAGGTAAGCAGATATTCGACAGGGACGGTGTCCCTGATCTGGTGGTCCGGTATGACGCCGAGAACCACGGCGTCGGTGCGCGATCCGGGCAGCTCACGCTGTAGCCGGAGATAGCTCTGATACAACGAATAGCCGGGCACTCCGTAATTTGAAAATCGATAGTGCGGAAAGGCCTCCTGAAGCAACCATGGAAACGTTTTTTCGTCGTTGACACCCCAGCCGAAGGTGATGGAACAACCATACAACCCTACGTTTGCTTTCGTATCGCCAACCGGTTTTTTTGATGTGATTCGCCGCCCCTTATCGTCTATCGTAAAGCGCCATGAATGCTCCATCTCCCATATCTTCATGGTGTGGCTGTTCTCTCCCGGCGCGAGCGTCACCCCCAGGGCAGGATGAAAATCGAAAAACTTTTTCGGGCGTCCAAAGAAATGTTCTCGTCGGCCCGCCACCAGAAAACTGTTTGAGGCCAGCTCGTTTATTGTGGCGATTTTGACTTGATAGCTTCCGAGCCTTAAGAGCAGTTCCATGGCGATGAGAGCTAGGAGAGAGATGATGGTTCCCAAGGCGCCGGACGCAAGCCATAACAGAAGAAACAGGAGCGCCAGTACAGCGCCGAATATAAGGGATGGGGCGTTTAGCAACCGCCCATCTTCGTCCAGCGGAATGCAAGAGTCGCGGGGTGGAGCAAGTCGGCTAAGAGAGAAATCTACCGGCGAGAGATAACGTAGGAAAGCTAACTACGTTTTCGTGGAAATAGTGCGCCCCTGTGACAATGATAACTTCGTCAGACATGCAAACGGCAAAGTGGCGGACAAAGCCGATATTAAGCGGCGATATGGCTCCGGAAAATTCGTACAGTCGATTGACCCTCGATCGAAACCGCTCTTTCTGTCCCTTTTTTACGAAGAGGGTTATCTTTACAGGTTCGGCGCGCCGATACGAATCGAGAGCGTTTTCTATTGCCTCCGGAGGGGCGGTTCCGATTATAGCCAGACGGGTCGGGCGAAACGAACCGTCATCATAGAGATCGACCGAACGGATCATTGGCCAAGGCGCTCTTCCGGATCGAAGTCGGGTGGGCCGATCTTATAGCGGACTCCTCGTGGACCGAACGACTCCTTCTCCACCCGGTACCGGTCCGAGGAGGCGGCGATTTTCTGGAGACCGTCGCTGACCAGCCCTTGTTGATCTTCGGTGAAGTAGAGGATTCCATACCAGCCGGGGTGGCTCTCTAACAGGGCATTCAATTCCGTCAGTAGAGCGACGATCCGGGGTTCGTCGTTAACAGCCATCGCCGCCACGACGCATTCCACCGCAGCGGATGGAACGCCGGGAAAGAGGTCGGGGGAGCCGGCCCCCTCGACGATAGCGTCAGAGAAGGCGCCTCGTAGCCGTTCTATCATCACCCGGACATAAGAGCAACTGACGGAGGGCCACCGCCTGGTTTCTTCGTCAAGGGTGGCGACTGCGGCGTCGAAATCGCCAGCCAACGCCTGGGCGATGGCCATCTGAAGCCGCGGGCCAGGTTCGTCGGGCCAGTCGGCCACCATCCGGGAGAGCCGTTCAAGCGACTCGTCCAGCGGTCCCGCCAAGGCTACCACCGATTCGATCTGCCGGATGAACGCCGGGGGAAGAAATGAGGCGAATTTCTTCAACAGTGCTTGAGCGGAAAGATAGGAGCAGCGATGGGCCATGGCCATGGCACGGATCATCGCCGTGTCGGCGGAGGTCTTTTCGTGGTCGACAGCTGCGTTATCGATAAGGTCGGCGATCATTATTCCGCAGGAAAACCGCCCTACGCTCAGGGAATGATACGCCGCGCGAGACGCGTGTTCGATAAAACCGGGGTCGGCGGCTAGTTCGTTGCGTACCACATCCACTGCCTTGTCGATCCGGTTGAGGGCTAACGTCGTGTCGAGGCCCAGCCAGCGGGCCCTCTTGGCGATGACCGGGTCGGGGCTGTTGGCCAGCGTTTTCAATATGGCGTCGGCAGCGTCGTAAGCCCCCCATTCGTAGCTGAGCCGGGCGAAGAGCTCCAACGCATTCCGGGGAAGCATCTCGTGCTCTGATGCGTAGGTCCGGTAGGGGGCGAGGCATACGGGGAGCGGCGGGAGCGCTTCCGGGGTCTCGTCTCCATCCAGCCACTGCAGGCACTCCACAGCGACCCTCATGTAGTCGTGAAGGAATATAACGCCCAACAGGCCATGCAACACAATGCCGGTATCGAGAGTGGCGATGTCAGCCAGTTTTTCCTTCAGCAGTCCGATGGTCTGCTCATAATCATTTTTCCTGGCTTCAAATTCACCTGCCAGAAGGTTGCGATAGTCCGCAACCGCTCCCTTAAGTGTCGATTCACGCAAGGCGGGTGGCAATAACGTCAGCAGCCGGACTGGCATGGATAGGGCTTTTACGAACATGCGGCGTGCGCCTCTTCGCTCCGCTCCGCGCATGATGACCTTAATTCTTGCTTCGGCCACCTTGCTGCTGTGAATGGATCCGGTCAGCCCGTCGGGCGGTTCGCCGTTCCGTTCGGCCGTCGTCACCGCGGCGAAGTGGGCGATGACCTCTGCGCAGTACTGTGTTTCGATGTCCGCAAGACGCTGCAGCGATTTCTGGGACACCTGGATCGATCGCCGCAGAAAATCCTGGACCTTCTCTGATGTCAGACCATGTACATAATCGGTCCCGAGGCAGCGGCTTGACTTTTCGATATCCGCCAAGTTTATTGACTCAATCGGTTCTGGAAGAAGCGGGGGTTTTGTGCCGCCTTCAGGTTCGGGAAGGTGGCAGATGTTCAAAATATTATCGCCCTGATATCCTGCGATAGCGCCGGCCTGCGTTCCCGGGCCGACAAGAAAGGCGGTCGTGAGGTTTCGATCGACCAGTTCGATTGGTGTGGCGAAACAGAAATTAGATCCATGCAAAAGAAGTAGCCTCCGGTCAACCGATTCCACTAAAAGGCCGCCATCAGGCAGCAGGGCCAAGGCTACAGGGTGAAAAAGAGGCGGCTCGCCGGCGTCGAGCGGTACAATATTCGAAAACGTACCATCCAGCGATATTCTCACTATGCGCCGGTTTCCGGTGTCGGCCACCAGAAACTCACCGCCCGGTTCCCGCACAAAAGCTAGCGGATAATTGAATCCCCGCTCAACCGACGAATCGCAGGGTATCGCGCGCAATTCGTCGACCGGGTCGTTTCGCCGTTCTTCCTCGTCGAGCGTCATTCTCTGCCCGAAATGACCGGCCGCGGCTCCGTCCGGCAGGTAGTGGCAAATACGGTTGTTGCAGCGGTCGAGAATCCACAATCAGTCATCATCGCCTATAACCGCCACAGGCTCGTGGAACCGGTCGTCACCATCACCAATGGAGCCGAAGGAGTCGATGAACTCGCCGCTGGGCGCAAACCGCTGGATGCGGTGGTTCCAGGCGTCGCAAACGATCAGCTTCCGGTCCGCGCCTTTGCCGGCCAGGCAAAGCCCGCGGGGATACCAGAATTGCCCCGGCTCACCGCCCCGCGCTCCTACTACAGTGACGGCGTTGCCATCGACTATCAATACGCGGTGATTGAATTCGTCCGATAGGTAGACCCGACCGTCGTCCGCCCAGGCCAATGAATGAATCTTAAGGATGGGGTCGCCCGGAGCGTCAATGGGGATCGAATCAAGAAACTCGAGTTTCAATTAAGGCTACCCGAAAAGGAACAGTCGATATCTGAATTGTTTCATCATTGCGCAGAATTGTAACATGAAACCTCTAAAAACAGGCCAACAATTGGCGGTTTTCCTGATTTTCAGGTTGTCTCAATATGCGCTCAAGTTCCTGCCGTCCATTTACGGGCGGTTTGGTTTAATATCTCGGTTTCCAGGCGCACCTCTTACGTGTCAGGCAGAGCGTAGCTTCAATTACGGCGCGCTTGAAGTTACACGCCAAGCCGCATATCAACATCCAGATTTTGTTCCGATCTATCCCGTAACAGCGCATCCGATCCATCGAATTCCAACGCTTCAAGCCGCCATCTTCGTCTCCCCCAGCTACGTACGCACCTTCGACTATCGACGGTTAGCCGCTTTTTCCACGCCTTCAAAGGACGGTTGCGCGCCGCCTTATATAACATAGTCCGCATAAACTCGGCTTGTCTCATCCGGGATCAATCTCTCAAAACGGTTCTGGTCGTGCTCGCCTGTTGGAACAAGCTCCATGCGGCGGATGATCCGTGTCTTGCCCATGGGACTAAGCCGCTTTGACCTTGTCTTTACGGCTAACGTAGCCGTGTCAGGGTCAATAGAGTCGCCATTGTCACGGCTTCGATTCAGGACGGCAAGCAGACTCGACCAGCGTCGAATCAATGATCACTCCCTGCTTGATCTTCTTCCCTTGACGCTATAAGGCTTTGTCCACCTCGGCCCGTACCCGGTCAATCACACCGCTATCTTCCAACCGATTACGGAACTTCACCAAAGTCGTATCGTCTAGAAGATACCGCGAACGTCTTCACCGATGAACCGTTCGAAACTACGCCTGCCATATGCTTCCTCGACCACCTGTACGTCAGAAAGCCCGTACCATGACCCAAGAAGCGATGCCTTGAACAAGCATCAACGGGGGAATCGGGGGGATGGCCACGGCCCTTGTGCATCTTGAGTAGCAGTTTCTCGAGACGGCGAAAGTCTATTTCTATTACCTTCTCGATTTCGTCGAGCATTGATGTCTTTTTGCGACACGCCTGGTCTGCACAGTCTGGGAGCGTGCCGATGCCGGTTGCATCTCAAATCCCCTTTCAAATGCAGTCGCTGGTCCCATTTAGATGACACAAAGAGAAAAACGGCGTCCGAAATGTGCCTTTTTCAGAGATTTAGCGATGTCCCGATTCCCGGTGAGCGCGCCGCAATATCTAATCAATCAAGCTTGTGGCGGGTTGGGCGACGTCGCGTTTTAAAAATGTTTCAATGTTCCCGCTCAAATTGATTCCTACGGCCTGGTGGAGGCAAATATCGAGCGCGAATTCACGCACACCGTCGTAGGAGCCTTTGGCCATCTGGCCATAGAAAAAGATAACGGTATGGTATTGCTTTCCCCTCAGTTTCTCGATTTTGTCCGGCTTGATCTCGTTGATGTTAAAATAAGCGGATTCATCATAGACCACAAGGTCTCCGGAACCCAAAAGAGGCGAGTACGTTTCCACGCAATCATTTTGCAAAACCATGTCTATTGAAATATCCGGTTTTTCCTTCAGCAGGATATTTATGAAACTTATTACGTGGCTGTGCATGCTCGAGCGCAGCAGAAGGACGTTATCCACTTTTTCAGGCATGATTTTTCTTGCCTGGGGATGAATAAGGGATGTGAACAGCTCCTCGTCGAACTCTTTTGGATGCCCGTCGGAAAAGTCCAGCTTCTGCTCCGCGTAGCCACGGCCTATCCCGAGATGTTTTACAAAATCCAACAGCCGTTTCTGCCGGTCCACACGCATGTCAAAATTATTGGAGCCATCGATGGATGTCCAGTTTTCCACCACCCATTCGTTGTGTCCGTGCTCGAAGCGGATTCCGAAACTGGCCGGGTCACGCCACATTTTCGATCCATACTGTACGTTGAGCATAGGGGTCACTTCGACCTGGTTTATCACGTTTTTATTTTCTCTGAGAAACTCGTATGTCTCGAGCACATGATCCTCGGTTTCGCCCGGATATCCTACAACAAGGTTGACGCTGGTGATTATGCCTGCGCGGTGGCAGTTGGATAACACTTCAGAAGCGGCTCGCGTGTTATATCCCTTCCTCATCATTTTGAGCACGGCGTTGCACCCGCTTTCAAGCCCGAACGTTATGAAATTAAAGCCGGCCCTGTTGAGCTTCCGGCAGAATTCATACGTCATTTTCCTGTGTATCGTGAATTGGCCGTACAGTTTGACATTCAGATCCGCCTCGATAAGCAGATCGCACAGCCTGCCAAGCTCGCCGTAGTCGCTGTTCACCTGGAGCGTCGTAAGAAATATTCCCTTCACGCCGAAAGTCTCGGCGACATATTTGATCTCCTCGAATATATGTTGCGCGCTTCGATGCCTGAAAACCGGGTTCGTCGGCGCGGCGGAGCAAAAGGTGCAATGCCCCCATCCGCATCCCCGGCTGGGATGTATTGGAATATGAAGTGTCGGATACAGAAAAGTGTAATCGCTCATGGAATGCTCGGTCCAGCGGGGCCAATCGATTTCATCGACCGGTGTGGTGAAGTCGGGCTGGACATAACTGCGCCATCCTTTATCATCGTTGACGATCAATCCGGCGATACCATAGGCGGACTCACCGGAGTTTAGACATTCCATATATCTGATGATAGCCTTTTCACCATCACCGATAATCATGGCGTCCGGCAGGCTGGAAATCTCCCTGGCCACCTCCCTGTGGTAGTATGAAAAACCACCATAGATGATTTTTTTCTTCGGCGCCATTTCCTTTATCCTGGAGGAGATCGCGTCGGCGCATCGCTCGTTCATCATGTTCACGGTGAAACCGATGACAGGCGTCGGAGCCGCGGCGAGAGCCGTGGCGACTTTTTCTATTTCGGCGCCGAAGATTTTCTTCATCTGTTCAAAGCCTTCTTCGCGGCGCCACAGGTAATTTGAGCTGGATTCCTCCCAATACTGCGTAAGGCCGCTGTCCCTGTATTTGTTCAGCAGACAGATATTAAAATCGAAATAAGCGGGGTTGTATCCTTTGCCGCGTAGAGCTTCGCACAGGTAGGCGACACCTGCGTTGGGGAACTGGACGTTAAAGTGTGGACAGTTTACAAAAAGGATATCGGCGTTTTTGTCGATAGAATCCAGGCGGTCGTCCAAAACATCTGTTGACATGGTTTTATCCGCTTCCAGCTAGTTGCTTTTCGAAAAAGAAGTTAACAAATCGGGTTTCAACAGTAAATACTCTCCTATCATAAACGATTCCGGGGAAATTGCGCATACAGCCGGGCTCAACACACCCTATTACTTATCGGCGCCGCCGGCGAAACAATTAGCTGTTTCATGCCACGGATCCCGGTTCACTATATTTGCCTCCATGTTGTCAATCGGGGAAAATCGAACTGTAATGCGACCCAAGGACGCTGAGCAACCTTTCGGTCCGCTTCTCCATGGTGAAGCGTTTGGTGACGGCAAACCCTCTTTCAACCAGGCGCTCCCTGCGCTCGTTATCATCAATCACGCGTCCGATGGCGGAGGCTATGGACTGCGGATCATGTGGGTCCATATATTCACCGGCGTCGTCCACTATCTCGGGCATCGATGAAACATCGGACACGATCACGGGGGCTCCGCAAAGCATTGCCTCGAGCGGAGGCAACCCGAACCCTTCGTAAAACGAGGGAAAGACAAGAGCCTCCGCCATGTTGTAGAGAATCTTTAGCTGGTTGTTGTCGACAAAGCCGAGTATCATCACATTATTTCTAAGACCCAGCCTGATAATTTCATCGGTGACTTCCGTGTAGAGCTTGCCGTTAACACGGGCCACTTCGCCGACCACAACCAGGGAAAGCTCATTTTCAGACTGGCTGTTGTATATCTTCAACGCCCTGACGGCGTTAAGCATATTCTTGCGAGGCTCAATCACCCCCACGCTTAACAGGAATCTTTTCGGCAGTCCCAGCTTGCGCCTGGTATCTTCGATTATCGGGTCGGAGACTTTGCCGAACAGCTGGTTTACAGGAGGGTAAACCACCTCTACCTTTTCGGCGGGAATGCCATAGTACGCCACGATATCGCGCTTCGAGCTTTCTGACAGAGTAGTTACAAGCCCCGCCTCCCGCATGCAGATCTCGCCCCACTTGAGGATTCTCTTTTGCTCGAGCGAATGCTGGTCTGGAAGGGTTTTTACAAACACATCCGGCGCGTGGACAACTGAATGGATGTCGGCTAGTGTTGGAGTGAGAAAGTTATAGCCGTAAAAGAGAATATTCCCCTGAAGCGGGAAAGACCGGCGCAACCTGACCTGTTCCCATGTCTGCTCGTATGAGCCGAAAATGTGCGAGTATTCCGGAACCATCTTGAGTGTGAACCGGGGATCCGCCAGGACATCCCTGAACGATGGAAAGTAGTTTTCCACCAGGTCTGACGCGCTGTTTGAATAGTTGAAAATGTCGACCAGCAGAATATATTCATTGTCGTTGCCGTCTCTATGCAATCCTTCCAGGGTCAGCATCAGGGCGGAACCGAGCCCGCGGGCCTTGTGGGTGAACAGGGTGCGGATATCTATCGCCAGCCTCATGGGGTAAATGGTCTCTTCCGGTTTAATAGCGTTCGTCTGGCCGCCAACGCGGCCATGATGGCATAGAACACAGCCCGCTCCGCTATCCTTGCAAAAGGAAAACGGCGCGTGCGGAAAATGCTCCACCATGAAAGAATAAAAAACCTGGCGGGAGGAATCAGGCCGTACACACGCTGGCAAACCAGCTTTGCCAGCGTTTCCATGTGGAAATAACCAGTCCTGTTCGGGTTGTTGTATGGAAGCGCCACGGCGTCGAACTTCTCCCGTCTCAACCGCTTTATCAAGCCCCATGACCCAAAGCCGAGCCTGAACATGTCGTCGCCTTCGAACAAGAAGGTTTCGTCCACACCATCTATTTTCATGATATCGGGTTCGACGCCAGGCTGGCACAGAACGGCGACCTTGCCGACGGGCATGGTCCTTCTTATAAAACGTATCACCTGCGTGAACATGTTTATCGGGAGTGTTCTCGACACGAGAATCCTTTCAATACGGTCGATGCCGTCCAGTTTCCAAAGCGCCATCGGTGAAGGCGCGGCCAGGCTCCCCGGCTGGTTGTCCGGCGTTTCGCCCAGCCGGTTTTTTACAATCCGGTCTGCGACCAGCAGGTCCTCGGGATATGTCACGTTTACATAATCACCGATAAAATGCACGGCGTGGACACGCTTTCCGGAGCTTGCCATATTCTGGATGACATCGGTGATCTCCACTTTGCCTGTCCTCCCGGAGGGGTTGGTCGCGCCGATAAAATCGAAAACGGACTCGGAAAGAAAGTAGACCCCCATACCCAGAAAATCGTTAATCAGGTTTTCCGGTTTTTCCTTGAGCTCAATGGCCATTCCGTTCTTGATATTTATGGAATAACTCTGGTGGATCGCAAGAGGGTTGGTGGCTATGGTGTATCCGACACCCTGCTCCATGTCGCCGGGGAAGAAAAATTTCCCGTGGCAAAGGCAGTCTCCCAGAGTCATTACGAACGGAGACCGGACGACACCCCTGGCTTTTTGCAGGGCCATGGCGATGCCGTTCGGTTCTTTTTCGATAATCAGTTCGCTTTCGGTGTCGAGGGTTTGCACAAAACTTCTGATCTGATCGGACTGGTAGCTTGCGATGAAAATAAACCGGTTGCAGTATTTCCTCCAGAACTCGACTATGTAGCTTAGCAACGGTTTTTCGTTTACTGGCAGGGTGGTCTTCTGGTTCGCCGCGGTCAGAGGAAACATCCTCTGCCCCAGTCCGCCACAGATGATAACGCAGTCGAGATCGTCCCTGGTTCCCCAGTGCAACTTTTCAGACATCACGAGGCCTTCATGTTTTTTTTGTTAATCGCGCTTGTGTACATATCCACCAGCTTTTTCATGACAACCCTCCGGTCGCAAATCCTCGCCACTTTGCTTTTCGCGTTTTGCCCCATACGCCTGGCCATCCGCCCGTCCGCAAACAGCGTTTTAATTTTATCCGCAAAATCGGACGGGTCGTCGTATCGGGCCAGCAGTCCCTCCTCTCCGTCGTTTATCAGCTCCGGCAGGCCGCCTATTCTCCCGCTTACGATCGCCTTGCCGGCGGCCATGGACTCCAGCGCGAACACGGGAGACATGTTTTCCCATTGCTCGGCTATGACTATTATCGAAGCTTTATAAAACAGCTCCCTGAACTGTTCCTGCGGTAGTTTGCCGGTGAAATTCACGTTGTCGTCCACGCCCAGGTCCTTTGCCAGCTTTCGAATATACGCTTCAAACTTCGACTCGCACAGGGGCCCCACCACATTGAGCCTGGCGTCCGGGAATGTTTTTATAACCTCGGCCATGGCCTTTACCAGGATATCCGGCCCTTTCCTGGCCTGCACCCAGCCGGCGAACAGGGCGGTGCGCTCGTCTGGCTGGCTGTCCGGCCGATCTTCGACATCGGGATCCGCGGCAAGGCGGATCACATCGACGGCCGGCTGTGCGTCGGCGTGTCTCATCACCACGCTTTTCGAATTTTCCGAGAGCGTTATGATCCGGTCGAACATCGCCAGGCTCCTGGCGAAATATCTTTTTCTGGTGACTATGGGCAGGTTGCTGATGTAATGGGACGTTTTGAAAAACTGGCTGTGCAGGCATCGGCGCATGCAATGGAACCCGTGCCCCTGTTTACATATGGTGTTTTCAAGGTCGATCAGCATGTTCGTAGGGCAGAAAATCCAGTAGTCGTATATCGACAGCACAGCGGGGACACCGGCTGATTTGACCGCGCTTACGGCCGAAAATGTGAGGACGTTGAAGTTGTGAAAATGAACCACGTCCGGGCGGTATACCTGGAGTACCGTTTTAATTTGCGATTTTACTATGGAATCTTTCTGGAGCCAGAAATGGCGAAGAAAAAAAAAGTAGGGCGCCGTGTATCGGTCAGGGATGGTCTCTATCGGGAAAAATGTGAAAGGACCGTTGACCTCTTTGCGCGGCAATGTGGCCGCCACCGCCTGTGAAATTTTTTCATTCTCGGCCAAAAGCTCCAGGATGTTTTTGCAGGCCATCTCCGCGCCGCCCCAGGTGCTGTGCGTGTGGGGCAGATAATTGGTGACGTGAAGGATACGCATCTATTTTGCCCCGGTAACGGACGGGACGGGCGGCCTCATGGCGGATGTTTCGTTGAAAAGCCGCACCTGGTCTTCTGCGGGATAGGCGTCGCTTAACGGCCTGGCCCCGTCACCATAGAAAACTTCGTCATCGGGCAGGTTGAGCCCCTGGGGAACGTAATAGCTGAAATGCGCGTTTATGCCGATTCGTCTCGCCCAGTCGAGCCCGGCCCTGTCTGATTTATAGCTCGATCCGGGCAGGCCGATGATAAAAAACCCGTTTACGTTTTCAAAATATCGGCGGGCTATTATGGCGGCTTTTTCCATCTGCTCGAACGACTCGGCCTTGTTGATGGATGCGAGCACGTCGTTGTCCGTTGATTCTATCCCGAAGCTGACCTGGACACATCCGGCCCGAGCCAGCGCCTCGGCCAACTCGTCGTCAAAAAGGTCCGCGCGCAATCCGTTGGCGCATTCCCACGGCAGGCAAAGGTCCTTTACCAGGCGGCAAAATCGTATGGCTCGCTTTTTGTTGGCGTTGAAACAGTCGTCAAGGATGAAAAATTTTTTTATTTTCCAGCGGTCCACAGCGGCGCGAAGCTCGTTTACAGAGTTTTCAGGGCTTCTCGGGCGGAATTTCCTGCTCCGGCACATGCAATGCTCGCACGGGAAAGGGCAACCCAGGCTGGTCATAATAGCGTATCTCCACACGCCGTTTTTCCAGTTGGTTTCAAAAAGGGGAAACGTGTCGAAAAGCTCGTAGTTCGGAAAGGGGTACTCGTCGGAGAATTCGACGGTATACTCCAGGTGATCGTCCCATTTGCGGTATGGATAACAGCATTGTATATCTATGCCCGACCCCACAGAGACCACCTTTGTGTTCGGGTAGGCGCTTTTGTACGTGTTTGCGATGCGCGCCGCCTCCCCCGCGTTAAGCGAGCGGACAGATATGCCCAGGGTGTCTGTCTTGCGTGACAGAAGAGCGTCGTATGGGCGCGGGTTGGTGTTGAAATCGACAACCGGAACGTTGAAATGAGTCGCGGCGTACGCCAGCGAAATATCCGGAAAATCCACGTTTACCCTGGAGTAGGGGTTGACAAAAATCATGTCGCGCAACCGCCCGGTTTTTCATACAGGCAACAGTCGGAGCAAGGGTCGGCAACCTTTCCGTTTCTGATTTTGCGCCGCAGGGTTTTATATTTTTCACCCCGCCAGATATCGTCGAAGCTTTGCTCGAATATGTTGCCCAGTGACAAGGCTTTCTGGCGTTCGCGCTGGTTGGCCTCGTTACCGGAGCAGCACGGGATCACTTCGCCCGTCACGAAAATAAAGGGCATGTACCAGGTTATGCAGTTTTGCATGGATGGCTTGTTCAACTGGGCGTTCTGGTTCCAGAATATCTGGACCCCCAGCCGCCCCGCCTCGGCGAAGGATTGATCGATGACCTGTCTGGGAACGTCCACATACAGATGGTCAATTTCCGGATATCGGTGCAAAAGGCGTGTGAACTGGATTTTACTGCCGGGGGCTATGTCCGATATAAGATGTATGTATGGAATAATCTCGTGGTAGTTGATCTTGTTCACGATGAAATGAAAATCGAGAACGGGGAAAAACTTTCCTTTTCGGCGCTTGATTTGCGTAAAGCGGCGCACGTTGCTCACCACCCGGTCAAAATCGGACCCCACACGGATTTTATCGTATGTTTCCCTGGTGGCCGCGTCCATAGAGCAATATATCTGCTCCACACCCAGGTCGATCAGCTCCTCGGATTTTCGCTCGTCCACGAAATAAAAAACATCGTAAATCTCCACTATCAGGTTGCGCTCATCCTTGCAATAGCGCAACATCTTCACAAAGTCCTTGTTCACGTAGCTTTCGCCGATGCCGGTCAGGCCGATCCATTTGAGGCGGGGGAACTGATCCACTATGGATTTGAACTGGTCGAAAGAGAGCGAAAAGGATTTCTCGTTCCAGTATGTCCTCTCGCACATGAGGCATTTCAGATTGCAAAAAGTGGTGTTTTCTATCTCTATGTAGGCGGGGTACGGCTCCAGCCACTGAAGAAGCTTCACCAGCCATGGGCGTTTGGTGTTGTAGAACGTGAGGAAATGAAGATAGTTATACGCGTAACGCCATCCCTTTTCCAGCATTACATGGGTGAAAAAACCTGGCATGGACATCGAGCTACTGCAACCTTTTGTGTTTTTGTGGCAGTTCCTGTTTTACCCGGAGAATCTTTTTCATCCGATAGGCTATCGTTTCCCATATGGTGACAAATAGTATTTCAAAGGCGAACATGACGACCATGATGTTATAAAACCATTTTCGCGGAAGAAAAAATCTTCCAAGTATCCCTTCGTTTTTAAGCCCGCTTATCACCTGGTTGATGTTCATGGAGCTTACCTTGCCGGGGCGGATTTTGAACGCCAGCTTGCGCAACGGGCCATACCCCTCGCCAAACGTGTCGTTGTAGAGCAACAGAACATGGTCGTATTTTCTGGCGGCCAGTTTTTCCACAAGCGTTTTTGTGACGCAGGATTTTTTGAAAAAACCGTCCCAGTTATCGTCTATCACTTCGTTTATGTCGTCACGGCCAGCAAGCTGGCCCGTGACACTTTTGGGGCAATAGACATCGATGACGACCCCTTCTCCCGAGCGCAGGTTTTCGATCGCCTTTTCAAACAGCCATGAAGGAGCCGAGCGTATTAGCAGAACTTTTTCATTCCTGTCTGTTTCCGATGTTTCGCTTGTCATAATGATTTTATGTAAAATATTTATATAGTGCTCTTTTCAGCCTTGGTGATGTAGTCCCTCCAAAAGGGCGAAGAGTTGTCTATAGTAGTTCTGATTATCTTGTCGATGGGGTAGGGGCACGACGGAAAGTTTTCCCTGCAATAGACCATTTCCCTGTCCTTGGCCGGATCGAACCAGTATTCATCAGTCATTAATCCATCTCGTATAAAACGCTGGTAATAATCCGTGCCCGGGTAAATCTTGAAATATTGTAGGTTGTATTCGTCGAAGTACGAAACCATCTCCAAGGTGGCCTTACGCTCCTCATCAGTCTCGCCGGGCAAAAAGAGAATGAAATAGCCTATCATCCAGAGATCGAGTTTTCTTATGTTTTCTATCGCTTCAAACGTGGTGCGTCGCGTTATGCGCTTGTTGGAATCGGCAAGCACTTTGTCCGATCCCGATTCCACGCCAAACCCTACGACAGCCAGCCCAACATCTTTTAGCCTTTTAAGAACGTCAAATTTCATGTCTGCGCGAATATCTATCCTGAACTTTACATCAGTCAGGCCCTCTTTTTCCGCGAGGTCGCAAAAACGGATGATATCCCTGTCATTCCCCGCGAACAGCGGGTCGTAAAAGCGCAAGTATTGCGCGCCATAGTTGTCCCGGAGGCGCCTGACTTCGTTAAAGATTGTTTCTGCCCCCGCCTGGCGCCATTGCCCGAGGGCCTGTGTGGCGCAGAAGCTGCAATCATACGGGCATCCCTTCGAGACGATGACCGGGAGATGTTTCAGTGACATCAGATGTTGTGGAGCCTCCATGTCCTTCCAGGACGACAGCTCACTTTCCAGTATTGTATAATCGATCGCCACAGTTGGGAATCGACGCCTTATGCGGGGCGATACGTTTTTTATCGCGCCATTTTCCCTGTAATATAATCCTTCGATTTTATCCTTTGTCTCGCCTTTTACAAGCTTTAGCAGAGGTATTTCCCCATCGCCATCGACCACGTAATCGATGACCTGGTATTTTCCCATTATTTGCCTGGACATGAACCCGGCGTGGCACCCGCCCAGGACAACAAGTGCTTGCGGGTTTTTTTTCTTTAATTTTGTGGCGAAATCGATAACTTCGAATCTCGTGTCCGTGTAGCAGGAGACGCCGACTATATCGGATCTTATCGCAGCTTCGATGGCGGCTTCTTCCGATATGCCAGATAACCCGGGTTCGCAAACGGTAACATCGTTAAACCCGTTTTGTTTGAGATACGTTGCAAGCGAAAGGAGACCCAGGGATGGAACCGGCGCTTCGGCTTTCCTGAAATACGGGTTAAGTAAAAATATTTTCATGCTACAACCTTTCCCGGTTTGTCATCGGGGGTGTATTCCTCCATCTCGCCTATGAAATCGACCGTGACCACTTTGCCGGGCCGCAACGTTTCTGCGAACTCCAGCACTTTGCGGTACGTGTAGCGCGGCATGGCTCCGAACGGGACCACGACCGCGTCATACGCGAGCGATCGCAGCTCTTCGAGCGTGTCTTGATTGACAGTTTCAACCGACAACGGCCCGTCCTGACACAAAAATGTTCCACCGCCGTTCATCAATCTGTCGAAATCGTCCTTTACGGAATCCTGGCACAACAAGTCAAACCTTGTTCCCGGCGCCCCCGCCCGGAGCTCTTCGACAAGAAGGGTCGCCTGCTCCACCGCGCAACTTCGCAACACGAGCGCTCTGTCGACATTCTCTAAAACGCCGGAGGATTTTATCCACGAGGCCACGGCGCTTTTGTATAGCCCGGGCTCAAAAAGGTTTTCGCCTCCGCGAAGAAAATGGAACTCCTGCGAGTGATACCCCTTGCCGATGCCTAGTTCCTCGATTTTGTTTTGCAACAGCTCCGCGCGGCGGACTCGTTCGTCGAATGTGTTTACTCCATCTTCGGAGATCCAGAACCTTTCCTCCCGCAATCCCGGTGTTTTGTCGAAAACAACGCCGAACTTTTCGTAATTGTTCCAAAGGGGCGACCCGTACTGGATGGAGCATATGTTCACCACTTCGACAATATCAATAAACTCCCTGTTTCTCTCCAGAAACTCGACTGTTTCTTCAATGTCCTCCATCGTCTCCCCCGGAAAACCCACAAGCAGGTTTACATTCGTAATCAGGTCGGCCCGCCGCGAATTGACAAGGCACTGTTCCGCGAGACGGACGTTGTGCCCTTTTCGCATGATTTTCATCATCCTGTTAGAGCCCGTCTCCATGCCGAAATTGATTATCGGCATTCCCGCGCGCCTGAGCTTGGAAAGGAGGTTGGGGGTCAGTCTTTTGTCTATGTGGAATTGGCCGGAGAAGCATATTTTCAGCCCGGATTCGATAACCATATCACAAAACCGTTCCAGTTCCTGGTGATCTCCGTTGACGATAAGGTCAGACAGATGGAAATTGTCTATCCCGTTATGTTCGACGCTGTAACCGATCTCTTCGAGCAGTGATTCGGAGCTGCGCCGCCTGAAACCCGGGGTGGCGTTGAAGTCGGAGCAAAAATGACATCTGCCCCAGGCGCACCCCCTGCTGGCGTTTACGCTTACCGTGACGAACTCGTGCAACGTCTTGTATCTGGACAAGTCGAACTCGCGCCAGGTGGGCCACGCGATCTTGTCCAGGTCTTCGGTTCTCGAACGTGGCTGATATCCATTGGCGCCGGTTTTCTTTTCCATCACACCAGGCACGGAGCCGGGGTCGCCTCCATTTGCAAGCGCGCGCATAAGCTCCACGATTGTGGTTTCGCTTTCTCCCACGCAAATGTAATCCGGCTGGTCGGAAAGTGATTGGCAAATATCGGCGTGATAGCATGAGTAACCGCCGTAGATGACGGTTTTGTCCGGCGCCAGTTTCCGCACCCTTTTTGCGATATGGTCGCTGGTCCTCAGATTCAGCATATTCACCGAAAAACCGATCACCCGGGCGTCGCATTCCGCTATAACATCAGCGACTTCGTCGAAGCTGTCTCCAAACGCTTTTTCGATCTCAGGATAATCTTCCCCCATCCAGAAGGCTATCGATTTGTCGACATGCCAGAACCTGTCTATTCCATTGTTGCTGAAACGTTTTATCAGGGTATTGTTGATGTCCATGACAGCCGGTTTAAAGCCTGCGTTTCTTACAGCCTCGCATATGTAGGCGATTCCGGAGGGGGGATAGAGGACATTAAAATGGGGCGTGTTTACCAGGAGAATGTCGGTTTCATGCTCCGGCGCGTTGATAATCGGCTCTGTTTTGTTTTTCATATGGGAAAATGCTACCTGGCTGTGTCCGCTCCAAGCTGTTTTATCTGATTACAAGGCTCCGTCGCTGTCTGGCCGTAGAGAAAACGGCAGTATCGCATTGTAGTTTCCCTGTGTTCCAAATAATCTTCTAACAGGCGCAATTCCACCTGTTCAAGCATGTTCTGCAATAGTCCAATGGATTGTCTTTAGGAGTATCCTCTCTCAATTTCAGATAGTCGGCAAGATCAAGCTGCAAGTTGCGCTGGCTATCGAGGAGAATACGCCGTATCTCTCTTATTTTCGGCCCGTTCCAGATATTACTTAAGCTGTCTTTATTAAGATTTCCTATTCTGAAAGCTTCCAGCGGCGCCTGGGCCTTCGAGTTCATGAAATATTCGTCGAAAGTCTCCGATGGTATCCGATATATAAACGAGCATGGGTACACATCCCCGTTCATCGTCACATACATCTGGTTCCACGGGCTTAAGCATGTCCTCATGGAAGGGCGGGACGGCTTTCCGACAAGATCCACACCCAGCTTCCCGGCCCTGGCCAGGGCTTTGCTCTGGCCCTCCATCCTCTGGGGAGAGGGGGCGCAGAACCAGTGGCAGTCGCCGCTCTTTTTATCCAGGGCCAGCACGTTGAGAAGGTTCACCTTGCCGACGCCGAGGTCCGCCGCCAGCTCTACCACCTTGTCTATATGATTATAATTGTCGACGGATACGACAGTGTTGAATATCACCTCGACACCCGGATGTTCGGCCAGAAGCGTCGCAATGTTTTCCCTGATCCGTGCAAGCTGGGAATGTTTGCGCAGATGGCCGAATATATCCTCCTCAGCCCCGTCCATGGACACGACGAGCGTCAGGTCGATATCGAGCAGGTGGTTGAGCTTGCCGGCGCTTATGTATGAGCCGTTGGTCACTATCGCTGTCGGAACTTTTTTTCGCCTGATCGATTTGGAGATTTCCTCGAAACCTGGATTCATCAAAGTTTCCCCAAGCCCCAGCAGTGTGATATGGCCGATCCTCTTATCTTCGATAAATTTCTCGAACACCTGCGGGTCTATGCTCCGGGACGTGTCGAGCCCGGCCACGTTTCTCGGGCAATGGACACATTCGTAATTGCACAAAAAGGTAGTTTCGAATATCGCCCCGAAATCGTCCCACAAAGGCTCTTCGGAAAGGTTTTGGGGATACGCTCTTTCCTTGTAGAACATGTCATCCATCGATTGTGTTACGCTATCGCCGTCCGTGAAGGAAAAGGTATGTGATCCGTTTCCGCCATCGGGGATGATTGGGCGGTAAAGCATATCCGGGCAAACCAGCCCTATTCGCTCTGCGCCAAGGCTTCTGCAATAGTCGATTATCTTTTCATACCCGTCGCCGTTGTGGTTGTCGCAGACAATAACGATCTCCTTGAAACCGGCGGAGCTTAGCGTTTTGTCAACCGAATCGGGCAGGTGGCTTGTCTCAAACATTCCGTCCCATCCGCCGATTACGACCCGGCGGCCTGTTTCAAGGAGGCGGCGGCCTGTCTCGCCCTCGCGGGGAACCAGGAAAATCGTATTGCCGGGCGATCCTGCGCGGTTATCCAGGGATTCGGCCAGTTTCATGGTCTGCCAGGCCGGTGCGGCGCAAAAAACAAGCTTGTCCATTTTTCCTGTCATGCCGCGAAAGTCTCGTCCTGGCTTTCAATCCCAAGGTCCACAAGTTGCCGCCACAGGTCGCCCACGCGGCCTCCGGCTTTCAGTTGGCAATTTCGGCACTCGTCACGCAACCGGCCGGAGAGAATTTCATCGCGCAGGGCGATAAATAACTCGTTGTTCCAGATAGTGACCAGTTCATCCTGGTCCAGGTTTCCAAATGGCGTTTTTACCCCCCCGCAACATGGGAGCACAACTCCCGTTTCATATAGATGGACGTTTATCCAGGGGTCAAGGCACATTTTTGTCGGGCTGTCGTTTCTGTTTGCGTCGCCTGCCCCGGCCTCTTCCCGCCTGGCCGCATGACGCTCTTCAGGCCGGTCGTTGAATATGGCCTGCCGGTAATTGTCGGCTTCGTCGAGGGTTACCACGACACCGCAATCGTCGCCCAGCTCCCGCGCTTCATCGTAATATCGGCGCAACAACGGGATATCCTCCATGAGGGATTGGCCGGTCACCCTGGCGTTGGGCATGAAGGTGTTGATTATCACCTTGGACACGCCATACTCCTTTGCCAGCCTCACCACAGCCGGGAGCTGGTGGATATTGAGTTTCATCCCCGTCATGATGAAATAGATTTTCGGAAGTTTCGCGCCCGCTTTCTCTTTTGCGTTGTTGAGGGCCTTAAGCGCGGACAAAAGACGATCCCAGCTGGCTCCCCGCATCACTTTTTCATACAAACGTTTTTGCCCCGCGTGAACCGAAATTCTCAGCTCGTCCACGCCCATGTCCACAATATGGTCTGCGAGCTGCTTGTCTATCAGGTTGGCGTGCGTGGTGATCGATAAAAAACGGTTTCTCTTCTTGATATCGCGTCCTATCTTCACAAGATCGGGATTGAGGAAAGGCTCTCCCCCCAAGAGCAACCCGAAGAAGGCGTGTTTATTATTCAGCGATGACAGAATTCCTTCGAAAATATTGTATGGCATGTCCGAACCGAATCTGGTTCGGCGGTCGCCGGAGGCGCATAAAATACACGCCACGTCACACCTGGAGCTGGCGGCGATTATGTATTGACGCGGCATGGTTTTCAGGCGGCGTAACGCGCGACGCTCGAGAATCTTCCACGATGGTGTGATTTCGTAATTCAGGTCGCACACCCAGTCGGCGAATTGGCGGACTTTTTCGTAGTTCAAGCCGTCCTCGACGTTCATGGGGGTCACCACCGCGTCATAACGGTTTGCGACAATCTGATCTGCGACTTGTTTGTCGAGATACGATTTGTCAAAACCTACCCCATCCGGATAGTCAAATATTTCCCGCAGGCGCCGATCATTCCTGAAGTGCGGCGAAACGTTTTTCTGGCAGACCAGGCCTATTTCAACAGGACTGATGGAATCGGCCAGGCTCCTGATTATTTCTTGCACGTGCTGCTCCGGGGCGGACCGTAAAACCAGGATTTTGGTAATCCCGGCGGATTGCAGACGCTCGAATCCGTTTGAGGATAGACGCGCATGGTGTATGATTTCTTTCACGGCGGCTACTTTAGCACTACTAAAAGCGTGTGGACATTTGTTGTATTATCTTATATCGGATGTTTCCAGGGAGTCTTTAATATCGAGACCTTTATTGTAGCTTACATTGCCCCACGCGCTCACCGGAAATTTCACCATACCGGGAATTCCGGCTTTGGCGTTTCCGGGTCTGGTGGAACATATGGCCGGATCAATATTGCAATCAGACGGTACCCCGATCTCCTCGCCCCTGTATTATGAGTCTTATCCATGAAAATTACCATAGACGCGCGCACATATTTTTTGCGTAGCGGCATCGGCCGGTACACAAGAGGCGTAATAAAGGCCTTGGCGGACGAATATCCAAACGACGAGTTTGTCCTGCTCATATCCAACCGGAAACGGGCGGACGATTTCCCGCTGGCGCACGGCAACCTCGATGTGCGGGTTTCACAGGCCGACCTGAATGATTTTGAGCAGGAAAAGAAAATTCTCTACCACGAGATGGCAAAGTCGGGGGGAGACATCATGTATTTCCCCTTTTATATCCTGCCGGGAATTTTTAAGCGCCCGGCGATAACCACCATATTCGACCTTACGTTCCTGCGCTATCCGAAGTTTCACTTGCAAACGACGATCGACTACCTGTCGAGTTATATCGAAAGTGTCATTTCAGGAGCTGATAAAATTATTACCATATCCGATTATGTCCGCCAAGACGTTATGAGCTACGCCGACGATCATGGTCTGCCGCTGGACGACCAGAGAATCGTCCGGGTTTATCCAGGAGTTGATGACAGGTATTTTGACGCCGATTTCGATGGATCGGACAGCTCCACGCTGGGGAAATACGGACTTAAGTCGGGGGATTACCTGCTTTACGTAGGCTCGATCGAGCCACGCAAAAATGTCAGCTCCCTGCTAAAGGCCTATGATAGCGTTGACGTGGACATCCCGCTGGTAATCGTTGGGCTGGAGCGGTGGTTGCCGGAGAGGTTTAAAGAGACGGTTTCGTCGTTGCGGTCCACGGAGAAGATTTATTTCCTCGGGTTTGTCGCAGACGAGGACCTTCCGTCGCTGTACCGTGGCAGTTTGTGTGTCGTATATCCGTCGTTCTCCGAGGGGTTCGGGTTTCCGGTCGCCGAGGCCTACGCGTGCGGGACCCCGGTGATAACTTCGGACAACTCGTCGATGAAAGAGATAGGAATCGCGGCTGTTTTAACAGACCCCGGCGATACCGTGCGGATAGGTGAATCCATTTTACGGGTGATAAATGATGAAAACCTGCGGAATAGGTTGGTTGAGCGAGGCGCCGGGGAATCTGTAAAGTACAGGTGGGGCCGATGCGCGAAGGAATTGATGACGCAGTTTCTGGACGCTGTTGAAAACCCGCGCAAAACCTGAGTCATGGGCTGTGACATCGCGTGCCCGCGGAGTTTTTTTGTGGCCGGGCGGAGGCGAAAGCTTTCTTGCCGACACCATCTGCTTTTACGCCTGACACATGTATGAAAGCCATATGAACCTGGTTTTTCGCGCATAGCGGAAATTATGGTATAAAAGTAATAAAAACCAGAAAACGGACCGGACAGCCGACCCATGCGACCCATGCCTGAAAAACTGGATCACCAGAGTTTTGACAAAAGGCCGATCAACCACTCTCCCGCCTATCTTACGTTGCTTGTAGGTGGCCTGGTCTCCCTTCTTTTCTATGTCACCGTAAACAACGAGGAGCAGGCGAGGTTCACCGCAGAGTTCACCGGCCGCGCGGGGAACCTGGCTATCGCTATGCAAAGCGGTGTGGAAAGCCATTTTGGTTTGCTCAACTCGGTAAGTGACTGGTTTTTGGCGGAGATGGAAAACGGCGTGATAGAGGGCGCTAGAGCCACACACGACAAATTCGGGATCATCGCGAAAAGGTTATACACAAAGTACCCCGGGGTGACGCTGATGGCCCTCGCGCCGCATGTGCCTTTCGATCAGCTTTCCCATTTCGAGGAGAGCGTGCGCGCCAATTTAACGCCCGGTTTTCGCCTGCGCGAAAGCGCAAAAGGTTCCAACCGGTCGGTGTCGGGCGACTACCCTGTGCTGTTCGTGGAACCGTTGGAGGAAAACCGGGGGTTAATAGGACAAAACCTGGTCTCCATCCTGGAGGCCGCCAAATCGGCAGGCGGAGCGGGGAGGAAGGGCGAATGGATCGTAACACCTGGACAGACTGCGCCTGGAATCGCCACACGCGGCGACAGGATAATCCTGGCCAAGCCCCTTTTTTACGTAAACGAATCGCAGACCGGGAACGATGGCGAGCCAGTCGCCGTGTTCCTGGCGGCGCTGGATATTGAAAAGCTGCTCGGTTCGATCTTTGGCGGCATGGATTTTGGCGGCATCAGGATACTCTTGTTCGATATGTTCAACCCAGAGCTTCCCTCGTCCCGGCGTTTTATCACCGGGATTGAAAACAGCGCCTCGTTTGAAAAGCTGGACGAGGCTGAGCTGGATGAAATAATGAACGGGATTCACGTTACGAGAAACATCACCATGGCCAACCATCCGTGGTCCATTATCCTGAGCCCGACACAGGATTACATCGAGGAGGAGTGGGCGTATCACGCCTGGATGTTCATGTTCGGGGGGCTGATGATCACGGTGCTATTGGCCGGATATATCGACAAGGTCGTCCAGCACACCGGGGAAATGGAGCGAAAGGTGATGGAGAGAACAACGGAGCTGACGGACGCCAACAGGGAGCTGGAGAGGGAGATCGCAACCCGCAAGACCGCCGAGAATGATGTTCGTAAAAAGGATAACGAACTGGCCCACGCCATGCGTCTGGCGTCGCTTGGTGAAATGGCGGCGGGTGTGATTCACGAGGTAAACCAGCCGATGACGGCCATACTGACCTATGCAAACAACTGTATCTACAGCCTGAAAGGGGATAACTCCAACCTGGAGATGGTCTCGGAAAATCTGGAACACGTCAAAAGCCAGGTTAGACGGGTGCACAAGATCACCCGGTACCTGCAGGGGTTTTCCAGGAGCGATTCCCAGGTGTTTACAAAAGTGAATGTCAACAATATAGTACAGAACGTGGCGAGCTTTTTTGTTCAGCAATTCCGCTCGAAGGGGATCGGGTTTACCATGGAGCTGGATCACTCGCTCCCCGAGGCCACCGGCGACCTGTTGCGTCTCGAACAGGTGCTGATGAATATTTTTCTTAACGCGGTCCATGCCCTGGAAGAGACCGGAACCAAGCGGCTATGCGCCAGGACGATGGCGAAATCAGGCTCCGTCATACGGATAGAAATCAGCGATAATGGTCATGGAATGACAGAGGAAGAGTTGTCGAACCTTTTCAAGCCGTTTTTTACGACAAAATCAAAGGATAAGGGAACAGGGCTGGGAATGTCCATCAGCCGGAAAATAATCGAAGATCATAATGGAACCATTTTCGCCGAGAGCGAGCCTGGCGTCGGGTCGATATTCATAATCGAGTTGCCGACGGGGGCGGGGGACGCACAAGAGGAGATAAATGGCTGATAACAGCGGGACCATATTCGTCGTGGATGACGATTCTGCGATAAGAGCTTCTGTTGGCCAGATGCTCGCCATACACGGCTACGATGTCATGACATTCGAAAGCGGAGAAAAAGCGTTGGCGGCGCCCCGTCTGGAGGATGCGCTTTGCTACGTAGTGGACATATTGATGCCGGGCATGTCGGGGCTGGACCTGCTGGAGAAACTGGTGGAAAAACAGGTCAGCGGACCGGTGATCATAATGACAGGTCACGGTGACATTCCGATGGCGGTGCAGGCGATGAAAAAGGGAGCCTACGACTTCATCGAAAAACCGTTCGATGACGAGGCGGCGCTGGCGAGCGTCAGAAGGGCGGCCGAGAAGCGCCGGTTGCTCCACCAGGCCAACAGCCTCCGTGAAGAGCTCAAAGAGGCCAGGATGAGCGGGGATAAAACGCTGGGGCTCATCGGCCAGTCGGACGCTATCGCCCAGATAAGAAAAAAAATATTGGCCTACGCTTCGTCCGACGTGTCCGTGCTCATCATCGGGGAAACCGGAACGGGAAAAGAGCTGGTCGCGCGCGCGTTACACGACAACTCCAGCCGGAGCAAAGGACGTTTCATAGCGGTAAACGTCGCCGCGCTACCGGAGACCCTCGCCCTGGGGGAGCTGTTCGGCTACGAAAAGGGGGCGTTTACCGGCGCGGGCGCGTCCAGGCAGGGGAAATTCGAATACGCAAGCGGCGGCACTTTGCTCCTCGACGAGATAAACAGCGCTCCAAAATCGGTGCAGGCGGGGATACTTCGGGCGGTGGAGGAAAAGACCGTCACCCGTCTGGGCTCCAACAGGGCCATCCCGATAGACACGCGAATCCTCGCCACAACGAACCAGGACATTGACCTGCTGGTCAAACAGGGCGAGTTCCGGCAGGATCTGCTCCACAGGTTGAGCGTGGCTTCGATACATATACCACCCTTGCGGGATCGCCCGGAGGACATCAGATCCATGGCGACAAGTTTTCTTAAAGACAGTTGCAGGTTCTACGACAAGGCCGAAATCGCTTTTTCACAGCGCGCGTTGAAGGACATGGAGGCGTATTCCTGGCCGGGGAACGTGCGGGAACTGAAAAACAAGGTGGTGGCGATGATGTTGCAATGTGAAGACAACGAAATAGGGCGCATGACATTCCCGGAGGAAAAAGAGGCGTTCCACGGCGTAGAGCCGTTGCAACAGTACCTGGACCGATGCGAAAAGGAGTTTATCGCAAAGGTCCTGCAATTAAACAAGGGAAACCTCAAAAACACGGCCGCAACCATGAAGACTCCGCAACGTAGCCTCTACAGCAAAATGCAGAAGTATGGTCTGGATAAAGAGGATTTCAAATAGACCAACCCCTGGATCGGCCCATCCGTCCTGGCCGGTGTTATCCTGGTGGCGAGCCTAAAATCGGCAGATTCAGCCGATTTATGCCCTGTGATGCTGGTTGCTCGTAATATATTGTAAATATGTATATTATAGGACAGTAGGAATCCGGATCGGTCAATTAAGCTGATTTCAAACTTGTCCCGCTCTATTGTTCCACAAAGCTGCCCAGCTCTAACATTTTGAAATGTAAAGCTATTTATTTTTTATAAGGCTCCAGCCGGTTACGGCATGACCATTGTATTCATAAATCAGCGAAACGTTTTGTTTAGTGAAGATTTCGATGGTTATTTGAGCCGGAATAACAAGGACAAGGAACATTGAACATGGATTATAAAAAGCGGATCGACAAATCAGCCGGGGGCCAGGGCGGGTTCAGCATTCTGGAGAGCCTTGTAGCGTCTGTAATTCTGGTGGTGGCCCTGATAGGTTTTCTGTCTGTAGCCGTATCCACCACGAACCTTGGGGGCCGCAACGCCAGGGTGGCCACCGCCAACGCTCTTATCTACGACAAATATGAATCTTTCAAACTCTCAGGTCTCGATTCGATAGCGGATTCTGTGGAGCAGAACATCGACATAGACTCCAATGGCAACCTGATCCAGGGCGTGTTCGACAGGACGGTTGCGGTTAGCCAGCTCGACGCGGGCACCTCGCTCCTGGTGGCGAAAAATGTCACTGTTACGGTTTCATGGCCCGGACACTCCGTAACGCAATCATCAATCTTCATGAAGGAGTAATGAAGGGTGAAAAACATGTCCATATCAAGGGATCGTCTTTCGGGAAATAGTGGTATCACGTTGATCGAGATACTGATAGGCATGGTCATATCAGTGGTCTTGATGCTGGCGCTATCTATGGCCGTAAAGACGCAAAGCCACAGCTCCAAACGTGAGATTAACCGGGTTGACATGATCCACAATCTGCAAAACACCGCGATGAGAATGAGAACCGAGCTTCGGATGGCGGGGTATCAGGCCGGCGTAACCAGCGACATGCATATCGGGGCCATTACCGCAGCCAACCTAAACGATATCACATTCGTTTACGACACGAACGAAGACGGCAACCGCGAAACGATTACCATCAGGCCTGATAAAGCCACCGACTCCGGGTATGACGCCAATCACCCCCGCATCGTGCGCCTCTGGTCTGACGGAGCAACCGTGAACATGCGCCCCATCGGCGACAACATCACCGGGATAACGCTGAAATATTACGATTCGTCGGGTATCCAGCTGGCCGACAGCACCGTGAACAGCACCTCGGGAACCCAGGCCAACAGGGACAATATCCGCAAGGTGGCTTTGGTTATCAACGCCCGTTCAGAATCAAAAGACCCTGACTCGCAAGCCTATTTGACTGACCAGCTCGCGTTTCAGGTGATACCTCGAAACTTCAAGTGAGGAAATGGATCATGAGACATTTGGAATCCAGGAAAGGGAACTCGCTTCTTGTCGCGCTGATTGCGATAGTTATGCTAAGCGGATTGGCGATTGTCATGGTCAAGCGCGGCACCCATTCCATGAAAGACACTGTCAACTTCAAAAAGGTGCAAAGCTCGTTTACCGCCGCCGAGGCGGGATTGGAGCATGGCCGAAAATTGCTTAACGACGGCGTTTCCGACACGTGGGACGACGAGTTGACCCTGGCCCACCAGATCGGGCCGGATAACGTGTGGAACACCGCCGACGACGTCAAGACGCCATTCATCGCCACCACCACGCTTTCGGCGTCGCAAACTTACACCGTCAGCATAGAAGACAACAACGATGATAAAAGCATGAACGTGGATTACGACGGGTTGATATGGCTCATTTCCACAGGAACTTCCGGAACGAAAACGACGACCCTGAAAGTGCTTGTCCAGAATGACTCACAGGATTCGCACATCTCCCAGGAACACTACGGCGAACGCAGTCTGGGCCACGCCAAAGGCGAGGGCCGGAATGTGGCCAATAACAAGAGAGGAACGCTATAATGAGACATTTCAGCAAATTATCAGCCTTTTTCCTCGTGTTCTTCGTCATTTTTGCGGGTTTTGAAGCCCGGGCGAACACACGCACGTTTCCGGCTGGCAGCTATATCATTCCCATGGACTCTGTCAACCAGCCTGAAGCCGATGGCGGCATTTTCGAAGCGTACGGCCTGGTTTTCGACCTTCTGGAGAACGGAGCCACCGTATACTGGATTATCGACGAGAACAAGACCTCCGTCAGCGCTCCCGATATCACCATATCCAACACCATGACCACCCCGGTGGTCAGCGGATTCGGAACCACCTCCGTTGTCTGGCCCGGGGCCGGAACGGACACCATAAACTACTCCGGGGCGCCGTTTGTCATAGTGCCCGGCGAGGGGCTGGACCAGGCGTCCACGGAGGCGATCCTGGGCCACGCCGACTGGAGCGCGGTGAACAAGCATGTGTCAAACGTACCGTTTACCGCGAACGTCTCCAGGGAGCTTACCGGAATACCTCCCAAAATAGCTCTTCTCAACAACCAGGAGGACGTTACCAGCGGAAGCGGCAACGCCCAGATACTGGAGAGCTACCTTATGGTGGCCGGAATTTGTAACACCACTTACGACATCATTACGCCCAATATGACGCGTGACGGCATTTTGCAGGGCACACCGGTGACTTTCGGCGGTACCACATATCAGAACGACTACACCATCTTGTGGGCGCCCCACTGGACCGGGTACAGTAGCTATAACGCCGACAACAATGGCGACGGCCAGCCGGATGTGGAGAATATTATCGCCAACATCAGGACGTTCCTGGAGGCCGGCAACGCCTTTTTCGCCGAATGCGCCAGCATAGAAGTGGTCGAACACAGCCAGAACGGCCATTTTCTTACAAGCAACGGTATCAACCACGATGGCGGAACCATGGACCCCGCCAGGATCATATATAACGACACCACCTCTCCTTTTCCCCAGGTGGGCGACTTTTCATATGTGCCCGAAGGGGGACATCTGCACAACTGGCGGCCGTGGAACGCCTCCAACAGCAGCTCGAACATGGAAGCCTATCCCTTCACCCCGGTTCCCACCGTCGCGAGCCAGTATAACGCCACGGTTTCCAGGTTTACCCATGACGATTGGGACACCAATCTCGCCACCACCACAGACCAGTGGGACTACTACATCGGCGGCAGGATAGATGGTAACGAATCCATGGGATACGTGGTGTATCTAGGCGGCCATAAATACATCAACACCAGCGGGTGCGCAGGCGGATCCGGTGGCGGCGGTGGCGGCGGTGGGGGAAACTGCACGTCGGTCACGAGGGAATGGGAGTTTGAGTTCAAGAAAGATATCAGCAATGAGTCTTTCACAGTTGAAATCAAGTTCACGCCCTCGGGCGGAGCGCAGGAGACCTTGACGTTGTCCAACATCTCGGCTTCCAACCACGCTGTCTCCGGCGGCTCGAAGCTGTTTGTAGACTTTACCAACATGGTGGTCGACAAGAAAAAGCTCAAGAAGGTGAGTGTGGAGAACAAGGATTCCGTGCCCATAACGATAAATTCGATTAAAACCACATGGACAGGAGGCAATTCGAGTCAGAAGACCAAGAAACTCAAGGATAAGACCGTTGGGGATGATCTGTATAGCTCTGAAAAGTCCCAGCCCCATACTTACAACATCGACTACTGCGACGTACCGTCCGCAGCTCCTGCTCCACCTCCTCCAGCTCCCGGCGGCGGCACTATCGGCGGTTGTGTGGACAACTCCGGTTGTTCCTGGAAAAACGTCGCAGGTGTCAGGTACGTGCTTAATACCCTGTTCAACCTGCAATACGCGGTTATCAGCGTGACGTACAACAGGTCGTCGCCCATCGTTATGGACAACGTCCTGTACCAGGGCACTTTCGATTATCCCAGCTACCGCGGCCACATGAACGCCTACAACGTGCTAAATACAGGAGCCGGTGCGATCCGTGACCTGTCGGCGGACGTTCCAGCGGCGGCGAGCAGGAACCTGTACACCACGGTGGACGGGCAAACCCTGATACCATTTACCAAGGCCGAGCTGGCCACGAACGTGGCGTTCCAGAACGCGCTGAACCTGGGTGTGGCGTATGCCGGTAACGAGGCTACGTATGACGCGCTGATCGACCGTGTGCGGGGAGTTGGCCAGTCCAACCTGCTCGGCGCGGTGGAGCATTCGGCTCCGGCGATAGTCAAACCATACGGACGGTCGAACTCCAACAGGCCTGTCATGGCCTATTTCGGCACGTTGGACGGGATTCTGGAGGCTTTCAACGTCGACTCGCTCCATGGCGGGACCGGAACGGTGACGGAGGTTTTCGGGTTCATTCCATATGGCCAGCTCGCCAGCCTGCAAAATGACAGGGGTCAGCCGAACTCCGTCCAGCCGTATCCCGGGGTGGACGCTTCGCCGACGGTTTCGGAGTTGTTGCTCGATCACGACAACGACCCGACCACCGACAAGGTATGGCGCACCGTCCTTACAAACCTGGTTGGTAAATACGGCGCATGGTCATCCGCGTTCGCGCTGGACATCACCGACCCGGAAAACCCCGACCTCGTCGGTCTGCCTCTCCTGTTTGGCGAGGTTGTGGGCGTGGATGGGACCGGCAACCCCGTGATGGGCGCCGGGTACCGCACATCGGTGGGTACCGTGCGTGATTCCTCCGGCGCCGAGCGCAACTTCATTTTCGCCGCCACCAACAAACAGCGTGATCTTCTGGCCAATCCGCCGGATATGGGTGGCATCCAGGTTTTCGCGTTTGACATGGCCGACGGGTCGCAGGTGTGGCGGTTCAGCGTCGATTACGTAGGCACCCAGAACGAGCTTC
Organism: Nitrospirota bacterium; assembly: GCA_024275315.1. Taxonomy (GTDB): domain Bacteria; phylum Nitrospinota_A; class UBA7883; order UBA7883; family UBA7883; genus JAJRZK01. The sequence goes on from JAJRZK010000021.1 coordinate 45,119, forward strand.
CCGGCGCCATCACCCTGGTCGACAAAACCTTCGACAGCTATGTAGACACAGTCGTGGTCGGTGACATGGACGGCAGGTTATGGGAGCTAAACGCGGCGGACGGGTCAAACGTCAACGGAACGGGAATCCCGTTGTTCAATGGCGGAGCCGGAGCCACCGTGACCAACGCCGGTGTCAACTATCCCATCAGCGCGTCACCGACGATCGTGGTCAACGAGGATGGTCATTTCGTGGTGGTGTTCGGCACCGGAGGCGCGGACTGGGCTCCGGCGGACGCTACTCACATTCACTCGATCATAGCTATCGATATGACCGAGAAACAGCCCTCTCCGACCGTGCTCAACGGCGCCGGGGTGTTGCTGTGGCAGCAGAATCTCGATGTCGGCGAAAAGGCGTGGAGCTCTCCTACGGTCGCCAACAATGTTGTTTACGTGAGCACCGCTTTTGGCACGATGGAAAGCGCCAACCCGGGAGACGATCTGGCCAGCACCACCCAGCAGGGCAAGATTCGATCCATGGATCTTCAAACCGGTGCGCTTGGCATAAACATCGACGCTGGAAACCAGCGCGGGTCTGTCTATATCAAGAACGGCCATGCGTATGGTTCCACGCTCGATGGCAACGTGGTCCAGGTGGGGGACGAGGACTTTTCCTCCGGGACCACGATCGATGTGAAAACCAGATCCTGGAAGCAGGAGTAAGGTTTTAACGTTGAGCATACCGATCACGGGCGCGGTTGCCGTGCCCGTGATTTTCTTTTTTCTCTTGAAAAAGCCTCCGGAAGGGTTTATTCAACAACTTGTCATATTGTCACACGTTGAAATTGTCGGAGCCGGTAAACTATGCGCACAATCGTAATTGATCCTGTCGGACGATGGGGCAGGCTGGCGGGGGCTTTGTCTGTAATGGTCTTGTTTATGATGGCGACTGTCCAGCCGGCTTATCCCGTAACGATAGACAGGCTTTTGGAACTGGCGGCCGATGGGGACGCTACAGCGCAATACACCCTGGGAGTCATGTACCAGAAAGGGTCCGGAACCGAGCAGGACAAAAGCGAGGCGGCCAAGTGGTACAAGCTCGCCGCCCAATCTGGTCATGTCAAGGCGCAGTTCAACCTGGGCATTATGTATCTCAAGGGAGATGGTGTCGAAGTCAACCCGGACGACGCTGTCAACTGGCTGACAAGCGCGGCCGAGCAGGGCGACGTGGACGCGCAGTACGCGCTGGGGCTTGCGTATGAGAATGGTACGAGCGGTATCGAAAAGGATGATTATCTGGCGGTCAAATGGTACACCAGGGCCGCCGAACAGGGGTATACCAAGGCGCAGTCCAACTTGAGCGTGCTTCTGGAGCAAAGCGAGGAGGAACGGGACAGGGACGACGCCCTGGATTGGGCGCGAAAAGCGGCGGAGACGGGCAATGTGAAGGATCAGTTCAATCTCGGGCTTATGTACCTCACCGGGGATGGTGGAGTTGATACGGATATAGAAGAGGCCGTCAAATGGTTTCGTAAAGCGGCGAAAAAGGGCCATCCCGACGCGCAGTACAACCTTGCGGCCGTCCTGTTCAAGGGAGACGGAGTTGAAGCCGATGTGGACGAGGCGGTGTCGTGGTATCGCAAGGCCGCCGAACAGGGCCAAACGGACGCGCAGTATACGCTGGGTCTTTTGTACCTGGATGGAGACGGTGTGAAGAAGGATAAGGCGACGGCGTTTAAATGGTTTACGAAAGCTTCTGAAAACGGCCATCCCGAGGCGCTGTACAATGTGGGGGTTATGCAGTACAAAGGAGACGGCGTGAAACGGGACCTGTCTTCGGCGATGGATATTTTCCGGAAAATCGCCAGTGATGGAGACGCCAGGGCCCAGTTCAACCTTGGTGTGATGTATGTCAGGGGCGAGGGCGTGGCCAAAAGCGAGGAAGACGCCCTGAAGTGGTTTACAATGGCGGCTGAGCAGGGAAACGAGGCGGCCAAAAACGCAGTCGAGAAAATAACCGGTCGATCCTGGGAGGAATAAGTATGCGGTACCGTACGAGACTCGTGTATGTTATGGCGTTGGTGACCTGCGCCCTGGTGGTTGCGTCCGGCGCGAACCGGGCGATGGCGGCGCAGGAGATTGAAGGTGTCGTGGACAATATCCGTTATGGAGACACTTTTCGCGTCAAGCTGGAGGAGGGCTGGCGGCTGGAGGAGAGATATAAAAAATGCTCCCGGGTGTACAGCACTATGGCGTGGATTCAGTTGCTGGGGGTAGATACCCCCGATGGGAAAAAGGCGTGTAGTGGCGATGCGGCCTTTTTTACGCGCCAGGCGGTGTTTGGAAAGCGCGTGAAACTGAAAATTCACACCTGTGGTGACGCGTGGGGGCTTGCCGGAGTTGTTGAATATGACGACATGGGAGAAACAAAAACCCTCAACTTCGAGCTGGTGCGCGCCGGTCTTGCGACGTTGACCGGGGGCAGGTTGGGCTTTTCCGGCGAGAACACTATCAAAAAATATAACGATGCGCTCGAGGAGGCCAAGATAGACCAGCTGGGCCTGTGGGAATCGAAACCCTGTTCTACAACAGCAACGAAATAGTTAGAAACAGAAAGTATCCGTAAGCGCGTGTGTCAAGAGGTTTTCTTCTGATCTTTTTCCGCTTTCGGAAAATATCTCATGGATAGCAAGGTTCCGGTTTTAACGTTATGGGGGTTTGTTTTTCTTGCGGGTCTGTTCACGCAGGGCTGTTCCAATAATTCAAGTGATGGAGCCGCTGGCTCATCTTCATCGCCGAAAATATATGTGACCATCTACTCCCACAACGAGGATAGCTGGGGCTCTGTCGTAAACGCTCCCGCCGATTACGTTTCATATCGAAACAACCTGCTCGAGCGTCTGAAACTTATCGCGTCCCATGGCGCCACGCTCAACTGGCAATCCGACCTTACCGTTTTGGAAGCCATGATAAAGTATGAGCCAGACTCGCCCAAAACCGATACAAACGCAAAGAACATTGTTAGGTACATGGTCGAGGATCTGGGGTTCAGCGTCGATCCCCATGGCCATCTTGTCTACGCCAATTACGCCGATCTGGCGTATCTGATACGACAGCTCGGGGTCGAACCTTCTGGTGTCATAGGTGGAGCGGGGGTTTTCGACTGCGGGAGCGATTATCTGGGTTTTCTCAGCATACTGGACTGGCATCCGGTAATCGAGCTTTCATCCGATGGAGTGATTCGCGGCGAACGTTATCCCGCATCCGAATGGAGACCGACCATCCTTTCCGGCCCGGCCATGGGGGGGGCACTGGTTCGACGATTTCTCAAGCGGCGTATGGTATCCGGGTAACGCGTCGGATTTCTACACCCATCAAAGCGGCGGGCAAATTACCTATATCGGGCAGGGCTATCCGCACGGCAAGACGAATCTGGGACCGAAACAGGCCACCCTGGGTTTGTGGGGGCCAACCCTGTTAACCAGGGGCGGTGTTCCCATATTATTGCGAGGATTTGATTTTGAGTGCGTATAACAAAACTTTCATTATCGGATCGGTCTTCTTTGTGATCGTATTAATGGCCTCGTGCGGCAAAGGTAGCCCGGACGGCTCTTCATCCGGCGGCGGCTCCGGCAACGTGGTGGGAGATGCGGGGGAGGGTGTGTCGTGGGTCGAGTTTACCGTGGATAACGGGTCGGCGATACAGGCTTTGTACAAGGAGCCGGGCCAGGCGGCCAGGTCCTCCGTGAAAAATGGCGGGAGGCTCCCGGCGATTATATATAACCACGGAAGTTACGTGGAGGATCATGGATACGATCAATCCGTCAGCGACGGGTATGACGTGAAAGATTTTGCGAACGCGATAGCCGATGCGGGATACGTGGCGCTGGCTCCTGTCCGGCCTGCCGATTCAAGCTTCGGGGACGGGATAATTCCCGGCGCGATCAATTATTTGAAAAGCCCGGACGGTGTGGATTCGGGCAAAATATATATGATCGGCCATTCAAAAGGAGGCGCCCAGACGATTTTGCGGCCATCAAGTATGGATCGGATTTAAACGCGGTCGCCGTCACGGCTCCTGCCATTACGACCGAGAGCAGGTACAACGCGATCGTGTCCCAGCTTGACGGCTTTGGCGTACCGATATACGTTGCGCTCGGCCTGTACGAGCCGAACCCGGCCATCGCGAAATATGTTCCGATGTTTGTCTCAGAGCTACAGGCCCGTGGCAAAAATGTCGAGTCCAGGCTCGATTACCCGGGCGATCACAAATGGTTCTGGACGGTCCGTGATGAATACTGGGGCGATACTGATCTTTCGGCGGGGTGCGATATACGACGTAGTGGAAGTGGCGTTCTATCTTATTTTCCTTACGACGACCCCGTATTTTGCGATCCTGTAGCGGAGCTGGCGCAACGTGATTCCCAGGCGTCTCGCCGCTTTTACCTGAACGCCTCCCGATTCTTCCAGGGCCAGCTCAATCGCCTTTTTCTCTTCTGATTCGATGTTGGAAGCTCCTTTCGCGCGCGATCGATCCGAAAGCCCGTGGACGGATAAGCCTGAACCGGGAGCACCCGCGGCTATACGCCTCTCCGACGCGGCCAGCGCCTCCGCCACATCGATCCGCCCGTCCCGCTCGATAAGAAAAGCGCGGTGGATGAAGTTTTCAAGCTCCCGCACGTTACCCGGCCAATCGAGCTGTTGCAACAGGGATACCTGGTCTTGCGTGGTTATCACCATTTTTCCATACTCGTTGTTCAGCTTCATGAGGAAATGCCGGGCGAGGTGGGGTATGTCCTCGCGTCGCTCGGCGAGGGAGGGCGACCAGATCGGAAGGACGTTGAGCCTGTAATACAGATCCTCGCGGAACAGGCGTTGGCGCACCAGGCTTTCTATGTTGGCGTTGGTGGCGCAGACTATCCGCACGTCCACCTTGATGGTTTTGCTGGAACCGAGACGCTCGAATTCTCCCTCCTGCAACACACGCAACAGCTTGGCCTGAAAATTTAACGATGTCTCGCCTATCTCGTCCAGAAAAAGCGTTCCCCCGTTGGCCGCCTCGAACCTCCCTTTCGCGCTGGCCGTAGCGCCGGTGAACGCGCCTTTTTCATGGCCGAACAGCTCGTTTAACAGCAGGTTTTCTGAAACGGCGGCGCAGTTGAGGCTGATGAACGGAGCACGGCTCCGGAGGCTGTGGTTATGGATGTTTCTCGCTATCAACTCCTTGCCGGTTCCGCTCTCTCCTCGAATAAACACGCTGGCCCTGCTTGTGGCCACGGACCGGATCGTCTCGCAGACCTGCTTTATAGCGCGGCTTTCGCCGATGATACCCTCCATCGCCACCGGGGGCTCCTCAATGCCCGATTTGTATACGCGGCGGGGAATCGAGCCGGTGGAGTCGAGGTAAAAACCCAGCTGACCCGCTAACACCTTCAGTAACTTGGCTTTGTGAGTGACACTCCCCTCGTTGGCGATCAGGGCGGTCAGTATTCCGGTTTGCAGGCTCTTGTCCTGGCCAACGATCGGGCAGGAAAAAAACGCCATCTTGCGGTCGGCTATATCTGCGGGCGTGATGAGGGGAAGCTCAGCCGCTTCACGGCCAAAAAGCATCTGCTCATAATCAAACCTTCGCTTGTGCCGTGACACGAATGCGCCAAACTGTTCGCTCGCCCTGCTCAACTCCTCCTGGGTCAGCTCCGGGGCCAGCTCTATGTTGTAGCTGTTGGTGACGCTGTCGCGTATGAGCAACACCGGGTTTCTTATTCCGAAATAGTCGGTGAGCATGATCAGCACCATGTTGATCTTGGCCAGGCGGTTACCCGTGGAACCCAGCATCTTTCCGGCCTGGACGAAAAACTCCAGATAATCAAGTTGCGAACTCATTTTTTCACCTTTGGACCTCGAAACATCAACTGACTGACGATTATAATACAAAATTGACATTCATGTGTGTTAAAAATGTTAATAATGTCTCTCCCGTCTTCGGGTTATCTGTGTAATATATTGAATAATAAAGCTAAAAATATTGGTACGCGATTTGTTAACAGTATCATCCGTCTATTCGATTGTTGATTTAACTTTAAGCTTTGGAGTAACGGAAAAATGAGGAACATGATGAAAAGTATGATCATCAGATCGGGCGGTTTTGGTGTTCGTGCCGTTTTCGTGTTTATGTCGCTGATGATGACAATAGCAATATCGCCCCGCATTTCCGAGTCGGCGGAGGTGGCCGAAGGGTTGAGCATGACCGGTTTTGTGGACGCGTCGTATTATAACAATACTTTGGCCGAGACGAACACCTTTGCCTTGGATCAGGGCGAGCTGGACGTGGAAAAAACCATTGAAGGCGCGGGTGGCTTGCGAGTCGATATTCAACACGTAAACACCGGATCGTCCCTGACGACAGATGACATACTCGAGCAGGGTTACGTATGGATCGATCTTCTGTCCGGTTTGAAACTTACCTTCGGCAAGTTTAACGCTCCCATAGGTTTTGAGTTGCTCGATCCGGTCGACATGTACCAGTATTCGCACGCGATGGTGTTTGACAACGGGCTACCGACAAATCTGACCGGTGTGATGTTCTCCGGCGGATCCGGCATGTTCGATTTTTCCATATACGCCGCTAACGGCTGGGACCTCATTTACGACGACAACAAGGACAAAACCCTTGGAGGACGACTCGGGTTGACGCCGGTTGAAGGTGTCAACGTGGGCCTGTCATACATCACCGGCAAGGAAGGCTCCGACGCTGGCGAAGGGCAGACATCGAACCTGTCTGTCATGGATATCGACCTGACCATAACGATGGTCGAGAACCTGATCATAGGCGCAGAGTTCAACTCCGGTGTGTTCGAGGGGATGTCTGCCGTCAAGACCGGCGACGACGCCACCTGGACCGGTTTTCTTGTGATGGCAAACTACGCATTTACAGACAAGGTGGCGTTAACGCTTCGGTATGACCAGTTCCACGACGCGGGTGGCGCCAGGCTGGGTGGTGGTGTGGATGAAACCAGGGGCGCTTTTACCGTCAGCCCCAGCTACGCCGTCGCCGATGGGTTCAACGTGCTTGCCGAATACCGGCTGTCCACGTCAGACAAGAAGACTTTCACCGGCGCCGACGGCAAGGCCGAAGACAACTCCTCTGAATTCGCCATCGAATTTACTTTTTCATTCTAGCGACAACAATTGAAAGGGAACCAGTCATGAGAAAAATTACAGCCATCATCAAGCCGTTCAAGCTTGAGGAGGTCAAAGAAGCGCTGACAAGCGTTGGAATTCAGGGGATCACGGTAACAGAGGTGAAAGGTTTCGGGAGGCAGAAGGGGCATACGGAGCTTTACAGGGGCGCCGAGTATACCGTCGATTTTCTTCCGAAAGTGAAAATCGAGGTCGTGCTGAAGGAGGATCTTGTGGAGAAGGCCATGGACAAGATCATGCAGGCCGCCTCTACGGGAAAAATAGGTGATGGGAAAATCTTTGTCTCATCAATAGAAGAAGTGGTGCGCATCCGCACCGGTGAACGCGGCGAAGAAGCCATTTAACGGAGGCGGAAATGACGAAATTCATGGTTTATCTTTTCATATTTTCAATGGGGTTGCTTTTCAACATCGACGCGGCTTTCGCCGGGGAGGCCGAGCCGAAGATAGTGGGCGCCGATACGGCATGGATGCTGGCTTCTTCCGCCCTGGTCATGCTGATGGTGCCTGGTCTCGCCCTGTTTTACGGCGGCATGGACCGCAGTAAGAACGTGTTGTCGACGTTGCTATTGAGCTTCGTCTGTCTTGGTGTGATCACCGTACAATGGACGTTGTTCGGATACAGCCTCGCGTTTGGCTCCGACGTAGGCAAAGTGATAGGCGATTTATCCTTTCTCGCTCTTGCCGGGGTGGGGCTCGAGCCTAACGGGACGATACCGCACCAGCTATTTATGGTGTTTCAGATGATGTTCGCCATCCTGACTCCGGCGCTCATATCGGGCGCGCTGGTGGGCAGGATGAAGTTCCAGACTTTCGTTGTATTTATTTTGCTGTGGTCCACGCTTGTTTACGATCCGCTCTGCCACTGGGTATGGGGCGGCGGCTGGATCAGCGATCTTGGCGCTCTCGATTTCGCCGGTGGGCTGGTGGTCCACATAAGCTCCGGCGTTTCGGCTCTTGCGGCGTGTATCATCCTTGGCAAACGCAAGGGGTTCCCGGCGGAACCGATGCCTCCGCACAACCTGCCGATTACCCTGCTGGGCGCCGGGATGTTGTGGTTCGGCTGGTTCGGATTCAACGCCGGTAGCGAGCTTGCCGCAGACGCCGTCGCGGCCTCCGCTTTCGTGGTGACACAGATCGCGGCAGGAGCCGCCGTGCTCGGCTGGGTGTTCACGGAGTGGTCGCACAGGGGTAAACCGACCCTGCTTGGCGCCGCTTCCGGAGGTGTGGCGGGGCTGGTGGCGATCACGCCCGCGGCCGGGTTCGTGGGACCGATTTCCGCCATAATGATCGGCGCTTTGGCCGGAGGGTTGTGTTACCTGGCGGTTCTTGCCAAGCACAAGTTTGGTTATGACGATTCGCTCGACGTTTTCGCTGTCCACGGTATCGGTGGGACGATAGGCGCGATATGCACGGGGCTGTTCGCTACGGCCGCCATCGGAGGAACGGATGGGCTGTTCTTCGGCAACCCCGGCCAGTTGGTGACCCAGCTTATCAGCGTGGCCGCCGCGTGGGTCTACAGCTTCACGGTGACATTCGTGATCCTGAAAGTTCTGGAGGCTACCATGGGGCTCCGGGTGTCCGAAGAGGACGAGGTGCAGGGACTTGACTTGAGTTCGCACGGGGAACGAGGTTACACCATGTAGCTGGATAGCCATTGGATGTTTGACGTTTGCAGTCCGGACTTCGGGATATCCCGCAAGCGGGATATCCCGAAACTCTATAAAATTACGGCGTATTAAAAGGGGTAACCACTATTTTTATTTTCAGCTAATGTCATGGGCCATGATATAACGGATAAGGTGATCTGGGTCGTTGACACTCCACAAGAGGGGAAGCGCCTCCAGGGTTATCTTCAGGCATATGGCTTTACCTCTGTGTCAATAATGGGCGCCGATATCGATCTTGCCGAAAAGATGAGGCTGGGAGAGCCTGACATTTTACTCATTGATCTGTATCCATGGTCTCAAATCACTGGGCGATTGGCTCAAGACGGGGAAAACTATCATACCCGCGTCGTCGTTATGGCGCCTCAAACGAGCGAATCACAACAAGATGGCATGGCGTTCGGCATTACTATAAACGTGCTCAGAAAGCCGTTCAAATCCGGGGGGTTAATCAACTCGATCCTGTCACTTTACGGGATTGATAGGACCCTTGGGTCGGAGCTGGCACAGGAGGCGTATGCTATTGGCATGAACCGTTTAACATCCGGCGCATACGAACGTTACGTTTTGGAGCTCAGACGCGTTTTGGGATCCGAGCCAGACCTTTTTTATTATTTTGCTCCAGGAGCTTGCTATTTGAACCAGGGGAAATACGAATCTATCATTGCATCGTTTGAAAACAAGCTTCACCCGGATGAGCAATTGGAGCGGATTAGGAAGGAGGCTGAAGCTTCAAAGCAAGATTACCTGGCTACCATAAGGCGTCTTAAGCGTATCATCAAACGCCAAATTGCCGGTGCGGAGCACTATGTTCAGCTTGGTAAAAATTATTTGGGAATCGATATGATTCCGGAGGCGGATGAATCATTTGATAAGGCCATTCAAATGGAGCCGGACAATATATCGAATCGAAAAGAAATAGGCGTCGCTTACCTTCAAAAAGAACTGTACGAAAGAGCTGAGAAAGCATTCTCCGACGCTATCGACCTGAATCCTAAAAACAGTTCTCTCTATATCCATGTTGCGATTGCTTTAAGAAAGCTGGGTAAATACAAAGAAGCTATTGCAATTTACAAACGCGCCATAAAGCTTGATCCTATGGATGAAGCGGTCTTTTTCAATCTTGCCAGGGCTCTTTTTGAATCCAATCGTAAAAAAGATGCCATTAGAGCGCTGAAAAAGGCGGTTTCGCTGGATCCTGAGTTTACTGAAGCTAAAAACTTGTTGGCAGAGTACCAGAATGGATAGCTGCGACAACCAGGATACAAAGCAAATACTTAAAGGCAAAACCTGCCTTATAGTTGAGGACCACTTTCCCATGCGTCAGTTTATCGAATTGATATTGAAACATCAGCTTGGATGCGATTCTATATTTCAAGCCGAGGACGCGGAGGAGGCTTTAGGAATATTGGAAAATCCAGCAGGCGATGCGGTGGTAGATTTAATTGTCTGTGACTGGGGACTCCCTGGAATGGATGGAGATATGTTTTTGCATGAAATCCGTTTAATGGAGGCCTATAAACAGACACCTTTTCTGATGGCAACCGGCAATAACAGCCGGGATTTGGTCATTACGGCGATACAAGCCGGTGTTACCGATTTTCTCATCAAGCCGTTTACAGCCGCCAATCTTGTTCGTAAAATAAAACGATCCATTGTTATGGCACGAGGGCGCACAAGGAAACGATACCTGGTCAAGGAAAAATATCCTGTTAAGTTAGTGTCATCTTCGGCGAAGTGTACAGGGGAGCTTGTGGATATCTCCGACGCTGGTTGCGGAATCTTGCTTAATTGCGGACTGAGCATTCCCATGGATGATGAACAAGTAAATCTCACCATAATTATTGAAGATGAAAGTATCCAGATGAATGCCAAGTCGCGTGGTATTGCTGACAATGCGTACGTAAAAGAGTCTTCAGGGGTTATCAAGATGGGATTTGAGTTTTTGCCCGATGAGTCGGGACTTCCAGACCTCTTCAAACAATTGTTAGATAGATACCAATCGATTCAGAGCGCAAATATAACTAAGGAGAGTTCCAAAGTGAAGGAGACAGGTAGCCGTAAACGACTTCTGGATATTGATTAACCGGCTTTGCCCAGCGTTTTGCAACAGATCCCCTTGTTCAGCGACGGGTCGTATTTTTTCGCCAACGCCGCCATTTTATCGGCCAGCTTCGTTTGTCCGGTGGCTCTATAGGCCTCGCCAAGCTCCACCAGTGAATAGTAGTGAGTCGGCTCTTTTTTTATGATCGATTCGAGCAGATGTATGCCCTCCTCCATGGCGCCGGAATGGACCGCCATCACCCCTCTGAAATAGAGCGCCGCGAGATCGTTTGGGTTGGTTTTCAGATGATTTTCGATATGTTCCCCCGCCAGGTCAAGCCTGTCTGCGTGGTAATACGCACCTCCCAGCACCTTGTCGATATCGTTTGCGTTAGGTTTGGTCTTTATTTTTTCGCGCACCATCCGCTCGAACTTCTCCGGTCCTGCCTTTTTAACGACACGCGCGAGCTGGACGTATGGGCGCTGGTCGTAATGGTTCATGCTGTTGAGGTTGAGGAACAGGCCGATCGCCTGGGGATAGCGCCCTTCTTCTATATGCCGGGCCCCCAGTTTTCGCATTTCCTCCATTTCCTTCAGATGGTTGGCCCTGTGCGCCAGCGACATCGGGTTGACCTTGGGCGGCTCCATGCCGTCCGACCCGATCCTTGGCGCCAGTGACGCGATCACCCCGGCCATGAGGCCAAGAAAAATGATTGTCATCAGGAATTTCATGTTTTTCATGACGCAGTTTTTTTCATGCTAAAAATGTGCTCGACAAAACCATGGCGGCGGTGGTTCGCGCAGTCGCCACAGCCGCCCGGGTTCACTCCAATATCCAATGATAACCTTCCTTCGAGCCATTTACAATCGCCGCTAGCTTGCCGGCAGTTCCAGCGTGGCTGTGGTCCCCTGTCCCGGCTTTGACGAGAGGGTGACCGTTCCATCGTGGTTGTTGAGGATGTTGCGAACGATGGACAACCCGAGGCCGGTGCCTGTTTTTTTTGTGGTAAAAAACGGGTCGAACACGAATTTCAGGTCCGCAGGATCGATCCCCTTTCCGAAATCGGTTACGATAATACAGGCCAGGTTGGCGGGGCTTTTTTTTACCAGCCTCGTCTCTATCTCCACATGCCCGCCCGTTTTCGTGGCCTGGACGGCGTTTAGAAGTATGTTCAGCAGCGCCTGGTTGAACTTCATCCTGTCGAAAAGGATCATCTCCATATTTTTGTCGAACTTCTTTTTTATCACGACGTTTTTTTCCTTGCAGACGCTCTCCATAGTCGCCATGACGGCCTCTATCTGGGTATGCAGGTTCTGCCGGCGCAGGTTGAGCGACATCGGCTTGGCGTAGTCGAGCAGTTCCATGACTATTTTTTCCAGGTTGGCCACTTCTTCCTGGGCGATTTCGAAATGCTCCACGTCGTCTCCGGCCGGGTTCAGCCTTTTGCGCAATATCGAAAGGTTCATTTTTACCGAGGACAGGGGGTTGCGGATTTCATGGGCGATGCCGATAGCCAGCCTTCCCAGCGATGCAAGCCGCTCTTCGTTTTTTAGTTTTTCCTCCAGTATCTGTGTTTCGGTCACGTCCCGGATGATACCCATAACGCCGATGATGTTTTCGTCGTCGCCCAGTAATGGTGATGATTTTACCACCACCTTGTACGCATCGCCCCGTTTGTCGAGGATTTCCATCTCTATGGTCTGGTGAAACCCCATTATGGAGGGAACGCTTTCCCGTTTGCCGATATGTTTTGTGTTCAGGATGTTGACAAGAGGCTGGCCGATAAGCTCTTCTTTGTCGTAGCCCCACTCTGATATGTTGTTGTTGATATAGATAAATTTCCCCTCCATATCTATCGCCCATATGAGGTCGCTGGCGTTGTCGAGCAGTTTTCTGTAGATATTTTCCTGCATGATCGCCCCCGGTTATGGAATGGGTTGGAGCTTCTGGAGAAGCTGTGCGTAACCATTATCCCGTGCCAGGTCGATTTTTTCTAATATCGCGGCGACTCTGTCCATCTCGTCCCTGGCCGCAGAGGATAACAGCGCCATTCTTCCGCCAACACTCGACGCGGCCCGGACAAACGAATATTTCGCCGTGTCGTAGTCCGGGATCATGTCGATCCGCCTGGCGGCGTCCATGTCTATAAGGATACCGAAGCCCCCGGATACGCAAATGGAGCCTATATCCTTAGGTTTGGCGCCGAGCTTGTCCATCAAAACCGAAACAGCCGCCCTGTAGGCCGCCTTTGCGCGCAACGCCTGTTCGATATCGGCGCTGGTGACGGTTATCGGCCTGTACATGGCTGTTTTCTGCTTAGGCGCCAGTGTGAAAACGCCGTTGGAAAGCTGGAGCTGGTTTTTACTGTATATAAACGACCCCTGCCTGTCGATGATTCCGTTGCTGTACAACTGCGCCAATACGCTTACAATGGATGAACCGCACATCCCGAAAGGCGCCGTGCCTCCGAGTGTTTCGATTGTTAATGATCCATCGGGGCTGATTGCAATATTTTGAATCAATCCGCCCTGGAACACGCTGTCCTTGCTTATCCTGAGGCTCTCAAACACCGTTCCGCCGATTGTCGGGACGTACAGGATCCTTTCGCGGTTGCCGACAAACACCTCTCCTCTATCGCCGACATTGACAAACACGTCTATCATTTCGCCGTCGAACAGTCCGGATCCGATAACACCCGCCATGGCGGATCCGCCCGGAAAAGAGGAGTTACGGTGGGGGGTGTTGATCCTGCAAGAGGAACTCGCCGCCAGACGTACGCCCCTGGGCATCGACTGCGCGGTGGTGGTGGACCATACAGACCCGGGCGCTGAGTTCCTGTGGATCCCTAGCGCCGGAGCGGTCAATCGGTCGGTGGTGATCACCAGGGAGTAGACCTGGTCGGAGACCATGGAATGGTTGTTGTGAAACCACAATATGAGATTGTTTATCCCGTCGAAAAATCTCTTTTGAAGAAGCGCCAGCTGTTTCGAATCCCGTGCCAGTTCGCCGAAATCTTCCGTCACCTTCGGATTCTGGATCGACGCCGCGTGTTTAAGGTCGCCGGTTTGAAGATCATGGATATAAGCTGAAATGGTGGTGGCGCCTATGTCTATCGCCACGCCGTAGATCTTGTCCGAACGGGAGAAATCAATTATCTCCTTTTTTGACGTGTCCATCACCATAAAGACCCGCTCTCCGGATTCCTGGCTGAGCGACAGGAGCTTGTCCAGGGCGGCTGTTCCCGTTTGATAACCTTCAACTTTTTCCAGGAGCCATTTTTTAAGGGAGTTCGGCGGCGGCATCTCGGAAAGCTCCAATGGTTTTGACAGTATGCCGGGTGAAAACCCGAATCGGCTGATCTTGTCGTTTATCGACCGGTGATACAGCGCCGCTGAAATGTCGCACTGGCCCGCAGGATACATCCTTGACGAATGGGGCACGTAAACTTCCATTCCGTCGCTGACCCTGGCCTGGCACGCCAGACGCTCGCCCGGATAGCCACCCCGGTTTCTCAGTTGAATCTCCTCTATCTTGTCGGGATCGTCCATCTCGTAGTTGTCGACGCACACCACGCATTCTCCGCACGACCCGGTGAGGTTGCAATAGGTCGTGATAGTGATTCCGGCGGTCTTAGCCGCGTCGAGAACGGTTGTTCCGGCTTGTACATAGACTTTTTTTCTGTGGGGGAGTATGGTCACCTCGTTGCCGTGGCCTTCGCACCGGTTAATATATTCGAAGGTCTCCATTTCTTCTTCGACAGCCTTTCTCATGGCGATGATATTTTCCGGATTGGAATTAAGCGGTATCTCGCATCCGCTACCCAGGATGAATCTTTCCGTGTTTCTTGCCGCCGCCAACAGAGCCTTTGATTCTTCCAGTATTTCGCATTCGCTTCCCTCAAGGAACAGGTTTGGCTTTATGTTTCCGTTTATCACCGTATACACGGAATGCTGGATGGCGGTTTCTATTGGGACAAGGTAGTCCACTGTTGTAATATCGGCCCCTACGGCGGTGAGAATGTCCAGGTTTGTTTGTACGGGACCGGCCACGGAATACCAGGTGAAAATGTCCTGCCTGGCCGATTTTACGGCGGCGAAAACGCTTCTGATCGGCTCCACTTCGAATCTGTTGAAAATTTTCGCGGGAAGCACCGACGGGGAGGCGGTGGGGTCGAACATGATTATGCCGTCCGCCCCGGCGTTTACCAGCGCGACGGCGAATTTTGTCACCACACTCAGGCAGAATTCCATCACCTCGCCGAATTTTTCCGGCTCGTCGACTATCATGTAGAGCATCTGTTCTATGTCCATGATACGCGAAGCCAGGGTGATGGGCCCGATGGCGTTGGCTATCACCGGTGTCGCCCCTTTTGTTTCATCCTTGAGCAACCTGACGGCCCGGAGCAATTCCGGCATTCTTCCATCGCGGTCCGGGTCGGGGATTTTTATTTTGCGCAGGTCTTCGGGCTTTTTGATCAAGGTTTTCACCACGTATGGATAGTTCATCTCCGGATAGGCGAGGTCGCACCCGAGCGCTTCGGCTTCCACGCACAGGTCGGATATGGCGAATAGCGCGTCGCTACCTATGGTGTCGCGGGCGTTGATCTGGCATTGGGCTATCAACTGGCCGGACGTGACGTAGTCACGGACGGTTTCGCCCGCCATGGTGGCGGCGACGGCTATTATTTCCGGTACGAGCGCAGGGCGGTCAGTTCGCTGAAAATGGACTACAGACCGAATTCGCTCGGTGGAGTTCAAGATGACCTAGGGATTTTGCCGTTTGCAGATATAATCGAGCCCGTCGAACGCGTCGTGAGCGACAAAGTCGAGGTTCAGCGATTCCATGGAGCTTTGCTGCACAGCCGACCCTCCTCCCACAACTTTGATATATCCATATCCTCTGCGAATCAGCTCGGGCTTGATATCCTTGATTTTCGCCAGGCACACTGTCATGAGGCTGGAGACACCTATGTAATCGGCGTTCTCCCGTATGGCGGTGTTGACGAATGTGTCCACGGGCACGTCCTTGCCCAGGTTTATGACCTTTACGCTGTTGAATCGGCACAATGTGGCGACGATATGCTTGCCCAGGTCGTGGACGTCTCCCTGGATGGTTCCGATTACCAAGGTTTTGACTGGCGCTCCGCTGTTTGTGCGCTCGAACGCGTCGGCGATCTGGTCCATATCCATCTGGAGCTTGCGGGATATACATTCGTCTACCACCTCCACCATGGCCCTGCTGGCCAACAGCACGTCGAGGAGCTGAAAGTTTTCCACGGTGCACTTGTTACGGAGAATGGCCAGGCCCTCGGAAAGGGCGCTTATGATGTCTTCCACCGGACAGCTGTTGTCGAGCAACTTTTCCGCGCAGGCGACAGCTTCGATGTTTTCTCCGTGCTGGACCAGTGAGGCCAGGTCGGTAAGCTGGTCCGATTTGGCGCTTTCAATTTCTTTTGACGGCATCGGTTTTACGCCTTGCTCATGTAATACTGGATGGGCTTGATGCCGTATTTCTTGATTTTCCTGTCCAGCCGGGGACGGGTGATTCCGAGGATCTGGCATGCTTTGCCCTTGTGCCATTTTGTGTGCTGCAAGGTGAGCCTGATTTGATCTTTTTCCACCTCGTTAAGCGATTTTAATGTATTTTCATCGTTCTGGAACGATTCGGACTCCGTGTTGTCCATGAGCCCGCTATAGGTTTCCGTCTCCTCCGGGCCAAGTATCGATTTGAAGTGATTGGCGGTCAGCCTGTCGCCCCGGGTCATTATAACGGCGTGAATGATCGTGTTTTCCAGTTGTCTTACGTTGCCGTTCCAGGGATATTCCGTGAGCGTGTCTATGGCGTCTATGGATATGTACTTGATTTCGCGGTTGAGCTCCTGGTTGGCTTTTGCGATGAAATACATCGTCAGGTCCGGGATGTCCCTGGTGTGCTCTCTCAACGGAGGGATGTGTATGCTGATTACCTTGAGGCGGTAATAAAGGTCTTCACGGAATTTACCAGCTTTGACAGAGTCTTCCAGGTTTCTGTTGGTGGCGGATATAATGCGGCAGTTGCACTTGAGCTTTTCCTTGCCGCCCACTCGTTCAAATTCCTTCTCCTGCAACACCCGCAGGAGCTTGGCCTGGAGGTTGATATCCATTTCGCCGATTTCGTCGAGGAAAATGGTGCCGTTCCGGGCAAGGGAGAACTTGCCCTCTTTTTGTGTTATCGCTCCGGTAAAAGAGCCCTTTTCGTGGCCGAAAAGCTCCGATTCGAGAAGGGTGTCGACAATCGCGGAGCAGTTGACAGATATAAATGGTTCGTCCTTGTTGGCGCTGCTCTGGTGTATGGCGCGGGCCACGAGCTCTTTGCCTGTGCCGCTTTCACCGGAGATGTGGGCGGTGGCCTTGCTCATCGACACCAGCCCCACGGTCTTGAAGACTTCCTTCATTACGTGGCTTTTTCCTATGAACTGCCGTCCTATATCCTTGACGACGGGCACAGGTATAAACGAGGTTTTCTGGTTATACTTGCTCTGAAAAAACTCGCCTGCTTTTTCAACTGCGCTGTCGATCTCTTCTATATCTATCGGCTTGTGGATATATTCCCCGACGCCGTTCTGCACCGCTTTGATGGTGGACTCCATGTCAGGGAACGCGGTTACTATTATAGAATAGTAATTGTCGCCTTTCTGGCGGATTTCTTTCAGCAGTTCCACACCGTTGGCGTCGGGCAGGCGTACGTCGAGTATCACTATGGCCGATACGAACGATTCCAGCTTCGACAGGCCCTCGTAGGCCATCTGGGTTGTGGTGACATCGTAGCCGTTTCGCTCAAAATGGAGCTTCAGGGTTTTGCAGATCGATTTGTCGTCATCGATTATAACAATAGGTTCTTTGACCATAACTGCCATTACCTCTTTTCCCGTGTGGCGGCGATAGGTCTGTACGCCTTGCCGGTTGGGTCTGCTATTTTAATAAACAAAAAACCCCTTCGCCAAATGTTCATTTTCTGTCTACCGGTAAATACGTTGTGATGTGATACAACGGCAACCTAGTGGGAAGCTACGTACCAGAGGATATATACGACCACTACCATGTTGACTGCGATCCCGAAATGGATCATCCAGTCGAGAAATGAAAATTTTTCTTTGTTTTTGATCACTGTCAGGATTTCCCCATACCATAGTTAATACTTCTAGATTTCTAGGTGCGTGATTATATTCCATTTGTCGCCCGTCATCCATATAAATTTTAACGAAACGTTAAAAAGTTGCTGTTCTATTTTATTTATAACCGGGCATAATGCGAGTGATATCGTTGTATGCGTATGAAAACAGAAGGATTAAACAAAAATCTTGGGCAGGTATCGAGTCGCCGGGACCTCTGTAAAGTCGGCCCCGCGCGGTTTACGGAGGAATCAGGCTATCGTGTTTTCCGGGGCCAGCTTCAGTTGAACTATAACTTCGGTGCCGTCTCCTAAGGAGCTTTCTATTCTGAACCTGCCGCCATGTTTTTCTATGATGCCACGGCTGACCGAAAGCCCCAGCCCATAGCCTTTATGCCCCCTTTTGGTGGTAAAAAACGGGTCGAAAATCTTCTTGATTTCATCTTTATGGATGCCGGTTCCGTTATCCCTGACCGTAACCACGCCCCATCCATCGGATTTCTTGACACTTACGTTGATATACCCGTTTTCGTTGACGGCGTGGATCGCGTTTAGGACAACGTTCATGATGATGATGCTCAGCAGTCTGGCCTCTCCCATGAGCATCACCGGTGTGTCGGGCTGATCCAGCTTCAGTTTGATCTTCTTGTTATCGATCATGAACCCAAGCATGAGCAACGAATCCTCCACGATTTTTTTTAATTCGACCGGGCGCATGTCGAATTTTTCAGTCTGGGTGTAATAGGCCAGGTGCTGGATGACGCTTTCTATACCCAGAAGATGTTTTTTTACCGTGGCCAGACTCTCCGGCGTCAGCCGCTGTTGCCTGCCGTTGGTCTCCATATCGTCGATCCATTTGGAAAATTCGAGCAGTGGGCCTGCCATCAACTGTTCGAAGCTTGCCATAAGCTGCTTTATAGACAGTTCTTTTTCCTTGTATACCACCTCTGCCTGGTGCGCCTTTTGGGCCTTGAGAATCTGACGCCAGGCGAAAAGGCCCATGATGATCGCCAGGGTGGTGAGGCAGGTGGCGTATATGATCGCCAGGTTATGGAATTTCTCCAGCGGCTCAAACGTTTCGTGCGGTTCCTGACGGGTGAATATATACCAGCTCTTGCCGCCGAAGCTCGCAGGGGAAAGCTGGTCGCTGTTTATCTTGACCGGCGAAAACCCAATGATGGACCCGGTGGACCCGTGAGCGTCGTCAACACCGATGGTCCACCCGGGCGATCCTGTGGAAATGCTTTTTATGAGTTTGCGTCTTGCATGGTGGCTTTTGGGGGCGAAGATGGGACAAATGATAATCTCCCCCGCAGACGTCACAAGGTTGGCGTGCCCCGTGTCACCTATCATCACGTTCGTTATGGTGTCGAAAAGCTGGTCTATGGCGTACCGGACCTGGATGGCTCCGATCCTGGTTCCGGCGTCATCTTTTACCGTGGCGTACACTTCTATATAGTATGGACGATCGGAGGAGGGGGCTTCGTATATGTCGGAGATGTACACCTTGTCACCCGCGCCGACCAGTTCCCGCTGGAAATTCCCGAATTCCCGGTCCAGAATTTGATTTCCCAAATCACTACTGAACACTATTTCGCCTTCGGTGTTGTATATGTTCGCGATGAAATAGTTTTTCGCAAGCTCCGGCATGATGATTTTACGCAGTGTCTCCGTCTCCTTTACCGCCTCGGAGGAGGAGAATGTTATTATATTGCGGATCATGGGCATTCTGGCGAGCCTGTTTATGTCTTCGAGCTTCTCTTCCAGGATGCTTTCCACGTGATACGCGGTAAGCGAGGCGACCTGCATGAAATATTCACCTTTGGAAGCCATCAGCTCCCTTTTGCTTGTTTTGTATATGGCGAAAAAACCGACAAGGCCGGGTATGACGCCTACGACCAGTAAAAAGAATATGATCAATTGCTTGAGACGACTGAAGGTCGACGCAGGGTGTTTTGTGGAGTATTGATGAGGATCGGACAAAGGATTCATCGGATTCATCAGAATAGATCACCATTTGTTAACAGAGGTTTTTCATATCCGAATGTCAGACGAACCAGGCGCCTGAATGGTCAGGATATAAATATCATGGAGGCGCCAGTTCCAAGTATCGTACCATCCCGCCGCGTTTGTCGCGAAAACCAGTAAAAACCGTGGGTTTTTGATACTTCTCGCCGTAATTATCAATCAATAGACATATTTATGATCCGGCGCGCCTGATATCAATCATCCTGAAGGTGTCAGCGCGAACAAATGCTTCTATCCAGGATTTAGATTGATTCTTGAATTTTACTTAATGAGGAAATTTGTAACAAAGCGTTAAGATGTTTTGTTTTGAAAAACACCCCCAATTTTTTGTACAAGTTTTTCAACAAGTCGATTATAATGCCGTCACATTTTCTTTTCGCCAGCGTTAATCATGCTTGCTGGCAGTTGTTAGGAAAATACGCCGAGCGGAGATGACGCCGGTCCGCACAGTGGATGGCACGCTTGTTGCTTATCCAGCTGAGGACTTGACGGGGAACTATCCCCGTTGCAGAATGTCCTGCGTTTACTTGAACGCGGCGTTTGGTTTCATGCGCTGATCCAGCACTATTGGGGGGATTAAACTTGACAGGCAAAAAGATTGTAGTTTTCATTGTGGCCCTTGTGGCTTTTTCCGCATTTTTCTTTTACCTAGACCACTCCTTGCAACATTCGCAAGGGTTGGAGTTGATACCTTCGGGTAAACATTAAAGGCGATTGCGCGATAATTGTGGATAAAGATAGGGAAAATTGGACAAGTAACATTATGCTATTAACACTTAAGAGAGCTTTCAGGTATCGGGGCGCCGCGGCGATAGTTGCCATACTGGTCGCCATTTCGCCCCTGTTTGTTTACGCCGCCCTGAATTTCGGCTCTTCGTCTCTGTACGGGATGGTCTCTGCCACACCCGCATACGCCGAAGAAGCCGCGCAAGCGGAAGCGCCAGCGCAAGAGGAGGGGCAAGATGGAGCGGTCGAGGCTGAGGATCCCAATATGTGGAAACCTTTGCCCGCGCCGAAACTTGAAACCAAGGATTATCCGATAGTGGCCGGGATAAACAGCCGTTTGGCTGTCTGGTTCGCGGCGCAACTGCACCTGTTCTTCGCGGCGTTCGTTCTGGGCGTTCCCATATTCGTATGGGTGATCGAGTTTATCGGTGTGGTTACCAAGGATCCGCGATACGACAACATGGCGCATGAGTTCATGAAGGTGTCGATGACCGGTTTTTCGCTGGCCGCCAGTTTCGGAGGGTTGCTGTCGATACTGCTGGTTGTGCTGTATCCCGGATTCATGCAATACATGGTCGGCGTTTTCGGCAAGGTCATGGTGATATACGCCCTGATGTTCTTCGCTGAAAGCTTTTTCGTTTACACATATTATTACGGGTGGGACAAGATGGCCGAGGGAGGCCTCAAAAAGCTCCACCTTTTCCTGGGCCTGGGGCTCAACTCGTCGGGCATGGTGCTGATGGTGCTGTCCAACTCGTGGGCGTCGTTCATGATGGCTCCTTCGGGCATAGACGACGCCGGTGTGTTCCTGGGTGATTCCTGGGCGGCCATAGCGGGGCATCTCTGGAATCCGCTCAACCTGCACCGGTTCATCGCGAACATCGCCTACGGCGGATCGCTTACGGCGGCGTACGCGGCTTTCAAGTTCCTGACGACCGATTCGAAGGAAGACCGGGCGCATTACGACTGGATGGGCTATACATCGTTTGTTATAGCCATGGTCGGCCTGCTGCCGCTTCCTTTCGCGGGCTATTGGCTCACCAAAGAAGTATATGACTATTCCCAGCAGATGGGCATAACGCTCATGGGCGGGGTGTTCGCCTGGCTGTTCATTCTGCAGGCGGTTCTGATCGGCGCGATTTTCCTTTCGGCCAACTATTACCTCTGGTGCAGTCTCGGCCGGGCGGAAGCTTCCAAGCGCTTCTATTACATGATACAGCCCCTGGGGGTTGTCATCGTAATAGCGTTTCTTATGTGGTTTACACCGCACACGCTTATCATGACATCCAAGGAGTTGACCCAGATAGGCGACGCGCACCATCCGCTTCTCGGATATTTCGGCGTCATGGCGGCCAAGAACACCGCAGTGAACACGCTGATCCTGTCCACGTTTCTCAGTTTCCAGCTTTTCCGGAGGGCGAACATCAGGCCCACGGGGGACGGATTCTGGGCTCAATACGGCACAACGATCCAGGTGGCTCTTTATATCGCCGCGGAAACCAACATAATTTCTCTTGGCATATGGAGCTACTTTATTCCGGCCAACGTCCGTATCGGGCTATCGGTTCCGCAGGTTTCATCCACGGCGGTGGTGCTGATACTGTCCACCATAATCGACACCCTGATATTCAAGAAGAGCGCGGATATCGGCGAGTTCAAATGGGGCCATATGCCGATCCGCTCCCAATACACGCTGTTTATGCTGGCGGTCTCCTTCACTTGGCTGATGGGCCTGATGGGATACTGCCGGTCGGCCATACGCCAGCATTGGCACGTCTACACCGTGCTGAGGGACAACTCTGTGAACGCGTTTACGCCCACGTTGCCGTTTGCCGCATGGATGGTCACGGCTATTGTCCTGGTGTTCATGGCGCTGGTGTTCTTCATGTTCTGGATGCCCATACTGGCAGCCAAGAAAAAAGAGGCAAAGAAATCGAAAGTGGCTGGCGGCGACCTTCATGGCGTCATAGGCGCCACGGCGGGGGAGTGATATGGGACAGTTATTAAAGATAGTAGTTTTCAGCTTGTGTGTGGTTTGCGGATTCGCCGGATACACCACTTTCGGCCTTCCGCTGATTATCCCCGAGGCTCCTCCCGTGGAGGAGAAGCTCACCGGTGAGATAACCATGGATCAGTACATAGCTCTCGGAAAGAAAATATTCGAGGGCAAGGGGACCTGCACATTGTGCCACAACTCCCTGGGGCGCGCGCCCCTGCTGGAGCAGGTGGCCCAGGTGGCCCCGGAAAGGCTCAAAGACCCCCGCTACAAGGGCAAGGCCACGACCACCGAGGAGTACATCCACGAGTCGATGGTCGAGCCTTCGGCTTACGTGGTGGCCGGGTTCGGCAAAAAGGGGACGAACGACACCGTCAGTCCCATGCCGAACATAAGCAAGGGGGCCATAGGTCTCAGCGATGTGGAGATCGGAGCTGTGATCGCCTTTCTGCAGGATGTCGGGGGCACCGAGGTGACGGTGGCCCTGCCGTCGGGAGACGCGGGGGCCGGCTCGACCGAGGAGGAACCGGCGGAGATCAAGGTGGCCGAGAACGCCAAGGAGGCGTTTTCGAAGTTCGGCTGTGACACATGTCACATGCACCCCCTGATAGAGGAGGGCGGCGACATGGGTCCGGACCTTGGCAAAGTGGGCGCGACGGCCGGTACCAGAAAAGAGGGCTATTCGGCGGAGCGTTTCATAAGGGAGTCGATTGTCAATCCGAACGCGGTTATCGCCGAGGGGTTCGACGCCGATACGATGCCGGATGATTTTGCGACGCAAATGACCGTGTCGGAACTGGACATGATTATCAATGCCATACTGGGTAATGAATCGAGTTAAAGGCTAAGAGAACGGGATAATGAAAATATTAAAACCGATATTAATCATTGCTGTAGGATACCTCCTTTTAAAGGTTGGTATTCCGTTTGTAGGTTCGAAACTGCATCCTGGCACTTGGCCTGTGGTGCCCACGAGTGTGCTGAAGATGTACATGTTTTTTGTGGTGGCGGGTACGTTGCTTTTTTCCACCTTTTCAGAAGATGGGTACGCAGGGATAGTAGGTCCTGTCGCCGACATCTACACGAACCCCAAGAAGGGATTGCTGAGGTTCGTGTCCATCATGATTGTCGGGAGTCTTGGGGCGTATGTCGCATACCAGTATGTCAAGCCCACCTTCGACGCTCCGGTGGAGTTGCGGTCTATACATCCCGCACCTCCTTCCACTGTGAAGATGTGGGGGAAATCGTACAGTCTCCAGACATTGAAAAACCCTCTCAGGGCGGACAAGGCCAATTTCGCCAAGAACGTGGAAGAGGGCGGGATTGTCTTTTTTCAGAACTGCTTTTTTTGTCATGGCGACAGGATGCTGGGCAAGGGTCCTTTTTACCAGGGATTCAACCCGATGCCGGCCAACTTTGTTGATGTGGGAACAATAGCCCAGCTTACCGAATCGTTCGTGTTCTGGAGGATCGGGACCGGCGGGCCGGGGCTCCCGTCTGAAGCGACTCCGTGGCTGTCCGCCATGCCGATATGGCACCATTTGCTGTCGGAAGAGCAGATCTGGAAAGTTATTTTATTTCTTTATGACTACACTGGTCATTCCCCGCGAGTGACAGCGGCGCAGGCTCACTAAGAGGAATTGGCGATGACATTAACGATCAGAAGAAGCAAATTTACAAGCCGGATCATCTTTCTGGCGGCTCTGTTTTACGTTTCCGTGTCCGGTGCGGCCATGGCGGCCCCTGGCAACGCGGAAAACGGCTCGAAAATCTATCTGAAAAAATGCTGGTGGTGTCACGGCAAGGAAGGAGAGGCCGACGGCCCCGCCGCGAAATTCCTCATTCCGCCGCCACGGGATTTTTCTATGGGTGTGTATAAATACACCACCGCCAAACCCGGTTCGGAGGTTACCCGGGACGAGGATCTGTTCAACATGATCTCCAACGGCATGCCTGGCACGGCGATGCCGTCGTGGCGCCAGGTGCTCAACGAGCAGGAGCGGTGGGACCTGGTGGCTTTCATAAAGACGTTGACTGATATGTTCGAGGATATGAAAGATCCTCCCGAGATAAGCTACGGATCCAAGGTCGCAAGCTCGCCTGAAAGCATCGAAAAGGGCAAGAAGCTGTTCAAGGAGACGAAATGTTTCGAGTGTCACGGAGAGCTTGGCAAGGGCAACACGATGAAGAAGCTTAAGGAGGATTCCGGCCATCGCGTATGGCCCAGGAATTTTCACAAGCCCTGGACTTTTCGTGGCGGATACACTCCGGAGGCGATCTTCGCCAGGATAAGCAACGGTATTCCCAACACGCCCATGCCCGCCCACGCCGCGGATAAGACCGGCAACGGCAAGCTGTCTGTGGAGGACAGGTGGCATGTTGTCAACTTCGTAATGTCTTTGGCCGATGACGAGCGCAGGGTCAAAGATGGCGAAAACGTCATCAAGGGCCAGCAGGTGCCCCAGATACCGAAGGACGAGAAGGACCCGGTGTGGGACTCGGTCGACGGCACGGCGTTTTACCTTGTTCCGCAGATAATCCAGAAGGACCGGTTTTTTATACCGTCCAATGATATGGTGTATGTAAAAGTGGCTTTCACCGCTGATGAAATCGCTTTTCTGGTCGAAGTGGACGACAGAACAAAAAGCGTTCCCGGCGACAAGATCGTCGAGAGCCTGTCCTGGGACGGGTTGTCGCCGGACGGAATAGCCGTCCAGACACCTGTGATTATCCCGGAGTCGTCGGAGAAGCCGTATTTTGGTCATGGAGACAAGGCGCACGCGGTTTCGATGCTCTACTGGAACAGCGGTAGTGTGGACAAGGGGAGCGTCAGCGCGATACTCACAGCCACTGGCACAAAAACGAGGGAGCCCAGCGATGCAAAATCGGCTGGATTTACCACCTCCGCCTCGTATGACAACGGCACCTGGAAAGTGATGATGAAGCGGAAGATGATCACGCCCAACAAGGACAAGGACACACAGTTCGTGGTTGGGAAATATATACCTGTGGCGTTCGCCAACTGGGACGGATCCAACGGGGAAAGGGGGTCTAAACACACGATGACCACATGGTACTGGCTGTTGCTCAAGCCGGAGACAGGTAGCGAAGTGGTGGCGTATCCAGCCGCTGTGTTCCTGATCCTTGTTGTGGGTCAGTTCGCGTTCGCCGCGATGGGGCGGAGAAAAGAGAACTAGTATCTAGTATTCAAGTTGATTTATTTATTGGACTAATCAGGAGGAGAAACGGCATGAAGAGGTTACTGGCTATAAGTGGCCTGCTGGTTTTTTTCGCAGGGGGCGCGCTTGCCGCAGACGGTAAGGCGCTGGTGGGCAAGTTCAAGTGCGCAGATTGCCACAAGATGCAAGGCCCGGCGGTGAAGACGATCGCAGATGTGATGAAAAGAAAGGCGCCTGATCTTTTTTACGCAGGTAGCAAGTTTAACCGGGACTGGCTGGTGAAATATATCCAGAACCCGACCAAGCTTCGCCCGGGTGGTGTGGTCTATCTTAACCACATCAAGCTCGATGGCGACCAGGACACCGTCGGCAAGGTGCTCAAATGCGCTTCTAAGCTTAGCGCCGGGGATGCTGAGGCTGTCGCCGATTATCTCATGACCTTGAAGGACCCCGACATGAAAACCGGCGTTTTTAAGCCCGGGAAGGTGAAGAAGGCCCGTGCGAAAATGGTCATGCTGAAAAAAGAGGCTTGCAACGCGTGCCACATGTTCCCGAAGAAGGGTGGCGGCGTTTCGTGTCCCACTTTCGAGGGGATCGGCTCCCGGCTCAATCCGGACTGGATGTACAGCTTCATAAAGAACCCAAGGAAATGGGATCCGAAAATATGGATGGCGGTGCGGGATTTCGACGACGCCACGTTGCAGTTGATGGTCAATTATTTGTCCTCGCTGAAATAAAGGAGGATTATCAAGATGCGTAAAATCGGTTTTTTCAATTTGATGATGGGCGCTGTTTTTATGGCAGTTCCATTGGTGGCCCTTTTGGGCTCCAGCGACGCGGCGGCGGAATCCGCTGCGGATAACTATAAGCTGTATTGTGTGCAGTGTCATGGCACTAAAGGCGTGGGCAAAGGCATAAACGCGCCTGTGCTGGCTGTCGCTCCGAGAAACCACACCAGCGCCAAGGATATGGGAGAGCTTACCGACAGCGGTGTGTTCAAGGCCATAAAGGAAGGCGGCGTGGCTGTGGGTAAATCGACGCAAATGCCTCCCTGGGGCGGGGTCCTGACCGACGATGAGATAAACGATCTGGTCAAGCACCTGCGCGGAATGTGCAAATGCGAGGGTAAAAAATAACCCTGTTTTTGTTTAAATGCAGTCTCTCCCCCCGTAACGGGGGGAGAGGTCTGTTGCGATCTTTGGCGACGACCCAAAGCGGATTTGCTTAAAGCTGACGAAACCCCTCGCGATAAGCTTGCGCTTTGGGTTTCGTCTTAACACCCGGCCCCCGTTGGGAGCGCCGCCAGGCGCCGATGGGAGGTTGCAGGTGTTTTGTGTTATTTCATAGGCCTAATATCTGGATTTCGTCTGACGTTGTGGTATCCTGTAAACGATATAGGCAGTACAACAATTGGACGGAGTTGCAATGAAACAAGCGGTACTTTTCCTCGCGACACTTTTTTTCATCACAAACGCTGGCCATGCTTTCGCCGACAAACATTCCGAACAGCACAGCCTGTACATAGACAAGGCCTCCAGGAAAATCCTTGAACCCGAAGTTGTGGATGGTTTGCTGAAGTTTTTCGACAAGGCCGAAACCGCCATCGAATCAGAGGACGTTGACGGTCTTATGGGCCTGTACTCTGAAAACTACATCAATGGCGAGCACAGGGCCGACACCGCCAAAGCCATTTGGGAAAAGTTATTCAAGAATTTTGATAACCTGGCGACCGTCCACAACATGCGTATTCTCACCTATTCCGCCGGGAAAAATATCATCATCATTCAGTGTAGCGGCATGTTGCTTGGCGTTCCGAAGGGAAAGGATGCGCGCGTCACGTTGGACAGCTGGGTGAACGAGGATCATGTGCTGTCTTTGGAAAATGGAAAATGGAAGCTTATCGGCACATCCGGTGAAAAGCGAAAACGTTTCTGGTTCGACAAGCCCATGCATCCGCTTTTTTAATCGGGGATGTGAATCCTTTCCAGATAAAATATCTCTAATACCTCTATACGCGGTTACTTAATCCGAATATGGCCGATGACCGTGTTCCGGAGAACTGGCGGTTCGATGGGTGCGTGTCCATCAAATCGTGACCCCGTGGGTTCTGTGCTCCGTAACAACAAATTCCCTCAACTAAGATCGTATTGGAGACTGAGTTTGAGTAGCAAAGCGCGAAAAGTCATGAAACACGGCAAAAAAGGTTCCGCCATGGGAGAGGCGAGAGGGATCACACCCGGCGGCAGGCGCAGTATCTGGCAGGCCGTGAAACCAAAAAAACTCACGTATCGCCACTATTTCGGTGGAGCGGCGCTGTTGCTGATAATTCTTCAGCTTCTGACCGGCCTGTACATGATCTTCTACTACGAACCCGGCCTGAAGGATACATACAAGACAGTTCAGTATTTTAACAACGAGACAACCCTGGGCGCTCTTACAAGGAACATACATCGCTACGGCGCTTTCTTCCTGGCAATGGCGGTGTTTATCCATTTCTGGAGAATGTACTTCAGGCGTGATTACCAGGGGGGACGCAAATGGAACTGGATTACCGGTGTGATACTTTCGATGATCACCGCGGGATTCCTGATCAGCGGCGCCATCTTGCCCTGGGAGTGGAAGGGCTACTGGATGATGGAGATGTTCAACAACTGGTTGAAGGTCATCCCTGTGTTCGGTGAAGATTTATACACTTTTTTCATGCTCGCCTACACACCCAGCCGCAATTTTGCAATTCACGACATAATCCTGCCGTTGCTGGCGTTTATTCTGCTGGAGATACATTGCCTGTCCAGGCTCCGGTCCAGGGGATTCGCCGATTACCTGGTTCGCCAATTGTTCGCCATTCTTCCACTTGTGGCCGCAATCGTCGCTATGAGCGTGATATTCCCGGTTCCCACGGAGGATCCCCAGGTGATACCGTTTCCCATGGAGGGCCAGTTCATACCGGCTCCGGAATGGTATTTTGTCAGCTTTTTACTGCCATACTGGTATTTCCCGCCGAGGGATTGGCACATGTACCTGTTCTGGATTCCATTTATTTTACTTCTCCTGGCTTTTGCGCTACCATTTCTGAACAAGAGAAAATCAAAAGCGCAACGGGAGGCCATACCCCGGAAATGGCGTACTGTAATGAAGCTGTTATACGTGGGAACAGGAGGGACCATATGCGTCCTGCTGGTGGTCGGTCTGGTGTGGGGTAGCTACAAGGCTCCATGGATGGGGTGCAATTGCTGTCACAACACCGCCATGGGGATCCGTATGGGAATTCCGCCGGTCACCTACAAGGACACGAACAGAAACCCGCTGTTGCTGGATAACCGCTGGATGATTCGTCACTGGTATGAGCCGCAGGTGGTATGGTAAACATGACAATAAAAAAAATGTTCGGCCTGGCTGTTGTGCCGATCTCGGCTCTATTTATCCTGTCATGCTCGGAAACCATTCCCGGTCATCCGGAAAAAATAATGCGCGAGTATATAGAGGCGGTAAAAAAGGATGACTTCGCCACCATTTACTCGCTCAACATGAAAACCGCGAGACAAAAAAAATATCTGGGCAAAACCAGCGTGGGAAATGTCGAGATGATCCTCAGGGAAAATTTCGAAAAAAACAGGGACGACTATGAATCCGTCCCGATATCTTTCAACATGGGTGAGCAATGGGTGGAGAAATATTTTTTCGCAAAATCGGAAAGCTACACCATAGGAGAGCCGTACAGCCCCAAACCTGTCGGAGATGACCCGGTCAACGCGAAGTATGAGAGCTCCGTCAGTTGTTATGTTCCCGTGCTGGTCAAATACGGAGACTCGAAAACAAGCTTGGAATATAACGGCAAAAAAATGAAATCGGCGAAATACGACTGCACGTTGCGAAAAATACGCGAGGGAAACAACGCCAGAGTCTACTCCCATGATGACGACTGGTATCTGGCCGGATGCGTGATCGACACCTCCACCATAGAGCTTTATTAACCGCGGAAAACCCCATGTAACACAGGTGTTACATGGGTGCAAACAGATTCAACACGATAAGCGATAGAATATTATGATGTAACGAAATGTGAAAATAAATGCTCCGGGATCCTCTTTTCCCTTTTAAATTAGTTGTTTCTCCCCCAAACAGGCCTGACAAAAATCGTCACAAACACAGAGCCTGACACTGTTACCTTCCACAAATATTGCAAAACCAGCCTTAATGAAAATAAGAGGTGTAACTATAGAGTTACGTTAAATTAAAGCAGGGAAAGAGGCGTCCGACAGCAAGACGAGGCATGCAAGTTGCTCATTAACACCCCGATATGGGGAACTAGAGCAGTGTATGTGCAACTGCACTGCTATATTAACGTAAACTTTCAAATTTTTGGAGGGGAAAAGAATGGGACGGAAATTTAAACTGTTCATCCTTGGTTTCGCCGCCCTGTCGTTTGTCGCCACTGGGGTGATGACGCCGACCGCCGCAGACGCCAAGAGGAAGAAATCGGCCGCGGAGCTGGAAAAAGCCAAAAAAGAAGGCGACCTTTCTGTCGAGGAAGCGATGAAGTATCGCGATGAGTTCGGTAGGGAAGCCGACGAAGCCAACATCGAATCATTCGACACCAAGACAAAAGTAAAAGGTTCCGGTAAATCGACATATGGCGTGGTCGGTTTCGACTATCTGACAGGCGTAGGTAAAGTCGCCTCCGATCCGACCAAGATCGGTGCGGACCTGCCCAAAGCCCTCGGTGGCGGCAAGATCAAATCCGCCAACAAGAGCCCGCTTGAAAACCTGATGAAAAAGCGTTTCAAGCATAAATGGACCGGTCAGCTCGGTGACACGGCCTCCGGTTGGACAGAAAAATCGGGCGTGACCGAGGCGTGGTTTCGCCATCACGATTCCGGTTCTCCTTTGGGCGCCGACTACAACGAGTGGGTCAACCAGTGGAACAACATCACCCGCCCGAGGCACGGCAACAAGACGCCTATCCCCGGGGCCGACCCGGATCAGGGCGCGCACTGGTTTTCGTTCTACTGCATCCACTGCCACGGCTGGACCGCAAAGGGCAACGGCCCCACGGCGGCCACGCTGGATCCTCGCCCGCGTAACCTGACAAACGGCAAGTACGCCAACTACATCAGCAACGTCGAGCTGTTCCAGGTTATCAAAGGTGGCGGAGTGGCCAGGAACCTTTCCAGCTCCATGCCTCCCTGGGGGAATATCCTTCAGGATCAGGATATCTGGAACGTTGTGGCTTTCATTCGCACACTCGCCGAGAATCCGAAATACACGCTTGATCCGGACGATGTGACGGCGGCCAACGCCAAGCAGTCGGACGAGTTCAACGAGATGAACGAGATGCTCGAGCTTGAAGGCGTGATGGCTGGGCGTGGCGCCGGCCAGGTTGGCGGCTACAACTCCGTCGGTGGTGGACGCCTGAGTTCCAAGCAGGTTGGTGTTAACCCCTGCATGAAGACTTCCGATGTGGACGCCAGCGCCAAGGTTGGTGACTGGGCTGTCAAGCAGCAGTACGACAAATAATCGTGTAACCACGGTTATTTAACACGCTCTGTAAAGCCCTGGTCCCTGTTTAGAGGGGCCGGGGCTTTTTATTGTTAATTTCATTTCAGTTTCGTATAAAAATTGCTATAAAATTATCTGAAGGTGACGCAAATCCGGGGGACGGCGCGCACTACACCAAATCACTTGCTGTTTTTCAGGTTTTAGTTTAGATTTGATCATTTCGTTTCTTGATCGGGGGCTATACGGATTTAAATGATAGAAGTTGAAAATCTGACGAAAACCTATGGCGGCGCCAGGGGGATCAACGATATTACTTTCAGCGTCGATAAAGGTGAGATTCTCGGTTTTCTCGGGCCGAACGGGGCGGGCAAAACCACCACCATGCGGATCTTGACCTGTTTCATGCCCGCCACCAGCGGTTCGGCGAGAGTGGCCGGGTATGACGTGTTCGAGGATTCCCTGTCTGTTCGCAGGGAAATTGGATATTTGCCCGAAACGGTTCCGCTATACACGGATATGCAGGTGCCCACCTATCTGCGCTTCGTGGCCGGGCTCAAAGAAGTGCCCTTTCGGGAGATAAAGAAAAGGGTGGAGAAGATAATGGAGCAAGTGGGGCTGACCCACATGGCCCACAAGTTCATCGGGGAGCTCTCGAAAGGCTATCGGCAGAGGGTTGGTTTGGCGCAGGCGCTTGTCAACGATCCGCAAGTGCTGATTCTCGACGAGCCGACAATCGGCCTCGATCCCAAGCAGATAATTGAAATCCGGTCGCTGATAAGGGGGCTTGGGGGCGAGAGAACAATAATATTGAGCAGTCATATTCTGCCCGAGATAAGCATGATATCCCAGCGGGTGATCATCATCGACGAGGGGAAGGTCAAGGCTATCGACACCCCGGAAAAACTGATGCAACAGCTCCACGCAACGGACAAGATCAGGGCTCGTATCGCGGGACCCTGCGACTCTGTAAAACAGGCTCTTGAAAAAATCGATGGTGTGAAGAATGTGGAGCTGATAGAGGACACGGGAGGGATAACAAACGGTTACATGCTGGAATTCTCCGACGGGTTCGACGGATCGCACATGGTCGCCAGGACGGCGGTGGAGGGCAAATGGGACCTGTATGAGCTTACCCCCGTGAAAATGACTCTGGAGGATATTTTTATCCGGATCGTCACTGAGGAGGAGGTGTAATGAGGAATTTCTTTTTCATACTGATGAAAGAGCTCAGGTCGTACTTCAATTCGCCCGTGGCTTTCGTGGTGGTCACCATATTCTCGGTTCTGACAGGATATTATTTTTACAATATTTTCGCCACGTTCAGCACCATCAGCTTTCAGGCGCAGACAAACCCGAACCTGGCCAGCCAGTACGGAGCCCTGAACGTGACAGAGCTGGTTATCCGGCCGTTTTTCGGCATTATCAGCGTGGTGATGCTCATAATGCTTCCCATGCTCACCATGCGCTCATTTTCCGAAGAGAAAAAAGCGGGAACCATGGAGCTTTTGCTCACGTTCCCCGTCCGTGACGGAGAGGCGATTCTTGGCAAGTTCGCGGGTTGCATGGGCATATTCGCCATAATGCTCGGGCTTTCGATTCCATCGATGATCCTTGTGGAGGTGTTTGGCGATCCGGAATGGGGCGTGATCATCACCGGATATTTCGGATTGTTTCTCATGGGCTCCGCTTTTATATCGCTGGGGATATTCATGTCGTCGCTGACGGAAAACCAGATCATCGCGGCGGTGCTGTCTTTCGCCGCCCTGCTGTTGCTTTATATGGTCGGCTACACGGCCAGCCTCGCCGGCGGCGTGATGGAGAGAGTGCTCGAATACGCGTCGTTCAACTTTCATTTCCGCAACTTTGCCAAGGGCGTTGTGGACACGTCCGATATGATTTATTACCTGCTGATTACCATGCTGTTCCTGTTTTTGAGTATGCGCAGTCTGGAATCTAAAAGGTGGAGGGGTTAGACCAGTGTTTTCACCCACGTTGATACTTGCCGCTGTAAGCGGAGTTTTGCTTGTAGCCGGTTTCAGTTTTTATGTCATAGACGGATCCATGTCGCTCAAAGCCGCCGCGATGTTGTGGATCGGCTCGATGATAGCGCTGTTTCTGCTGTATGCCCGTTTTAACGAAATCAAAGTCATGCTGGCCAAAAAAAGCGCCAGATACGGCGCGAACATGGTGGTGATGTCTCTTGTGTTCTCCGGCGTCCTGGTCTTCATGGCCATGCTGGGGCACGCCCACAAGGTGCGGATAGACCTGACGAAATCTGGCCGGTTCACTCTTTCGTCGCAGACAAAAAGGATCCTCAAGGGGCTGGACAAGCCTGTCAAGGCCATAGCGTTCTATCGCTCCGAGTCGGGCACTGTCCACGCGAAGCAGAGGCAGGCCGCTCGCGATCTGCTGGAGGAATACGCCAGCGTCACCGATAAATTCGATTTTTCCTTCATCGACCCGGACAGGCATCCGGGACTGGCTTCCAAGTACGGCGTTTCGGAATACAGGATCACGTTGCTGATGGCGGCCGGCAAGCAGGTCAAGGTGGGCTCTGAAAGAGAGGAGAGCCTTACCAACGGGCTGATCAAGCTGGTTCGCAAGGAGCAGAAATACATCTATTTCGTAAAAGGACACGGGGAGAAGAGCCTCGCGTCCACGGGCAAGGAGGGCTATAGCGCGGCCAGGAACGCCATCTTGAACGAGAATTACGAGATAAAGGACCTGTTTCTGATGCGCACGGAAAAAGTGCCGGAGGACGCGTCCGTGGTGGTGATCCCCGGCCCGAAACGGGAGCTTGCGCCCGATGAGCTTGAGAAGCTCGACGAGTATTACGCCTGTGGAGGCGCGTTGCTGGTGGAGATAGATCCGGGTCACCCGCCGGAATTCCAGACGTGGATAGAAAGCTACGGGTTCAAGCTTCAGTCCGATGTCATCATCGACAAGCAGAGCCAGCTTTATGGCGCCAACGCCCTGACTCCTGTGGTGTACGCGTACAACAAGGATCATCCGTTGACGAAAGATTTTACGTTGGCGTCATATTTTCCCATCGCCAACTCGGTTTATATAGACGAAGACCCGAAAAAAGGGCGGTATCAACTGGCTATGACCGGGCCGAATTCATGGACGGAGATGGACAGGGCCCAGTTGGAATCGGGAGACGCGGAGTATAACGAGGGAAGGGAAAAAAGGGGCCCCGTACCGATTGTCTCCGTTACGACTATCGAAGTGAAATCCGAAAAGGGCAAAAAGGACAAAAAGGACTCCTCACGCCACAAGTATGGCAAGATGATAGTGATTGGAGATTCCGATTTCGCCAACAACACCAACATCAACCTGGCCGGCAACGGCGACCTGTTTCTGAACACCATCAGCTGGCTCGCCGAGGAGGCGGACCTTATCGCTGTGCGGGCGAAAAAGAAAAATATCACCCCCGTAGTGCTCACCGCCACTCAGGGCAGGGCGATTTTCTGGATCCCGGTGGTGATGGTGCCCTCGGCGGTCCTGATGGTGGGCGTCGGGATATACAGCCGCAGGCGATGGTTTCGTCAATGAGCGGGGCTGGATTTTTTGGGGACAGCGATGCTCCGCCCCCCGTTCCGGTGTTTGCCCGGCCGGGACATGTGACATGTAAGGTAGGATAGATGCGGTATTTCAAGACCACGTTCATGTGGATAATCGTGCTTGCCGCCATGGGCGGGTACAGCTACATAGACTTTGAGAGCGCACGGATAGATGAAAAGAGAAAAGATGAAGCCACGCGGCTCTTCCCGTTTTATCCCAAGGACGTTCTGGCTATCACCCTCAAGAAGGAGCAGAGCCTTATCGAGATGGAACGGTGGGATGACGGCTGGAGGATTGTCACCCCCATAAAAGCGAAAGCCGACAGCAAAGCGGTTGAAAAGTTCCTGGGGTACGTGACCGACTCCAGGAACGACGCCGATTATGTCATGGACCCGGATCCTCTGCCTGAGAGGCTGGTGGAGTTCGGGCTTGCCAAGCCGACCGTCAAGGTTACTTTCAAGATAGGCAAGGATCTTAAACCCTACACGATGGTGTTCGGCGACCGGGCTCCTGCGATGGGAGTGGCTTTCGCCCGTATCGAGGGGAAAAAGCCTGTGTACCGGGTGTTGTCCTATGTCAGGGGCGAGGCGAACAAGGATATATACTATTTCCGCGACAAGACCGTTCTTCGGCTGAATCCGGTTAAAATAGACCAGGTGACCATCAAACGTCCGGACGTATTGATTCGGGCGAAGCTTCCGCCCGACGGGAAATGGGCGCTGGAAAAGCCGATCAAGGCCAGGGCGGATCATAACAAGGTGTTCGAGCTGTTCGGCGCGTTCGCCAACGCGGAGGTCAAGGAGTTTATTTCCGAGACGAAAGACCATCTTGAGCGATATGGCCTGGACAAACCGCAGGCGGAGCTTTTACTGTGGGAAAGTGGCGACTCCGAACCCACGGTCAGCATAAAGATAGGCGATCGCAGTCCTCAGAAAAGGGGTTTTTATTGCGTCATGTCCGACAGGGACGCGATAATGTTGCTCGAGGAGGAAGTCGTCCACGCGGTACCCCGCCAGGCGAAGGAGATTCGTAGCAGGCAGTTGTTCTATTTTGACAAGGACACCCTCAAGAGGATCGAAATTCGGGCTGATGGCAGGGAGACGGTGCTGGTAAAGGATATGGAAAAGGAGTGGCGTCGAAACAACGTCAGTGGTGAAAAGCTGGATTTCAACCTGGTCAAATCGTTTCTTGACGACATGATGGCTTTTGAGATAAAGGACTTTATAACCGACGATCCCGGAGACATGAAAGAATATGGGCTGAACCCTCCCGCGATGCAGGTGCTTATGTGGCCTGAAGGAAGCGTGACACCCATAAGTCTGAGTATAGGTTCCAGAGCCCCTTCGGGCTATATATATGCGTATACGGGCTTGGAAAAAACCGTTCTGGCGCTTGACGAGGGTGTGGAACGCTTGCTTAAAACGAAACTATGAACTGGAGAACATCATGAAAATAATCAAAGCGGCCTTTGTTGCGCAGGGATTGGCGTTTTCATTTGCTCTTGTTTGGGCCACGGCCTGCTTCGCCGAAGACGCGCCCAGCGTGGGCAACCTGTTTATCGAAGCGTTCACCGCCAAGGATAGGGCGAGGATGGAGGAGCTGATAAAGACCAGGACCAAAGAGTTCCCGCCGGAGGTTCAGGCGATGGTGGAATATGCCCTTTCTCCTGGCGTCTCTCCTGAAGAGCAGGATTTTCTTTTTAACATCGCGGGCAACATAGCGTCCATGTATGGCAAGTACACCGGAGACGACCGTTTGCTAAATGCTGTGCGAAGCAACTATAGCAACTTGCTGGACAAGAGAAAATCCAGCGCGCTGACTCCCGCCCTGGTCGAGGAGATCAAAAAAGAGCTGACAGCGATAGGAGAAGGCAGGTGGAGGGTGCGTGTGATAAAGCTGGATGAAAAAGGCTCTCTGATCGTGGATATAGATGTCAAAGAGCCTGAAGGCGGGGGCGAAGGGTTCACTCCGCATGTTGATTTCAAGAAAAGCCGGAAAGCCAAGGAAATGATAAAGGCCAAGCTTCCTAAAGTGACCAAGGGAAAAATATCCTGGACAAGCATGGGCGTTGGTTTGAAAACAGCTTTTCTTGACCAATAGCCGGAGCGCTAACATAAAGTGAGGACTTGATGAGAGGTATAATTCTGATAATGATCCTGGCCCTGGGCGTCGCGCCTGAGTTTGCCTACGCCCAGGACGCCGATAAGGGCAAGACGCTTTTTACGAGAAAGTGTAAAGGTTGCCACAGGTTGACCGATGGTGTGAAAGTGGGACCCGGCCTTGCCGGAGTCACCAGCCGCCGAACGGAGCAGTGGATTCACAAATGGTTGCAGAATCCCAGAAAAATGATTGAGGATGGAGACAAAACCGCTGTAATGCTCAAGAAAAAGTACAAAAAGACCATGCGTACCATCAAGCTGATGAAAGACGAGCAAAACAGAAAGGACATAATCGCGTTTCTCAAGCAAAACGACAAGGAACAGGAGAAAAAATAACAACTACCATAGGAGGGTGATATGAAGGTTTCGCTAGCAAAAAATTTCATACTAACGGTAGCCGTTTTTGGGCTTATGTTCGGGGCGTGCACCGGTGGGGGTGGAGACGACGCGGAAAGCAAGTTCTCCAAAGCTTTAAGCGAGATTAACAGCAACTGGTTTGTCTATGAAATTACCGAGGAAAGGGGAACCCCGGTGATCAAGGTGGAAGTGTCCGAGATCGTCTCGTTCAAGGACGGTAAAAAGGCGGTGGAGGCCATCAGCAAGGCCGATCCGAAATGGGCGGGGTATATTGATTTCCAGGACTCTAAAACCGGCACGGTGGTCCGGAAGATGGAAGTGATCCCGGCTACCTGACGTAGTAGGGGTTTTTAAAGACGGACACGGGGCATCTGGACGCCGATTCAATTTCCTTGTATTTGCCAAGCATCGTCAAACGCATTTTATCGATAGCTGGCAGGTCGAGTTTTTTGAACCGGATTTGCACAAAATTGACAGAATAGTCATAGCCAACGATTTCACCTTTTACGGAGGCGACTATTTTTTCTATGGTTTTTCTGCTTGTTTCGGGCGAAAACGTAACATTGATCACATTTTTTATGATATCCAGCCCCGTCTGCTCGTCCGTGATGATATCATCCTGGGCAGGGGTGAAAAAACTGCTTCCACCCGAGTTTCCTTTTGATTTCTGCATGTATGACGGTCTGTCGTCATTGGAGCATCCTGCGGCCAACATCATCGCCAAAGCGGCTACGCTAACCGCCTGGCGCCATCCGGACAGGGAACTGCAGAAAACCATCTTCAGCAAAATCAACTTCCAATTGGACCATTTACATCAATTGTTACTTAGCGCACCTGAAACCGGAAAATGTGTGTGTGTCATCGGGAATGCTGGTCAAGGTGGAGTAAGTCGCGCTTTTGTTGGCGTCGTCGAAATAAGAGCCGCCCATGAGAATCCTGTACTTCTTCTCGGTACCGTCCCAGCCGTCTACCCATTCCCATACGTTACCGCACATGTCCATGGCTCCATACGGGCTTTGGCCGTTTTTATAACTTCCGACAGGTGTGGTGTCGTTAATTTCCGATTCGAGGGTGTTGGCGTTGGCGCTGTTAAACTCGTTACCCCAGGGGTACACCCTGCCATCTTCGCCACGGGCGGCTTTTTCCCATTCGGCTCGTGTAGGCAGGCGCTTGCCGACAGATTTGCAGTACCCTTCCGCGTCGAAATAAGAGATTTCGACAACCGGGTGGTTTTCCTTGCCGGCGGGTACGGAAAAATCTTTTTGAAACTCCTTGTACTGGGCGTTTGTAACTTCGAACTTATCGATTTGAAACTTTTTTACGCTTACTGGTTTCTGATCTTTGCCCGATTTGAACGAGCCACCGGCTACTTTGACCATGGGAGCGTCACCTGCGATGGCGGGACAAGTGGCTGAAAACAGCGCAACAACAAAGGTTGAAAATGTGACTGAAATGAATTTTCTGGCGTTCAATGTATCAAGCTCCTTTAAAATGAAATATAGTCTATATATACATAACCTCAATAATCAAGTATTAAATGGATTGGATTGTTATGACAAGAGCACGTAGAGAAATGGTTAGAAGAAATAAAAAAAGATCGGTTATGAAAATGGCCCTGTTTGCGACAACTTTGCTTTTTGCGCCGATGGTTATGGTGACGCCTGGCTCCTATTCCGGCATGGCCGAGGCGGCCGAACCTGGGCAAAAGCCGAATGATTTCGCCAAGAACGCCACGAGAGCGCCCGCCTCTGAAAGGGCGGCGCCGGAATATGGTTTCGGCGAGAAAACCGATGAAGAAATAATGATGGAGAGACCCAGACAGACCCGCATCGCCGTGCTCGGTCCCATGACCGGAGAGCTGAAATATTTTGGAGAGGAAGCCTCCAACGGCGCAGAGCTCGCCTCCGATGAGATAAACGAGCGTGGCGGAATCAAGAACAAGCAGTTCGAGCTTTTGGTGTATGACACCAAGGGCACGGTGCAGGGAACCAGGGGCGGGGTCGAAACGCTGTTGAAACTGGAGACACTGGCCATCGTCGGCGCCGCCACCAACGAGGTGAGTTTTGCCGCCACCAAACTGATCAACGACAATGAGCTTATATTGATCTCGGCCGGGTCGAGACGCAGGCTGGGGGATACAGGTCCGTTCAACTTCAGGAACACACTGGCGGACCGGGACGCCGTAAAATACTTTATAAAGTTTATCAAGGAGAAAAAGCGGTACAAAAAATTTGCGCTTTTCAGCCATGTGCTGAACGATTACTCGATACAGCTTAACGCAATTTTCAAGGCGGAGCTGGTTAACCAGGGGCTCGCCGTCACTCACGAGCTGTTCCTGTGGGGGGACAGTGTCACCAATACCAGCGCCGAGGATAACAGCATGGCGGCCCAGGTGGCCAAACTGAAAAAAAATCCGCCGGACGCTGTTGTGTTCACCGGTGACGGATCGGAAGCGGCGAAACTTTTGTCGGAGCTTAAAAGCCAGGGTATAAAAACCCCCATTGTGGGAGGAGAGGATATCATGGTTCCGCAGATCATCGCCATGGGCGATAAAGCGGTCGGGACGCTGGTGTACGGAGGGTTTGATCCGCGGTCCACCAACCCAAAAGTGAGGCGATTTGTAAAATCGTATAAGGACAGGTTTGGCGCGGAGCCTTCAAGGGTGGCGGCGTTGAGCTATGACGCGTATTACATGCTGGCCGCAGCGATTGAAAAAGCCCCGTCCCTGCGACCGTACCACGTTCGTAAAGCGCTTATGGAAATAAACGGTTTCGACGGGGTCACCGGAAAGACGTCGATGGGACCTACAGGGGAGGCCATAAAAGAGCCGTATATTTTTGAGCTGGTGAAAAAGGGCAATGGTTACGTTTTTACAAGTGTGGCGGGGCCGTAGTTAGCGAGGAGGTTTTGGTAAGATGAACGATAATGTTGTATATGGGCCGGAACGGAGCCGGATATTGAAAAAATCGATCAGGAACGCTGTATGTCTTTGCGCGCTGATAGTCGCCACCTCCGTCTTTTCGTCGGGGATAGTCCGCGGAGCCCACGCCAGGCCCGTTCCGGAGAATATGACACTGATCCCGGCGGGTGAATTCCTGATGGGAAGCTCCGACAAGGAGATAGAAGACGTGGTAAAAGTCTTCGGCAAACTGGACCTCTATAAAACATACCCGTTCGACGCGGAAAAACCGAAAAGGAGATTGTGGCTCAAGGCGTATTACATCGACAGGCACGAAGTGACCAACAAGGAATACGCGAAATTCGTCGAGGCCACCGGATACCGAAAACCGGCTCATTGGGAAAAGACAGGGTATGAAAAAAACCAGGCGGACACCCCGGTCTCTTTCGTGACCTACCGCGACGCGGCGGCGTACGCAAAATGGGCCGGCAAACGCATGCCCACCGAAGCGGAATGGGAAAAAGCCGCCAGGGGCGACAAGGGATTTGTATTTCCCTGGGGAAACACTTTCGATCCATACATGGCCTCCACCGCCGATTCAGACCTGAAATTCCTGTTCGGCCCGCTGTGCAACGCCAACACGGCGAACAAAGTGGAAATGGCCGAGGGCGACAAAAGCCCCTACGGCGTACGGGATATGGCCGGGAACCTTCGGGAGTGGACAGCGTCCTCCGATGATAAAAACCCGGACATGATGATAGTCAAAGGGGCCTCCTGGCTGGACCGGTATATAAACGCCAGGGTTGCGCATCGTGAGTTTGTGCACAGGGATTTCAAGAGTCATATTATCGGGTTTCGTTGCGTGAAGGATCTGGACTGATAATGAAACCGCGTTGCGACAACTGGTGATAATAATTATACCTGGCCGACATGCTTAACCGTATATGGAAGAAATTTACCATAGCCCTTCTGGTCGTGGCCTTTGTCCCGATATCCTATTTTGGATATCAGGACCTGCAGGCGGCCAAATTGTCGGTGGCGGACAAGGCGCTCCGGGAAATATTCCTCAACTGCGTGACACGTTCGAAAACCATTGAACAGACGTTTTTGAACGCGAATTACGACATAAGCGATCTTCGGTCAAGCGTGACGATAGAATTTCTGCTGGACACGATCCATGATACGCCCGAAGACGCGCTGTACTGGAAAAACCTGGTGGAGAAGGAGTTCATAAGGTTTCTCGGGTTGAAATCCGGGTATTCCAGCGTCGGTTTTCTGGATGACTACGGCAACGAGACCGTGGTCGTGTCCCGGTTTGGAAAGCAGATCACCGCGCTAAACGAAGTGCGTCTGCTCAACCGGCTCACATCCCCCTATTACGTGGGCGCGGCCATGCTCCACAGCTATGGAATCGCCGCCACCCCCATGAGAAACTCGGTCCATCCGGCCATGAACCTAGAGGAGCTTACCCTGATACGGTATACAACCAAGGTGTTCGACAGGAACGGCAAGCCCGGTGGAGTGCTTTACCTGGACCTGAACGGTTCCGAGATTCTCAGGGGCCTGACGCAAAAATCACTTGGCCAGCTTCGGCCGACGGCTCTGGTTACTTCCAAGGGTAACTATATCCACAACCCGTTCTACGTCCCGAGTCCGTCCGATTCCATCACCCAGCCGATCAGCAACATAAAGTCGTCCTTACCCAAAAAGGTGACCGAACAGATACTGTCTGGCCGGACCGGAATCATAGAGGACGACCCGGACGAGCTTTACGCGTACAGCGCCATATATCCCCAGAGCGGTAACACCAGCCGTTACTACGTGGTGTTCGACAGGTATCCGAGGAAGCAGCTGGCCTCGAAACTTTACGGTATCAAGAAGATGTACGCCACCGGAGCAGTTGGAGCCCTGGTGTTGACCATTGTGGTGGCCGTGTTTCTCTCCCGCGCTCTTACCAGCCCCATTAGCAGGCTTCGTGAAGGTGTGGAGAAGTTCAGCAGACGGGACATGAGCCAGAGGATTGTCATAAACTCCCGCGATGAGATAGAATCGCTGGCCGCGGCCTACAACCAGATGGCCGATTCGTTGCAGGAATACAGCGAGTCGCTCGAGCGAAAGGTGGAGCAACGGTCGAACCAAATCAAGCAGGTGGAGCGCAAGCTGATGCAAGCGGAGAAACTGGCTGCGCTGGGGTTTTTGAGCGCCGGGGTGGCCCACGAGATAAACAACCCGATAGCCATAATCATAACGAGGCTGGAACTGATGGAAAAGGCCCTGGACAAGGGAGACGGGGAGACCGTGCGCAAGGATGTAAAAGCTCTGAAAAACCATGCTTTGCGCATAGGGAAAATCGCGGGCAGCTTGCTCACTTTTTCCCGTGACGATTCACGTTCTCTGGAAGCTGTGGACCTCAACGCCACAGTGGACCGGGTCATCGACCTGATAGAATATCCTGTGGTAAAAAAGAAGATAAAACTTGTTCGTGATCTCGCCGATGATCTCCCCATGATATGGGCCAGCCCGACGGGAATGGAGCAGGTGATATATAATATAATCTACAACGCCTACCAGGCCACGGACGAAAAGGGTAGAATAACCGTGAGGACAAGGCCGGTGGAGCGGGAAAAAGTGGAGCTTATAATAGCGGACACCGGCGGCGGCATTCCCAAATCCGCCATAAAGCATATTTTCGAGCCCTTCTTTACCACAAAAGAGGTGGGGCAGGGGACGGGGCTGGGGCTGTCGATAAGCTACGGGTTCATCCATGATTTTGGAGGCGCTATAAGCGTAGACAGCAAGCCGGGGGAGGGGACCGTGTTCACCATCGTGCTGGACACCGCCTCTGCGAGGTTAAAGGAACGGAAGGATAAGGATTCATTGATAGTTACCGATGTCTGAACACAACCATAAAAAACGCGAAACAATTCTTTTAATAGACGACGAGCCGGACCTGCTGGAAAGTTGTCGCCGCATTCTGGAGGACGAGGATTGCGATTGTGTGACCACCACGGACAGCCTGGCCGCGCTCGACCTGGCCAAGAGGGTCAACCCCAGCGTGGT
The DNA here is from genome assembly GCA_024275315.1 of Nitrospirota bacterium. Lineage (GTDB taxonomy): Bacteria > Nitrospinota_A > UBA7883 > UBA7883 > UBA7883 > JAJRZK01. Next base: position 88,623 of record JAJRZK010000021.1, read on the forward strand.
CGTGACCGATTTCAAAATGCCCGGCAAGGATGGTATGCAAATACTGCGCGAGATAAATTCGGAGTTTCCCGACACGCCCGTTGTGATGATCTCCGCGTTCGCGACCATAGAAGGCGCGGTCGAGGCGGTGAAGCTGGGCGCCTTTGATTATCTTACAAAACCCTTTTCATCCGACCAGATGATCATCACCATAAGGCGCGCCCTGGAGCGGCGCAGGCTGAAGCTGGAAAACACCGTCCTGAAAACAAAATTAAAAGACGATTTTTTCAACCATTTCTTTGTGGGAAAACATCCCAGGTTCCTGAAGATCGTGGAGCTTATCAAGCGGGTGGCGCAGACGGAATCGAGCATACTGATCCACGGAGAGACAGGGACGGGCAAAGAGCTGGTCGCAAGGGCCATACATATCCATTCGAAAAGAGCGGACAACCCTTTTCTTGTGGTCGATTGTACAACGTTGACTAAAGAGATGCTCGAAGCCGCCCCAGCTTCCGGGACAGATCAGGCGGAGCGCACTCACAAAAGCGTGTTCGAGGCGGCCAACGGCGGCACGCTGTTCCTGGAAAAGACCGAGGATATGGAGCTGGGGATGCAGGCGAGATTACTGCGGGTGTTGCAGGACAGGAAAACGGCCAGGAGCGGAGAGTGGGAATGGGTTCCGGTCGACGTGCGGGTGATAGCCTCTTCCACCAGCGATCTCCAGACTGCCATGTCGATGAAAAAGTTTCGGGAGAACTTGTACTATTTCCTCAATGTGGTTAATATCCATGTTCCGCCGTTGCGCGAGAGGAAAGAGGATATCGGGATACTGTGCGATCATTTCCTCAAGCAGTTGGCGGAGAGAGAGAACAAGCAACCAAAGGCGCTTCATCACGAAACACTGGGCAAGCTTATGGACTACGAATGGCCCGGCAACGTACGCGAGCTTCGCGGTGTCATAGAGATGGCCTCTTCGTTGGCGGAAAGAGATACGCTTATGGTGAGCGATCTTCCGGACCATGTGCGCAGGTCCAATTCCCTGGGGGGGCTTACGTTCAAGGACGCCAAGCACGCCTGGGTGGAGCGGTTTGAAAAGAACTACCTGGAGAACCTTTTGTTGACCAACAACGGAAATATCTCCCGGGCTTCGGAGACTGCGGGAATAGCGAGGATGTCGCTGTACAGGATGTTAAAAAGAAACGACCTGATCCAACTCGCCAACCACGAGCGGTCGTCGATGCGAGATCGAGCCGCCAAAAAGGAAACTGGAAACTGAACAAAACCGGGAGATACGCGCCTTGCGTATCTTCTTTCCACGGAATATATCGGAAGTGATGACGGCCCACAGAATATACACTCTCTGTTTTTTTCTGTCCGGAGCCGCGGGGCTCGTTTACCAGATAGCCTGGATCCGGGTTTTCTCGCTGGTGTTCGGCAACACCGTCTACGCCGTCTCCATGGTTGTGGCCGGGTTTATGACGGGTTTGGCGCTGGGAAGCCACTATTGGGGCAAACGGGCGGACAAGTCCACAAACCCTGTGGGTACCTACATAAAGCTGGAGATCGGCATCGCCATATCCGCCTTGGCGGTAAGCGGGCTGGTTAACCTGCTCGACGACACTATTATCAGCTTTATGACACCCGAATCCATCGCGTCGGGTCATTGGCAACTGATCCGGTATGTGGCGCTTTTTGTGATTCTGCTTGTTCCCACATCGTTAATGGGCGGCACGCTACCTGTCATGAGCAAGTTTTATGTTCAAAGCTTCGACAAGATCGGGCTCGGGATAGGCTCCCTTTACGCCGCCAACACGTATGGCGCGGTGGCGGGGTGTTTCGTCACCGGCTTTGCGTTGATACGCTTTTTGGGCGTGTGGGGGGCGATTATCACCGCAATTGTTATTAACCTTGCGGTGGCGGCGCTGGTCTGGATGGTTCCTGCGCGGAAAGTGGCGGAGAACCACGAAGAAAAAAAGGGAGTCAAGTCCGCGCCAGCCGGGAAGAAATCGACACCCAAACAGAAAAGGAAAAAGAAAAAGGGATACCAGGCGGACGAACCCGCCGCGCCTGTCGGGTACGACGCTGTGAACATCTCCTTAGGCTACGCTCTCGCCCTTGGAGCGATATCCGGTTTTTGCGCCCTGTCTTTCGAGATTCTGTGGACCCGGGCGTTCGTGGTCTCGTTCAAATCGACAGTCTACCTGTTCAGCAACCTTCTGGCCGTGTACCTGCTGAGTATGGCGTTGGGGAGCCATTACTTTTCCAGAAGGATCGACACCACCTGCGACCCGATACGGATGTTCGGGCTGGCCCAGTTGGGGATAGGTGTCTGGGGAATTCTTGGCATCCTTATTTTTTATAAAATTCCGGAGTTCGCCCTGGATATGGGTGGCATGCTGGGCAATATGAGCCTCTCTAGGGATGTCATGGTAACCATGGCGCTGATGGCGCTGGCCTTCGCGGTTCCCGTGTTCCTGATGGGGCTTTCCTATCCGCTGGTATGCCGTGTTACGACCGGTTCGATGGGGGCGCTGGGGCGGTACTCGGGGTTGGTCTACGCGGTTGGCACATCCGGCGGGATAGCGGGCTCTCTGGTGTCGGGTTTTTTGCTGTTGCCGATGTTTGGGCTCCAGACCAGCCTGATAGTCATATCCTGCGTCTCCCTCGCGGTTGGATACGCCGCACTGGTTTCTGCCAATTCCAGAAAAGGGGTCGGTTGGGTGTTTCCGGTGTCCGCTCTTTTCGCGCTTATGGTGATCGGGTCTGTCGGTATTTCCGGTATCAACATCGGTCTTGGGGCCGGCGTGAAGGGCAAGGTGGTGTTCAGCGAGGAAGGGATAATGGGATCTGTCCGGGTGGTGCAAAAAGGGAAGAACGGACCGATGACGTTGTTGGTGAACAACTACCAGCTCGCCACCAGCGGTGATGTGGCTGTCCGGTTCGGGCATGTGCCGCTACTGATCAAGTCTGACGCGAAAGATGTCCTGCTGATCTCGCTGGGGTCGGGTATCACGGCCGGGTCCGTGGGAAGGCACGACGTGGAGAGGATAGATTGTGTGGAGATAGTCCCCTCCCTGCTTGACGTGCAAAGGCTTTTTGAGCGCGACAACCACAATATCGTCTCCGACAGGCGTTTTAACCTGACATTCTGGGACGGGCGACACTACACCAGGATGACCAAAAGAAAATATGATCTGGTCGTATCCGACCTGTTCCAGCCCGACAGCGCCGGGGTCGGCTCCTTGTACGCCCTGGAGCATTTTATGAATGTAAAGCAAAAGCTCAAGAAGAACGGCGCCATGGCGCAATGGCTCCCCCTCTACCAGCTCTCCGGGGACAACCTGAAAATCATCATGAGAACTTTCGCCACGGCTTTTGAGCATGTCATGGTCTGGGAGGGGGATGTGAACAGCGAACTGCCCACGCTTATGTTGCTAGGTTCGCGCGACCCGATCGTCATAGCCCCGGACAGCCTTATGAAAGGGCTGGAGGAGGAGCAGGTGGCCGAAGACATGATCGAAACCCGAGACCCGCTCTCTTTTCTCAGCTTTTTCGTAATGGACAGGGAAAAAGTGATGAAATTCACCGAAGGGTACCCGATCAATACCGATAACAGACCGGTTATAGAATATACAGCTCCGGGACATATATGGAGCAGGAGTGTCAACTCCATAGCCAACTTCAGGTCCATAATCAACAATAGAACCAAAATCAGCCTGTCGGCGCTTGGCGCGGGTGAGGACAAAGAGCTGGAAAAAGCCCTGGACCGCTATTTCCAGGGCAGAACGAGGCTTTTGCAGGGAAAGGCCGCTCACGCCGCCAGAAATTACCCCGGCGAATTGAACCGGTACAAGGAAGCCTACAAATTCACCCCCACAGACCCGTTCCTGGCGCTTGCGGTTTTCGACCTGGGATACATGTACTTCTACCGGGGCGATTTCCGCACGGCCGCCAAAATATTAAGCTGGGCCAGGAAGATCGACAAATACCTTCTTGAGTCACATTTTTATCTGGCCAAGTCATACCAGAAACTGGGCGAAAATGAAAAAGCGGTCGAAGCCTTCAAGGAACTGGCGCGGCTCCGGCCCGACTTGGCCGAAGCCTTGATTAATCGATAATCGTTATGCGTTTTGTTCATTTATAACGAAACGTTATTTATTAAATGTTGATTCGGCTTGATTCATGTAAACTTGGCGTTACAGTGTCATTGTTTATAACATATTGTTTGATAGGTAGTTGCGCCATCAGCAAACTCATGTAACATGATTGATACATTTTCTCTGTTTCGCGATTAATATGGCGAATAAAATGCCAAGTTAAGGGGTTGATTTTGGATGAATTATCTTTTAAGGTATGGGAGCTGGTTGTTGGTATATCGCTTGCACCTGTCAGGTCAGGATGTTAGTGTCAACAATCGATTGTTAATTTATAACTCTATTTGAAGGGGGGTGACAGAATGAGAGAGATGCGTATCTTTTTGGCTGTCGTATTGGGCGCCGCCTTGGTATTCACCACCATGTTTGCGCAATCTGTGTCGGCTGACGTTCTTGGCAACGGTTCGGCTATCACCGATTGTCTGCAGATTGGCAAGATCACCAGCATCGGCGACAAACAGCTGACCATTGCAACGCAATTCGAGAAGAAGTCCAAGAACTATACTCTCCATCTTCTGCCAGAATGCTATGTGATGACCGCTAGAAGGGGCGAATTCAAGAAGTTCAAGGAACTCAAGAAGGGTGACCTTATAGCGGCGTACGGCTGGTACAAGGATGGAAAGTGGAACGCTCGCAGGATCGACATTCTAGACAAGAATGACTATCTGATAAAGCGTTTGGCTGCAGACGCCAAAGCTGGCGTTTACTACAAGCATGAACGTTAAAACAGGGGGTGGGATATTTTGAAAAGGACCGTATTTTTCAGTCTGGTCATCGTGGCGGCGATGCTTATCGGCGTCGTTCCTGCGCAGGCCAAAAAGACCATACTCACGCCTTTTGACAAGCGTGACTGGCATGTAATCGCCCCTCAGGATAGTGACGCTCCTCTGCGTGACTACGCCATCCTGTACGACGCAGGCGGCGTTGACGGGGCTGTTGGTGTTATCGGTATACCGTCGATGAGGACATATCGGCACATCCGGTGCGGCACCGACATGCACAACTTCCCTTTCTCCGGTTCCAACGCTGGTAACAACAACGGAACCCCGGACGGGAAATATTTCTATGTTTCTGACAAAGGCGCAGACACCATCATTGAGGTGAATATACAGACCGGCTGGCCGGAGAGAATTTTCGCTCTTCCCAAGCCTTTCGGTATTCACCACAGTGCGGCGCTTTCCCCTAACGGAAAGTACCTGTGGGCCACTGGTGAGCTGACGGGCCATATGCTCAAGCTGAGGCTGTCCGACGGCGCCACCACCGTGCTGGACATTCCGCCCGCTCCTTCCGCTCCGGACTATCCGGACACAGGCAGGGCCGGTAAATACGTTTTTTCGGGCAACTACTATCATTCGGCCGTCATGGTTTTCAGCCAGGATCCTTTCAAGTTGATCAAGGAAATCCCGGTTGGTAAAAACCCGCACGGAACGAACGTTAGCCCCACTAACCGTATTGTTGCGGTATGCGACAAGCTTTCGGCGACTCAGTCGATCATCGACGTTGAGAAACTGAAAGTACACAAGGTTATTCCGGTTGGCGCAGGTCCCCTGCACAACCAGTTTGACACCCTCGGGAAATACAACTATATTTCCTGTTTTGTTTCAGATTCCACATCAAAGATTGACATGCAGCGTTTTCAGCTGGTGGACGAGTTCCCGATTCACTACCGCGTGGGTCACAACTCGATCGCCCCGGACAACGCGTACTACTGCTCGCAGAACAAGTTCTCCACGGGCCTGTTCACACCGACCGGTATCGTGTTCGCGGTCAACTTTGAGTTGCAGGATATTGATGAGACTTCCGCCACGTACGGCAAGTCCGTCAAGCTTATCCCTGTGGACGGCGAGCCCCATGAAGGCCGCCAGATTTTCGCAACCTACATCCAGCGCTGGAACACCGGTAAGGGCCAGGAAATGTTCTCCAAGGGCTATGACCTTGGCGACGTTCACATCTCTTTCGGCGAAAAAGGCCGGCCTGGACTGCCCGCCAACATTCACCCGCAGTTGGAGCCGATTCACGTCGGTAACTCCAGCCGTGGCTGGATTCCGAGGGATGACGGCAAGCCTGGCATCACCAAGGAGGGCGATGTTTATGTAGTCCGTGTCAAGGGCTTCTCCTATGGCTATGTGCCTAGGTTTATCCATGTGCCCCAGGGCGCGAAGGTGCGGATGATTTACACCAACATCGACAAGGCGGCCGGTCTGACGAAGAACCCGGACGTTACGATGGGTCTTGCTGTGGGCGGTTATTATGGTCCTAGGACCTTCCTGATCGGTGTTCGCGGTTTTTCCGCTTACGCCGAGTTCGTCGCGGACAAGGCTGGTGAGTTCGAGTTTTTCTGTCAGCACTTCTGTGGTCCTATCCATCTGGAGATGCGTGGTACATTCTTCGTCGATCCTCCAGGGAAGCAGGCTTCGCTTTCTGTGGGTGACTATGACGAAATATCCAAGCAGGAGCAGATGCTTGACGTGCGCGAGCACGAATTCATCGTTGGAACCAACAAGCTGAGGAACACTCTTAACGAGGGCCACGAGCCGACCATATAGGCCGGTTACTGGTTTTCCAAGGCTAGCGCTTTCAAGGGAGACCGGGCTTTATACAAGTCCGGTCTCCTTCTATTTCCATATATTGCTGTGAAAAATTTAATAAAGTTTTACATAACTATACTGTTGCCTCTGATAGTGGTCGGCGGTTGCTCCAAAACAGAGGAGCGCAAGATGCCGGAGATGACGCCGGAGCAGGTGGTGTTGCGGTTTTACTCCCTGGTGAAAGACGGTGGGAAGCTGTCGGTGAAAGAGGCTTTTACCATGGTCAGCGAGAAATACAGCCAGATCGATCCGAACACGTTCAGAAAATGGACGCAGGATTTTGATCCCAAGTCAGAGGTGAAAATTGTCGATACCATCATCGCGGACAAGCCGAACGAGAACGGGGACATTGTCGCCACGGTGAAGCTTGATGTGTTGACCGTTTCGTCGTTTGGCGGCAAGTTTGCCAGCTCTAGCAAGATGAATCTTATCCTTAACGAAGAAGAGAACAAGTGGGAGCTGGATTTCATAGCTCAAACAATAGATGAAAAAGATTTCCGCTCCGCCCCGAAAGACGCTCGGGTGGAGGTGGAGCCATTGGAGCCGGCAAAGAAATGAGGATTATCAACCGTTTGATCGACTGGTTTGACGTCAGGCTTGGTGTGAGGGAGTTTTACAGCAAGCACATCGCCTATCCACTGCCTGAAGGGATCAATTTCTGGCATTTATTCGGAGGGTTGACGATAGGGTGCATATTAATCCAGTTTGTAACCGGGTTTTACATGCTTTGCTATTATATTCCAAAGCCGGAGCTTGCGCACCAGAGCATAAGTGATATGTGCAACACTACCGCGTTCGGGGCTCTGTTTCGCAATGCGCATCGATGGAGCGCGACGTTCGGCATGGCATTTTTATTGATACATTCGTTTCACATTATGGCCCGCCGGGCGTTCAGGCCGCCACGGGAGTTAAACTGGTGGAGCGGGATGACGCTGGGCATGTTGTTCATACTTCTGCTGATAAGCGGCATAGTCATGCCCTGGGACTGGAGAAGCTATTGGGAGCTTGTAATCTGGGCGGATTGGGTGGACACCATACCCCTGGTAGGGGATACGCTCAAACAGCCCCTGCTCTCATACTTCACGCTTGGATGGAATTTCGCCATGCATGTGTTTTTGCTGCCTTTGCTGATCGCGGGGCTGGTGCTTTTTCACATTGTGCTTTTCCGTCGTCTCGGTTTGTCCGACAGGGTATAGTCGTGTTAAATCTTTTTTGAAAAGGAGCCTTGGCAGGTGCCTGAAGATAATGAAATAGTTCAAGTAAAAGTCAAGAAATGGTGGCCTCACCTTGTGCTGACGCTCGCGGGCATGATGGTGGTTGTGACAGGTGTCATCTGGTTTCTCGCCACGACTTTTCCGGTGCCGGACGACGCGCCGGCTGTGATACCGTTCCCCGATGAAGGGGAGAACGTGCCTGGCCCGGAGTGGTTGTTTCTGATGTTCTGGGCTCCGTTCTGGTATTTCAAGGGACGGCTCAAGAAATATCTTTTTCTTGCCACGGTGGTACCGATAATTTTGGGGTTGTTTCTGTTTTTCCTCCCTTATTTCCACAAGATTCCGTTTTACAGGATTCCGGTTCTCGGCGGGTTCCTGGCGAAAATACGGGGCATGAAATCAGGATTTACAAAGAGCTTCATATACGGGTTGCCCGCAATCCTTTTTGCGGTGGCGATTTTCACCGGTATATACAGGAGCGGTCATCAGGCGAAAGTTTTGGGGTGCGATTCGTGCCATAACCCCGCCATGGGACACAGGATGGCCATTCCTCCCGTGGACGTGGCGGGCTACTACAATGTCGAGAGAGCGATGCAGATCGGGGTGGGCAAATACCGGGCCGGCAAGTCGACCGGGATCGACGCCCAGGGCGAACAGATTTATCAATCGCCGGACACCAATGAAGGATACGAGGGATATAAAGACGCTGATTGGCAAATGAGGCATATGTATGAGCCTACGTTCACCTGGTAGCGTCGCGGCAAAGCGCCTGCTTGTTAAAAGCGCTTCAAATCTGGTAGCGGCCGCGATTGTCGTCGCTTCTTTGTCTTCTGCGGGTTTTGCCCAACCAGAATCCACGGACAGGAAAAGCGGCGTGGTGGCTCCGAAAGTCACAAAAGTCACTTCCACCAAAAGCTCTTCGGACAAGCCGGTGATCGTGGAATATCCCATACCAAACAAATACTCGATACCATACGGCATCGCGGTGGATTCCAAAGACAGAATCTGGTTTACCCAGATGGCGGGCCAATCCCTGGCGGTTCTCGATCCGGCGACCGAGGAGTTCAAAGAGTACAGAATACCCTCCACCGCGGAACTGGAGGATATTGATTGGAAGTACGATCCACGCAATCGTACGACACCGGAAAAGACGTTGAACAACTATTCCGTCGGCAAGCCGGGTAACATGTTTGTAGACGCCAACGATATAGTATGGTTCGTAATGCAGTTGGGCAACTCCATCGTCAGGTTCGATCCGGTCAAAGAAGAGTTTACCGAATATATGATTCCCACCACCAACGCGCAGCCATATGACATAGTGGCGGACAAATCGGGCCGTGTCTGGTATGTGGAGAAGAACAGCGGCAAGTTTGGCTATCTTGATTTCAATCTGAACAAGATGTTCGAGATAGACGTGGCCAAGGGAGCCCAGTTCATGGGTATCGCCCTGGACGCAAAGGGTAACGTGTGGATGGGTGAGGTGATGAGCAATTACCTGGCCAGGTACAATCCCGACACGAAAAACTTCAAGGTGTTTACCATAACAGAGCCAAACTCCCAGCCTGGGAATATGCGGTTCGATAAAAACGGTATCCTCTGGGTGTGCAACCTTCACGCGCAACAGCTTGGGGTGCTGATGACGGACAAATGGGTGTACAGCGTTGTGGACCTGCCCGGCTACAACGCCATTCCCCAGGCGCTGGCGATCGCCGATGACGGCAAGATATGGGTCGTGGACAGCATGATGGGCGAGGTTTCGTACTTTGACCCCGTGAGCCTGCGGTGGAATATTTTTCCCATACCCACGCCGAACGCGCAACCCATGAACGTCGTCATCGATTCGAAAGGTGATATCTGGTTTACGGAAAGCGACCGTAACGCCAACAAAATAGCGAGGGTGGTCCGAAGCACCGTCCCGGATATCAGCGAGGTCATCGCAAAGGAAAAAGCCGTAAAGGAGGCCAGGTCCGCCAAAACCAGGGACGACGTCCAGGCTGGCAAGGAGATAAAGCTCTACCTTGTCGGCGCGATAACTTTTATCACTCTGTTTCTTGCTTTTTTCGTGATTCGCTGGTTTCGCAGATAGCTATACCGATGTTTCGTCCAGTGGCGCTGTGCGCCTTTTTCCTCGCGGTAACTACATTATTTTATGGTCAGGCGATAGCTTCCGAAGACGAGGAGCTTATCAGGGAATATCCCCTGCCTGTAAAAAACTCTTATCCCAACAATATCGCCGCCGCTCCGGACGGGAAAATCTGGTTTCTCCAGTTTCGCACCAACAAGCTGGCCAAGTTTGATCCGGATACCAAGGGTCTGGAAGAGTTTGAAATTCCATCCACCAAAAGCGACCCGCTCGACCTCGCCATAGATTCCAAAGGCCATGTATGGTTTGTGGAGCAAGACTCCAACGCGCTGGGCCGGTTCAACCCCGCAAATGGAAAGTTTGACGAGTTTCTCCTGCCGACATGGGATACAAAGCCGGGGTCCGTGCTGGCGGCTAAAAACGGCGTGATATGGATACTCGGCTGGAACAGCGGTATCATGCTGAGTTTTGACCCGGCCACAAAAAAATTCGTCGAATACAACATACCAACCAAAAACGGTAGCGCGTTTAACCCTATCGAGGACCACGAGGGGAGGATATGGTTTATCCAGAGAGCGGCCAACAAGCTGACGTATTTCGACCCAAAAACCAGAAGGTTCGATGGGTGGACCATTTCCGACTATGTGCAGTCGCCCATGGGTACGTGTATAGATTCCAAGGGTGGCGTGTGGTACCTGAGGATGGTGGATAATGCGCTTACCCGGTTCGATCCGAAAACCGAAGAGGTGCTGAGTTTTACGTTGCCAAAAAACAAGGGCACACAGGATATGGATATTGATTCACACGATAACATATGGCTTGTACAAAGCACAGACAACCGCCTGATCCGGTTCGATCCGAAAACTTCGGTGTTTCAAACATTCAATTTAAAAACCGCCAACTCCAAACCAAAATCAATTGCTGTGGATCCGAAAGGGCGTGTCTGGTTTACCGCCGCGAAACCGGCCAAAATCGGCGTGCTGGATATTTCGCTGATCGGCCAGATCAAAAGCAAACTTAGAGTGAAAATCAAAGCCCCAGAGGGGCTTTTTAAATAAACCGTTGAGAGTTGCGCATCTTTCGGGCGGGATGTTTGATTGGTTGGTAAAATAATCGCGCTTGGTGGGAACATGGCCCCAGAGGGGCTTTTTAAATAAACCGTTGAGAGTTGCGCGCCTTTCGGGCGGGATGTTTGA
>JAJRZK010000022.1 GCA_024275315.1 Nitrospirota bacterium
ACCACCTGGCGTTTGAACGTCTTGGAAAACTTCCTTCTTGAACTCATGGACAAAACCTCCTTTATGGGGCTTCATCACAATATCTCAAATGCTTAACCGGTATGTCCAGTACCAGGGGTGCAGGCCAGTTTACACCTACTACAACGCCGAACAAACCAACCAGGGCGCTATTGCCGGGGAAGGACCCCATGCGGACGTTCATCGATGGCTGGAGCTGTATCAGAAGTATGTCCACTAAAATAATCTGGAGGAACCAGAAGCGGCATAGTAATCTGTAACCGTCTTACCGGAAAGCCGGGCTGTAAACGCTAATGTCGTTCAGAACACATAAATCAGAATTTTATGAGCTATTAAATAAACGAGCCTGTCAGGTTATCAAATGATAGTTTCGATACAGATCATTAACTTCGGCCATAATTTTCGCTCTTTTCTCTGTCCCTCAATTGTCTGGTGTGTCACCATTATATGGTGTGTCACCATTATATGGTGCGTCACCATCATCCCATTCGCCACACCAATCCGATTTCTGGGTCGCTGGCCATTCGACAACGCCCATATCTTCGCTTGGCTTAAAAGGCGCCGGCGCATTACGTCGACAATATCCCACGCTTCCTTTCTGGCCGTGGTCATGGGTCCATTCCTCCCACCAGAAACAAGTCCCGCAGAAAATATCCGCCTCCTTTTCAACCATTGTCATCTCCCTTCCCCTGCTCTCTGTTATCCAATATTTCAGATAGTTCATCACGATCGGCGGACGATAATGCAAGGTTTGAAGCATTTATGACATCCTCGATCTGTGCCGGTGTATTCGCGCCCACGAGAGCGCAGGTTACACCTGGCTGATCCATGACCCACCGAATGGCGAGATGAGTCATGGAAATACCTCTTGTTACTGTATATTCCTTCAACTTATGAACTGTTTCCATGGCTGGAAGAAAAGTCTCCTTGCGGAATATTCCAAAATTACCCTTTCCCCTCCATCCGTCGAATTTCGTGTCCTTGTCATATTTGCCACTCAATATTCCCGACGCCAGCGGGCTGTAGGCAAGGAGCCCCAGGTTGTTGTCAATACAAAACGGCAGTGTCGAACTTTCTATATCCCTCTCAAGCATGTTGTATTTTGGTTGCAACGATATGACGGGAGCTATTTTCATGGCCGATTCCAGCAGGTTCTTATCGAAGTTGCTGACACCTATTTCCCGGATTTTACCCTGCTTTTTCAGCAGATAAAGCGCCACCATGGTCTCCTCTATGGATGTGCCGGGATCCGGCCAGTGCACCTGGTAGAGGTCTATGTAATCGGTCCCGATACGGGCGAGCGAGCTTTCCGCCTCTTCACAGATAGAGCCGGGTTTGAGGTTGTTGTACAGTCCCTTGAGTGTTTCGTTTTTCCACCTGAGACCGCATTTTGTGGCTATTATTACTTTCTCCCGCTTTCCCCTGATCGCTTTGCCCACTATTTCTTCGGACCTCCCGAATCCATAGACAGGCGCCGTGTCGATCAGATTAATTCCATTATCAAGCGCCGCCTCTATCGTTTGGACACTTTCGTTTTCATCACGATCAGGCCAGAACGGCGGACCTCCGATGCCCCATGTGCCCAGGCCGATAGGCGTAATTTCCAGATCGCTATGACCGAGTTTTCTCTTTTTCATGTTACCTCGCAGATTTAGCAATAAAAATTTGTATATTTATGTACATGCCGCATATCGGCTCCTGTGGAGTCAAAATTAAAAAGAATGCCATAAATTTTCCTGAATACACATACATAATTGTTATTTAAAGATATAGATCGGATAGCAATTCCCGCCGTCAAACATCCCCCAAGAGTGTGCTACATCTACCCAAGGTCTTACTATAAAAATTACCGTTTCTTTTCAAAAATATTTTTCAAAATGATCTGCATTTTTTCAAAATTGTTTCTATTGTGCTCGATTTTTTCCTGGCCCGTGCTGAAAAGTGGGTGAACTCTCCTGTCGCCGTTTATTTTATCCCGAAATCGCTGAATATTTCCTGATTTTCGTCATATTTCGTATTCTTTGCAATATAATGCGGTCCAAGGAGGATATGACGGCGAATTTTCACTAAACCGATCTCCGCATTTTCAGGGTATAATGGCCTTTTCCGTGGATCAACTTTTTCGTCCGCTAAAGCGTTTATGGTGATAAAACTGCGCTCCAGTTAATTCAAAGTAATGCACGACCACGCCATACGTGAATTCCCTAACGAGTGTTGCGGCATAATCATCGGTTCGGCCACGGACCCATCCAGCGTCGAAGTGCGCCCCTGCGCCAACATACAGCACGAACTAAAGGAGAAATATCCACATCTCTATCAACGGGACGCGGACACAGGTTATTTTGTCGATCCGAAGGAGTTGATGACCATTTTTGACGAAGCGGCCAGGAAAAAGCTTGATATAGTGGGCTTTTATCACTCTCACCCGAATCATGAACCCTATTGGTCCGCGGAGGATCACCGGGCCGCCATGTGGGCGGGAACGGAGGAGCCATCCTTCCCGGACGCGTATCATATCGTCATCTCGATATATGATGGAGCAGTCAAAAGCTATTCCATGTATATGTGGGACGCCGGCTTGAAGCTTTTCACCTGCAGGGAAAGTGGCGCTTTGCCTCTGCCATGAGCGTAATCAACGTGGTAGAGGTGGAAAACCTGTCTGTCCGGATCCAGGGCAGGGTTATCCTGGACCAGGTGACGTTTTCCATCCAGTCGGAGAAGTTCACCGGGCTGATCGGGCCGAACGGAGCGGGGAAAACAACCCTGCTACGTGTCCTGCTTGGTGTTGTAAAGCCAACCAGTGGAAATGTAAGGGTTTTTGGTCATAACCCTGGCCAGACGCACAACCTCATCGGGTATGTTCCGCAAACCTCCAGATTCGACACCAGGTTTCCCGTTTCCGTCTACGATGTTGTGATGATGGGCCTGTACGGAAAGCTCGGGTTGGGCCGTTTCCCCGGAAAGGATGACAAACGGTCGGTTGACGAGGCCTTGGAACTTGTCGGTATACAGAACCTGGCCGCCAAACGATTTGGCTCCCTTTCGGGTGGGGAACAGCAAAAGACTTTGATAGCAAGGGCGTTATGCGCCAAGCCGCGCCTGATAATGATGGACGAGCCAACCACGGGCGTGGACGCTCCGTCCCAAGACAGGTTTTATGAAATGCTGAAGGGCCTGATCCACAGCCACAATATCTCCATTCTCCTTGTCAGCCATGACGTAGGCGTCATAGCGAGCTTGGTGGATGACCTTATCTGCCTGAATCAAAAGGTGTTTTGCCATGGCCCATCTCCACGTGTGTTGCAGGACGGCATTATCGGCCAGGCGTACGGGTGCGAGACGGAGTTGCTTATGCACAGCCACGAGGTGCCCCACAGGGTAGTCCACCATCACGACAGGACGGATAACGCTGATGGCTGAGATGTTGTCACACGGGTTCATGGTCCGGGCAATGTGCGCCGGGCTCCTGGTGGCCACTCTCCTTGCGATCATGTCGGTTTTCATCGTATTGAAAAAGTTATCCTTTATTGGTGTCGGCATTTCACACTCGGCATTCGGCGGGGTGGCCATCGGGGCTTTTCTCGGGGTGGACCTGACCGCTTCCGCCCTTGTCTTCTCCACCGGAGTTGCGCTGTTGATCGGCTGGCTGTCACGCAGGGCCAGGGTTCACGAGGATATCAGCATAGGGATAGTGTTTGCCACATCCATGTCCCTGGGTGTTGTAATTCTCGGTCTATCAAAAGGTTATAATGTGGACCTTTTCTCATACCTGTTCGGCTCCATCCTGGCTGTGACAAACAGGGACCTGCTTTACGCTTTTATCGTGTTTGTTGTGATGATCCTGACCATCAGGTTGCTGTTCAAGGAGTTGCTGGTCTATTGTTTCGACGAAGAATGGGCGAGAGCCGGGGGGATGAATATAGACAGGTTGCAAGACGTCTTCCTTGTCATGATCGCGGTGACCGTTGTAATATCGATCAAACTGCTGGGGATTGTGCTGGTATCCGCCCTACTGGTGATCCCTGGCGCCATCGGCCTTGTGTTGGCGCAAAACTACCGCGTGCAGCTAATAATTTCAATAGCATCCGCAATCACCTCAACTGTCGCGGGGCTTTCGCTTTCCTATTGGTTCGACATAGCCTCCGGCGCGGCCATAGTCCTGTTTTCGGCCCTGCTGTTCATCTGCGCCACAACGCTCTCTCCCAGGCATCTGTGACGCTCCATACCTGAAGCTGTTTCAGCTACTTCAGCTGTTTCAGCCTCTCAAGCTCCATTCCCGCTATCACGCTTTCGATCTCGGCGTGTGGTATGACTTTCAGGCATTTATTAAAATATATTCTCGCCGCGTCACTCCCGGATTTCAGCAGGTGGAACTCCCCCGTATAAAACGCGGCGCTATGCGCTTGTGACCTTGTTTTCATCGGGTTGTCGCTTTTCGATCTGTTTTCAAGCTCTTCGGGGGTTATTTTTTCGGTCAGCATGTCGATCAACTGCGCATGCCATCCCGATTTGGGCCGGACGTCGGCGAGAGTGGCGCCGCTACGGGTTAGTCGCTCCCCTCTCCACTGGGCCAGGTGGAGCCAGATTGCCGCCAGGGCGTTTTTCGGATCCTGCTTCTGCGCCATGGCAAAATAGACGGCGGCCTTGTCGTAATCCCCATAGGCGTAATAAACGGCTCCCTGATATACAATCGGGATGGCGGAGAATTTGTACAAGGCCCGGGCTTTTTCAAAATCGCTCAGGGCGCGCTCCTTTTTACCCATTGCGAAATAGACGACCCCGCGTTTTAGATGGTAATGGCTTGTTTTAGGCCGCAGGGATATCGATTTGTCATAATCGCCTATCGCCCGTTTGAGTTTGCCCAGACGTCCATATGCATTCCCTCTGGCGAAATAGGCGTCCGGATATTCCTGCTTTGAATACTCCATCCGATAATCAATCGCCCTGGAAAAATCCCTGATCGCCCGTTTATACTCCCCCAGGGCGCCATAAAGCAGCCCTCTCTGATAATAGGTCTGGGGGTAATACGGGTATCGCGAGGAAGCCTCGTCGTAATCGTCCAGCGCCTTTTCATATAACCCCTTTTTGAAATAGAGGTTTCCCCTGTTGGTAAAAACGATGGTAGACCCTTTAAGATCCAGGTCCTCGGCTTCGATCGCGTCCGTATAAAGTTCTATAGCGCTTTGAATATCCCCTTTGGCCTCGGCTTTCATCCCCTCCTGCGTATAATTTCTTCCGCTTTTGCAGGAGGAGAGCATGGCAAAACCGCAACTCAGACACACGATCATGAGTGCGGTCCAGGCGGTAATTTTCATTTTTTCCGGCTCCTCAATCAGGATAATCGCCACAGAACAGCTTTTTTTTCGCGGCAAAACCAATTGCCAGAGGTTCCGTAAATTATAACCGATTAATGAACTACAAGTTGCCTTTACCTGCTCTTATCTGATAAAGTTAGTCCGAGTAACGGTTGAGTCTTTAAATTGGTCCAGTGAGGCTGATAAGATCACCGAAGGCCGAGAAGCTACCTGTATTGAATTGCCGCTCGCCGGGTGTATCTTCCACAGTCTCTTGCAACACATTTATTAAAACATTACGGAGTTGGCCAGTGGTCATGACAAACTCTACAGCCTTGCCGGGGATGCTGAATGTCCGGGCCTGTTAGTAACTCCGGGTCCATGGACCAGCCCGGTTCGAACGTCATCATGACCGCCACGAAACTTCGCCAGGTCATCACCCGTATCGCCCACGAGATCATAGAAAAAAACAGGGATCTCGACGATCTGGTCATCATCGGAATAGTCACCAGAGGCAGTGCGCTGGCCCAGCGGATCGCAAAGGAGCTAAAAACCATCTCCGGGGTGACTGTACCCGTGGGTATTCTCGACCCCACCCTGTACAGGGACGATTTCCAGCAGAAAGGGGCTGTGCTGGAGGCGAAAAAAACGGAAATCTCCTTCTCGATCATGGATAAGACGGTGCTCCTGGTTGACGATGTTCTCTTCACGGGACGAACCATCAACGCCGCCATTACCCATATCTTCGATATCGGCAGGCCCAAGCGGATCCAGCTTGTGGTGTTGATAGACCGGGGGCACAGGGAATTGCCCATCCGCCCCGATTATTGCGGCAAAAACGTCCCAACCCAGTATGTGGAGAAAATCAGGGTCCGGTTCAAGGAGTGCGATGGAAGAAACATCGTCCTGAGCGGGCCTGGCGACGAAAATCAGAAAACCTCGCACGATGACTGAAAAAAACCTGTACCACAGGCATCTGGTTTCCATGGAGGACCTGTCTCCGGACGATGTGCTCCAGATACTCCAGACCGCCGAAGTCATGAAAGGCGTATCCGAGCGGGAAGTGAAAAAGACACCCACCTTGCGCGGCAGAACCATAATCAACTTTTTTGCGGAACCGAGCACCCGCACAAGAACCAGCTTCGAAATAGCAGGCAAACGGCTGTCGGCGGACGTGATAAACATCAGCGCATCGGGATCGTCCCTGTCCAAGGGGGAGTCTCTTAAGGATATGTCTCACAATTTCAACGCCATGAATCCGGATTTACTCGTGGTGCGCCATTCCAAGGCCGGAGCGCCGGCCCAGATAGCAAAATGGACAGGGCGCCTGGTTGTAAACGCCGGTGACGGCCGGCACGAGCATCCCACCCAAAGCCTGCTCGACCTTATGACCATACGGGACAAAAAAGGATCGCTCGACGGGCTCAAGGTCTCAATCATAGGGGATATCGCAAACAGCCGCGTGGCGAGGTCGAACTTGATATCGATGCGAAAAATGGGAATGAGCGTCACGGCGTGCGGACCTGCGACGATGTTGCCGGTGCAAATCGGCAGGATGGCGGATCATGTCACCACTTCCCTGGAAGAGGCCGTGGAGGGGGCTGATATCATCATGATGCTCAGAATCCAGACCGAGAGGCTGGAGCGGACAGTTTTTCCCAACGTCAGGGAATATGCGAGGTTGTTCGGGCTGAACTCGGAGCGGATGAAAAAAGCGAAAAAAAATGTCCTGGTGCTCCACCCGGGGCCGATAAACCAGGGCATTGAAATATCTCCCGATGTGGTCGCCGGTCCCTGGTCTGTAATCCTGGACCAGGTGACCAACGGTGTCGCTGTCCGGATGGCTGTGCTCTACCTTCTGCTCGGAGGCGGACTCAACCAGTCATGAGCGCCATTTTAATAAAAAACGGGAGAGTCATCGACCCGGCCAACGGGATAGACAAGATCGGCGACCTGCTTCTTGACAAGGGGAAAATCGATAAAATAGCGAAAAACATCAATGCCCCGGCGAAAAAAGTGATCGACGCCAAAGGAAAATGGGTGACTCCGGGCCTGGTCGATATCCACACACACCTGCGGGAACCGGGGTTCGAATACAAGGAGACCATCGAATCGGGAGCCAAAGCGGCCGCTGCTGGCGGGTTTACCTCCATCGCATGCATGGCCAATACCGACCCGGTCAACGATTGCGCTTCTGTCACCAGGCATATCTTGGATAAGGCGAAGTCGGCGCCCGTAAATGTTTATCCGGTCGGAGCGGTTACAGAAGGTCTCAAGGGCAAGGCGCTGGCCAATATCGGCGAGCTGGCCGAGGCTGGTGTGGTGGCCCTGTCGGACGACGGGAAATGCGTCACAGACGGGGAAATAATGCGCAACGCGATGGATTACGCCTCCATGTTCTCGCTGACCATACTCGAGCATGCCGAAGATACCCGTCTGGCCTGCGGCGGAAGCATGAACGAAGGTATAGTCTCCAACGAAATGGGGATTCCCGGCCAACCGGTGGCGGCGGAGGATGTTATTATCGCGCGGGACATATCCCTGTCTGAATACCTTGATGTACCGGTCCATTTTTGCCATGTCTCTTCCGCGTCGTCTGTGGAGTTGATCCGAAGCGCGAAGGCCAGGGGCGTGAAGGTGACAGCCGAAGCGGCGCCGCATCACTTTACCCTTACCGACGAAGCGTGCCGGGGGTATGATACGAACGCGAAAATGGCGCCACCTTTACGGGCCGAAAAAGACCGCCTGGCGATAAGGCGGGGATTGAAAGATGGTACCATCGATTGCATCGCCACCGATCACGCTCCACATAGTGAAATAGAAAAAGAGCTGGAGTTCGAATGTGCGGCGTTCGGGATAGTGGGGCTGGAGACGGCGGTGGCGCTGAGCCTTGCGCTGGTTCATGACGGGGTCCTTGGGCCAAGCGGGTTGATCGATTCGATGACCCGCAAACCGGCGCAGATTATTGGTCTGGACCGGGGGACCCTTGGGACAGGCAAACCGGCGGATGTTACAATTATCGACCCTGATATGGAATGGAGAGTTGAACCGGACAGGTTCATATCCAAAAGCAGAAACACCCCTTTCGCCGGATGGAACGTCCGGGGCCGGGCGGTGACGACTATAACCAATGGAAAGGTAGTATACGCGTGGGAAAACAAAACCATAACCTGAGCTCGCCCTGCGTAGCGCCATCTTATGTCTAGAGCGTACCTGGTCCTGTCCGACGGGAGGTTTTTTCCCGGCAAGCCTTTTGGCGCCACCGGAGTGACTTCCGGTGAAATAGTTTTCAACACATCGATGATGGGCTACCAGGAAATCCTGACCGACCCTTCCTACGACGGCCAGATCGTGACCATGACATACCCCCTTATAGGCAACGTCGGCGTCAACGCTGAAGATGTGGAATCGCGCCGCGTGTTCGCCAGCGGGTTTGTCGTCAAGGAGGGGAGCGGTGTCGCGTCCAGCTGGAGACAGGAACGTAGCCTGGACGAATACCTGAAAGAAAGCGGGATCGTGGGCATACAGGGAATAGACACGAGAGCGCTGACAAGGCATATCAGGCTCCTTGGTTCCATGCCCGGGATTATCGCATCCGACGACAGCGACATACGAGACCTTAAAATGCGGGCGGCGGGGTTGAAGGGGCTCGAAGGGGTGGACTGTGTCCGGAACGTCACCTGTAAAGAGCCCTTCAGATGGAAAGGTGGACTGTGGAAACGTGGTTCCGGCTTTTCCAACAGCGGTCACACCAGGAAATTTACGGTCGTGGCGATTGATCTTGGTGTCAAATGGAATATCCTTCGCCACCTGGAGAACATCGGTTGCGACGTTACCGTTGTCCCCGCCACCACGTCCGCCGCGGAAATAATGAAACTTGAGCCGGATGGGGTGTTTCTCAGCAACGGCCCGGGGGACCCCGCTCCCGTCACCTACACCGCCTGCGCCGTAAGGGAGCTGATAGGCAAAAAGCCGGTTTTCGGCATCTGCCTGGGTCACCAGATACTTTGCATCGCGCTGGGTGCCAAAACGTACAAGCTCAAATTCGGCCATCACGGGGGTAACCAGCCGGTGATGGACATGTCCACCGGAAAAGTGGAGATAACCTCACAGAACCACAATTTCGCCGTCGATCCCGATTCCATACCGGACGATCTGGAAATAACCCATATCAACCTAAACGACAACACGGTGGAGGGGGTCTGTAGCAAATCCCTTCCGCTTTTTTCGGTGCAGTATCATCCGGAAGCCTCCCCGGGCCCTCACGACGCGGCCTATCTTTTCGACAGGTTCGCCAGGATGATGCGGGACAACTCCACGGAAAGCTGATTGATGTTCATTACTCTTTTAAAAAACCTGACAAAATTCGCGTCTGACTCCCGGTTCCAGGAGAGCGCCACCAGGTCCCTGCGGCGTTACGAGGGGTTGATCGGGGCGATTTATAATGACGACCCATATTTCGATAGCAGGATGACCTGTTTTCTGGAATGGTTCATCCTCGAGGAACCCGCGGCCGACTCCGGAGACAGGGTGCTGGACATCTACCGGCATGAAAGGGCGCGCGGGTCGGAGAGCGAGCTCGCCATGATCGACTCCCTTGACAACCATATTCATGATATATTCCTGGTCAAATCGGTCCGGCAGGGAAAAATCAAGGTAACCGCCCTTTTCGCCAACAGGAACTTTACCATCGACGATCAATGCCTTAGCGAAACCATCAACAGAAATGAAATTTTCGAAGGCAGGATAGTGAACCTGAATGGAGCGTGGCTGTTGACCCAGGGCATGTGCCACCACCCTTCCGCCGCCCTGAAGTTTGTAAAAGCGGAGATGAAACGTATCCGTAAAACCAGCGAGGATGGACCGGGGGAGTTTATCTTTCGTCTCGGATCCATGCTCACCCGCTGGCGCCGGGCGCGCAACATTTCGATAAACGAAATTTACAGGTAAAAGATGACACGTGGCAAAGAAAACCCCTGCTCACATCACACCACCGGAACCGTCGCCGGCCACCGGCGGTGTGGGACAACGCTGGTTGGTTAAAAGATGCCTAAACGCACTGATATAAAAAAGATTCTGATAGTGGGGGCCGGTCCCATCATAATAGGCCAGGCCTGCGAGTTCGACTATTCCGGAACACAGGCCTGCAAGGCGCTCAGGGAGGAGGGCTATGTAGTGTGCCTGGTCAACTCCAACCCGGCCACCATCATGACGGACCCGGATATGGCGGACAGGACATATGTCGAACCTGTCACACCCGAAACGGTGGCGAAGGTGATCGAAAAAGAGCGCCCGGACGCTCTGTTGCCCACTGTCGGCGGCCAGACGGCCCTGAACGTGGCGGTGTCTCTGGCGGAGCTGGGCGTGCTGGACAAATACAATGTCGAACTGATCGGGGCGAAGCTCGACGCCATTAAAAAAGCCGAGGACCGCGACCTGTTCAAGAACGCCATGCTCAACATCGGGCTGAACGTTCCCGAATCGGCCCTGGCGCACAACATGACCGAGGCGTTCGACGCGTTGAAAACCGTGAGCCTGCCGGCGATCATCCGGCCGGCGTTCACCCTCGGCGGGTCCGGAGGGAGCGAGGCTGTCACCAAGGAGGAGTATGAGACAAAGTGCCGCCACGGTCTTGCCATGAGCCCGGTTCACCAGGTGTTGATAGAGCGCTCCATCTCCGGCTGGAAAGAGTATGAGCTGGAAATAATGCGTGACCTGAAGGACAATGTGGTCATCATCTGCTCCATAGAAAATCTCGACCCGATGGGTATGCACACGGGAGACTCCATCACCGTCGCCCCGGCTCAGACGCTGACAGACCGTGAATACCAGGTCATGCGAAACGCCGCGATAGATATCATCCGGGAGATCGGGGTCGAAACCGGCGGATCGAACATACAGTTCGCCGTGAACCCGGAAAACGGCGAACTGGCCATAATAGAAATGAACCCGCGCGTGTCGCGATCATCGGCGCTGGCTTCGAAGGCGACCGGGTTTCCCATCGCGAAGATAGCGGCGAAACTTGCGGTCGGCTATACCCTGGACGAAATCACCAACGACATTACACTGAAAACACCGGCTTCTTTCGAGCCATCCATAGATTATTGCGTTGTCAAGATTCCCCGGTTCACATTCGAAAAGTTCCCTGCGGCGGACAGCAGGATCGGGACGCAGATGAAATCCGTTGGCGAAGTCATGAGCATAGGCCGGACATTCAAGGAGTCCTTCCAAAAGGCGGTCCGGTCGCTGGAGGTGGGTTCGTTCGGGTTCGAGGAGTGCCCCGGGGACAATGACGAGACGCTCCGGAGAAAGCTGACGCACCCCTCTTCTGGCAGGTTGTGGAGCTTGTGCGAGGCTTTGAGAAGAGGATGGAGTTTTGAACACGTTTTCGAGCTGACCGGAATAGACCGCTGGTTTCTGCATAATATACGGGAGATTCTCGACTGCGAAGAGGATGTGAAAAGCAACGGCATCCAGACAAGCGCCAGGTTGCGTAAGCTCAAGGGGATGGGATTTTCCGACAGGCGGCTGGCGTCGCTTTGCGGAGTTTCGGAAAGCGACATCAGGGATCGAAGGATAAACGATGGCGTCATACCTGTTTACAAGAGGGTGGACACCTGCGCCGCCGAGTTCGAGGCGAACACGCCGTATCTTTATTCCACCTATGAACAGGAGTGCGAAGCGCGCCCGACGGACAGGAAAAAAATCGTGATCCTTGGCGGCGGCCCGAACAGGATCGGCCAGGGGATAGAATTCGACTATTGTTGCGTGCATGGCGTGCTCGGTCTGAAAAAGGACGGGTTTGAAACCATCATGGTCAATTGCAACCCCGAAACCGTCTCCACCGATTACGATACATCCGACAGGCTCTATTTCGAGCCGTTGACTTTTGAAGACGTCATGTCGATCCTGGACCTGGAGAAACCGGACGGGGTGATAGTGCAGTTCGGCGGGCAAACGCCGCTGAACCTGGCCGCGAGGCTGGAGCGGGCCGGAGCGCCCATAATAGGAACGTCCCCCGCCTCGATCCATCTTGCCGAGGATCGTGAAAGTTTCAAGGCTATTCTGGAAAAACTGAACCTGCGCCAGCCGGAAAACGGGACAGCCACCAACATCCGGGAGGCGATAGCGATCGCCGGCCGGATCGGGTATCCGGTGGTGGTGCGTCCATCATACGTCCTCGGAGGGCGGGCGATGGAAATCGTGTACGACGTCGATTCGCTGGAACAGTACATGGAGCACGCAGTCACCGCTTCACCGGACCATCCCGTGCTGATAGACAAATTCCTGGACTCGGCCACGGAGCTGGACGTCGACGCCATCTGCGACGGGCAAACCGTGGTTGTCGCCGGGGTGATGGAGCATATAGAGCAGGCCGGTGTCCATTCCGGCGATTCCGCCTGCTCACTGCCCCCCTGGTCGATAGGCGAGGATATCGCCGAGCAGGTCAAACTCCAGACCAAAAAGCTGGCGCTGGGACTGGGCGTGGTGGGTTTGATCAACATCCAGTTCGCCATCCAGAACAGCAATATTTATATACTCGAGGCCAATCCGAGAGCTTCCAGGACCATCCCGTTCGTATCCAAGACCACCGGTGTGCCGTTGGCGCAACTTGCGGCACGGGTGATGGCTGGTAAAAAGCTGGCCGAGCTCGGTTTCACCGTCGAGCCCGACATATCCCATATCGCGGTGAAAGAATCGGTCTTCCCGTTCATAAAATTTCCGGGTGTGGACACCATACTCGGTCCGGAGATGAAATCGACCGGAGAGGTGATGGGGATCGACCGGTCGTTCGGTCATTCTTTCGGCAAGGCGTCGCTGGCCGCGGGTACGGTGTTGCCCCGGTCCGGGTGTGCGCTGATATCGGTTTCCGATGACGACAAGGAACGCGCGGTGGATATCGGCAAACGGCTGGCCGCTCTGGGGTTTTGCCTCCTGGCCACGCCTGGCACAGCCAACGCCTTGCGAAGCGCGGGCCTGGAGGTGGAGACCGTAAAGAAAGTGGGCGAGGGCAAGCCCGATTGCGCCGAGGCGATCGCCGAAGGGAGGGTGGACCTGGTCATAAACACCACGTCGGGGAAAAAATCGATCGAGGATTCCTTTCTGATCCGCCGAAACGCGCTGACCATGAATCTGCCGTATTTCACCACCATCCAGGCCGCGCAGGCGGGCGCCGAGGCGATCGAGACATCTAGCGAAGAAGAGATGAGCGTTGTATCCCTTCAGGAATATTTTCAGAAAACTCAATCATAAGGGAGCGAGAACGCCCATGCGTGGTCTATTCCCGGCGGTATCGAAACTGGCCCTGGCCCTGGTAATCACGTTGTATCCCACCGGCGCCATGGCGGCTGAACAGGCCGGCTCACACGGGTCCATCGTCTCGGAGGAGTGGATGGACATCATGTTCAACCGGCAGAAAGTGGGGTTTTCCTACCTGAAAATCGAGAAGGGGAAAGATGGGTACCGGATGACCAACAGGGCTGTCATACGCATGTCTCTTATGGGGATCGAGCAGGACATGTCGTTTTCCCAGGTGTCGTACCTGGACGGGAACAAGGAGTTGCTCCGCTACGAATATCTGCAAACCCTCATGAACCAGAGGCAGAAAACTTCCGGCGTGATAAAAGGCGACAAGCTGTATATGACAATCACCGGCGCGGGGGGAACATCGAGCCAGACGGTCAAAATACCGCGGGGAACCCGGTTCGCGGAGTCTATAGAGTTTTCCCTGGCCGATAAGCTCCGGACAGGGTTCAAACAGACATTCCCGATATTCATAACCTCGCTCAGGACGGTGGCGAACCTGAAAATCGAGGTTGTCGGGAAAAAGAGGGTCAAATGGAAGGGGCAGCCGCTGGAAACTTTTATCGTGGAATCGACACTGCAAGGGGTCAAAACCAAAAGCTACGTCACAACCGACGGGATCAAGGTCATGGAGGAGAGCCTTATGGGGCTGACGTCCGTCAAGGTGTCGGAGGACGAGGCTCTGAAGTTTACCAAGGCCCATGTGCCCATAACCAGTCTCATAACGTTCAGCCTGATCACTCCGGACAAACCCATAACCCGCCCGGAGGATTTTACTGTCGCCCTGTTCGAAATAAGCGGGCTGGACAGGCCCGACCTGATGCCCGCGGACGAAAGGCAGAGTCCCGGAACGCCGGTGAGGGTTTTCGACGAAACACGGAAAAGATATTTCACCGTCCCCATAACGATAAGGAAAGTCACGCCGGACACGGGAAAAGTGACTATAAAGCAGGCAGGCGCCGACCAGCCGGATGAGTTGAAACCGACTCCGGAAATCCAGTCGGACAACAACATGATTAAAAACCAGGCGCAAAAAATTATCGGCTCTGAAACAGACGCCTGGAAGGCGGCGGTGAAGCTGAACCGGTGGGTATACAAGAGTATCGAAAAGAAATTTGTCGATTCGTTTACCGCCGTTGATGTGCTTGTCTCCAAACAGGGGGAGTGCCAGAGCCATTCCAACCTCTACACCGCCCTCGCACGTAGCGTCGGGATACCTGCCAGAATAGCGTCCGGGCTCGTCTACTCCCGGATGAACAAGGGGTTTTTGTATCACGCATGGCCGGAGGTTTATGTCGGCAAGTGGATCGCGGTGGACCCCACCCTCGGGCAGGACGTGGCCGACATAACCCACATAAAACTGGCGGAGGGGGGGGTGGAAAACCAGATCAAGCTGGTGCGGTATATCGGAAAGATCGCCATCTCCGTCAAATCCCTTAAATAACGTGGCGCGGGATACGGATACATCGTGAATTGCAAGGTACTGGAAAACAGGACGATCGCGAGAGGTTTCAATCATCTTTCGCTGGCGCCGGACAAACCGCTCGGTCCCATAATCCCGGGCCAGTTCGTGATGATCCGTGTTCGTGAGTCTATGGACCCGCTGTTACGCCGGCCCATGAGCGTGGCCGGTTTCAAACCCGACGGATCCAGTTTCGGATTGGTGATACAGAGGATTGGGCGCGGCACGGAGATACTGGCCTCTCTCGCCGCCGGGGACCGGGTGGATGTTATAGGTCCTTTCGGCGCCGGGTTCCCGGAGCCGCCCGGCGCCGCCGGAGAGCTGTGGATTGTGGCGGGGGGAAGTGGGGTGGCGCCTTTTGTCGGGATGTTGCAACCTGCGACCAGGCCCGTGTGCAGGACAAGGGTTTTTCTCGGCGCCAGAAACAGCGGCTTTTTATTGTGCGCCGACCACCTGTCGGATGGGGCGGATGTTTTTCTTACAGCCACCGAGGATGGATCGGCCGGAGTCAAGGGAGTGGTGACAGACCTGGTGGAGCGGGAGCTGGCCAACGGGTATGCGCCCGCCATGATTTTCGCCTGTGGGCCGGCGCCGATGATGCGGGCCCTGGAGAAAAGCGTGTCGGGCCGGGATGTACGGCTTTGCGTTTCTCTGGAGAACCGTATGGCTTGCGGGTTCGGGGCTTGCCTGGGGTGTGTCACGAAGTTGAAGACCGAACAGCGTTATGTGGCCGTGTGCCGCAAGGGGCCCGTGTTCGACGCATCGACAATACAAATCTGAGGGAACATGTCTGAAGTGGACCTCCGTGTCAATTTTGCCGGAATCAGTCTGAAAAACCCGATTGTCGGGGCGTCCGGAACGTTCGGCTATGGGAAGCTGTACGAGCAGTTCTACGACCTGTCGATCATCGGTGGATTTGTCACCAAGGGATTATCCCTGAAACCGAGGCCGGGCAACCCCATCCCCAGGATTTGTGAAACACCGGCCGGCATGTTAAACGCCATCGGGTTGCAAAATATCGGACTGGAGAAGTTTATCAACCGCAAGCTCGCCGGGCTTGAGAGCGTGGACACCGCCGTAATCGTCAATTTTTTCGGCGAGACTGTCGACGAATACGTTCAGATGGCCGTAAAACTTGATAAGCTCGACGGGGTGAGCGGGCTCGAGATCAATATATCATGCCCGAACGTTACAAAGGGTGGAGCCTCTTTCGGAACAGACATCGATACAACCGGCGAGGTGGTCAGCCTGTGCCGGGAGGCGACGTCAAAACCGCTGATTGTGAAACTTTCGCCAAACGTAACTGATATAACCCGATTCGCCAGGGTATGCCAGGACAACGGCGCCGACGGGTTGAGCGTCATAAACACCCTGACCGGAACCGCCATCGATATAGCCGCACGAAAACCTGTCCTGGCGAATATCACGGGAGGGTTGAGCGGGCCCGCCATCAAGCCGGTGGCGTTGCGTATGGTTTATGAATGTTACCGAGCCGTCTCCATACCTATTTTCGGTATCGGTGGCATTTCCTTCGCCCGGGACGTGGTGGAGTTCATCATGGCCGGCGCCTCCGCGGTGCAGGTGGGAACCATGAACTTCGTCAACCCCCACATTCTCCCGGAGCTTGTTTCTGACCTGCCGGAGTTGCTGGCCAGCCTGAAGGTTAACAGTGTAAAAGAGATTGTAGGAGCAGCCCACCACGACTGACCGGCTGATCCGCCGCCGTTTGATGGACGGAAGTTTTTTGTGGGAGTATGATAAACGGGAGCTTCAGGGTAAAATAGTGTCAGTTTAATTAAACAGCAACTTTGGAACCAACAGAAGCATGGACAAGCCGTTCTGTCCCAAATGCGAGGGGGAGTACAAGCCAGGGTTTAAACTGTGCCCTTTTGACGGAACAGAGCTTATCATCCGCTCCGAGGACAAGCTCACCGGCCAGGTGTTCGACGACCGATACAAGATCCTGCACAAGCTTGGTGAAGGAGGCATGGGGGCGGTCTATAAAGCCCGGCAGTTGAGCACAGGAAAAAACGTCGCCATAAAAGTCGTCGCCGCCCACCTGACGGAAAACCCGGCGACTATCAGAAGGTTTCAGCGTGAAGTGCGGCTCCAATCAAAACTGGAGCACCCCAACATAGTCACGGTTATAGATTTTTCCAAAACTCCGGACGGGCAATATTATTTCGTCATGTCCTTCGTTGAGGGCAAATCACTGCGGGCCACTATCATGGAGGGGGGCAAAACCACTCCCAGAACTTTTTTCAACTACGCCGAGCAACTTTGCGACGGGCTGGAATACGCTCATTTACAAGGCGTGGTCCATCGTGACCTGAAAGGTGAGAACATAATCGTGGCGCCCATGGGTCATCAGAATATTATAAAAATCCTCGATTTCGGGCTGGCCAAGGCGACACACCCGGTTGAGGGAGGCCAGTCGTCGGCGGAGCTGACACAGCAAGGCAGGGCTCTGGGCACACCTGCGTACATGGCCCCGGAGCAGGCCAAGGGAGAAATGGACAAGGTTGGGCCGGCGAGCGACATATATTCCCTGGGCGTGATTTTTTACCAGATGCTAAATGGCGACCTGCCCTTCAAGTCGGATACGCCCTGGGGGTTGATGCACAAACATATAACCGAACTCCCGCCTTCGCTCAAGGAATCCAACCCTGATATACCCCCGGAGTTGGAGGCCATTGTCATGCGGTGCCTGGAGAAGGACCCGCAGGACCGGTATTCTTCCGCCTTCGAGTTGAAAGAGGACCTGCTAAAGCTCGAAGCATGGAGCAGAAGCGGGTCCGATCCGGCGGTGTCGCCAAGCTATTACGAGAAAACCATGCTTCCCGGACCTAAGCCTAAAAAGCCGGGTTTTATGATAGCCATGGCCGTAATCTTTGTAATTGCGCTATCAGGCGCCGGCATTTGGCTCTTCTCGAAAAACAGATCCGGAACCGGCGGCGACAAGACGGTTGAAACCGTCCCGGCTCCTGTCTCCACACCCGCGCCGGAGCCTGCGACTGCTCCCGAGCCTGTTGAGGTTGCGGCCAAAACGAGCGACCAGGATCAGGCCAGGCCCGACCAGATCGCAGAGCTACTCGCGGGAGTCGCGCGTGACACCGGGTTGGACCGGTTGACCGAGCCTGCCGGCTCCAACGCGCTGGAAAAGTACATGGCTGTACTTGAGCTGGATCCGGATAACAGGGACGCCGCCGTGGGAATGGAGCGCATAGTGGAGCGCTACGTTGAAATGGCTGATGAGGCGATCGGCCATTCCGATTTTCAACGGGCCGAAAAACTGCTGTCCCGGGCGGAGCTTGTATCGCCCGGGTCCACCATCTTAGTGGAGGCCAGGGTGAGGCTTAACTCTGCCAGTGGTAAATCGTCCGGCGAAATCGAGAGACAGGCGGAGCTTCAGCGTCAACAGGACGAGGCCGAGAAATTGGCGGAGCAACAGCGCGTTCGCGAGGAGGCGGAAAGGCTGGCGGAGCTGGAGCGTAAGCGACTGGAAATCAAAACCGCCGAGTCACCCGGCGCCCAGACTGTCAAAAGCGAAACCATCGTGGCCGAGTATATTGAGATAGCCGACGCGGCCATGGCTTCTGAGGATTTCGACAAGGCCTCCGAAATTCTCGAAAAGGCGGCGACAATGGCGCCAAATTCGGAAAATATCAATAAGGCCTATCTGCGGCTGGATCAACGCAAAAAGGAGTGGGCGACGCGCAAGGCCGAGCAGGCTCGCAAGGAGCGGGAGGCCAGGGTCGCAAGACTTATAGAGGAAAATAAACGGCGCCATGAACAGGCCAAAAAAAATCGTTTTATAGGCTCCGTGGAGTCGATCGATTTTACCTGGGGTTTTGTTGTGATAAAGCTCAGGAAATTGTCCTCGGTAGGTATCGAGGATAAAATAGTTATCGAAACCAAGGATGGTGTCGAATACAGCGCGAAAGTCAAACGGATCCTGGGATACAAAGCCTCTGCCATTCCAACCAGCGGACTATATAAAATCCACAAGGGATCACGGGTATACCGCGCGAAATAGCCCGCCGGTCATTTGCAAAAATGTCAAAATTAGACCCCTTGTTCGCAATCCGATATTAATCGTGGATCTCATGATAATTTTAAAGTTAATCGAATTGTATGGATTGAACCGCACCCCGTCGGCTGGACATTAATCCGACAGTATTAGGGTGATCTGTCCCGGTTCCTGTTTTCTCTTTTCGTCGTGCAATATATCCTCAAACTCCACCGGCGGCAAGTAGTTGATGCCGGAGTGGACCCGCTTGCGGTTATAGACGCTCTCGATGAACTGCGGGACCCGTTCACCACCATACCGTAATGGCGCAGTAGCTGTTTACGGATCGTCCGGTAGCCGTGGCACGAAAACTCCGCCTGCAAATACTCGATCTTGTCACGCAGGTCGGCGTCACGCCGGTCACGCTCGGCGCGCGATACCTTGGGCCGGTAATAATAGGTCGATTTACTAAGCCCCATCATTTTGAGCCCTTTCCCGACCGGGCCGACGGCTTCCCGGTTACGATATACCCATTCGACCTTCTCATGGATGCTGAGGCTTCCTTTAGTTTTTTTAAAAGATCGACATGGACGCTCAGCTCACCGACCTTCTTCTTGTAAAGATCAAGCTCCCGCTCCAACTGCTTCTCACGCGCCGAGGGACGGGAGCGCAGGGTTCCCTCGTGAATCTGCTTCTGCCAGCGGTCTATCAAAGATGGGGAAAGATTATGCTCACGGGCCGCCT